>NZ_BAAJXA010000008.1:0-290014 GCF_057537855.1 Streptomyces diversicolor
TCGGCTGCGTCGAGTACGACACGGGAGACCGCCACGCGGCCGAGTCGACGCGCCGCGCCGCTCTGTCGCTCGCGACGGAGGCAGACCACCCTGAGGTGGCGGGGTGGGCCCACGAGATGCGGGCGTGGTTCGCCCTCACGACCGGCGACTATCACGGTGTCATCGCAGCAGCACAGGCCGGATCGGAGGCGGCGCCGAACCATGGCGTTGCAGTGCAGCTCGCGGGCCAGGAAGCCAAGGCATGGGCGCGACTCGGAGACCGCCGACAGGTTGAGGTGGCACTGGACAAGGGACGCCGACTGCTTGAAGGGATGCCGCATCCCGAGAACCTGGACAACCACTTCGTGGTGGACCCCGCCAAGTTCGATTTCTACTCGATGGACTGCTACCGGCTGGTAGGAGAGGACCGGCTTGCTCGGACGCTCGCGGACGAGGTTCTACGCGCCGGAACGGACTTCGACGGCACCGAACGCTCACCCATGCGGAACGCCGAAGCGCGGGTAACGCTCGGAGTCACCGCAGCACGTGAGGGCGACCTCGAACAGGCCCTCATCCATGGCGAGCGAGCGCTACAGGGTGACCGGCAGTCCGTCCCTTCCCTCATCATGACCAGCCGGGAACTCGCGGCCGTCATGCGGCAGCGCTACGGCAAGGAACCGGCCGCACAGGACTATCTGAACAATCTCCAAGAGCTGGGATGGGAGAAGCCGGGATTCCCCCCGCCCTGAGCGGCGCAAACAAACAACGGGCGCGGCCTCCCAGTGAGGCCGCGCCCGTCTCGGTTTCCGCTCATAACCGGTCGTTCAGCACCGTTCGTTGCGCCGATCACATAGGTACGACGTCCCTGCGCTTTGACTGCAACCGCTGCCATGCCACGGCGATGTGCCGATCCGTGAAGATCTCTGCTTTGCGGCGGCTCCACTGCTGCAGAGAGGAAACGACCTCACTCTGTGGTGCATCTACGCCGAGTTCCTGCATGACCCAGTGTGTCGTAGAAAGCAGTTCAAGGCCATACGGAGAGGCGAATCCGTCGATTAGTTCTAGGACCTTATTGACAGCCTCTTTGAGGTCAGTGTCGTGATTCTCTTGCAACCAAGATTCTGCGGAACCCTGCGCCTCAGCCGTAAGTTTGATCGGGTGGAAGTCGAGTACACGCTGAGTTCGGTCGCCGTATCCCCGAACCAGGTGGCCCTCCATCCGCTGAAGTTGATGATTCAGGTTCTCGGCATACGGCCCGTATCGCGCCTTCTCGTAGTTGAGGCGCATCGGAACTCCAACGGCAGCCTGAAGTAGGTACATCAGTTTTTGCAGTTCGAGTAGCGAAGCCCCATCTGAAGCTTCAATACGTTCAGACTTCGCCTGCTCAACATAGCCATTTAGCAGCGAAATCACTGCCGCCCTGCCTCGCGTCATATTTGGCGCACTGGTACGCACTGGCATCGAAGCCGGTGCTGGAGCGCCCGTCGGAGGGAACAGCGCCACCTTAACGGAAGGTAGAGACTCAAAAGCTGCGTAAATAAGCGGGCGCACTTCACTCCAGTCGAGTCCACCGTTTCCGCACCCCAAGGCGGGTACAGCGATAGATTCGATGTTGTGCTTTTTCACTACGTCAACCAAGGCATTGAGGCCCGCCTGAATGTCTTCAATGCGCGACTTCCCTCGCCAGTGGCGCTTCGTAGGGAAATTAAGTACGTAGCGGCGGGGGCCAAGGTGGTGCGCGTCGTAGACGAAGATCTCACCGATCTTCACTTCACCTAGATCGCAGGCTCGCTTGTACTGCTTAAAGTTCTCAGGGAAGGCCTGCTTGACCTGGAGGGCAATCCCTTTCCCCATTACACCAACAGTATTAACGGTGTTGACGATGGCTTCCACGTCTGCCTCAAGCAAATTGCCCTGCGATTCCTGGATCACCGTCTTCACCCCTTCGCTCCCTAGTAGTACCACTGAGGATACACCATCGTTGAAATAGATGCACCATTTTCGGCGAGGCTATTTTGAACTTCAGACGCGCGACGCTCATTTTGTGTAACGATCGACGCTACGAGACCCACCGGGAAGAATCTGTGCACCAAATATTCAGCTTGACGCCGGCTTGCCCGGTTCGGGTCTTCAGGTATGTCGTTCCACCACTTCTGAGTCATCAGAGGCCAGTCGATCAGCTTTTCGCAAAGTTCGGCGTCGTCTGCATGGAAGTCCACAAAGGTGGCACCAGCGTTTCCCTCGCTGAATACGGCTGGGAGTCCCGCATTCCTAACGGCAGCCAAGCTGGACGTCAAGTAGATGACCGGCTCTTGCCCCTCGCGATAAGTCGGCACATTCCCGACGTGAATCGATCGAAGCATGGGGGAACGATAGCCAAAGTAGAAGGGTACATAGTCCGCTGGCGTGCCGCCGGGTCCGCAATCGACGGCCGTGGTACGGCGACGCTGCTTGATTCCCGCCATTCCGATATCAGTGTCGATGATCCCGTTCTGTACGGCGAAGTTGTCGCTAAACAGGCCGCCTCGTTGAAGAATGCCGCGTAGATTTCTAATATGCGTGATGTGGTAAATTGGCCTGTTTGGTACCGGGTTCTGCACTTCTGCGGCTCCTTTGGCCAACTGATCGCCATGGGGTACGCGCATTCTACTACGCAGGGTGTGCCTTAAGTCACAATTTGCGATCAAGGTCATTGAGGGGAGCAAGGGGCTGCACGTGGGCGGTCTCCCTGCCCCGCGCAGCGTCCTGCCCTCGGTTGCGCGGGCGGCCCTGGGCGCGAAACCTGTGCCTGACCTCGGTAGCTAACGTCAACCCAGCACGGTCCCTTGTCCTGGTCTTTGTCCAGTGCGCCGGCGGCCGCCACCGTTCACCGCCGTACGCGCACCCCCTCTGACCTGCCCCGCGAACCCCTACGAACGCCCCCGTACAGTTGGAAAGCGTGTTGGGGGCAACCCCTCACGAGTTCGAATCTCGTATCCTCCGCAGCCGCCTGAACAGGCGAAACGGAGAGTCGGACCGCTCGTTGCGGTCCGACTCTTCGCTATGCCCTGGTTGCAGTTTCGGTTGCCTTCATAGGCGATGTTCAGGGCATATCGCCAAGCAGGAAAGGCGCACACTCCCGTCCTTGCAGGGCGACCGGCGCAGACGGTGCGGAGCCACACCATCTGACGGGTACGTCGCGACGGTTACCGGCGGCCAGGACCCGCATGATGAGCTTGCGGTGACTCTGGTTCTCAGCGGATCCACGCGGATCCGCCCATGGTCCCGGGACGGTGTCCCGGTCACAGCCTGATCATCCGGACCCTGCTGCCGCACAGCCGGGTCATGTCATCGACATCCGATGTGAGGATGACGACCGGGCCAGGCTGCCGCAAGGCCGCTTCCGCGACGGTGGCGTCGATCGCGTACGTGTGTCCGTGCAGACCGGCGCCCTTGAGCAGTTGTGCCGCCGCCTTGGCCGCCGCCTCCGTGACCGGCTCCACTTGACCCGGGAGAGCGCCCATTGCAGTCGGGGCAGACGCACCCCGGCGTGGCTCACTTCCACGGTGGTGTTGGCGCTGACAACAAGGTCCGCTCCCATGTCGTGGAACACCTGGAACATCGCCAGAACCTTCCGGTCCTGCGACACCCAGGCCGACAGCCCCTCGCTGTCCAGGACGACGGTCTCGATGTGGCCGCTCACGCGGCGCTCGTGCCACCGGCGGCCTGCGTCGTACCGAAGATCCGCGCCCGCGCCTCGGCCAGCTCCTCCTCGCTGAAGGCCCCGTGCTCTTCTGTGTGGCTGCGCAGGTCGGCCCCCAGAAGCTGGTGCCGGACCTGTCTTGCGACCGCTTCGGCCACGTAGCCGGAGATGTTGTCCGTGATCTTCTTCAGCTCCGCCACCTGCTCGGTGGGGAGCGTCACCGTGATGCGTGTGGTGTCGGCCATAGCGGCAAGCATGCCGCGGTAGGCGCGCTACGTGCTCTCTGATTGCCGCAGTCGGTCCGGTCAGCGGCAGTCGAGGCGACTGTCCGTTCGAGCAGGGGCTCGGCTGGGCACTTGCCCTGCGCGCCGGTTCAGCGGGCCCAGTAGCGGTATGCGTCGATCCATTGCGAACCCTCGGGGGCGGGTTCCGGCAGCGGCAGGTCCAGGATTCCGATGTTCTGTCGGACCGACCCACGGACGCAGCGTGCGACCACGCGTCCGTCGTCGCTCAGGTCGACCCCGACCACGCGCACCTCGACGCCGAGAACAGTCGTGGTGAACGGCACGGCAAGGTTCTCCTCGATCTTCGTCAGGAAGCCGGTGAGCTGCTCATCCTGGCCGTAGGCGTCGACGATGGCCTCTTCGATCAACGCCTCCGGCGCGGCTGGTTCCCAGGTGCTCATGGCCTCACCGTAGCGCTGCACCATATGGTTGAGGGCCGGCGTGTTCGGCAGCGGCATGTCCGCCGTGGCGCCGTCGCCGGCAGTCAAGCCAGGGCCCGCGGTTGCCGGCGTATGACGTTGCCTGGTGGGGTGCGGTGGTGAGCGGGTCTGGGGAGAGTCCGGCAAGCGGCAGGGCGGAAGAGAGTGGCACGAGTCGTCGTACGGGAGCCGAGTACGGGCGCGAGGAGCACACCGCCGCTGGCCAGGCAGGAAGTATCCGCCTTCGTGAGGGAGTTGCTCGGCGCCGGCTGGGCGGCGGTGTTCCTGCCCGGTGAGCCCGCCCGCCTTGGGCGGCTGCTGCTGTGGCAGCCGGCCGGGGCAGCAGCCGGAGTCAGTACGCCGCCCACCGGCCTTGAGACCGAGGCGGTGGAGCTGGTCCTGCCGCACGGCCGCTCGGTCAGGCGGCGCAGGGTCGAGGGTTACGCGCTGCCTGTCGCCGTCGCTGTCTCCGCCCTGGTCCATGCGGAGCCGGCGCATCCCTCCGGCGCCGCCTGGCAGGCCGCCACTCGCTTCGCGCTGCGGCTGCTCGCCGACGGCCGCCTCCACCCGGCCATCACCCCCGCCGGTTACGACACCTGGCAGGTGGGTCCCTGCACCGCCGCCCAGCGCCAGACGCTGGACGCCCTGGCCGCCGCCTTTCCACCACACGCCCACTGCCTGCCCGAGCCAGGCCCCGCGCCGATGGGGGTCCCCCCTGTTCGAGCGCAGCCGAGAACTCGGGGGAGGATCGCCGAACCGGCCGCGCTGGTACGCCAGTTCTGCGACGCGGTCGCCGATGATCTGGTCCGTACGCCGGCCGCGCCGCTCGCCATGGGAGCGCTGCCGTACGTCTGGCGCGAGGCCCGCTCCGTGCCCGCCTTGCGTGAATGGGCCGAGGAAACCCAGGCGGCACTCACCGCCGAGGTCGGTGTCTCCCTGCGCGTCGACGTACCCGAAGGACGCCGACGACAGTTCCGGGCCGTCCTGCAACTGCACACCGCGGCGGACCCGGCGCTCGTCATCGAGGCCGCACGGCTGTGGAGCGAGCCGACCGAGGTGGAGCGGCTGCTCGGCCCGCGCGCCGAGACCGAGACGCTGCTCGCCCTGCGCCGCGGCGCCCGCTCCTGGCCCCCGCTGCGGAGGCTGCTCGACGATGCCGCTCCCGATCAGCTCCGGTTGACCGACGACGAAGCCTTCGATCTCCTCGGGGACGCCACAGACGCGCTGCGCGCGGCCGGTGTCGACGTGCACTGGCCGCGCGAACTGGTCAAGGCGCTCACCGCGACCGCGGAGATCGGGCAGCGCACCGCCCCCGGTTCCGCCGCGGGCGGGCTGCTGGACACCGAGGCCCTTCTCGACTTCCGCTGGCAGGTCTCCCTCGGCGGCGAGCCGCTCACCGAGGCCGAGATGGATGCCCTCGCGGAGTCACGCCGTCCCCTCGTCCGGCTTCGCGACCAGTGGGTGCTCGCCGACCCGAAGCTGGTGGCCCGCGCCAGGCGCCGCCGGATGGAACCGCTCACCCCCATGGAGGCGTTGAGCGCCGCGCTGACCGGCGAGGCCGAGCGAAGCGAGATGGGGGTCCCCCCGGCCGGAGGCTGGGGGAGGGACGGTGACCGGGTCCCCTGTGTGGCGGTCGGTGCGCTCGGCGACCTGGTCGCTCGTATCCGTGATCCCGAGTCCCGCACCCCCGTGCCCCAGCCCGCCGCCCTCAAGGCCACGTTGCGTGAGTACCAGAAGCGGGGCCTGGCCTGGCTGGCCGAGATGTGCGCACTCGGCCTCGGCGGCTGTCTCGCCGACGACATGGGCCTGGGCAAGACCATCACGTTGCTCGCTCTGCACCTGCACCGCCAGAGCGACCCCGCCACCGCGGGCCCCACCCTTGTGGTCTGCCCGGCCTCCCTGCTCGGCAACTGGCAGCGTGAGGCCGCCAGGTTCGCGCCGCTCACCCCCGTACGCCGTTACCACGGCGGCGACCGCCACCTCAAGGACCTGGCCGGTGACGAGATCGTCCTGGTCACCTACGGGGTGCTGCGCCGCGACCGCGACGTGCTCGCCGAGACGGCCTGGTCGCTGGTGGCCGCCGACGAGGCCCAGCACATCAAGAACCCCTACGCCGTCACCGCCCGCGAACTGCGCGCCCTGCCCGCCCGCGCCCGCGTCGCTCTCACCGGCACCCCGGTCGAGAACAACCTCTCGGAGCTGTGGGCACTGCTCGACTGGACCACCCCCGGGCTGCTCGGCACACTCGCCGCCTTCCGTGACCGGCATGCCCGCGCCATCGAGGCGGGCGAGGACCCCAGGGCAGCCGAGCGCCTGTCCCGTCTCGTACGTCCGTTCCTGCTGCGCCGCAAGAAGTCCGACCCCGGCATCGCGCCCGAACTGCCGCCCAAGACCGAGACCGACCACGTCGTCCCGCTGACGGCCGAGCAGACCGGCCTGTACGAGGCACAGGTCCGCGAGACCATGGCGAAGATCGCCGAGTCGGAAGGCATCGCCCGACGCGGTCTGGTACTCAAGCTGCTCACCGCTCTGAAGCAGATCTGCAACCATCCCGCCCAGTACCTGCGCCAGTCCACTCCCCTGCGGGGCCGCTCCGGCAAGCTCGACCTGCTCGACGAACTTCTCGACACCATCACCGCCGAAGGCGAATCCGTGCTGGTCTTCACGCAGTACAAACAGATGGCGGCGCTGCTGGAGAAGCATCTCGCCGAGCGCGGCGTCGCCGCTCTCTTCCTGCACGGTGCCACCCCCGTCGCGCGGCGCGAGGAGATGGTGGACCGCTTCCAGCGCGGTGAAGTGCCGGTGTTCCTGCTGTCGTTGAAGGCGGCGGGCACCGGACTCAACCTCACCCGCGCCAGCCACGTCGTGCACTACGACCGCTGGTGGAACCCGGCCGTCGAGGAGCAGGCCACCGACCGCGCCTACCGCATCGGCCAGGACAAACCCGTCCAGGTGCACAAGCTCCTCGCGGAGGGAACCGTGGAGGACAAGGTAGCCAAGCTGCTCGAAGCCAAGCGGGCCCTCGCCGACGCCGTCGTCGGCTCCGGCGAGGCAGCCCTGACCGAGCTGTCCGACGCCGACCTCGCCGAACTCGTCGCCCTGGGACGGCCGTCATGAGCCCCGCTGTCCCCGGCCCGCGCCGTGCGCCCGCCCGCGGCAAGCGAGCCTTCGCCTCGACCTGGTGGGGCCAGGCATGGGTGGCCGCCCTGGAGGACTCCACCCTGGACGCCGGACGGCTCGCGCGCGGACGCACCTACGCCCGCAACGGCATGGTCGGCCCGGTCACCGTCGCTCCGGGCACAGTCGATGCCGCTGTCCAGGGCAGCCGCCCGCGCCCGTACCGCTCCTCAGTCCACCTGCCCGTCCTCACCGACCCTCAGTGGGACACCCTGCTCGACACGATCGCGGCCCGCGCCGGACATCTCGCGGCACTGCTCGACGACGAGATGCCCGCCGAACTCGTGGACGACGCCCGGCACGCAGGCGTCCCGCTGCTCCCACTGCCCACCGAACTCGATCCGGAGTGCTCCTGCCCCGACTGGGGACACCCCTGCAAGCACGCCGCTGCGCTCTGCTATGCCATCGCCGCAACCATCGACACCGACCCATTCGTGCTCTTCGCGCTGCGCGGCCGTGGTCGTAAGGAGATCATCGCCCAGCTGCGCGCACTCCGTACGGCGGCACCGGACACCGCCGCCGCCCCATCTGCACCGGTCGGCATCCCGGCCGCCGCCGCGTACGCCCACTGGGCCGAAGAGCCCCCCGAACTGCCCGGACTGCCGGAACCCGCCGCCCACACCGCGGCGCTGCCCGTCGCCCCGCCGCCCGGCACCGGCCTGGCCGCCGCGGACCTGGAACGCCTCATGGCCGACGCCGCCGCGCGCGCCGCCCGGCTCCTCGCGGGCGACACCGCCGACCTGCACCTGACCCAGCACCAGGACGCCGTCCGCATCGCCGCGGGCGACCCCGGACCCGAGTGGTTCCACCACCTGATCCGGAACACCGGCACCAGACCCACCGCCTTCGCACGGCTCACCCGCGCATGGCGTCACGGCGGCCCCACGGGCATCATCGTCGCCGAACAGCCCCACACCCCTGATCCAACGGTGATGAAGGCCACCCGCACCGCCCTGGACGCGGCCCTCTCCGAGATGACTGACTCCCCCACACATCTCAGAGCCTGGCGCAACCGCCTCACCCTCACCGACCACGGCATCCAGCTGCGCCTGGGCCCCGACGCCCGCTGGTATCCCTACCTCCAGGACGACGACGGCGAATGGTGGCCCGTGGCACCAGCCGACAGTGACCCGGTCACCGCGCTCACCGCGGCCTGGTCGCAGAACGGGGGTGAGGAGGCGATTCCCCGCTGACCCGGAGCCACGAGCAGAAGCTGGACACACTCACGCTGCTCCCCTTCCGTGGTCACGGTTCTGGTTGCGTTCACCTGCGTACAGAGTCGGTACGGCCCGCTTCCGCGACGGGACGCGCCGAGGCTGTAGGAGCGGGGGGTTCGCGCAACCCGCAAGCTCTTCCGGGAGGGCCCCCGAAGGTGCGGAAAATCGTGTGGTCTGGGGCACAACCATCCGGTGGGTCCGGCTGTCTGACTTGATGACCGAAACGCGCGGACAGTGATCTTCACAGGGGTTCGTGGTGATTCGCGGTGATGTGCCGTGCCCTGTCTGCTGTCCGGCGGCAGTGAACGACACCCGTCGAGTCAGTCATCCAGAGCTAGGGGGAGCTTCCTCATGCGTGCTCGCAGAATCCTGGTCGTGGCGGCCGTGTCCGCCTGTGCCCTCCTTCCGGCGGCCTCCGCCGTGGCCGGCACCGGACCCGCCCCGTCACCGAACAAGCAGCACACGACCGCACGTTCGGCCGTCCCGTCCGAGGCCGGCAACCCGATGAGCGTCAAGGCCCAGGCCGCCGGCGTCTGCGCGGACGCCTACCAGGTCGGCACCACCGCATACATCGACCGAGGGGGCGCGCACGTCGCCTCCGTGAAGCAGTTCTACTCGCCGAACTGCAACCGCAACTACGGCTACCTGTGGGTGTGGCAGAGCTTCCGCGACAAGATCAAGGACTACGACGTCAGCACCGGCGTCTACAGCTACGCGCGCGACCAGGTCGTCGGCCAGGCCGCGTGGAAGGCCACGAACGCCCAGGAGTTCTGGTCCCTGCCGGCGGACACGGTGAACGAGTGCACCGCGGCCATCGGCAGCCTTCGCGCCCCCGGCGACCCGGTGGCGGGCCAGGCGGTCACGTCGAAGCGCTGCTGACCATCCTGCTGCTCCGCCCCGCCGGCCGGGCTCCGGCGGGGCGGAGCCGTCCTTCCGGGGTGGCGTGAGGCCCTGCTGTCGGCGTCAGCCCGCTCAGCCAGCGGCATTGGCGGCTCGGACGACCTCATCACGGATGTCGCCGGCTTCGGCGGCCGATGCCGGCCCGTAGAACGCGCCGACGACCGTGGCCGACTGCCGCCTGCGGCTGTGGCGAGGACGAGGGGCGGCTCGCCGGGGCGATGGCGGGCGCGGCGGTGCCGGGCACGGCCCCGGTCCGTGCTGATCCGGAGGACCGATCCCTGCGGCCCCTCGCACAGCCCCCTAGGAGGGGTCTCCGTGGGGGCTGTGGGTCTCGGGGTGCGGCGTTCAGTACTGTTCGGTTTCCGCGTAACCGGGGGTCGGGCTGTCGTCCGCGTCGAAGGCGGCGGCGGTCGGGTCGAATCCGGGCGGGCTGTCCTTCAGGGCCAGGCCCAGGCCGGCCAGCTTCGCCTTGACCTCGTCGATGGACTTCGCACCGAAGTTGCGGATGTCCAGCAGGTCGGCCTCGGAGCGTGCCAGGAGTTCGCCCACCGAGTGGACGCCTTCCCGCTTGAGGCAGTTGTAGGAGCGGACGGTCAGCTCCAGCTCCTCGATCGGCAGCGCGAGGTCCGCGGCCAGCGCGGCGTCCGTCGGGGACGGACCCATGTCGATGCCCTCGGCGTCGATGTTCAGCTCACGGGCCAGACCGAACAGCTCCACCAGCGTCTTGCCCGCCGACGCCATCGCGTCACGGGGACGCATGGCCTGCTTGGTCTCGACATCGACGACCAGCTTGTCGAAGTCGGTGCGCTGCTCGACACGCGTGGCCTCGACCTTGTACGTGACCTTGAGCACCGGCGAGTAGATCGAGTCGACCGGGACACGGCCGATCTCCTGGCCCACCTGCTTGTTCTGCACGGCGGAGACATAGCCGCGACCGCGCTCGACGGTCAGCTCCATCTCCAGCTTGCCCTTGCCGTTGAGCGTGGCCAGCACCAGGTCGGGGTTGTGCACCTCGACACCGGCCGGGGGCGCGATGTCGGCGGCGGTGACCAGACCCGGACCCTGCTTGCGCAGGTACATCACGACCGGCTCGTCGTGCTCCGAGGAGACGACCAGCTGCTTGATGTTGAGGATCAGGTCGGTGACGTCCTCCTTCACGCCCGGCACGGTGGTGAACTCGTGCAGGACACCGTCGATGCGGATGCTGGTGACAGCAGCGCCGGGGATCGACGACAGGAGAGTGCGACGGAGAGAGTTGCCGAGGGTGTAGCCGAAGCCCGGCTCCAGCGGCTCGATCACGAACCGGGAGCGGAACTCGTCGACGACCTCTTCGGTCAGTGAGGGACGCTGAGCGATCAGCACGAGGTATTGCCTCCAGTGTTCGGCACCCGCTATGTGACGCCGTAGATACCACGAAGAGTACGGGTGGTCCGGCCTTCTATGAGGCCGAACCGCCCGACCCCGCCCGGCCGCCGCCCGTCCGCCGACTGTTCGGCGACCGTCCGCCGACCGGTCGGCGGGGCCCGGCTCGCGCCGGAGCGGAGTGCGATCAGCCACCGCAACCCCTCGGAGTCGGCCACCGGCGCGGCGCGTAGGCGCATACTGGGGGGCGATGACAAAGCCTGCTGCACCGAAGCGTCATTTGCCCACCAGCCCCTTCAAACCCCCGGTCGCGCCGGCTCCCAAGCACTTCGCCGTGGGCGACCAGGTCACACACGACATGTACGGCCTCGGCCGGGTCATCGGCATCGAGGACGGAATCGCGGCGCTCGTGGATTTCGGCTCGGCGCAGATGCGGATCTTGAGCCCGTACGCCAAGATGACCAAGCTGTAGGACCGCTGTGCCCGGTCCGGCACGCCAGGCCCCTTCGGGGACCTGCAACGAAAGCGAGACCTCTCATCGAACTGACGTCGCTGTTCTCCGCCCTGGAAGGGCAGCCCCGCCGTACCGCGCCGGCATCGCCGCGCCCGACGACGAACCCTTTCCAAGCCCCGGACTTCGGGGAAGACGAGACCTTCGTGCTCCAGGAGGTGCAGGAGCCCGCCCCGGGGCCGCGTGCCGCGCGAGCCCAGGCAGCCTAGGTCCACGAGTGCGGTGGCTTCGGCAGCCGGCCTCGGCCGTCTCCGGTGCCTCACGAGAACGAGAAGCCGAGCCGCGATGGCGACTCGGCTTCTCGGCATTCCTCGACGTCCGCGATCGGTGCCGCCGGGCCGGCCCGGATCCAGGAGCGCCGCTCCCGAGAACTCCGCATGCGACGGCCACGGACTGGCCGCCGCACGGAACGGCTGAGCGACACCTCCGGCTGCGCGCCGCCGGCCTCGGAGCCGCGTAAGGAACCGTCGACGCGGTGGTGGCGATCGCGGGTTGGCCTGCGTCGGGGGCTCCTCCGGTGGGCCGGGGGCTACAACCATCCGGGTGCACCGGTGGTCTGGTCCCGTAGCCGAGCGGCCACACGCCGCAGTCGGCTGACGGCAGCCTTCCCTCCACCGCAAAGGAACGCTCACTGATGCTCGCACGGCACCTCACGCGCACCGCGGTCGCCTCCTTGGCTCTCGCCTCCGTCCTGTTCACGGCCGGCGGAGCCGGCGCGGCGACGCAGTCCGGCTGGGAGGTCTCCCTGTCCGGTACCAGCCCCGCCGAGTCCTTGATGTCCGTCTCCTCCGTCAGCGACGACCTCGCGTGGGCGGTCGGCAGAACGGGCGGCCAGGGCGTCATCATGCGCTGGGACGGCACGAAATGGAGCAAGGACACCGCTCCGGGGCTCCCCGCGGTCTGGCAGTGGTCGTCGGTCAGCGCCGTGGCCGCGGACGACGTCTGGGCCTACGGCACGGTGCAGCGGGACCAGGCGCTCGTGCACTACGACGGGCGGCGCTGGACCCGCGTGCCCACGGTGGGGCCCGCCGACGACTCCTGGCCCGAGGTGCCGATCGAGGCCGTACCCGGACGCCTCTTCAAGGGCGGCGACGCGCTCTACACCTACTCCGACGGCACATGGCAGACCTTCGCGCTGCCGGACCTGGTCGACATCCGGGACATCGACGCCCTCTCGGCGGACGACGCCTACGCCACCGGCATGCAGTACCCGGTGGACGGGGGCCACCCGGTGACGTACCACTGGGACGGCACCACCTGGACGCTGATGGCGGAGCCCCCCGTACGGACCGGTACGGACACCGCCAAGATCGCTGCCGTGGCACGGGACAGCGTGTACGTCGCCGGGTGGGCCGACGGGCCCGATGCCGATCCGCCGGTGCCGAGCGTCGCCCACTGGGACGGCACCGCGTGGAAGGACATCACCGGGGCGCTCGCCGATCTCTACCTGCACGCGATCGTCTCCGACGGCCGCGGCGGGCTGTGGGTCACCGGCAACGACCAGACCGAGCCGGCGCGCGCGGAGCCGGTGTTCTGGCACTTCGACGGCACCGCGTGGACGAAGGAGGCCGGAGCGCTCGCGCCCGACGGCGACACCAAGTGGCCCTCCTACACCTTCTACGACCTGGCACCGGCCGGCGGCACCGGCGGCGTCTGGGCCGTCGGGGACTACGCCACGCCCATGGACGCGCACGGCGACCGAGCGATCCACGGTCTGATCGAGCGCTCGGGGACGCCTTCCGATGCGTAAAGAGGCATAAAGAGGCGTAAGGGGGCACAAAGAGACGCATAAGGGCGTCGAGCGGCAGCTGACGGTTCTTGCGGGTCGTCCGGTCGCGGGGGCCGTCGGGCGGCGGGTCAGGATGCCGGAGGTACGGCGCCGGGGGCCGCCACCGCGTGCGGGTTCGCGGCCGGGCCCTCGGTGCTCAGCAGCACGAGCACGGAGGCCGCGTCGAGCGCCAGCGCGGTACGGCGTTCGGCGGCGCCCGCGCCGGTGAGCATCGTACGGACGCCGGCCAGCGCGGCCGCCCCGCAGGGGCCCGCCGAGAAGCCGAGGGCGGCCAGGCGGACGGCCGCGCGGGCGGTGTCCGCGTCGCAGACGGCGACCGCGGCGTCCAGCCCGTGGCGCAGGTGGGGCCAGGCGAGGCTGGACGGGGTGCCGCAGTTCAGGCCCGCCATGGTGGTCTCGCCGGTGGTGACGGTGACGGGTGCGCCGCGGGTCAGGCTCGCCAGGACACAGGCGGCGGACCGTGGCTCCACCGACAGCAGTGCGGGCGCCCGACCCGAGGGGCGGCTGCGGTAGTGGGTGACGACGGCCTGGGCCAGGGAGCCCACTCCCACCGGTACGGACACGAGGTCGGGGCCATCGGTGACCCCGGCGGCCCTCAGTTGCTCGTCCGTCTCGGCGCAGAGGGTGGCGTAGCCCTCGACGATCCAGCCCGGGATCCGTTCGTAGCCCGGCCAGGCGGTGTCCTGGATCAGCAGGGCGCGCGGCGCCGCTGCCGCCTCCGCCGCCAGCCGGACCGCCTCGTCGTACGGTCCGGGAACCCCGGTGACCTCCGCCTGCTCGGCGGCGATGGCCGCCACGGCCCGCGGGTGCACGTCCTGCGGTACGAAGACGTGGGCGCGGTGTCCGAGCCGGCGGGCCATGCGGGCCACCGCCCGGCCGTGGTTGCCGTCGGTGGCGGTGACCAGGGTGACCGGGCCGGGCTCCGCGCCGCTCGCGGCCCGTTCGGCGAGGGCGCGGTGGATCGCCCAGGACGCGCCGAGCGCCTTGAACGCGGGCAGGCCCAGACGGCAGGACTCGTCCTTGGCGAAGACCTGGCCCACGCCCAGCTCCGCCGCCAGGCCGGGGAGCGGGGTCAGGGGCGTGGGCGCGTAGTCGGCCAGGGCGGCGTGGAAGGCCCTGGCCGCGGTGGGCGCGGGCGCGCAGCGCCAGGCACGGGCCGCGGGCCGCACGAACCAGGACGGCGACGGGCGAGCGGGCTCCTCGAACACGGAACCAGACTCCGCCACGCCCCTGCGATCGGTCCAGCGTCCTGCTCCGCACCGGGACCGACGACAGCGGGGAGCAAACGTTGTCGGTTGGCTGCGGGTGCGTGGTGGTTGTTCGCGCCGTTCCCCGCGCCCCCCTTCCGGGGCGTGGTGTCGTCGGGCATGTGCGGGTGCGTTGGGGTTGTTCGCGCCGTTCCCCGCGCCCCTTCCGGGGGCGTGGTGTCCTCGGGCATGCGCGGGTGCGTTGGGGCTGGGCGCGCCGTTCCCCGCGCCCCTTCCGGGGCGTGGTGTCGTCGGACATGCGCGGGTGCATTGGGGCTGGGCGCGCCGTTCCCCGCGCCCCTTCCGGGGCGTGATGTCGTCGGGCATGTGCGGGTGCGTTGGGGCTGGGCGCGCCGTTCGCCGCGGCGGCGCGGGGGGTCATCGCTTCGTGGCGTCACGTTCTGTGTCGGGCTTCACCTCAACGGGTGAAGGGGGCGGGGTCGCCCCTTCCGGGCGGGATTGGGCTGCTCGCCGCTTTCCGGGCGGTGAACGGCCGCTTGGGAGCGGCTGGTACACGGGCCCGGTATCTCCGGGGTGCGGGGTGCTCGGGTGGTCCGTTCAGCCGATCCGGTGTTACCTGGAGCGAGGGGATACACCGGTATGAGTGAGGACTCACCGGGGCAAAGGAGGCCGAAATATGCGCAGGAAACCGGTCATGCGAACCTTGGCCGCCGCTCTCCTCGCAGGCGGTGCGATCGTCGGAACGGGAGTGGCCGCCAGTCCGGCCTCGGCAGCGGTCCCTACACACGGCGTCGCGTCGCTGTCGCACACCAGCCTGGTGACCGGCGGCGGATGCGGCTTCGGTGGCTTCAACCGCGGCTTCAACCGATTCTGCGGATTCGGCGGGTTCGGCGGCTACGGGTTCAGTCCGTACGGCTTCAGCCCGTACGGGTACGGGTACGGCTACGGCAACTCTCCCGTGGTGATCGTCGTACGGTGACCCGCTGACGGCGAGGGTGCCTCAGGCACCGACACAGCAGCGAGAAGGGAAGCGGAGGCTCCGGCCGGAACAGGCCGGAGCCTCCGCCGTGCTCCGGCGCCGCTCCAAGAGCACGGCACGGCGGCCCGGCACAGCGGCCCCGCGGGATTACGGACGGTCCGGAACAGGGCCCCGGAAGCGGAGATTCACGAACCTTTCACGGACGCGCGTTTCCGCTGTGCTAAGGAGGAGCCGTGCCTTGTTTTGGCCGGTCACAGTGCCGTATCCGTGATGCGGGAATTACGTCACAAGAACGAGATTGGCGTAAGGTAGCTGTCCTATTAACTGTCTGATTCCATACCGGAGTTGACAGTTGGTCCGCGCTGTGCGCCGCGTGTCCCCAACTGCATGACCGAGAGGACTCCGATGCCCGAAACCCCGCCCTACGCAGTGAGTTCGGAGCCCGGCCGGGTGACGGCGCCGCCCTCGGCGCGGAACAGACATGCCCGGCCGCCGACGCAGGACGCGCCGACAGATTCGGCCATTCGTTCCCACCGCTCGCCCGTGGTCCGGCTCGCGGTGGTGCCGGCGGCGCTGATGGCGCTGCTGGCCGCCGTCGTCGTGCTCTTCGTGCTGCGCAGCCAGGAGGGCACCGCCGACGCGGCCACCTGGGGCGTGCTCGCCGGCGCCGCCGTTCTCGGCTGCGGTGTCCTGGCCGGCGCCGGGTACGCGGGCCGCGCCGAGAGCCGGTCGGTGTCGCGGCAGTACGAGTCGCTGCGCCGCGCGGTCGCCGCGGGCCAGGCCGATCTTCAGGACGTGCTGCGCCGGCTGGAGCAGGGCGAGCAGGTGGAGCAGCAGCCGTTCACCCACCAGGCCCCGGCGCGCAGCGACGGGCTGGGCCGGCTCGCCTACGAGATCAACGTCAGCATGTGGCAGGCCAGGACGGCGGTCGCGCGCACGGCGCAGTTCTCCCGCGGTTCCTCGCCGGACAGCGAGGAGAAGGTCGAGGTCTTCGTCAACCTCGCCCGGCGCCTGCAGTCGCTCGTGCACCGCGCGATCAACATGCTCGACCAGCTGGAGAACGAGGTCGAGGACCCGGAACTGCTCAAGGGCCTCTTCCACGTCGACCACCTGGCCACCCGCATCCGCCGGCACGCGGAGAACGTCGCCGTGCTCGGCGGCTCGGTGTCCCGCCGGCAGTGGACCCGCCCGGTGACCCTGACCGAGGTGCTGCGGTCGTCCATCGCCGAGGTCGAGCACTACTCGCGGGTCAAGCTGGTGCCGCCGATCGAGGGCACGCTGCGCGGCCACGCCGTCGCCGACGTCATCCACCTGCTGGCCGAACTCGTCGAGAACGCCACGATGTTCTCCGAGCCGCACGCCCAAGTCCTGCTGCGCGCCCAGCGGGTGACCGCGGGGCTGGCCGTCGAGGTCGAGGACCGCGGTCTGGGCATGCCCCTGCAGGAGCAGACGCGGATCAACACGCTGCTCGCCGAGCCCGACCGGATCGACCTCAGCAAGCTGCTCGCCGACGGCCGTATCGGCCTGTACGTGGTGTCCGCGCTGGCCCGCCGGCACGGCATCGCGGTCCGGCTGCAGAGCAACATCTACGGCGGCGTCCAGGCCATCCTGGTGATCCCGCGCGGGCTGCTCGGCGACGAGGAGGTCGAGGCCCCCGCGCAGGCCCCCGCCGAGGTGCCCGCGCAGGCGCACGTCCCGCAGGCCCAGCTGCCGCAGGCCCAGGTCCCGCAGGCTCAGGTCCCGCACCAGGCCCCGCAGGCCCAACTGCCCCAGGCCCGGGTCCCCGCGGCGCAGATGCCCCCCGCGCACATGGCCGCGCCCCAGGGTCACCCGGCCCAGGGTCACCCGGCCCAGGGTCACCCGGCCCAGGTGCCGCCCGCGCAGTACCAGGCCGTGCAGACGGCACCCGGCCGGCAGCCCGCCCTGCGGCAGCCGATGCCGCAGGCCCGGGCAGCGTCGTCCGCACCCGCACCCGCACCCGCACAGCCGTACTCGCGGGGCGCCGGCGCCCCGGCGGCACACCACGACCACGCTTCCCCGCACGGCGGGAACGCCCAGAACGACCGGCCGCGGCTGCCGCAGCGCCGCGCACAGGAGCACCTGGTACCGGAACTGCGCAACGGTCCCGCCCCCCGCCGGAACGACGAGCAGGAGGTGGAGCACGATCCTGGACTGATGGCCAGCTTCCAGCGCGGAGTCAGCCTCGCTGATCATGAACCCGACGAGCCTCCCGCCGACAGCTCTCGCTGACCGCAGGCTCCGTACTTGTAACGAGGAGAAGAACGCCACCGTGAGCGACATGCATGCCGGCCAGTCGAAGAACCTGGACTGGCTCCTGGCCGGCCTCGTCCAGCGGGTCCCCTACACCCGCAGTGCCCTTTTGCTGTCTTCCGACGGGCTGGCGAAGGCCTTCGACGGGCTCGACACCGTTGCCGAAGCAGAACACCTGGCCGCCCTGGCGTCCGGCCTGCACTCGCTGGCCCGCAGCGCGGGCATGCAGTTCGCGCAGGGGGCCGACGTACGGCAGGTGGTGGTGGAGCTGGACACCGTGCTGCTGTTCGTGTGCGCTGCGGGCTCCGGCGCCTGCCTGGCCGTCCTCGCCGACCGGGAGGCCGACGCGGCGGTGCTCGGCTACGAGATGGCCATGCTGGTCAAGAGCGTCCGCCCGTACCTGTCCACGCCCGCCCGCCAGCAGGCGGCCGGCGCGTCGATGGATCCGGGGCGCTGAGCATGACGGACGCGGAGGACGGGTCGTGGCTCGATGACGAGGCCGGGCGGTTAGTACGGCCGTACACCGTCAGCAACGGGCGCACCCGTCCCTCGGCCCACTTCGACCTGCTGACCATGGTGATGGCCACCGGCACCCGGCCGCAGACGTATCTCGGCCCGGACTACGACCAGGTCCTCGCGCTGTGCGACGCCCCCATGTCGGTGGCCGAGGTGGCCGCCCATCTGCGGCTGCCGGCCGTCATCACCAAAGTTCTGCTTTCCGACCTCGTGACGCACAGGGCGCTCACCACGCGTGCGCCCCGCGTCGTAGAGGCGGCCTCCCCGACCGATCGAAACCTCCTGGAGGCGGTGCTGCATGGCCTTCGCAAGCGGCTCTGACCCCTTTCCGACCGCCCTGAAGATCCTCATCGCCGGGGGCTTCGGGGTCGGCAAGACCACCTTCGTCGGAGCGGTCAGCGAGATCGAGCCGCTGAGCACCGAGGAGTTGCTGACGAGTGTCAGCGCCCGCACGGACAGCCTGGTGGGCATCGAGGACAAGTCGACCACGACCGTGGCGATGGACTTCGGCCGCATCACCCTGAACCCGGACAACGTCCTGTATCTGTTCGGCACGCCCGGGCAGGAACGCTTCTGGTTCATGTGGGACGAGCTGTCCAACGGGGCGCTGGGCGCCGTGGTGCTCGCGGACACCCGGCGACTCGACCACTGTTTCGCCGCCGTCGACTTCTTCGAGCGGCGCGGCATCGGGTTCATCGTGGCCGTCAACGAGTTCGACGGCGCCTACCGCTACGACGCCGAAGAGGTGCGCGCGGCCCTCGATCTCAAGCCCGACGTCCCCGTCGTGACGTGCGACGCGCGGCAGTGCAACTCCGGAACCCGCGTGTTGATCGCCCTCGTCCAGCACCTGCTCGCCTCGACTCCCGGCACCTTGCCCGCGGAGCTTAACCCGTCGCGCTGAGGCCAGCTCACCGCGACCGAATGGAGCCTGCATGTCAGCCCCGGTTCCCTACAACACCCCGTTCGACCCGACCGGCCATCTGCTGCTGACCCCGGAGGACCGGGACGCGCCAGCCCGGGTGGCCCGGCTGCGCGAACTCGGCATCGGGGACACCCCCGTGCCGGAGTTCGACGAGTTCGCGCGCAATCTGGCGCATGTCACCGGCGCGCCGTTCTCGATGGTCAACTTCATCGACGAGAACCGGCAGTACTTCGCCGGTCTGTACGCCGCCGGCCGGCCGGGCGTGCAACTGGAGGCGGCGCCGCAGCAGCAGCCCCAGGTCGGCCGGACGATGACCCGCGACCAGGGCTACTGCCCGCATGTCGTGGTGCGCAAGAAGGCGCTGGTGCTGGAGGACGTCTGCGACTATCCGCGGTTCGCCGGGAACCGCGTGGTGGACGAGATCGGCATCCGCTCGTACATGGGCGCGCCGCTCATCGACTGGAAGACCGGGATGGCCCTGGGCACGATCTGCGTCGTGGACACGGACACCCACCCGTGGGGGCGGGACGGGCTGACCACCATCAAGTCGATGGCCCAGCAACTGGTCGACCGGATCCACGAGTTGGAGAGCCGGGGCGGGATCTGAGCCGCCGCGGGGCGAACGCCCCGCGTGCGGTGGGGCCCTGGGCCGATGCGCGGGAGCCGCGGGCACGACGCTGTGTCCGTGGCTCCCGGTCGTTCAGCCCAGGCCCGCCGTCTCCAGCTGTCCCAGCCGGCGGCGCGGCTCGACGGTGCGGACGAGACCGGACAGCCGTTCCGACCACTGGCCCTTGGCCGTGCCCAGGGCGACCTCGCCGAGCCGCAGCAGTTGGATGTCCGAGGTGCCCGCGGGGGCGTAGATGTGGTGCGCGTCCCGCAGATAGCGCTCGACCGGGCGGTCGGTGAACAGGCCGCTCGCCGCGTGGATCTCCATGGCGTCGCGGGCCGATTCGACGGCCGACTCATGATTGAGGAACTTGGCGTTCATCAGTTCGGCATCGCACGGCAGCCCCTGGTCGAGCAGGTGCACGGCGTGGTAGGCGGCCAGCCTCGCCGTCATCAGCCGTGACTTCATCCTGCCCAGCCTGAGCTTGATGCTGTTCAGCTGGGCGAGCGGTGCGCCGTACCGCTCGCGCTTGCTGCACAGCGCGGTGGTCTCCTCGAAGGCCGCCTGGTGGATGCCGAGCGAGACCGCCGTGAGGTTGGGCCGCCCGTACAGCACGCTCGACGAGTAGGCGACGGCCAGGCCCTGGCCCTCCCCGCCGAGCAGATTGGCCGCCGGCACCCGGCAGTTGTCGAAGACGAGTTCACCGAAGCTGAATCCGTGCAGCCCCATGGCGGGCCGGTGCGGGGCGAGCGAGAAGCCCGGGCGGTCGGACTCGACGAGGAAGGCGGACAGCCCCTTCGAGCCCTCACCGGTGCGGACGACCACTCCGTGCACATCGCCGACGTGGCTGTTGCCGACGAAGACCTTGCGGCCGTTGAGGATGTAGTCGTCGCCGTCGCGGACGGCGGTGCTGCCCATGCCGAGGACGTGGCCGCCCGATTCCGGTTCGGTGACCGCGATCGTCGGCAGGCACTCGCCGGCCGCGATGCGCGGCAGCCAGGTCCGCCGCTGGAGCGCGTTGCCGAAGTGGATGATCTTGGCGACGCCGAGCTGGGATGCCTGCGCCATGGCTCCCATGGCCCCGCAGACACGGGCAAGTTCCTCGATGATGATGGTCTTGGCCAGGTGCCCGGCCCCCATCCCGCCGTACTCCCTGCCGATGGTCACGCCGATCCAGCCCTGCCGGGCTATGAGCCTGGACAGCTCGTGCGAGACCGTCCTGGAAGCCTCCATCTCGGGAATCCGCGGGCGTACCTCCCGCTCGGCGAACTCCCGCACGCGACGCCGTAGATCCTCATGCCATCCGCTGGTGAAATAGCGTTCCACAACCCCTCCAACACGCTGCCTCCGTGTCCGGCTGGATCCGGAGGTCGTTCGTAGGCAGTGGTTCCTCGCCCCAGGCTGACCGCCCAAGGAATTGTCTACTTATCGATCCATCTCAGCCAAGATCAACCAGGGATGTTGACCGAAATACGGCATCTTGCGCTCCGTCTCATGGGTGCGATACGGGAGACCACCCGCTCCCGGCCCCCCACACTACGGAGAGACACCAACCGAGCGTGAACAGGGGTTACCTGATCCGGACACAGGCCAGCCCACCAGGCAATTGCCCGGTGGGCTTAAGGAGTTGTCCGACGACAATCGGTCACGTTCCGGCTGGCCGATAAGAGAACGGGCTCCGCTTTCCCGGCGCCCGTCCACCGGCGCAGATCAGCCAAAGTCGCGACGCAGGGCGGACGGTGTGGCGTCCGTGGGGGCGGGGGCGCCTCCGCTCGCGCGCGACGAGGGCGCGATGCGCGAGACGTCCGTCCGCGACGACGGGGCTGCGGTGGTGGTCGGCGCGCTGCCCGGCGCGACGACGGCGCCCCGGGTGACGCGGCCGAGGCCCGGAGTCGTGGACTCCCGGACCGACGAGGGCGTCGGCATCGGCGACGAGTGCGGCGCGGACGGGGACGCGGGCGGCGCGGTCGGGGGCGGCGGCGCGAGCGGGACCGCCGGCCGGGCGGGGGCGGCCGGTGCCGACAGGTGCAGGGGCAGCGCGACGAGGGCGGCCACCGCACAGGTCAGTGCGGCGCCGGCCGCGGCGCGCAGCAGCTTGCGCCGGCCCGCGGCCCGGCGGATCGCCTCGTAGCGGCCGGGGGGCGGGCCGAGGTGGTCGGCCGGGGGACGCAGGACCACCAGGAGGGGGTCGTCGGCCGCGAACTCCGGGTCGCCGTCAAAGCGTGTGGTCAAGGCTTCTCCTCAGGTGGACGCGGAGCAGTTCCCGGGCCGCGTGCAGGTCGGCCTTGACGGTTCCTTCCTTGCGCCCGGTCAGCACGGACACCTCCCGGATCGGCATGTCAGCGTAGTAGTGGAGGAGGATCGGGACGCGCAACCGTTCCGGCAGGGACTGCACCAGGAGCCGCACCGACGGGTCCGGCGCCTCGGCGTGCGGGCGGACCGCGGCCTCCGTGGTCACCCGGCGTACGGCCCTGCGTTCGCGTTCCAGTCGGCGCCAGTGGTCGCGGACGAGGTTGGCCGCGGTGACGTAGAGGAAGCCGCGGGGCTCGTCCACGGACGTCCAGCGGGCCCAGAGCCGGGTGAACGCCTCGGAGGCGATCTCGTGGGCCGTCTCGTCGTCGTCGACGAGACGGCGGCACCAGCCGGCGAGACGCGGGTACAGCGCGGCGAACAGTTCGGACGCTGCCTTGTCGCGGGACCGTTTCAACGCTCTCCAGGTTCGTCACGCCTCGGGGCGCGGGTGGGGGTATGCAGGGACGGGGCGGGTGGGGGGCATGGGGGGCCGGGCGCGGCGGCACCCGTGGGGAAGATGCCGGGCCCGCGGTGCGCGTTCCGCGGACCCGGCCTCGCGTCCCGCGTCCCGCCGGGTCAGGGGGCGGTGCCGGTCAGCGCGGCGAAGACGATCACGTTGTCCTGGTAGCCGTCGCCGGTGTGCGGGCCACCGCAGGTGATCAGGCGCATCTCGGGCCGGTCCACGTCGCCGTAGACCTCGTCGGCCGGGAAGTCCGCCTTGGCGACGGTCCGTACCCGGGTGACGGCGAACTCCGGCCGCGCGCCGTTCGCCAGGCGTGCCGTGATCGTCTCGCCGGGGCGCAGCCGGGCCAGGTGCCGGAAGACTCCGTCGCCGTAGGCGCCGACCGTGACATGACCGAGAATGACGGACGGCCCTGTCTGGCCCGGTGTCGGCGAGTGCTGGTACCAGCCCGCCCGGTCGTGCGCGGTGACCGGCGGCACCTGCACGCTGCGGTCCGCGGCGAGCCCGAGGCGCAGCAGCGGGGTGTCCACGCCGATGGCCGGGATCAGCAACCGGACCGGGACCGAACGGGCGAGCGGGCGCGGCGCGGCTCCCGCACCCGTCGAGGCCGGCGCTCCGCCCCGCTCGCTCCCCCGGGCCGCGGGCACGGCCGGGCCCTGTGTCCGGCCGCCGCAGCCGGCGAGCAGCGTCGCCAGCGCCGCGGCGGCGACCGCACGCCGGGAGGGCGGGGTCATGCCCCGGTGGCCCCGGCCGCCCGCCGACGGCGTACGACGAAGACGGCACCGCCGGCCGCGACGAGGGCCGCGGCTGCGCCCCCGCCGACCAGTCCGCCCTGGGTGCCGGACCCGGCGGACGGCTCGGTCACCCCGGTGTCGGGCGCGCCCTCGGGCACCACGGAGACCTGTCCACGGCCCGGCGCCCGGGTGGGTTCGGCGCCCGGCGCGCGGGTGGCCACCGGGCTCGGCTCGGCCGGCTCGGCGGTGGGCGCGGGGGTGGCGGCCCTGCTCGGGACCGGGGAGGGTGCCGTCCCGTCGGCGAACGCGGGCGCGGTGCCCGCCAGCACGGCGGTGGCCGCGAGTGCCATGACACTCAGGACAATTCGGCGCATCGGATCGCTCTCTTTCGTCTCTCCGCCCGGTGGTCGACGGGCGGTCACGGATCAGCCCAAGAGACGACACCCCCCACCCCCGGGTTGTAAAGAACAGGCAAAGCCAGAACAGGCCCCCAGGGCAGCGCCCCAAAGGGGGCGCGGGGCTGTGTCTATGTGCGGCTCCGCCGCGTGGGCGCGACCAGCCACAACACGCCCGCACACGACCGACAACGCACCCCATCCCCACCCCATCCCCACCCGGTCACAACAAACCGTCACGGAGTGATCCGGATCGGGCGCGTCACCGTCACCTGGTCCAGATCCGACACCCGAACCGTCACCTTCATCGTCCAGGTCCCGGGAATGGGCAGATTCAGCGAGCCGGTGCCCCAATAGCCGCCCATGTCGGAGACCTTGGCGTCGATCGGCCCGATCCGCTGTGCGGGCAGGGTGAAGGAGAGCCGCAGTTCGGGGACGGTGGACAGCCCGCCGTCGGGTCCGAACACGACGGCCTGCACGGAGGTCCGCCCCACCCGGCCGGGATCCAGCGTGACCTGCACCCGGCCGCGCGCGCTGCCGATGGTGAAGGGCACCGTCGTGACGGACGCGGCCGGTATGTCGGTCGCCGGTGCCGCCGCTGCGGCCTCGGCCGCAGCCCGGCCGGGCAGGGTGCCGGTCAGCACGGTGGTGAGCCCCAGCACCACGGCCGCGACGGCCGCTTCGGCGAGCACGGACCGGCGCAGCGCACGCCGGTCCGGCTCGGGGCCGCCCGGCCCGTCCCCGGCGGGCGGCCCGGGCGGACCGTCCGCCTGAGCCGCCCGCGGCCGGTCCGCCGGACCACCGACCGGCACCGGCACCGGCTCGGCCACCGGCTCCCGCACCCGCTCCGGCCGGGCCGCGGCCCCCGCCGACACCAGCCGCGCCGTCCACCGCCGGGACCGGCCGGCCACGGCCAGCAGCAGCGCCACCGCCGCCAGCTTGGCGACCAGGATCCGGCCGTATGAGGTGCCGCCGAGCGCATCCCAGGAGCCGAGGCCGCGCCAGGACTGGTAGACGCCGGTGCCGACCAGGACGGTCACGGCGGCGAAGGCCAGCCGCGAGAACCGGACGACCACGGCCGCCGGTATGTCGTCCGGGGCCCGGTACAGCGTGCTGAGCAGGGCCGCGAGGCCGCCCAGCCAGACGCCCGTGGCCAGCAGGTGCAGCACGGACGAGGCCATCGCCAGGGGCACCTGGATGCCGGCGGAGGCGTGTTCGGCCGCCGCCCAGGTCAGCGCCAGCGCCACGGCGAGCACGGCGCCCGCCACGAGCGCCGCGCGTGAGCGCCGCCGCAGCCGCGTGAGCAGCGCGCCCGCGATGAGGAGCAGCGCGAGCCGGGCCAGCAGGGCGAGCCCCGGACGGCTCGTGGCGGTACGGGTCAGCGCCGAGGGGGCGAGGGCGGCGGCCGGGCCGGTGCCCGCCTCGTACGGGGCGCGCAGCACGAGCAGGACCACGGTGGCGGCGACCAGGGTCCACCAGCCCGCCGCGACCAGGCGCCGCAGCCGTCCGGGATGCGCCGGCCGGCAGCGGGCGAGGAACGTCAGGGCGCCGACGAGCAGGGCGAAGCCGAGGTAGGCGGCGTAGCGGGCGGTGCCGTACAGGCCGCCGGTGACGGGGTCACCGTCGGGTCCTTCGGGCACGGCCACCGTGGTCGGGGAGGGTGCGCCGACGGAGAACGTGAACGCGCCGGCGATCGGGTGGCTGTCGGCCGAGACGACCCGCCAGGCCACGGTGAAGGTGCCGGTGCCCAGCCCGTCCGGCAGCCTCACCCGGGCCGTGTCGGAGCGGCCGGGCGCGTGCCGGGCCTCGCCGGTGGCGACCCGCCGGTTGCCCGGGTCGTACACGCGCAGGGAGTCGTCGAGCAGGCCGACGGACTCGCTGAAGGTCAGGGTGATGTGCCGGGGGGCGGACGCGACGACGCCGCCGTCGTCCGGGTCGGTGCCGCGCAGGACGGCGTGCGCCGAGGCGGGGGCCGCCCCGCCGAGCAGCAGCAGGCCCAGCACGGCGCCCAGCACCATCAGCCTGTGCAGTCGCCGGGTTCCCGGCCGGTCCTCGCCGCGCTGCTCGCCCACGTCACCGCTCCGTGTCAGGGATCACATGCTCTGGGATACGTACGGACGAACAGCCCGCCGTGCTCACCACGACCTGCCAAGCTCGCGCACACCGAGCGGCGTTCCGGCGTACGCCCCGAAACGGCGCGGTGCTTGTAGCACTGTGCGGCTCCACCGCAAAGCGGATCATCCCCCCTGTTCGAGCGTGACGCCGCCGACTTGGGGAGCGACGGCCACGAAGCGGCCGCGCCCGGCCTGCGGAGCGTTCGGGCTGCGGTCCGTCAGGCGTCGCCAGGAAAGGCCGTTTCCCTGGGCAGGAAGGCCAGTTGGGCGTGTTTCTCGGGCAACTGGACGTCCGGCAGGTCCACTTCCGGCAGGACGACGGCCGGGCCCGGCTCGAAGCCCTGCTTCATGAAGCGGGCGACGGCCTTGACGTTGCGCACGTCCGGGTCGACGACGATCCGGCGCCGGTCCAGGCCCCGCAGGACGTACTCCACGACCGCCGACAGCAGCGCCGACGACCAGCCGGAACGGGCGCCGTCCGGCCCGGCCGGGGCGAGCAGCAGATGGACGCCGATGTCGCCGGGGCGTATCTCGTAGCACTCGCCGACCCGGTCGGCCTCCGGCTCGTAGGTCTGGAGCAGGGCGGCCGGTTCGCCGTCCTTGACCACGAGGAAGGCGTGGTGGGTGTCGAGGCCGGCCAAGTGGGCGTAGATGTCGGCCACTTCGTCCTCGGTGAGGCCGTTCATGCCCCAGAAGACGGCGCGTTCGTCGCTGACCCAGGCGTGGATCACCGCGGCGTCGGCGTGCGGGTCGAGCGGCAGGATGCGGACGGTGCCGAAGCCGTCGACCTGCTGCTCGTGCACGGCCTCGCGGGCGGCGGCGTACGGGGCGGGCATCGCGGTCTCCTTCGTCAGACGGGCCCAGTCGGTGACGACCGGGACGAGTTCTCCCCGTATCCACAGGGGGAGTTGGTCGCGGTGGTGGGGCGCGCCCGGGACGCCGTCGGCGCCGAACGGCACCACCCAGCCACTGTCCTCGCGGCGGGCCAGGTCCCAGACGTAGCGGGCGGCCGGGGCGCGGGCGGCGAGGTCGGTGACGCCGGGCACGGCGGAGGTGCACAGCACGCAGTCGTGGTCGCCGGCGAGGCCGGGTTCGGCGGCCGGTTCGTACGGCGTGCCCGCCCGTGCCCGCCAGGGCGCGAGGCGGTGGGTGTCGGCCCAGGTGCCGGCGGGCGGCGCCGCGGCCACCTCCTCCACGGCGGCACGAACCGCGGCGGGGCGGTCGATGCCGTACAAGTCCCCAGCCGTCAGCAGGTGTTCGAGGGCGTAGCCGATCCGAGGGAGAAGGCCGAGCCAGGGCAGCAGCACGTCCGGGTAGGCGGGCGGCTCGGTGAGCGGGGCGAACGCCGGGTGCGCGGCGAGAGAGCGCACGACGGCGCCGCGCACCGCCGCGTACACCGCGGCGTCGGCGCTGTCCGCGTCCATCCGGCGGTTCCAGGCCAGGAGGCGGTCCCGGAGCCGGGCGGCCCGTGGGGTGAGGCCGTCGAGGGCGGCCAGCTGGTCGATCAGGGGGCCGGCGGAGGCGAGGTGGGTGTCGGTGTGGAGGGCGGGCATGTCGCCGGCCGACCAGGTGCGGCGCTCGTCGAGCAGGGCGCGGATGCGATCGGCGCGGTGCGGCGGGGCGAACTCGACGCCGAGGGGGGTGGCGAGCCCGCGCTGGTTCGCCATCACGGCGACGCCGTCGGCCAGTTGGGCGCGGGGCATGGGGTGCCGCCCGCGCCAGTCGTGCCCCGGCCGCCACGCGGGCACCGGTCCGAGCAGGTTGGCCTCGGACCGCTGCGGCACCCATCCCGCGACCCGGTGCAGCACCCCGCCCTCGGTGTCGGCGGCCAGCACCACGTTCACCGGCTCCACCCAGGCGTCGAGGGCCCGGTCGATGTCGTCGGCCCGCCGGGCCCGCAGCAGCGGAAGCAGTGCGCCGAACCCCAACTCCTCGGTGACCCGGGGCGGATGGCGCAGGGCGAGGGCCGGCGGTCCGTCCGGTGCCGGGACGCCGCCGTCCAGGCCCTCCGGGCCGCCGGCGATCAGCGGGCCGCGGGCCGTCTCGATGACCTCGATCTCGACCGGGTCCTGCCCGGCGACCCGCACGGTCTCGGTGTGCCGGTGGGCGCGCCGCCAGATGCCGTCGGGCCCGAGGGCCTGCACCCCCGCGCCGGTGCGGCGCAGCCGTTCGCGGTACAGGTCCTGGTAGTCGGCCATGGCGTTGGTGATGGCCCAGGCGACGGTGCCGGTGTGGCCGAAGTGGGGGATGCCGGGGACGCCCGGCACGGCGAGGCCGACGACGTCGAACTCGGGGCAGGCGAGCCGGATCTGCTGGTAGACGCCGGGGTCCTCGATGAACCGGTGCGGGTCGCCGGCGAGGACCGCCCGCCCGGTGGCGGTGCGCGCGCCGCTGACGAGCCAGCCGTTGCTGCCCGCGGTGCCCGGTCCGTCCGTGGCGAACAGCCCGACGGCCGCGGGCCCCAGGTGCCGTGCGGCCGTCTCCCGCCAGAGTTTGGCGGGGAAGCCGGCGAACAGGATGTGCGTGCCGAGCCAGACGGCCAGCGGGGTCCACGGCCGCCAGCGGCCCGGCACGAGCCCGGTCTGCGCGAACTCGGGTGCGCGGCGGGCGCCTTGGTCAAGCCCCTCGTTGACCCCGGCGACGTAGGCCCGCACCCAGTCCGCCGTTTCCGCGTCCCGTCTCTCCAGGGCCGCGAAGCAGCGTCTCGCGGTGTCGTCCAGGCGGGCGCGGCGGGCGAACACGTCCCAGGACAGGGCCTCGGCGCCGAGGAAGGACGCCGAGGTCCCGCAGGAGCGGTGCCGTTCGACCTCCAGTTGCCAGGCGCGGTCGTGGGCGGTGACCCGCCCCTGTGCGCGGGCGAGTTCGCGGGCGCTGCCGGCCCGCAGGTGCGGGATGCCGAAGGCGTCGCGGTAGATCTCGATGGTCACCCTGCAACCCCACTCTTCTTTAGGTTAGCCTCACCTAAGTACGTCCGGCATCGTGGGGAATCGTACGCGAGACACGGAGGAGCCATGGCACAGGGGCGCGGATGGCAGGGCGCGGTCCCGCTCCGCGGGGTGAGCCGTCACGGGCCGTCGTTCGTCTGCGGCGGCGTCGTGGTTGCTCGCGCAGTTCCCCGCGCCCCTGCGGGGCCCGGGTTCGGCAGGCGGAAGGCACAGATCTTCCGCGCGCTGCCGGGCAAGCAGCCCGCTCGCCGCGCCGCACTCCCAGAAACCAGCCGTGCACCGCTACAACGCCCTCCGCCGAGCGAGCCGTCATGGGCCGTCGGTCGGCCGCGGCGGCGTCGTGGTTGCTCGCGCAGTTCCCCGCGCCCCTCCGGGGCCCGGCGTCAGCCGGGTGGCCCGGCCCGGGTGGCGGGCGGCTCGGGGCCGGTCCAAGCATGGAGCATGACCGAGCCACCGAGCAGCGGCTCCGCGTGGGGCCCCGAGTACGACGACCGCAAGGTCCACGCCACCCATCCGGCGGCCGGCCGCCACGAGCCCGAGCCCCCCTTCGAGGGGCCGCTGCACGCGCTGTCCCGCGCCGCCTGGCAGGTGGTCCTGCTCACCGGGGTCGCCTCCCTGATCCTGGGTGTCCTCGTGCTGGTCTGGCCGGGTGCCTCACTGCTCGCCGCCGGCGTGCTCTTCGGCATCTACCTGCTGGTCAGCGGCGTCTTCCAGCTGATCGCCGCGTTCGGCACCCACAGGGCGACCTCGCTGCGGGTCCTCGCCTTCATCAGCGGCGCCCTGTCGATCCTGCTGGGCCTGTTCTGCTTCCGCGGCCCCATGCAGTCGATCCTGCTGCTCGCCCTGTGGATCGGCATCGGCTGGCTGATCCGCGGCATCACCCAGACCCTGGCCGCCGCATCCGACGGCGCCATGCCCGCGCGCGGCTGGCAGATCTTCCTCGGCCTCGTCACCTTCGTCGCCGGGATCGTGCTGATCGTCTCGCCGTTCGCGTCGATCGCCGTGCTCACCCTGGTCGGCGGCGTCTGGCTGGTCGCGGTCGGCATCGTCGAGATCTTCACGTCCGTCCGGATCCACGGCCATGCCCGCCAGGTGCCCCGCGCCGTGTGATGCCCCCGCGTACGCCGTACGAGCGGATCTCGGGGCCGCCGCGACGGATGCCGTACGCGCCGCGGGCAGAGCACCGTCGATGAGCGGCACACGCACCCTCCCGCACGGCCGGGCCTGGCTGCGGGTGCTCGTGCTGCTGCTCGCCCTGCTGGTGCCCGGCGTCAACGCCGAGGCGCACGCGACGCCGGTGTTCGCCGGCGACGTCGTGCAGCACGACGGCCTGGACACGGCCCTGCGGCCACCGTCCCGGGCGGTCCCCCAGCTTCTCGTGCCCGTGCGCCCCGCGCCGCTCGCCCTCCCGGCGGACGTCCTCCCGCACGGCCGCCCGCTGCCCGCGCCGGCGCCCCGGTCGCCGTACGCGCTGCGCGCCCTGTGTTCCGTGGTGCTGCGCTGCTGACCGACCCCGCCTCCCCAGGCCCGTCGGCACCCCACACCACTCACCAGGCACCAGAACCGATTTCGGAACACGCAGAACATGCGGAACACGCGGAACACAAGGAACGCGAGGAACATAGCCATGCCTTCAGACACCTACGCGGTCCTGCGCGCCCTGCTGCGCGCGGAGGCCCTGCGCGGCGCACCGAAGACGGAGACGGACAAGCCGAAGCCGCAGCAGCAACCCGTGAAACGGGAACGCGGCTGACCCGCGGGCCGGGCGTCGCCCCGCGGGTCAGCCGCGTGGGCCGGCGCCCGGCTCAGCGCCTCCTGCGGGCCGTGCCGAACAGCGAACGGGTGATCTCCCGCCCGAGCTGTGTGCCCACCGACCGCGCGAGGGACTTGAACATGCCGCTGCCGACGACCTGCTCGACCAGGGTCGGCTCCCGCTCGGCCGCCCCGCCCCGCTCCGCCGGGGTCCCCGTCTCCCGGGGCCGGGGCCGCTCCTGCGCCGCCGTCAGCTTCTCGTACGCGGACTCCCGGTCCACAGCCTGTGCATAACGGCCGTACAGCGAGGACCCCTGAACGGCCCGGTCCACGGCGGCGCCGTCCACCGGGCCCATCAGGGACCGGGGCGCGCGCAGCCGGGTCGCGGCGACCGGGGTCGGGGCGCCCTTCTCGCTGAGCACGGTGACCACGGCCTCGCCGGTGCCGAGGGTGGTGAGCAGTTCTTCGAGGTCGTACGCCGAGTTCGGGAAGGTCCGCACCGTGGCCTTCAGGGCCTTCTGGTCGTCCGGGGTGAAGGCCCGCAGCGCGTGCTGCACCCGGTTGCCGAGCTGCCCGAGGACGTCGGACGGCACGTCCTTCGGGCTCTGGGTGACGAAGAAGACGCCGACCCCTTTCGAGCGAATGAGACGCACGGTCTGGGTGATCGCGTCGAGGAACGCCTTGGAGGCGCCGTCGAACAGCAGATGCGCCTCGTCGAAGAAGAAGACCAGCTTCGGTCTGTCGACGTCACCGACCTCCGGAAGGTCGTGGAAGAGGTCGGCGAGCAGCCACATCAGGAAGGTCGAGAACAGCCGCGGCCGGTCCTGCACGGCGGGCAGTTCGAGGACGGAGACGATGCCGCGGCCGTCGGCCGCGGTCCGCAGGAAGTCACCGGTCGCGAACTCCGGCTCCCCGAAGAAACCGGCCATGCCCTGCGCCTCGAAGGCGGTGAGCGAACGCAGGATCACCCCGGCCGTGGCCGTCGACAGCCCGCCGATCCGCTTCAGCTCCGCCCTGCCCTCGTCGGAGGTCAGAAACGCGACGACCGCCCTGAGGTCCTTCAGGTCGAACAGCTCAAGGCCCTTGGTGTCGGCGTAGTGGAAGATCAGGCCGAGCGACTGCTCCTGGGTCTGGTTGAGCCCGAGCACCTTGGCCAGCAGCACCGGGCCGAAGCTGGTGATCGTGGCCCGGACGGGGATGCCGTGCCCCAGACCGCCGAGCGCGAAGAACTCGACGGGGGAGCCCGCCGGACTCCACGGCTGGCGCACCTGAGCCGCCCGGCCGCGCACCCGGTCGTCCCCGGTGCCCGGCGCCGAGACACCGGACAGATCGCCCTTGACGTCGGCCAGGAACACCGGCACGCCCTGCGCCGACAGCTGCTCGGCGATCAGTTGCAGGGTCTTGGTCTTGCCGGTGCCGGTGGCGCCCGCGACCAGTCCGTGCCGGGTGAGCATCGGCAGCGGGACGCGGATCTGCGCGTCGGGCAGGCACCGCCCGTCCCACAGCAGGGCGCCCAGGTCCAGCGCCGGGCCGGCGAAGGCGTATCCGGCGGCGATCTCCAGGGCCTCCGGCGGCAGGCCGGGAGCGCTCCCGGGGGTCTCGGGGGCGGCGGCAGGCCGCACCGTCTCGCTGTCACTCATCTCAGCCCCCTGTTCCCGATATGCCCCTATGTGCGGCGTCTTTTCCAGCGTCGCACTCCGCCTCCACGGCTGCGCCCGGAACATGTTGACCGGTAGGCTTTCCGTGTGATCTTCAAGCGCATCGGAAACGGCCGGCCGTACCCCGACCACGGCCGGGAGAGCACCCGGCAGTGGGCGGACGTCGCGCCGCGCCCGGTCCGCCTCGATCAGCTCGTGACGACCAAGGGCCAGCTCGACCTGGAAACCCTCCTCGCCGAGGACTCGACCTTCTACGGCGATCTCTTCGCGCACGTCGTGAAGTGGCAGGGCGACCTCTACCTGGAGGACGGCCTGCACCGCGCGGTACGCGCGGCCCTGCAGCAGCGCCAGGTGCTGCACGCGCGCGTGCTCGAACTGGACTGACGCCCGCAGGCGGCCACGGCGGCGCCCGCGTGGACGGCGACCGGCCCCGCGGAACACGTCGGGTCCCGCGGAAGGCGCCGGGCCCGCGGAACGCGTCGGCGACCACGCCCGGGCCCCGGCCGCGGACCGTCGGTCACACCACCGGCCGAACGCATCGTATTCGGTGCCGGATTCAGCGGGATCGGCGGACATCCGGGACATCCGGCGGACACCGACCGGCCATATGCCGGTCACCCGTTGACCCTTTCGGGTTCTCCTGCCCGGCATCGAATGATCATCTAGTAGGCACGGCCGCTCCGGCGCACTACGCTGCGCTCATGAGCATGCTGACTCCCCCCGGCATGGGCGGCAAGTACCGGATCACGGGGGACAAGTACCCGAGGATGCGCCCTCCCCGGCGGCGCGGCAGGCTCGTGTTCGGGCTGGTGGCCTCGGTCGCCGTGCTCGGTCTGATCGGCTGGGGGACCCTGCAACTCATCGATGTCTTCACCGGCGGCAAGAAAGCCTCGGCGGCCGGCTCCGCTTCGGACTGCCCCACGGGGGCCGACGCCTCCCCGAGCCCGGCCGCGGCACCGCCCCGGCCCGGCACGATCACCGTCAACGTCTACAACGCCACGCCCCGCACCGGCCTCGCCAAGGCCACCGCGGACGAACTGGAGAAGCGCGGCTTCAAGATCGGCGAGGTCGGCAACGCTCCCGCCCGGTTCGACCAGAAGATCAAGGGCACCGGGATGCTGATCGGCCCCGGCTCGGCGCTGAACACCACGCTGCCCGTCCTCGCCACCCAGCTCGGCAGCGCCGAGCGCCGCACCGACGCCGGCCGCAAGGACGCCGCCCTCGACCTCATCCTCGGCACCGGCTTCCAGGGCCTGGCCAAGCAGGCCGACGCCGACAAGGCGCTGGCCGCGCTCGCCGCACCGAGGCAGGCGTCCACCACGACGAAGAAGGACTGCTGAGCGGTACGCCGGCCCACGCCAGGACGTGCCAGAGCCACCGCACGCCGGCCTGCTCCACGGACGGACAGGTGCCGACGGCCGTACGCCGGGCCGGGGCGAAGTGGAACCGCCGAAAGCCGCACGCCGATCCCCGCCGAAGAGGGACCGCCCCCAGCCACACGCCGGCCCGCGCCCAAGAAGGACGACCGACAGCCGCTGCGCCGGCCCGCGTCGGCCAAGGACCACCGAAAGCCGCCACGCCAGCCGGGGCGAAGAAAGGCTACGACGGCCGTACGCCGGGCTGTGCCACGTCCCCGGGACCGTCGATCCCGGGGACGTGGCACCGACGTCGGTCGCGTTCTGCCGGTTCTGTGATCGCGTTCTGCCGGTTCCGTACGGCCTACGGGGTGCGGCCGGTGGCCGGCAGGCCGTCGCCGTTGGTGAGGCCACCGGCGGCCGTGAGCGGGGGCGCGGCGGAGAAGGGCCGACGGCGGCACGACGCCGACGCCCGTCGAGCCGCGGAGGGCCGCCGGTGGCCGTCGCACCGGCCTACTCGGCCGCCCCGTACAGCCGGTCCCCCGCGTCTCCCAGGCCGGGGACGATATAGCCCTGCCCGTTGAGGTGGTCGTCGACCGCAGCCGTGACGACCGTGACCGGGGTGCCCGCGAGTTCGCGCTCCATGACCTCGACGCCCTCCGGCGCGGCGAGCAGCACCACGGCGGTCACATCGTCGGCGCCGCGCTTGATCAGCTCCCGTATCGCCGCGACCAGGGTGCCGCCGGTGGCGAGCATCGGGTCCAGGACGTACACCTGCCGGCCGGACAGGTCCTCCGGCATACGGGTGGCGTACGTGGAGGCCAGCAGCGTCTCCTCGTCGCGGATCATGCCGAGGAAGCCCACCTCGGCGGTCGGCAGCAGCCGGACCATGCCGTCCAGCATGCCGAGCCCGGCGCGCAGGATCGGCACCACCAGCGGGCGCGGGTGGGACAGTTTGACGCCGGTGGTCGCGGCCACCGGCGTCGTGATGTCGACCTGTTCGGTGCGCACGTCCCGCGTGGCCTCGTAGGCGAGCAGGGTGACCAGTTCGTCGGCGAGCCGCCGGAAGGTCGCGGAGTCGGTGCGCCGGTCGCGCAGCGTGGTGAGCTTGTGGGCGACCAGGGGGTGGTCGACGACGTGGAGACGCATGCCCATAACAGTAACCGCGCTTCCGCGCAGCTCGCGCTGGCGTCAAACCGCCCGTCCGGGGGAAAGTGGCTGGGACTGACCGGGGTGGTGAACCGATGCCTGAGCAGCCCGAGCACACAGCGGACCCGTCCGGCGGCCCCGGCGCGCCCGACGGCTCCGACACGACCGACGGCACAACCGCCGACACGACCGCCGCGGGCGCGTCCGAGCCGGACGGCGACGCCGAGCGCCGGCGCCGCCGGGCACGGTTCCTGCGCGAGCTGGCCGAGGCGCGCGAGTTGCGCGACCGCGTCCAGCCGCGACGCGCCAAGGCGGCCAGACTCCGGCACGCGATGCGCATGCGCACCTTCCGCTGGTAGGGAAGACCGGCCGTCGCGAGTGCGTTGCGGGTAGGGCGTGCGTGAGCGTCCCCAAAAGCCGCGTACGATCCGCAGGTGGCGGCAACGAGTGCGCTGGTGATTCCTTGACCGACGTCCGGATGCGACTTTGCACACGTGCGATCAAAACTGCCAGACACAGGGAGCCGAAGACGTCCCCTGAGCGCTTTGTTTCTGCCACGATTCCGAGTGGGTGGGGCTCGGAGCCCAGCTCTCTCCGCCCAGAACCTCCGCCGGGGGGACCCCCAACCGGCACGCCTAAGACCAGTGGGAGAGTCACGGTGTACTTCGCCGCACTGCTCGCGCGCACCGAAGACGGGTGGGAAGCGAGCGACACAGAGCTCGACGATGTGGAAACCCTGTCGGATCTGGCCGACCTGGCCCGGGAAGCCTCTCCCGAAGAGGACACGGTGCTCGTTCTGATCGAGCAGGAGGACGCGTGGTTCGGCGTCGTCCGCGTGGACGGCGAGGACGACCCTCGCATCTACGTCTCCGATGCCGCCGCCGCTGCCCGCAGCGCCTACGGCGAACTCCTGCTCACCGACGAACTGCTCGGCCGCGAACCCGGCTCGGACGGCCCCGACCTGGACGCCCTGAACCTCGACGGCACCGAGGACGGCGAGTCCGAGGAAGACGATGACGACGAGGACGGCCCGTCCGCCGAAGCGGTGACCCACGGTCCGGTGGGCGACAGCGAGATCCTGGACGACCTCGGCGTCAGCGAGAAGGAGCTGCGCGCCCTGGACGCGGAGGACGCGCTGGGCGCGATCGCCGACGCCCTGGGCGCCTCGGAGGTGCTGGAGACCGTCCGCTGACCACCTCACCCACCGGGCGGACCCCGGATCCGGTACGCGATCGCTGGCGGACCGCGATGCGCGGTGCCCTGGCCGAGGCCGAGCGGGCCGTCCGCGGCGGGGACGTCCCGGTCGGCGCCGTCGTGCTGTCCCCGGACGGCACGACAGTGCTCGCGAGCGGCCACAACGAACGCGAGGCCACCGGCGACCCGACGGCCCACGCGGAGATCCTCGCGCTCCGGCGGGCCGCGGCCTCGCTGGGCGGCTGGCGGCTGGCCGGGTGCACGCTCGTGGTCACGCTGGAGCCCTGCACGATGTGCGCGGGCGCGCTCGTGCAGGCCCGCGTCGACCGTGTCGTCTACGGCGCCCGCGACGAGAAGGCGGGCGCGGCCGGGTCGCTGTGGGACCTCGTGCGCGACCGGCGGCTCAACCACCGGCCCGAGGTCGTCGAGGGCGTCCTGGCCGAGGAGTGCGCCGGGCTGCTCACCGCGTTCTTCCGGGACCGCTGAATTCGGATTTCGGACCATGGCCCCGGGTGTTGTAGGGTCTCCCTCGGTAGCGTGTCCGAGCGGCCGAAGGAGCTCGCCTCGAAAGCGAGTGTGGCGCAAGTCACCGAGGGTTCAAATCCCTCCGCTACCGCAGGTAGAAGGGGCGCCCGGTCCAACACACCGGGCGCCCCTTCGGCTTCCGTCTCAGTTTCCGTCTCAGTTGGCCGGTACGAGCACCCCGGCGGCCCCATCGTCATCGTCTCCGGGCCCGTCCGCGTCCGGCTTCCAGATCAGCCCGTCAACCTGCCGCGCAACGTCCTTCCGCACGGAGTCGACCATGTGCTGATACCGCGCGGCCATGGCCGTAGTGGACCACCCCATGAGCCCCATGACGGCCCGCTCGGAGACTCCGAGGATCAGCAGCACCGTGGCGGCGGTGTGGCGTGCGTCGTGCAGTCGGCCGTCCCGCACCTTGGCGTCTTCCAGTAGCTCCTTCCAGTCGTCGTAGTCGGTACGGGGCGGGGTACCGCGTCCGTCCGGGGTGGCGAAGAGCCAGCCTTGATCCGTCCACTTGTCGCCAGCCGCCACCCGTTCGGCTTCCTGCTTCACCCGATGGGCCCGAAGCAGGTCCACAAGCTGTGCGGGCATGCCGACTGCCCGACGGCCAGCGCGGGACTTCGTGTCGGCCGTCTCCGGGTTGGTGCGCTGCCGCTGGGGGCAGTACCCGGCTTTCCGGCCGCAGGTGTCGCCGCACCCGTGGGCGTAGCGCGGACGGCGACGGCTCCGACGCACCATCAACACGCCGCGTTCCATGTCCACGTCGGCCCACTTCAGGCCCAACGCCTCACCCTGCCGCAGTCCGAGTGCCAGGGCCACAGCCCAGCGAGCGGAGTTACGGCGGTCGTCTGCGGCTCGCAACAGCCGTTTCACCTCGTCAACGGTGTACGGCTCGATCTCCTCTTCGCTCACACGAGGTGCCTTGGCGAGCTGCACCGGGTTACGGGTGAGGTGGCCGCGCCGAACAGCCTCGTTGAGGGCGGTACGGAAGGTGCGGTGAATCTGGTGGATCGTGCCCGCCCGCCTGCCGTCTGCCTGCATCTTCCCGTAAAAGCGCTCGATGTGCTCCGGGCCCAGCTTGTCCAGGCGGTGCGCTCCAAGTGCGGGAATCAGGTGCTTCCGCACGGCGACGCCGTACCCGACCATCGTGTTCTCGTTGACCGCGAGCGGAGCGATCGTGTCCACCCAGTGGGTCAGCCACGTCTCGACTGTCCAGACCCGCCCTGCCTTCCGTACCGCGCCGCCGTCGCGCTGCTTCTCCAGCTCCCGCACGGCCGCCGTCACCTCAGCTCGGGTCTTGCGTTCGACGTGACGGCGGTCGGGGCGACCGTCGTCACGGATGCCGACAGTGACACGACCGTGCCACTTGCCGTCCTTCCCCAGATAGATGGACGAACGGCCGTTCGGCTGCCGGGTGCGCTTCTTCTCTTCCGCCACGGGCGGACTCCTTCAGGTTGAGGGTGGTGGAAACGCCCGGGACGCCACCCCGTAGAGAGATGGCGTCCCGGTGAGAGGTGATCAAGCGGCGCGCTGCTCAGCGCGGCGGCGGGCGACGTACGCGGCGGGGGCGTCCGCAGGTATGCGACGCAGACCGCCGACCGGGATCGACTCCAGCTCTCCGGTACGGATGAGCCGGTAGCAAGTGGTGCGGCCAATGCGGAGACGGCGGGCAGCCTCTTCGACGGTCAGGAGAACCAGCGTCGGGTCATCGACGGCGGACGGCAGGGCGGTACTCATCGGGGCGACCTTCCTACGCGAGAGTCCGGGGCCTTGGCCCCCTCCTGGGAAGTCCGCTACATCCGCTACGCCGCTACATCGCAGGTCAGCGGCGGGTTTTTTGTAGCGGAGGGGCGGCGTGTAGCGGCTACGCGCGCGGTGCGGGGGTAGCGGCGTAGCCGCTACACGCTTCGGTGCCGCTACAGATTCGGGGGCTCTGAACTGGGCTGTAGCGGTGTAGCGGCTGTAGCGGGGTTCTGGGGGAGGGTCCAGCGTGGGGGCGGGCAGTAGCGGGCCCACGCGTCGTCAAGGTCAGCGGCGACGAACCCCTTGAGGACTCCCCCGGCGGTGCGGATGTTGCGGGATCGGATCGGCTCGTTGTCGGCCGTCATGTAGTCCCCGAGCATCCGGGACAGGCGCCGATTGTCGAGCGGCTTGCCGTCGAGATCGGCCCACGGCGCGTCATCCAGGGCGTTCAGCCGATCCAGGATCGCAATGGTGGGCAGGCGGTCGATACCGATGAGCACGTGGTCGCGCAGGTCGGTGAGCAGCCTGATCCCGAGACTGTGCTTGTCGGTGTACTGGGCGGCTTTGACGAGCGTCACGCACGCTTCCCGCGCCCGCCGGGGCCAGTCGCCCCCAACCGCGTCGGCGATGGCGAGCAGGGGTTCCCACACGTCGGCGGGCCGGTCGGTGACTCCTTCGGGCATGTCCGGCCACGCCCCCATGACGAACCCCCGTGCGTGCTCGGCCCATTGGGCCAGCCGGTCACGCAGCGCGTGTCCTTCCGCTTCGTGGACGCGGGCCCGGAAGGCTTCCACACGCTCGTTGCGGGCCCGTCGGCGCATGCGGATGACGACTGATCGGGTCATGATCGTGTCCGGCAGCGAGCCGAGTCCGGCGACCGCGACCGCGCAGTACGACGGGAAGGCTTGCACGGTCTGGTTTCCTCCGTCGCCGATGCACCGGTAGGTGACCCCGGTACGGCGGTGCCCGGCGTTCAGGAAGCCGCGCAGTTCCTCGTTGTCCCCCGCCTTGGGGCCGAAGATCGTGTCGATCTCATCGAACAGGATCGTCGGCCGACCGTTCGCCCCGGACACCGACCGGAACAGGGCGGCGGCGGACGCGTTCACGGCCGTCATGGGCTGCGGGACCAGCGTCTCTACGATCTCCAGCGCCCGCGACTTCCCCGATCCCGGCTCCGGGGACAGGAACGCCAGACGCGGCGTGGAGTCGAAGCAGTCGAGCAGGTGGGCGTGCGCGTCCCACAGGGCCACGGCGACGTAGGCGGCTTCGGTGGGGAAGACGTTGAACCGGCGGTGGAAGGCTTCCACCTCGTTGAGCAGTGCGGCCCCGTCGATGGTGGGGGTCATGCGGCGGCCCTTCCTTCCGTGATCGTGGCGTGCGGGCAGGTGCCGACCCGTACGCGAGCTTGCAGCTCCATGACTGCGGCACGGCCCCGGGCGCGTTCGTGATGTCCGCAGGCACACAGCCAGTCCGCGACCGGTACACCCGAGCACCGGATCTGAAGCCCCGGGGTGATGCCGGTGACGGTGACCGTCTGCGGGTCAGAACCAAGAGCAGTACGGACGCCCTTGCGGGCGGCGCCTGTCGGCTCGCCCACGGCCGGGCGCGATGCGGCCGGTTCGGCGGCGCGCGGGTCCGCCGTGGTGGTGGTGATGCTCTTCAGAGGGGGGCGGGAGCGGGGGTTCATGCCGCCTCCCGCCTGCGCTGGTTGTGTGCGATGGACCAGTTGAGAGCGCTGCGGAGGGTGGAGCGGCACTCGGACGCGGACAGTCCGGCCGCCTCGCCCCCCTCCTGAAGAGCCTGCTCGACCCTGTGCCGGGGGATGTCGCCCCACGCGACGAACCGTCCCAGAGCGCGGGCGGCCCGGAACAACTTCGCTTCCCGCTCCCCGACTTGAGCCGTGGCCACGTTCCGTGTCTCGTTGGCGAGTGCTACATCCGCATATCGGCGAGATTGCCCCATGGTGGCCGTTGAGGGTGCCTGAGACGGCTTGGGGGCGGGTTGCAGGATGGTTTGGAGCCAGACGGGCAGGGAGGCGGTCTCAGGGCCGCACAGAGCCTCGTAGGGTCCGGCGGGGGTGATGCTGCCCGTTGCGACGACGTAGCCGCCCCATGCGCGGGTGTCGACCGAATCCGCCACGGTCCCGGCGGTGTTGGACAGCCGCGCCCCGTCGGGGGCGGTGAAGTACAGGTGCGTTCCACCGCTCGCGGTCCGCACACGGTAGGTCTCCGGGACGGCGTGTCCGGCGCGCTCGCAGAGCGCTCGAAAGGTTGCCGCGCCGTCAGGCGCGTCCGAACTGCCCTTGTGCTCTGGCGTGTCCAGGTCGACCACGACCAGTCCGGAGGGGCCGCATGCGATGCCGACGTTGAATGGGGCCCGCGACCAGGCGGCGCGGATGCGGTCGGGGTCGGTGGTGGCCCGCTGCTCCCACGTCAGGTGCCCGTTCGTGCACGGGCCGGTTCGGGTGCAGGAGTCCGCACCGTGCAGGGCCGGTGGGCGCTTCATACGGGGGCGGATCGGGAAGACGTGCCAGCCGCGTTCTGCGGCGTCCAACGCTGCGGACAACAGCGCGGAACGGACGTCATGGGTCATGCTGGATGTCTCCAGTTCCTTGAAGGTGCTGGCTGGCAAGGGCGGCCCCGCGACTTTGGCGAGACGAGGGAGCCGCCCTTGGCGTAGCTAGAAGGGCGGTTCGTTGCTGTAGCCGCCGGGGCCCCACGGGTCACGGCCGGTATCGCGGCGGCGCAGCCAGCGGGGGCGGCGCGGGAGGCGGAGCAGGGTCCAGCGGCGGTTTTGGTTCCAGCAGCCGCAGGACTCCCATTCCGTACCGGCGTATTCGCCGTTGTGATCGCCGTAGTCGTACGCGTGGCCGCCCTCCCCCCGGCAGTCGGCGCAGTCGGGGTCGGGGGTGTCGGTGAGGACCAGGGCACGGCGCGTCCAGCCGTGGACGCGGATGCGGAGTCGGGGCATAGGGGTTGGTCTCCTGTCAGCCGTGGAAGTGGTTGCGCTTGAAGATCGCTTTGCGGATGTTGACCGTGGTCCCGGCGTCGCGGTGGCCGCGTGCGGTGAAGACCTGGATGGCGATCCAGCCGCCGAAGATGACGGCGGCGAGGATGATGAGCTGGGTGATCAGCGCGGTGAGGGCGGCGATGAACGAGGTGAGCAGGAGCAGTCCGCCGCACACGGCGAGGAACCCCACGCCCCCGAGGGCGACGTTCACCGCGGCGCGGGAGACGGCCGGTTTGGCGACGACCGGTTCGGGCTGGGCCGCGGGGATGGCGTAGCCGGTGACGACCCGTCCGTCCGGCAGGACCACGCTCGCCACGGTCGGCACCGTGTGCGGCTGGACCGGGACGACCGGCGCCGGGACGGCGGCGGGGGTGATGGGGGTGGGCTGGTGGACTTCCACGGCCCCGGCGGCGGGGGCGTGGCGGGTGTGCTCGGGGAACATGCGGAATCCCTTCCGGTACGCGGTTGGGGAGGCAGGGACACCCCCTGCCGGGTGGGCTGTGGAGGGGGTTTCAGGGCGTTGAGCTGGGGTGCCTCCCCGCCTCCCCGAAACGGTGTTTTCGCTGATCAACGCGGGGGAGGAGGTCCGGGGAGGCGGTTGGGGAGTTCTCCCCGCCTCCCCGGACCGGGAGGGCGTGCCTCCCCGCGGTCAGACAGCGGAAGCGGAATCGTCGTCGTCGCGGTCGGCGAGGGCGCGCGCGACGTCGTCACGGCGGACGACCATCCGGCCGTGCGACTTGTAGGGCTCCACCCCGGCCGCCTCCAGCACCCGGGCCAGGTCGCCGAACGTCCAGCCGCCGTACGTCCCCTCATCGAGGATCGCCAGCCGCTTGACGATGTCCTGCGTGTACGAGCGCTTCGCGTCGCCCATGACGTCGAGGATGTCGGCGAGCGGATCGCGTTCCTCGCTCCGGTCGACGGCGCGCAGGGTCGCCACGCCATCCCGCAGGGCCTTGGCGCGAGCGGCGATCTCGGCGGCCGGTTCGTCATCGATGAAGTGGGTGCGGACCGTGATGGACGCCTGACCGGCGGGAATCTTGATGCCGTCCGAGGCGACCACGAGGGTGCCCTTGTCGAGCCCCTGGCGCAGCAGGTGCGGCGCGGCACCGCCGTTGACGGCCTTGTCCCCGAGCGCCATCCGGGCCTGCGACTCGGTGCCCAGCACGAGGGACGCACGGGTGTGGGCGCCCTCCCGGACCAGCTTGGGAAGGTTCTGGTCGGTGGGGTCCTGCGTGCCCTGCCACATCAGCACGTCGACCGCACGACCCTGGTTGTGGATCTTCCGGACGGCCATGAAGTACCGGGAGGTGGCCTTGGACCCGCCGTAGGGGCGCTTGTCCTCACCGACGACCGGGCACATGAACGCCAACTGCGCCTCATCCACCAGCACGATCAGCGGCGGGAACACGGCGGCCGGGTCCATGCGGCGGGTCTCGATCCGCCGGTTCATCTCCTCTACCGCGTCCTCGACCATCTCGGTGGCCTGGATGACGTGGTCATCGGAGGGGCCCTCGATCAGCACCTGAGCGATGCCATCGAACATACTCCAGTCACCGATGCCCTTCAGGTCGGCGATCCAGAACTGCACCGACCGGTCCAGCGCCAGCCACAGCGCCAGCGCCCGCAGGGAAGCCGTCTTGCCCTGGTTCGACAACCCAGTGACCAGCAAGTGACGCTGATACACGCTCAGACCCGCGGCATCGCCCCGCAGGTCCTGCCCCCAGGGAGCACGGCCCTTCTTGTAGTCGGCAGTCAGCGTCTGATCGGTGACCAGCGGAGACGGGCCGATCGGCTCATCCAGCGCCCCCGAGTCCGCGATCCACAGACGGACCGTGCGGGCCGCCTCAGGGATCGTGATGAACACCTCATGCTCATGCCGGGTCAGGTTCTCAGCGAGCTTGCGCCGCCTCTGCTGCACCTCAATGGTGGAGACGCCAGACGGAAGCGTGACGTCGACTTCCACACCACATCCGGCAATCCGGATCGGCCCCAGCATCGACGCACCCGCATCCCCCATCTCCTTGATGGCGTTACGCAGCGCGGGAACCCCCAGGTCGCGCAGAGCCTTGACCACGATCGACGGGGTGATGGGCTCACCCTCGCCCGACCGGGCGTTCGCAGGCAGCGCCCACTGGGGTGCGGCCTGCTGCTTGCTGCCGACCGACCAGAGGGCGAGCAGGGCGAGGAACGGGCCGACAGCAAGGGCCGGTCCCCACACCACCTGGACAATCGTGATCATCAGGTTGATGAACTTGATGACCGCCATCAGCGGTGTGACGACTTCGGTGGCGTCCTTGGTGGCTATCGCCATGGCGATACCGAGCAGGACCAGCCCGCCGATACCCGCACCGGCGCTCACGGCCGCGCCCTTCGCCGCGTCGAGCGGGGAGTGCAGCAGTTCCATGCGGCGGCGGTGGCGTGCCTCGCGGTAGCGCTGCCCCCGCTCCTCCCACTCCGCAGCCGCCTCATGGTTCCCGGCGGCTTCAGCGGCCCGCAGCATGCGCTCATAGCGGGCGGCGGTACGACCGTCCCACGTCCGCTTGGCCACGATCCGCGCCCCGCCCACCACGTACATGGTGTGGCGGGCGGCGGTCCGGGCCCCGGTCCGGGTCTTCTCGTGAGTGATCGCGGTCCTGATGGCGCGTCCGGAGCGCACCCACAACGGCACCACCGGGACCGTTGGCGCGTCGGGGACGACAGTGAGCACGGTCGGCGCATCCGCACCGGCCGGAGGATCGGTGTTCTTGTGCAGGTGAACGACAGTGCCGCTCATAGCGGGAAGACTCCTTCTGCCCCAACCGGGGCGGGAAGTTGAGAAGGGGGAAGACAGGCCCCGCCCGGCATCGGCACGGACGGGGTCAGGGGCAGTACGACGGCCGTGGTGAGCGGTGCTCACCACCAGCCGGAGGACTTCTTCGCGGCCTTGGCCTTGGCGTTCTCGGTCACGATCCGGGCCCGCTCGGCCTGCAACGCGGCCATCTCGGCAGTCAGCCGGGTCTCGGCAGCACTCCATGCCGCATCGATCCGCTGCTCCGCACGGCCAGTGCTGCGTCCCTTGACGATCCGGTACGAACCGCCCGCGAGAGCCCCCAGGACGGCGCGGCGTTCACGGCCGTCCAGCGGCCACATCTCCCGGTTGCGGACCGCTTCCAGCTTGCGCGTGGTCTCCCGGATCGCCTTGTCAAGGCGGCGGGTATCAGGCTTGCCCATGGTCAGGTGCTCCTCGGGGGGTCGCAGGGATCGGGGAAGGCACAGGGGGTGCAGGTGCCGAGCGACGGGGGGATGACGTAGCCCGCATCGCGACGGCACTGCGGGCAGCGGCGGCGGGCGGCATTCGCCTTGGCCAGCGCCGCCCACTTGGCCGGTGTCATCGGCCGTACGGGCTTGGCGGCGTCGATGCGGTACAGGTAGGCGACCAGCGGCCCCCGGCGGCGGCGCGGCCGTTCGAGCTGCGCAGCCACGCCTTGCCCGCCGGGCCGTAGCCCGCGTGCGCGGAGTTGGCGGCGGGTGGCGTAGCCGTCCGGGGCCAGGCGCCACCGGTAGACAGGCAGCGCGGCCATCAGGCGACGCGCTTCCATGCGGCGCGGAGGCGGACTTCGGATGCGGAGTGGCCAGCCGCGCGGAAGCGGGTGGCCATCTCGCGGTAGGACAGGGCGGGGATACGGCTGGTCCGGATCTCATCGACCAGCACGTCAAGTGCGTCGTCGGTCAGTGCGGGGGCGGCTTCCAGCGCGGGAGTTCCGGTCGGCTCGCTCGGGCCCCACACGGGGAGGTCCCAGCGGGGTGTGACGCCGGGCGTGACGGGGGTCGTCACGCTGGTCAGCGCCCTGCCGGTCTCCTCACCCTTGCGGGCCGTCTCCAACGTCGACCACGCCTCAGACAGCGTCTTAGCGGTTGCTGCCTGGACGCGTGCGACACGTGCCCCGGCATCCGTCACGGCCGTCAGCCGGGTCTCTTCCGTGGCCGCTTCCGCCCGCAGCCGGGCACGGGCCACAGCCGCCTCATCCCGGGCCTCCTGCTGAATGCCTCGGATCGCATCCAGCGCGGTCGACGTGAGGGCCGTGCGCTCCCACAATCCGTGGACCAGCCACAGGGCTTTGGCCGCGACCGGCAGCCACGCCACGGCCAGCCACGCGCCCACAGCATGGTCGGCGGTGAGGGCGTGGGTGATCAGAACGCCGGTCGCGATCAGGCCGAACGACCAGCCGACGCCGGTCACCGTGCGGGAGTGGTCGCCCTGCGCTGCCAGGCGGCGTTCATAGGCGAGGGTGGCCAGCCATCCCCCGTCGATCCCCAGACCAACGACCAGCGCGACCGGCCACGGCATCGCCGTGCCCAGCCACATCACGACCACGGCCAGGGTGAGCACCATCGAGACGGCCGTCATGGCGACGGCGGGCAGTACGGTCTTGGCCTTCACGCCGAACCCCCGTCCGCGTCGTAGTGGCGGTACGTGGTCGGCGGCTTCTTCGCGAGCTGCCGATGCAGGTAATCGGTGTGCCAGCCCAGTCCCCAGTCGGCGGTCGGCGGCTCGCCCAACGCCCCGGTCAGGGCAACGACCGCATCCAGCACACGGTCTTCCAGCAGGCGCCCGAACGCTTCACTGTCGCCGAAGGTGGCCGGTGCGGGAATGTTGATGGCCTCCAGGACAGCGGCCAGGAACTCACGGGTGTCGTCGTTCACGCCGCACCCCCCGGCAGGCTCGCCGTGGCGGTGCGGTTCGCCAGTGTGCGCCGCTCGGCCAGCACCCGCGCCAGAGCGCGGCGGATACGGCGGGTGTCCAGCTCGTTCGGGGTGCGGTCCAGAGCGATGATCTGCGCGTCGATCAGGTCGACGTCCGCCAGGATGACGGGCATCTCCCGCTCGATCGCGTCCAGCTCCGCATCCGTCGGCTCGATCCAGTCGGCGAACGCGGTAACAGCGTCCTGAACAGTGACGATGGGGTTCATAGGGTCGTGTTCCTCTCGCATAGGAACGGCCCGAACAGCGGCCCCGGTGTTCCAGCACCGGGGCCGCGCGCCGTTGAAGTCGGTAGATCCGGCTCCCCTCAGCGCTGCTCGTACGAGACGAGCAGCGGGGGCAACCGGCCGCAGCAGACGAGCTGCGGAGAAGTCGATGCGCGACGTAGCCGCGCGGTCCGCCTTTTCGACTCGGGGAGGCGGGGCCCACCTATGCAGTTGTCAAGGAACGACCAGCTCAGGGCCCCACGTGCACGAGCTATCCCGAACCGACCAGCCGCCGAAGGAAGCCCAAAGAAGACCCGTTCACTTCGCTGTCCTAGGACTGCGAGCGGCCTGGAATGAGAATGCACCGCAGTCCTAGGACTGTCAACAGTCCTAGGACTGTGTGCTTCACTGGGAGCTGTCGAGAGGAGTGCCGCGTGGCAGCGAAAGCGCCAAAGTGGCGGGAACTGGCGGACCGGTTTGCCGAGCAGATCAGGGCTGGCCGCATCGAGCCTGGCAAGCAACTTCCGCAGATCAGGGACCTCGTAGAGGCAGGCGAGGGCTCCAAGGAGACGGTGCACCGGGCCTACAAGGCGTTGGAGGCCGAAGGGCTCGTCACCATGACGCGTGGGCACGGCACGGTCGTACGCCCCAAGGCGCCGCTGAAGCGGTTGGGCATCGCGCGGTACGACAAGGTCAAGTGGCGGGACGGCGATGAGGTCGCGTTCATCGCGGACCGAGTGGCGTCCGGGCGCTCGTACCGGCGGAACGAGCAGACCCAGACTGTCGGCCGGGTGAAGGCGCCCGCCTCTGTGGCCGCAGCGCACGGCCTGCCCGAGGGGGCCGACGTGTACGCGCGGGCTCGTCTGGTGAAAGAGGGCGACCAGCCGACCCACACCCTGACCAGCTACTACCGGCCCGAACACGTCGAAGGAACCCGCATCGTCGACCCGACTCCGGGGCCCGCCGGTCGGGGCGGCGGTTTCCGCGTCCTCTATGACGCCGGATACGAGATCGACAACATGACGGAGGAACTGTTCGCACGCGTGCCCACGGCTGAAGAGGCTCAGCTACTCCAGCTCTCTCCGGGTGAGTGGGTGGTGGAATTGCACCGGACCACGCGCACGGCCGACGGGACCGTGGTTGAGTTCGCCGTCGGGGTACACGCGGCAACGCGGTTCGCATGGTCGTACGACTTCAAGGTTCCGGACTCGGCGAAGACGGAGGGTGAGAGCGAATGATCCCGGCTCAGGCTTGGACTGACGCTCAGCAGCTCTGGGACTTCCAGCAGATGGGGCATGAGCTGCGGCCGTGCTCCGTGGCCATCGGTCTCGGCAGTCACGACCTGGGGGTGGCCGACCTGACGGCGGACCTCTATCACCAGGAGCTGGCCCCGCTCATCGTCTTCACGGGAGCGACCAGCCGCACGACGCGGGAGCGGATGCCACGGGGTGAAGCCGAGCACTACCGCGAGCGCGCGATGGAGTTGGGCGTTCCCAAGCAGGCCATCCTTGTTGAGCCGAACGCGCGGAACACGGGCGAGAACATCCGCTTCTCCCGTGCGTTGCTGGAGGAACGGCAGGTACCGGTGTCGTCCGTCCTTCTGGTCAGCAAACCCTACGAGGAACGACGCGCGTACGCGACGGCCCGCAAGCTCTGGCCCGGCGTCGAATGGGTGTGCGCGTCTACATCCATGACGCTGGGCGACTACGTCCACTCGATCGGGGACGCCCGACTTGTAGTAGACATGCTCGTAGGCGCACAGCAGCGACTCATGATCTATCCCCGGCAGGGGTTCATGATCGAGCAGGAGATTCCCGACCGCATCAAGGATGCGTACGAGCGTCTTCGCGGGCACGGGTTCACGAGCCGACTCGTGCCGGAAGCCGCAGATCAGGCATGAGGTCAGTGGGCCCGCTCCGTCTCAGTTTCCGTCTCATTCACCCCCGTTCAACGCCGTCCACGGTCGTACACGAGCAGGGTGAGGGTACGGGGATGGACACGGCTGAACGACCCCGGACCACGCTCTGACCAGCACGAACAGACCTCGAAAGCGAGTGTGGCGCAAGTCACCGAGGGTTCAAATCCCTCCGCTACCGCAGGAGAAGGGCCCCGTCCAGCGACGGGGCCTTTCGTGTGGGTGCGGACGCGGGCGGCGTGGGCGCGCATGTGGAGGGCTCGCGCACAGGTCGGGTGAGCCGGGCGGCGCCGGGACGGTCGCCGTGGGCGGCGGGCCGAGGGTGCGCTCGGGCTGCTGCGAGGTCGTGTCGTCCGGGCTCGCCGGGTCGCCGACCGGGGGCGCGGGCAGCAGCCGGTCGGGCGGACAGGGACAGTGCGGCCGTGGCGATCTCGGCGAGGACGCGGCCCACCCGGCGGCGCCGGGCGTGGCCCGAGTCGGGGTGGTGACGTGCCGCGGTCGGCGCCGCCGGTCCTCGCCGTCCGGCCGACGGCCTCGTACCGGCCGCGGTCGGTGGTGAGCAGCGTCGCGAGAACGACGATCGGGGCCCGGCCGCCGCCCCTTCTCATCGCCGCCGCCGTTCCTTCTCATCGCGTGGGCCGTCATCCGGAGGCAGGTTCGTAGGGTGCCGTGGGGCCGTGCCGGGGTCCGCGTCGGCCTGCGGCGGTGGGCGGGGCAAGAGGGGTGTGCGGGTGGGGGAAAGTCTTCGGCTCGTGGGCCGTTGGTTCCCGGGGGGCGCGTGAAGGTTACACTCGCCGCCGGCAGCAGGGGGCCCGACGGGCACACAGTGACAGGGGAGGCGCGGTGGCCGTGAACGCCAAGAAGATCGCCGTGTACGTGCTCGTGGTCTTCGTGCTGTACGTGATCATCACGGACCCGGAGAGAGCCGCGGACTACGTCCAGATAGGCTTCGAGGGCATATCGGACGCGGCCAAGGCCATCGGCGACTTCATGACCTGGGCCGCCAACGGCGGAAACAGCTGAGGAAAGAGCCGCGAAGAGAGCTGAGGGGAAGCCCGTGATCCGGCATCTGGTGCTGTTCCGGCTCGACGAGGGCGTCGAACGCGACGACCCGCGGGTCGTGGCGGGCGTCGAGGCGTTCCGTTCTTTGGGCGACCGGATCGAGGAGCTGCGGTCCTGGGAGTGCGGCTGGAACATCTCGGACCGCCCCATCGCCTACGACTTCGCCATCAACGCGGCGGTCGACGACACCGACGCGCTCAGGCGCTACCTGGAGCACCCGGCACACCAGGCGGGCGTGGCACTGTGGCGGGAGTTCGCCACCTGGGTGATCGCCGACTACGAGGTCTGAGCCGTACGGTCGAAACCTCGGCCCCGCACCGGAATGGTGCGGGGATTTTTTGCGTCCCATGCCCCAATTCATCACTCAACACGTGGTTATGCGGTGCTTGAACACAGTGCACATGTCTTGTGATGCTATGACCGCTTTTGCTGGATGAGTTGACCTATAGAAGAGGTGGCGTTGACCTTGTCGGCCCGTACTGCGCCGCCCCAGGACGGGGCCCCGGCTCCGGCCCCGAACCCGGTGCCCGAGAAGCGCCGCGGTGCCGACACCCGGGCCCTCACCCAGGTCCTCTTCGCCCAGCTCAAGGATCTCCAGCCCGGCACGCCGGAGCACAACCGGGTGCGCGGGGCGCTCATCGAGGCCAACCTCCCGCTCGTACGGTACGCGGCCGCCCGCTTCCGCTCCCGCAACGAGCCGATGGAGGACGTGGTCCAGGTCGGCACCATCGGCCTGATCAACGCCATCGACCGGTTCGACCCGGACCGGGGCGTGCAGTTCCCGACCTTCGCGATGCCGACGGTCGTCGGCGAGATCAAGCGGTACTTCCGGGACAACGTCCGCACCGTGCACGTACCGCGCCGGCTGCACGAGCTGTGGGTCCAGGTCAACAGCGCGACCGAGGATCTGACCACCGCCTTCGGGCGCTCCCCCACGACCGCCGAGATCGCCGAGCGGCTGCGCATCAGCGAGGAGGAGGTGCTGTCCTGCATCGAGGCGGGACGCTCGTACCACGCCACCTCCCTGGAGGCCGCGCAGGAGGGCGACGGGCTGCCCGGCCTGCTGGACCGGATCGGCTACGAGGACCCGGCCCTGGACGGCGTCGAGCACCGCGACCTGGTCCGGCACCTGCTGGTCCAACTCCCGGAACGGGAGCAGAGAATCCTTTTGCTGCGCTACTACAGCAACCTCACCCAGTCGCAGATCAGCGCGGAACTCGGCGTCTCCCAGATGCACGTCTCGCGGCTGCTGGCGCGCAGCTTCCAGCGGTTGCGCTCGGCGAACCGGATCGACGCGTAACCGCGCCCGAACCGCTCCGGCGCACAACCGAATACGGGATCGATCGATCACCGTCCCGAGCGAATCGCCCACCAGGGCGGATTCCGACATCCGCCCGCCGACGCCCCGTCAGACCCCCTCCTTCCTGGGCTGATTCACATCTCTCATGTCGACATGTCACTACAGCGTGTTGCCGACATGTGACATTCTGCGGGAAGCGCGTTTGCCGTGGCTCCGGCTCCGGTATTCAGGTGAAGGTTGCGTTCTCGCAGGAGAACGCCACCGCGACCGTCCCGCGACCCAAAGGGGGTGGCATGTCCGCAGACCAGGGCAGCTCGAAGGTGCTCACGCCCACGAAGAGCGAGGCAGCGACCAAGGAACTCGACGCTCTCGACGTGCTCGACGACGTCACGGCCCTTGGGCCCGCGCCGGCCCCGGCCGTACCGGCCGACTCGGGGGCCATCGACACCCGCACCCTGTCCCGCTCCCTGTTCCTGCGGCTCGCCGCACTCGACGAGGACAGCCCCGAACGCGCCTACGTCCGGGACACCCTCATCGAACTCAACCTCCCGCTCGTGCGGTACGCGGCGGCCCGCTTCCGCTCCCGCAACGAGCCGATGGAGGACATCGTCCAGGTCGGCACCATCGGCCTGATCAAGGCCATCGACCGCTTCGACTGCGAACGCGGCGTCGAGTTCCCGACGTTCGCCATGCCGACGGTCGTGGGCGAGATCAAACGCTTCTTCCGCGACACCTCGTGGTCCGTGCGGGTCCCGCGGCGGCTCCAGGAGCTGCGCCTGGCGCTCACGAAGGCCAGCGACGAGCTGTCCCAGAAGCTGGACCGCTCCCCGACCGTCACCGAACTCGCCGCGGTCCTCGGGGTGTCGGAGGAGGACGTGGTCGACGGCCTGGCCGTGGGCAACGCCTACACGGCCTCGTCGCTGGACTCCCCGGCCCCCGAGGACGACGGCGGCGAGGGCTCCCTGGCCGACCGCCTCGGCTACGAGGACAGCGCCCTTGAGGGCGTCGAGTACCGCGAGTCCCTGAAGCCGCTGCTGGCCAAACTCCCGCCCCGGGAGCGCCGGATCATCATGCTCCGCTTCTTCGCGAACATGACGCAGTCGCAGATCGGCGAGGAGGTCGGCATCTCCCAGATGCATGTCTCCCGCCTGCTGACCCGGACCCTGGCGCAGCTGCGCGAGGGCCTGATCTCGGACTGAGTCCAGGGTCTGTTCCCGCCCGCTCTCTTTCCGCCCGTCCCTTCCCTCCTGACGGACCGTCAGTCACACTGGCGCGATGCTGGGAACTGGGACGGGCACGGAGACCGGAACCGGCACCGGGACCGGAACAGCCACCGGGACCGGGACCGGCACAAGGCCCTGGACGGGCCTGGCTCATGGCCGCCGGGGCGCCGTCGCGGCCGCGTCGGCGGCCGTCGTCGTCCTGGGCGGTGTGGTGGCGTCGTGCGGAGGCGGAGGCGGAGGCGCGGGCGGCGGTTACGTCGCCGTCGGGGCGCCGGACGCCTCCCCGCAGACGCGGCCGGGTACGGGGCTGAGGCCGAGCGATCCGGTGACGCTGGTGCCGCTCGACGGGGCATCCGCAGCGGACGGCAACGCGCCCGCCCGCACGCCGACTTCACGGCCCGCGCCCGGACCCCGGGCACCGGGCGCCCACGACGGCGGGAACCGGTCCACGGGCGCCGACGGGCCGGCGCCGGACGCGCCCGCCACACCCGCCGCCAGCACAGGCTCCGGGTCGACCGGTACGGCGGCCGGGTCACCGGCTGCGTCGGCACCGCCCGCCGGCGGTGCGACACCGGCGTCCCCCGTTCCCGCCCCCGCCGCCCTCGGCTGGGACGACCTCTCGCGGGAGGCGACGGAGCAGCGGTGGTGCGAGAAGGTGACGGTCACCTTCCACAACACCGGTGGCACGGCGGTCCGTTCGGGAACGGTGACCTTCGGCACGCACATCATCGGCGCGCTCGGCATCGACTGGGCGACGGTCGAGTCCACGCGGGACCTCCCGGTACCGATGCGCCCGGGCGCCGACGAGGAGCACACGTGGACGGTGTGCGTCGACGCCTGGCGGGTGCCGCTCGGGATGCACATCGAGACGCGGGACGTGTCGGTCACCTGGAAGTGACGCGACCAGCCGGCCGTCGGCCGGTGCGGGGTGGCGGTCAGCGCGGGTGGCGGTCGACGCCGGTGGCGGTCAGCGCGGGTGGCGCAGGCCCTCGATGAGGAGTCCGACGAGTCGGCGGGCGTCGTAGCGGGGGTCGCTCTCCGCGCCGATGCAGAGGTTCCCGACGCCGCGCATCAGTTCGTAGGCCGTCAGGTCGGAGCGGATCTCGCCGGCGGCGGACGCGGCGTCGAGCAGGTGGGTGCACACGGGCACGAGACGGTCGAGGAAGTAGGTGTGCAGCGTCTCGAAGCCCGCGTTGTCTGACTGCAGCACGCCGGCCAGCCCGTGCTTGGTGACCAGGAAGTCGACGAAGAGGTCGATCCAACGGGCCAGCGCGGCGTGCGGGGTGGGGCCGGTCTCCAGCAGGGCCGGACCGGCCTCGGCGCAGGCTTCGACCTGGTGCCGGTAGACGGCGATGATGAGGTCCGCGCGGGTGGGGAAGTGGCGGTAGATCGTGCCCACGCCTACGCCTGCGCGGGCCGCGATGTCCCGGACCGGTGCGTCCACGCCGGCCGCCACGAAGATCTCGGCGGCGGCGTCGAGCAGGGTCTTCTCGTTGCGTTGGGCGTCCGCCCGCTTGGACCGGGGCGCACGCCTTTCGTTCTCGCCGCCGTCGCTCACCGTACCGTTCCCTTCCGCCCACGCCGCCTATCGGAGCGAGGTTCCGCTTTTATGATGCCAGAGCCTCGGGGTGACGGCCATGGGCGCCGTTGGGGTGCGGGTGGCTCCGCCTGCGCCCCGAGCGTCGTGGCTGGGCGCGCAGTTCCCCGCGCCCCCAGGGGGGCTGCCCTGACGCGACTTGGAAAGGCGGGCCTTGCCCTGGCGGGCCGTGGGGGTGCGGGTGGTTGTGCCTGTGCACGAGTGTCGTGGCTTGGCGCGCAGTTCCCCGCGCCCCCAGGTGGGCTGCCCGTGACGCGGCTTGGAAAGGCGGGCCCTGCCACCGGCGGGCCGTGGGGGTGCGGGTGGTTGTGCCTGTGCACGAGTGTCGTGGCTGGGCGCGCAGTTCCCCGCGCCCCCGGGTCGGCTGCCCTGACGCGACTTGGAAAGGCGGGCCTTGCCCTGGCGGGCCGTGGGGGTGCGGGTGGTTGTGCCTGTGCACGAGCGTCGTGGCTGGGCGCGCAGTTCCCCGCGCCCCTAGGTGGGCTGCCCCGGGCGCGGTCTGGAAAGGTGGGCTACTTCAGGGCCAGCCAGGCCACTGCTGCGACGATTGCCACCACCGCGACCACGCCTAGGATCACGCCGATGCGGGGGCCGGTCGAGCCGGACGCCTGCTGCCGAGTCCCCTGGGGGGCCTCGTCGACGAACGCGCGGAACATCTGGGTGCTGCCTGCGGGGTCGGGGTTGCCCTGGGGGCCCTGGGTGTTAGCCATGGCCCGAGACCCTAGCGAAGACGGGCGGTGCCGCCCAAGTGGGGGCACTGATGAACCCGTACGGAACGTGTGTGCGTCCCCGGCCCCGGCCCCCTCGCCACCCCCTTCCACCTCCGCGAACGACCCCACCTGCGTATTTACGGTCGCAATACTTGCCTTTGCCAAGTTTTTGAGCCGCGCACCCCCCGATTTGTTTGCCTTCAGCAACCAAGCACCCCTACGGTTGCCTCAAGCAACGAAAACGGGAGGTGTGATGGCTGAGCAGGCGCAGTTCGAGGAGCTGGCGCGTCAGCTCAGTGCCGTCGGAGCCGTGAAACGGGACCTGGCGCGGATACTCCCGCACGACTGCCCGGGCGGCTCCGCCGCCGTACTGACCCTGCTCGGGCGCCACGGCGACATGCGCATGAGCAAGCTCGCCGAGCTGCTGGCCGTGGACATGTCCGTCACCAGCCGGCATGTCGCGCACGTCGCCGAACGGGGCTGGATCGAGCGGTCCCCGGACCCCGCCGACAAGCGCTCGCGCATCCTGCGCCTCACTCCCGCGGGCAGATCCATGACGGACGAACTGGCGCGACGCAGCACCGAACTGCTGGCCGAACGGCTCAGCGACTGGTCCGACGACGAGGTCGCCCAGCTGATCCGGCTCATGACCCGGCTCAGGGACAGCTTCGGCGACTGCCGGACCGTACACGCCCGGCCCCACCCGTCGCAGCCCGCCGCCGTGCCCGAGCCCGCGCCCGCGCCCGTACTCGAAGCGACGACCACCCGTACACCCGGATAAGCACGTAGAAGCACGTAGAGAAAAGGAAGCCCATGGCAACGACCACACCAGCCGGTGTGCGGGCTCACGCCAAGCACGGGGGAGGCTCCGACCAGGCTCCCATGACGCACCGGCAGATCATGGAAGCGCTCTCCGGGCTGCTGCTCGGCATGTTCGTGGCGATCCTGTCGTCCACGATCGTCTCCAACGCCCTGCCGCGCATCATCGGCGACCTCGGCGGCGGCCAGTCCGCCTACACCTGGGTGGTCACGGCCGCCCTGCTGTCGATGACCGCGACCACTCCCCTGTGGGGCAAGCTCGCAGACCTGTACAGCAAGAAGGCACTCGTCCAGATAGCCCTGGTCATCTACGTCCTGGGCTCGGTCGTCGCCGGTCTCTCGCAGAACCCCGGCATGCTGATCGCCTGCCGCGTGGTGCAGGGCATCGGCGTCGGCGGTCTGTCCGCCCTGGCGCAGATCGTCATGGCGGCGATGATCTCCCCGCGCGAGCGCGGCCGTTACTCCGGTTACCTCGGTGCCACCTTCGCCGTCGCCACCGTCGGCGGCCCGCTGCTCGGCGGCGTCATCACCGACACCTCGTGGCTGGGCTGGCGCTGGTGCTTCTACGTCGGCGTGCCCTTCGCGGTCATCGCGCTGATCGTGCTCCAGCGCACCCTGCACCTGCCCGTGGTGAAGCGGGACGTGAAGGTCGACTGGGGCGGCGCGTTCTTCATCTCCGCCGCGGTCTCGCTGCTGCTGCTCTGGGTGACCTTCGCCGGTGACAAGTACGACTGGCTGTCATGGCAGACGTACGCGATGGTCGGCGGCTCCCTCGTGCTCGGCGCGCTGTTCGTGATCACCGAGACCAGGGCGAGCGAGCCGATCATCCCGCTGCGGCTGTTCCGCAACCGCACCATCACCCTCGCGTCGCTCGCCTCGCTGTTCGTCGGCATCGCGATGTTCAGCGGCACGGTCTTCTTCAGCCAGTACTTCCAGCTGGCCCGCGACAAGTCCCCGACGATGTCGGGTGTCCTCACCATCCCGATGATCGGCGGCCTGTTCGTCTCCTCCACCGTCTCCGGCCAGTTCATCACCCGCACCGGCCGCTGGAAGGGCTGGCTGGTCAGCGGCGGCGTGCTGGTGACGGCCGGGCTCGGCCTGCTGGGCACCATCCGCTACGACACCGACTACTGGAAGATGGCCGTCTTCATGGCCATGCTGGGCCTCGGCATCGGCATGATGATGCAGAACCTGGTGCTGTGCACGCAGAACCAGGTGGAGCCGAGCGACCTCGGTTCGGCCAGCTCCACGGTCACCTTCTTCCGTTCCCTCGGCGGTGCGGTCGGCGTCTCCGCGCTCGGCGCGGTGATGTCCCACCGGATCACCGACTACGTCAAGGACGGCCTCGCCGACCTGAACCCGAAGTACGCCAAGGGGCTGTCCGGTTCGGGCTCCACGGACGCCATCCCGGACATGAACGCCCTGCCGGCGCCGCTGCGCACGGTCATGGAGAGCGCCTACGGGCACGGCATCGCCGACGTGTTCCTGATCGCCGGCTGCCTGGCGGCGGTCGCCTTCCTCATCACGCTGTTCATCAAGGAGGTCCCGCTGCGGACCAAGGGCGCGCTGGCGCAGGCCGCCGCCGAGAGCGAAGCACCGGCCGAGACCCCGGCCGCCGCGGCCACCGCCGTGCCGGCCGCGGAGAAGGTGCCCAGCTGGGCCTCCCCGGTCGTGGCGGGCCCCGACAACAGCACGGACGGCACGGACGGCACGGAACCGGCCGCGACACGGCAGCTGACGGCCGTCGCCACCGTGCCCGCCCCGGAGCAGCCCTCCTCCGGCGGCACCCCGGTCCACGGCTTCGTCCGCGGCGCCGAGAGCGCCCCGGTCCCGCAGGCCGCGGTCACTCTGATCTCCCTGTCCGGCCGCCAGTTGGGCCGCTCGGTCACCCAGGCCGACGGCTCCTACACGCTGGAGGCGCCCGGCACCGGCTCGTACGTCCTGATCGCCGCCGCCGACGGCTTCCAGCCGCAGGCGTCCACGATCGTGGTGCACGAGGACCCGGTGTCCTACGACGTCCTGCTCAGCGGCACCAGCGGGCTGAGCGGTGTGGTCCGGGCGGCCGGCAGCGCGCTGCCGGTCAAGGACGCGATGGTGATCGTCACCGATGTGCGCGGTGATCTGCTGGCCACCGGAACCTCCGGGGAACAGGGCCAGTTCGCCTTCGGGGAGCTGGTGCCCGGCGCGGTGACCGTCGCCGTGAACGCCGCCGGGTTCCGGCCGCGGGCGCTGCCCGTCGAGATCGGCACCACCGGGGTCACCCGGATCGAGGTGGACCTGGAGGCGGGCGCCCGGCTCCAGGGTGTCGTCCGGTCCCCGCACGGCCCGCTGGCCGACGCCCGGGTGACCCTCGTGGACGCGGCGGGCAACGTGGTCGGCACGTCCACCACAGGACCGGACGGCGCGTACGCCTTCACCGACCTGAACTCCGGCGACTACACCGTCATCGCGACCGGCTACCCGCCGGTGGCGACGGCCCTGACGGTGCAGGGCGCCGGGGCCGACGGGCACGACATCGAACTCGCCCACCCCGGCGAGTAGCCCGGCACCCGGCCCGTGGCGGGCGCGCTCCGAGCGGCGGCGCGCCCGGCCACGGGCCGGACACTTTACGACCAATTTGTACGGCTTTTCGAGGCCGCCATGGATGTTCGGTCCATGGCTTCGCAGGGAGAAAAACGGGATGGGACTGACCGCGAGGATCCACACCCGGGACGGATGGGCCGTGTCGCACGCGGTCGTCACGGTGACCGACATGACGGGCACGCAGGTGCTGCGCGCCGAGGCCGACGCGGAGGGCGCCGTGCGGGATGCGACCGCGCTCGCGCCCGGGGCGTACACGGTGATCGTCACGGCCGTCGGGTACGCGCCCGCCGCGGCCAGCGCGATCGTCACCGCGAGCGGGCGGGCCGAGGTCGGCACGGTGACGCTGGCCCGGCAGGGCGGCACCGAGCTGCCCCCGCCGGGTCCGTGGACCATCGACCCGGCGCACTCCACGGTGGCCGCCGTCGCCCAGCACCTGGGCATCTCCAGCGTGCGCGGCCGGTTCACCGACTTCGCGGGCGCGATCGAGATCGCGCCCGACGACGTGGGCAAGTCCCGTGTCCAGGCGGTGATCCGGGCGTCCTCCATCGACACCGGCAACGGCATGCGCGACACCCATCTGCGGTCCGCGGACTTCCTGGACGTCGAGCGGTACCCGGAGATCACCTACCGTTCGACGGGGCTGTCGGAGGCCGGCCGGGACCGCTGGACGGTCCACGGCGAGCTGGCCATGCGCGGTGTCGTACGCCCGGTCGATCTGGACCTGGCCTACCTCGGCACCGGCGCCGACCCGTGGGGCGGCACCCGGGCCGCTTTCCGCGCCACGACGGAACTGCGCCGCGAGGACTTCGCCATGAACTACAACCAGGTCGTCCAGGCGGGCATCGCGGCCATCGGCACCACCCTGAAGGTCGAGCTGGACGTCCAGGCGGTGCAGGGCGAAACGCTGCCACAGGCATAGGAACGGCAGGGTCAGCCAGAACGGGGGCCGCTGCCCCTAGGCTGCCCGCATGGCACCGAACATCGCGACGAACACCACCGTCTCCCTCGATGAACTGCTGGACTTCGTACGGCCCCGGCACCGGGCCGTCCTGCTCACCCGGCGGACCGACGGCGGCCCCCAGGCATCGCCGCTGACCTGCGGGGTCGACGACTCCGGCCGGATCGTGGTCTCCACCTACCCGGAGCGCGCCAAGACCCGTAACGCCAAGCGGGACGAGCGGGTCGGCCTGATCGTGCTCAGCGACGACTGGAACGGGCCGTGGGTCCAGGTCGACGGGACGGCGGAGGTCATCGACAGCCCGGACTCCGTGGAGCCGCTGGTCGAGTACTACCGGAACATCGCCGGTGAGCATCCGGACTGGGACGAGTACCGCGCGGCGATGCTGAAGCAGGGCAAGTCGATCATCCGCATCACCCCCACCCGCTGGGGCCCGGTGGCCACCGGCGGCTTCCCACCCCGCCTGGTCGACCAGGACTGACCCCGCTGGGCCGGCGACCCTGACCGGACAGAAACGGCCGCCTCTGCGAGAGGCATCAGGGACGGCCGACCTGGGGGGCGCGGGGAAGCGCCAAGCCACAGCGCTCCCGCACAGGCAAGATCAGGGGCGCGGGGTGGCTCACACCGGGTCCGGTGGGAGCCGTGGCCGGGGCATCCGCGGGACATCGCGGTCCCGGCCCCCGGTCATGGCACCTCGTCGGGCGGTTACTGGTCGGGGGTGGTTCTCCGGGTCATCTGCTCGATGCCGGCGATCAGGAGGTCCAGGGCGAAGGTGAAGTCCCGTTCCAGCATCTCCTCGACCGTGTCGCCGCCGCGGGCCTCCATGATGTCCCAGGACTCCTTGATGACCTCGGCGGCCTGCGGGGCCGCGGTCACCGCGGTCATGGCGGTGCGGTGGTACTCGTCCGGGGTCATACCGGTCGCCGCGACCCGGGCCGCGAAGTGACCCTCGATCGTGCCGAAGCCGTACACGAACTGGAAGACGGCCGAGATGGCGCCCGTGATGCCGTGCGCGGGCAGCCCGGAGCGCCGCATGATCTGCTGCACCCGGCCCGAGAAGCCGAGCGCGTTCGGGCCGATGTTGAGGTAGCGGCCGACCAGCGGGGACAGCCACGGATGCCGCACCAGCAGCGCGCGGTACTCCCCGGCCAGCGCCCGCAGTCGGCCCCGCCAGTCCTCGCCCGCCTCCTCGGGCCCGGGCAGCCGCAGCTCGCCGAAGGCCGCGTCCAGGGCGAGTTCGAGCAGGTCGTCCTTGGTGTCGACGTACCAGTACACGGACATCGCGGTGACGCTCAGTTCGGCGGCCAGCCGCCGCATGGAGAACCGGGCAAGCCCCTCCGCGTCCAGCAGCCGCACGGTCGCCTCGGTGATCCGCTCCCGGTCCAGGCCGGACGGCTGCCCGCCGCCGCGCCCGCCACGGCGGGTCTTCCCCTCCAGCCAGACACTGGTACGCGCCGTTCGCCCGGCCGCCTCCGCCATCGACGCACCTTCCTGGATCTCCGACCACTTCATCACGATGCTAGGCCCGCGACGGCCTCGGCGACCCCCCGCGATCATCCCTCGACCGCGGCCCCGGGCGCGGCCCGGACCGTCAGGCGAGCGGGTGCTGTGCCCGCCGCAGCAGCCCACCGGCCACCAGCCCGCCGGCCAACAAGGCTGCCGCGCCCACGAGTTGACCCGCCTCCAGGCCCGAGGCCAGCCCGTCGGCCGCGGCCCGGGAGCTGAGCACCGCGCCGAGCACCGCGACCCCGAGCCCGTTGCCGAACTCCGCGAGCGTCCCGTTGATCCCGGCCCCGACGCCCGCCTTGGCCGGCGGGATCGAACTCATGACGGCGTGCGCCATGGCCGGGTTGGCGATCGCGCAGCCGGCGCCGATCAGCAGCAGCCCGAGCAGGGTTTTGGCGTAACCCCCGGTGGCCGGCAGGGCGATGGACACCAGCCCCGCCGCCATCAGCGCCATACCCAGCACGATCGAGACGGGCGTGCCGAGCCTGGCCGACCACCTCGCCGACAGCCCCGAGAAGTTCAGCGCCACGATCGCGAGGGCGAGCGGCGCCGTGCGCAGACCGGCCTCCAGGGGGCCGTAGCCGAGGACGAACTGCAGATGCTGGGTGAGCAGGAACAGCGCCCCGCCCAGGCCGAAGCTGATCAGCACCGCCCCGCTCACCGCGCCCGTGAACCGGCGGTCCCGGAAGAAGTGCGGGTCGAGCATGGGATACGGGACGCGGCTCTCCCAGCGGGCGAAGCACGCGAGGACGACCACCGCGACGAGGGCGCTCACCAGCACCCGGGCCGACGACCAGCCGTGCGCCGGACCGGAGATGATCGCGAAGACCAGTCCGGCCATGCCGATGGTGGAGAGCACGGCGCCGAGCAGATCGGGCCGGTCGCCCTGGGGGTTCTTCGACTCCGGTACCAGCGCCACGACCGCCACCAGCGCCAGCGCCACGACCGGCAGATTGACCAGGAAGATCGCGCCCCACCAGAAGTGGTTGAGCATGAACCCGCCGATCAGCGGGCCGCCGGCGAAGCCGAGCGCGTTGACCGCGCTCCAGATGCCGATCGCCTTGGGCTGTTCCTCGGGCGCGAAGATCTGCATCGCCACCGCCAGGGTGGTGGTCAGCAGCAGCGCGCCGCCCACGCCCATGCCCGCCCGCGCGGCGATCAACTGACCGGTGGTACCGGCGAGTCCGGCCAGCAGCGAGCCCGCGCCGAACAGGGCCACTCCCGCGAGCAGCATCTTCTTGCGGCCGTAGCGGTCGGCGGCGCTGCCCGCGGTGAGCAGCAGTCCGGACTGCACCAGCGAATACGCGTTGATCATCCACTGGACGTCGGAGGTGCTGGCCCCCAGTTCACGGGTGAGCGAGGGGATGGCCACGTTCAGGACGGTGTTGTCCAGCAGCACGGTGAGCTGGGCGAGACAGATGACGCCGAGGATCAGCCAGCGCTGGGGATGGGCCGATGAGACCGACATGCCGTACACCGTAAAGCAGTTCCTATACGACGTACAACAGAAGAGGGGGCGGGGTGCCGGCCGCGGTCCCGGCCGGCACCCCGCTCCGTCCAGTCGCCTCTCAGGCGCCGCTCGACCGCTGCGTGAGGTCGTAGAAGGTGGCCGAACCGGCCGTCACCTTCTTGAAGTTGCTCTCGACCCACGAGGTGATCTGCGAGGCGGTGCCGCTGCCGCTGCCGCCCATACCGCCGCCCATGCCGCCGCCGGCGATGAAGTAGTGGACCTTCCCGTCCGCCACGTACTGCTTGAACTGCGCCAGCGTCGGGGACGGGTCGGTGCCGTTGAAGCCGCCGATCGCCATCACCGGTTCACCGGTGGCCAGTTGGTAGCTCGCGGCGTTCTGGGAGCCGATGGACGCGGCGACCCAGGTGTACGACCCGGCGTCCGCCTCCAGCAGCTTCTTGGCCTCGGAGCCGACCGTGGCACCGTCGAGCAGACCGCCTACGCCGCCGCCCATACCGCCGCCCGGGAAGCCGCCCTCGCCGGCGCCCGGGAAGCCGTTGCCGTTCTGCTGGTTCTGACCGGGCAGGCCGCCGCCGGGGAAGCCGCCGGTGCCGCCGCCGGGGAAGCCGTTGCCGTTCTGGGTGCCCCCGTTGCCGTTCTGGGTGCCGCCGTTGCCGTTCTGCTGGTTCTGGCCCGGCATGCCGCCGCCGAAGCCGCCCCGCATCCCGCCGCCGGGACGGCCGCCGCCGAAGCCCATCGCGCTCGCGCCCGCCGGACCGGCCGTCGGAATGGAGCCGGTGTGCGCCGAGCCGACCGTGCTCAGGGTGTACGCGGTCGGCCCGGCCAGCGCGGCGACGAGTCCCACGGCCGCCGCCCCGAGAGCCGCCCGGCGCGGCATCCGGCCCGCGAAGACCAGGCCGAGCGCGGCGGCCAGGCCGCCGATCAGGACCAGCCAGCGCAGCCAGGGCAGATAGTCCGGGGTGCGGTCGAGCAGGACGTACCCCCAGGCGGCGGACGCCACCACGGAGGCCGCGAGGGCGATCGACGCCCAGGTCTCGGCCCGCCGCTCCCACAGCAGACCGGCGCCCATGCCGATCACGGCCGCGAGGTAGGGGGCGAGGGCGACCGTGTAGTACTGGTGGAAGATGCCCGCCATGTAACTGAAGACGGTCATGGTCATCAGCAGCGAGCCGCCCCAGACCAGGAATCCGGCCCGGGTCACCGAGGCACGCCGGGCCCGCCGGGTCGCCCACAGGCCGGCCACCAGCAGGATCAGCGCGGCCGGGATCAGCCACGAGACCTGGCCGCCGATCTCCGCGTTGAACATCCGGTCCCAGCCGGTCTGGCCCCATTGACCGGTGCCGCCCGGGCCGGCACCGCCGCCGACGCTGCCCGTCTCCTCGCCGTTCAGCCGCCCCAGGCCGTTGTAGCCGAAGGTCAGCTCAAGGAAGGAGTTGTTCTGCGAGCCGCCGATGTACGGGCGGGACGAGGCGGGCCACAACTCCACGACCGCCACCCACCAGCCGCCCGCGACGACCATCGCCGCCGTGGCGAGGGCCAGTTGGCCGAACCGCCGGCGTAGCCGCACCGGGGCGCAGACCGCATAGACGACCGCCAACGGCGGCAGGATCACGAATGCCTGCAAGGTCTTGGCGAGGAAGGCGAAGCCGATCGCGACGCCCGCCCACACCAGCCACCAAGTCCGCCCGTCCTCCACGGCACGCATCACGAAGTAGCAGGCCAGCGCCGTCAGCAGGGCCAGCATCGCGTCCGGGTTGTTGAACCGGAACATCAGCGCCGCGACCGGGGTGAGCGCGAGCACGGCGCCCGCGATCAGACCGGGCACCGGGCCGGACCGGCGCCGCACCGCGGCGTACACGACGGCGACGGTGCCGACGCCCATCAGCACCTGCGGGGTGAGGATCGCCCAAGAGTTCAGGCCGAAGATCCGCACCGACAGCTCCATCGGCCACAGGAACGCCGAGGGCTTGTCGACGGTGATGGCGTTGCCCGCGTCCAGCGAACCGAAGAAGAACGCCTTCCAGGATCTGCTGCCCGCCTGGACGGCCGCCGAGTAGAAGGAGTTGGCGTAGCCGGACGCACTCAGGTTGTACAGGTACAGCAGCGCGGTGGCGAGCAGCAGGCCGAGGAGGGCCGGGCGCGCCCAGCGCGGGTCCCCCGGACGTCCGCGCCACACCCTGCGGGCGAGGGGCTGCTTGGGTTGGCCCGACCCGGGGTCCTGGGCCGGGCCCTGCGGCGGTGGCGCGGCGGGGGGCGGGCCCCATGAGCCCGGTCCGGTCCGGTCGGTCGGCTGGTCGTAGTGGGTGGTCATCGGGCATCCCCCGGGTCGGTGTCATGAGGGCCCACCGGGCGCCGTCGCCCAGTGACGTCCCTCCAGTTGCCGCCCACGCCGTCACCGACGCGGAACTGGGTGCTGTGGTAGGGCGGTTGCTCGCCTTGCTGTGCTTCTCGGGCGCGCCGCGTCTGCTGTGCTCGCTGCGCCGGTTGCTGCGCACGCTGGGCTTGGTTCATGTCTTGCGCCTGCTGCGGCTGCGGGGCCTGCTGGTGGGCCTGGGCCTCCCGCAAGTTCTCGCCCTGCTGCCGGACTTGCGCCTGCTGCGGCTGCGGGGCCTGCTGGTGGCCCTGGGCCTCCCTCAAGTTCTCGCCCTGCTCTTGGACTTGCGCCGACTGCGGCTGCGGGGTCTGTTGCTGACCCTGGGCCTCTCGCGCGTTCTGGTCCTCTTGCCGGACTGGCGTCTGCTGCGGGTGCTGGGGCTGCTGCGGTTGCTGTGCTTGTCGCGGGCGCGGCGCGGGGCGTCGCGGCAGCGGGCCGCTCGGCCGGGGCTGGCGGGGCCCCGGGGGAAGGTGGGCGGCGTCGGAGGGGGACCGATCGGGAGAGCCCGGGCGGACCGGGTAGGCGGAGGACTGGCCCGGGTCGACAGAGCCCGGCCGAACCGAGTGCCGGCCCACCACGACCACCGCCCCACCGCCGCCTCCGCAGCCGGCCCCACGCCCAACCCCGGAGCCAGGCCCGGAATTGGTCTCGAAGCCGCGCTCGGGACCGAGGTCGCGGCCAACCTCGGAGCGGGATTCGAGGTCGGGTTCGGAGCCGGACCCACGGCCAGGCTCGGAGCCCGGTTCGTTGCCCGGCCCACCACCAGACACATGCCCGAACTCGAAGCCGGACTCGCGGCCGGGCTCCTCGCCGACACCGGAGCCGGACTCCCAGCCGGCCCCTCGACCGAGCCCAGAGCTGGAGCCGTCACCGACCCCGGAACCAGACCCACAGCCAGACCCACCGCTGCACTCCGGGCCACGCTCGCGACCAGACCCACCGCCGAACCCGGAGCCGGGCCCGTGGCCGGACTCGGAGGCGGGACCGTCGGCGAAAGCGGATACGGGACCGCCGGGGAACGCGGCGTCGGGGGTGGGGTGGTCGGGGAACACCCAGGCGCGGAACAGGAGGAAGCGCAGTATCGTCGCCGCGAGGTTGGCGGCGATCAGCACCGCCAGTTCCGTGGAGTGCCCGGAGGCCGTGGTGGCCGCGTCGAGGGCGGCGAGCGACCCGCTGGTCAGGGCGAGGCCGATGCCGAAGACCACCAGGCCCTGCGCCTGGTGCCGCACCGCGCCGCCGCGCCCCCGCACCCCGAAGGTCAGCCGCCGGTTGGCCGCCGTGTTGGCGACGGCCGAGACCAGCAGGGCCAGCGCGTTGGCCACCTGGGAGCCGGCGAACTGCCGGAAGACGCTGTAGAGAAGCAGGTAGAAGAGCGTCGACAGACCGCCGACCACGCAGAACCCGACGAGCTGCCGGGCCAGCCCCCTCGGTACGTCGCCGATCTCCCGGTCGCGCGGGTCGTCGCCGAACGGCCGGGTGAGCCGGTCCAGCGGCAGCGAACCGGTGGCCAGTGCCTTGCCCACCCGCCACACGCCCCTGAGGTCATCCGTCGCCGTCCGCACGATGTGCACCGTCGAGTCCGGGTCGTCGACCCAGTCGACCGGCACCTCGTGGATGCGCAGCCCGGCCCGCTCGGCGAGCACCAGCATCTCGGTGTCGAAGAACCAGCCGGTGTCCTCCACCAGCGGCAGCAGCACCTGGGCGACCTCACGCCGGATCGCCTTGAAGCCGCACTGCGCGTCGGAGAAGCGGGCCTGCAGCGAGCCCCGCAGGATCAGGTTGTAGGAGCGGCTGATGAACTCCCGTTTGGCGCCCCGCACCACCCGCGACGAGCGGCTGAGCCGGGAACCGATCGCGAGGTCGGAGTGGCCCGAGATCAGCGGGGCCACCAGCGGCAGCAGCGCGTTGAGGTCGGTGGACAGGTCGACGTCCATATAGGCGAGGACCGGGGCGTCCGAGGCGGACCACACCGCCCGCAGGGCACGCCCGCGGCCCTTCTGCTCAAGGCGGACGTCGACGACCTCGGGGATCCGGGCCGCGAGGCGGGCCGCCACCTCGGGCGTGGTGTCGGTGGACGCGTTGTCCGCGATCGTGATGCGGAACGCGTACGGGAAGGTGCGCGTCAGGTGCTCGTGGAGTCTGCGCACACAGGGCCCGAGGTCCTTCTCCTCGTTGTAGACGGGGATCACTACGTCCAGGACAGGCGTACCGGCGTCGCCGGCCGGGAGGTGCTCCCGCGCCGGCAGGGTGCCGGGAGAAGTGTCGGTTCGCATGTCCCCGACTGTCGTCAGGCGCGCTGTTCCGCCCATGTGCCGGCACTGTGCTGCGCCTGTGAGTGCGATGACCGCCGCGTTTCGGCGGCCGTCCGGGACGGCGCGGGGTGCGGTGCGGGCAGGTGGACGGTGAACACCGTGCGCCCGGGAACGCTGTCCACGGTGACGGCACCGCCGTGCGCGGTCGCGACGGCCTGCACGATGGCCAGGCCCAGACCGGTCGACCCGGTGGCTCTCGACCGCGCGGAGTCGCCCCGCGCGAACCGTTCGAACACATGCGGCAGCACCTTCGCCGGGATGCCCTGGCCGTCGTCCTCGACGTCCACGCACAGCCACGGTCCGCGCCGCTGCACGCGGGCCGTGACCGTCGTACCGGGCGGGGTGTGGGTGCGGGCGTTGCCCAGCAGATTGACCAGGACCTGTTGCAGCCGGGCCGCGTCCGCCGTCACGAGGGCCGGTTCGTCGGGCAGGTCGAGCCGCCAGATGTGGTCCCGGCCGGCCGCGCGGGCGTCGCTGACGGTGTCCACGACGAGCGGGACGAGGTCGGTCTGTTCGAACTGCAGGGGCCGGCCCGCGTCGAGCCGCGCGAGCAGCAGCAGATCCTCCACGAGCAGCGTCATCCGGCCCGCCTCGGACTCGATGCGGCGAAGCGCGTGCCGGGTGTCGGGGCCGACCTGTTCCCGCCCGCGCCGGGTCAGTTCGGCGTAGCCGCGGATGGAGGCCAGCGGTGTGCGCAGTTCATGGCTGGCGTCCGCGACGAACTGCCGCACCCGCGTCTCGCTCTGCTGGCGGGCGTGCAGGGCGCCGTGCACATGGTCGAGCATCCGGTTGAGCGCGACGCCGACCCGGCCGACCTCGGTGTGCGGGTCGCACTCGGACTCCGGGACCCGCTCGCTGAGGTTCACCTCGCCGGTGTGCAGGGGCAGTTCTGACACCCGGGTGGCGGTGGCGGCGACCTTGCGCAGCGGGCGGGTGGCGACGCCGACCAGGACATGGCCGGCGATCCCGGCGGCGACCAGACCGGCGGCGGTGACGCTGACCTCGACGAGGATCAGGGTGTTGATGTTGTCGTCGGTGTCCTTGGTCGGTACGGCGACGTAGTAGCTCCCCTTGGGGCCGGTGACGTACTGGGCGCGGTAGCTGCCGAGGCCGGGGATGTCCACGGTGTGCATGCCGCCGTCCCGGGTGACGGCGCCGAGGGCCGCGAGCTGGGCCCCGGTCAGCGCCTTGGGGCTCATGTCCAGGGTGTGGTCGGACTTGTGGCCGACCTTGCCCTCGGTGACGGCGCCGTTCTCGACCTGGGCCGCGATCGTGTACTGCGGCTGCGGGCCCCGGGTGACGAAGTCGGACAGGTCGAGCGCCTTGCCCTGCTGGTAGTCGTCCGGGAGGGGGACGCTCTTGCCCTGGACGGGCGGGGCGAACAGGCCGGAGGCGCGCGCCCCGACCTCGGCGAGCTGGCCGTCGAGCTGCTGGTACAGGTGCGAACGCAGCGCCAGGGTGGTCACGGTGCCGATCACCGCGCAGACGACGGCGATCAGCACGACGGATGCGACGACGAGCCGCGTCCGCAGGGTGCGCGGCTGCCCTCTCCCCACTCTCGGCTTCGCTTGAGCGGGGGGACCCCCACGTCGCTGCGTACGCGGCCGCCGGCGCCCGCTCACGACGCGGCTGGCTTGATCAGATAACCGGCGCCGCGCCGGGTGTGGATCATCGGCTCCCGCCCGGCGTCGATCTTCCGGCGCAGATAGGAGATGTACAGCTCGACCACGTTGGCCTGGCCGCCGAAGTCGTAGGACCACACGCGGTCGAGGATCTGCGCCTTGCTCAGCACACGGCGCGGATTGCGCATGAGGAAGCGCAGCAGCTCGAACTCGGTCGCGGTGAGGTGGATGTTCTCGCCGGCCCGCGCGACCTCGTGACTGTCCTCGTCGAGGGTGAGGTCACCGACGACCAGGACGGAGTCGGAGCGCCGGTCGGCGGCGCCGGACCGCCGGATCAGGCCGCGCAGCCGGGCGACGACCTCCTCCAGGCTGAACGGCTTGGTGACATAGTCGTCGCCGCCCGCGGTGAGTCCGGCGATCCGGTCCTCCACCGCGTCCTTCGCGGTCAGGAACAGGACCGGTACGTCCGGCAGCTCGCGGCGCAGCCGGCCCAGCACGGTCAGCCCGTCCATGTCGGGCAGCATCATGTCCAGGACGACGGCGTCGGGCCGGAACTCACGGGCGCTCTGCACGGCGCCCTGCCCGTCACCCGCACTGCGGATCTGCCAGCCCTCGTATCGCAGAGCCATGCTCAGCAGTTCGGTGATCGACAGCTCGTCGTCCACCACAAGCACGCGGACGGGGCTCCCGTCCGGCCTCAGCAGTTCGGTGCGCCCCTGGGGCGAGGTCGTGGTCATGGTGGACACCCTTGCCAGGCGCTCTGAGAGCGCCCTTTCAGGTGTCTGTGATTTCCCTGAGAAACCCACAGGCGCCGCTCAGGGAACTCCTGGGAACGGCCCGCCCCACCCCGGCGCCGACGGCCCGGCTCACGGTCGGAAGGCGGTCCGGCTCAGAGCCGGGAGGCGGTCCGGCTCACAACCGGGAGCCGGTCCGGCTCACAACCGGGAGGCAGCCCGGCTCACAGCCGGGAGGCGGTCTGGCTCACAACCTGAAGGCAGTCCGGCTCACAGGCGGAACAGCCGCGCCCCGTTGTCGTGGCACACCGCCCGCAGCCACGCGTCGCCCAGGCCGAGCCGTTCCAGGGCGCGCAGCTGATGGACGTACGGGTAGGGGATGTTGGGGAAGTCGGAGCCGAGCAGGACGCGGTCGCCGAGGTCGGCCAGGCGGGGCAGGGCGCGCCGCGGGAAGGGCGCGTGGCCCTCGCTGAAGTCCGTGAACGCCATCGTCGTGTCGAGCCGCACCCGCGGGTACCGCTCGGCCAGCGCGAGGAAGTCCTCGTACTCGGGCATGCCCAGGTGCGCGACGACCAGCGGCAGCCGCGGATGCCGGGCCAGCACCCGCGCGATCGGCTCGGGACCGGTGTGCTTGCCGGGCGCGGGCCCCGAACCGCAGTGGATCACCACCGGGACCCCGGCCTCGGCGAGCAACCCCCAGACGGGATCGAGGAGTCGGTCGGCCGGGTCGTACGCCCCCACCTGCACATGCGCCTTGAAGACCCGGGCGCCCTCGTCGAGCGCCCGGCGGACATAGTCCGGGGCGTCCTCCTCGGGGAAGAGGGTCGCGGTGTGCAGGCAGTCCGGTGTGCGGCCGGCGAAGTCCGCGGCCCAGCCGTTGAGCCAGCGGGCCATGCCTGGCTTGTGCGGATACAGCATCGCCGTGAAGGCCCGTACGCCGAACTCCCGCAGCAGCGCGGTCCGTTCGTCCTCCTCGGTGCGGTAGGTGATCGGCCATGCGAGGCCGCCGGTGAGCGGGCCGAGCCCGTCGAAGTACGCCCAGACCTTGTGCAGCACCCGCTCGGGCATGAAGTGCGTGTGCACGTCCACAAGGCCCGGCAGCCCGAGCCGCCCCCAGAACCGTCTGACCTCGGCGGCCTCGACGGCGGACGCCGCCTCCGTACCCGTCACGCGCGCGCTCCCCAGCGGTGATCGTTCATGTTCCCCACGATCGCCGACGGCACCCGGGCTGTCCACGCCCGCCGTGGGAACCGCTCAGAAAAGCTCGTCCTGAACTCCCGCCTCCTCCCTGAACCTCCGTACGGGCACCGTCACCCCGCCGACCCCGCCGCCCCCGCCTGCCCCTCCGGTCCCGGGCAGGGCCGGAACCAGTTCCCATCCGGTCATCAGCCGGGTGTCCAGGACGACCGTCCCGCGCTCGGTGGCGAGATGCAGATCGGGCCCGGCCACGGCGACCAGCGCACCGCTCACACCCCCGCCCGCGACCAGCTCACCGACCTCCCCGTACGCGGCCGCGAGACCCGCCGTCAGCCCGAACACCCCGGCATGGTCGACGGGCCGGAACGGCTCCCTGTCCAGCGCCTCGGGCCAGGCGTCGAGCGCCACGGCGCGCGCGTGCAGCGACTCGATCTCGGCCGCGCGCTCGGCCGGCGTGCCGGGCAGCGCCGAGCGCACCGCCCTTTTGAGGCCGTACGGGATCCGGTCAGGCACCCGCAGCGCGGCCCGGAGCAGCTCTTCGGAGCGCCGCGCGGCCATCAGCGGGCCGCGGGCGAGCCAGCTGAAGCAGACGGCGCCCTGTTCGAGGAGGCGCGCCGAGCCCCGTTCTTCGGCGGTGATCCCGACCTTGACCAGGCCCGGGCCGAACCACGCCAGATATACGTGGTACGGCCGGGGGTCGTCCACGACGGTGTCGGCGGCCACGGAGTGCGCCCGCTCCAGCCGCGCGCACTCCTCGCACCGCGCCCCCGTGCTCCGCCCCGGCACGGCCGCCCGCACCGGGCAAGGATGCCCGCGCGCTCCCACACATGTCCGCACACCTCCCTCCAGGACCCCGAAGGCCACCCGTTTCCCCTGGGGCAGCGCGCTCTTACGCCCCCCGTCCCACGCCAGCACGGGGCCGTCCACGGCCCACCGCAGCCCCGCGCACTTCCACGCCTGTGCCATCACCCCCGACACTAGACCCACCCACTGACATTGATACTGCTAGGCATGTTCCGGTGGTCGTGGCTCTCCCACTGACTGACGTCCTGCTGGGCTGTCTCCCCGTTGGTCTGTGTTGGTCTGTCCGGCCGCTGGCGTCTGTTCTCTGTTCTCATGGCTTCGGCCGGGCGGAACAACAGCCCTCGCCTCGTCGCCCCGCCGGGGCCCGCCGACCGGCTCCCGGCCCCGCGACCACCGGCCAGGGGTTCTCTGGGACCGGACCGGTCGCCACCGCCGCCGTGCCACCGGCGTCGCCACCGTCGCCGTCGCCGTCGCCCGCCGGCTGGCCCCTGTCTCGGCCGGGGAGCGTCCCGGTTTTCTATCGGCGTCCGCCGAACTCCCAGTCGTGGACCTCGATTCCGGCGTACCCGTCCGAGGTCAGGACGGCGCGGGCCGCATCGCGGTCCGGCGCACGCACCAGCGCCGCCGTACCCAGCCAGGCACCACCGTCGTCGGACAGCAGCGGTCCGTACGCGATCAGCCCGTCAGTGCCGTCGGTGCCGCTCGGCACGGTGAGGTCGACGCCCGGGCCCGAACCGAGGCCGAGCACCAGATACCGGTTGCCTCCGTCGCGGCCACCAGGGAACTCCCACATCGTGCGCCCCAGCAGATTGCGCCACCGGCGCAGCAGTACGTCCCGGTATACGCCGGCCTGGTAGTTGGGCTCGTCGAAGGCGAACGCCCGGGCGGCGGCGGGACCGGGCAGGTCGACGATGTGCACACTGCCGGTGGGGGTGTCGCCGTCGGCGGCGAAGGTCGGACCGCGGGCGATCAGCTGGTCGGCGTACCGGTCCATGTAGGACCAGTGCGCCTCCCCGAGTTCCGTGCGCAGCGCCATGGAGCCAGGACGGTCACGGTGGTAGCAGAAGAATTCCATGCCCCCAGTCTCAACTGCCGCACACCGCACGGCCGCCCGGGCCCGCCAAGCCGGCCCCGTGGCTCCCGCCGCCGCGCGTCCGCACACCCGCCGCCGCACACCACCGGACGGTGCGCGCGCGTTGCGGCTGGGGCCGCCCCACGAACCCCGCTCCCGCACACCGCCAGACGATCGGCTCCCCCACGCCCGCCCCATGGCCCCGCTCCCACACGCCACCAGATGCCCGGCTATGCCACACCAACCCCACGAACCCCACTCCCGCACACCACCACACGCCCGGCTACGCCAGACCCGCCTCACGTACCCCGCTCCCACACGCCACCGCACGCCCGGGTCCACCGAACCCATCCCGCACACCCGCCGCCGCACACCACCGGACGGTGCGCGGCGCGTTGCGGCTAGGGTCGCCGTATGGGTGCCGCCATAGCCGCCATGGTCACTGCCGTCGTCGGGGTCCTCGGCACGCTCTTCGCGCCTCTGGTCACGACCTGGGCGGCCAAGCGGCAACGGGCCGAGGAGCGTCAGACCGAGGAGAACAGACGGCGCTTCGAGGAGCGGCGCTCCGCCTACACGGCGATGAACCGGGCCTCCCGTCACTTCCACACCATGCTGAAGGACGCCCTGCACCGGCTGCGGGACGGGGTCTACACCGACGACGACCGCGTCCAGGTCGAGGAGGCCCGCCGCGACTACCGCGACCGCTACGCCGAGGCCCAGATGATCGTCCCCGAGACGGTGCTCAGGGCGTCCCGCGAGGTGAACGTCGTGCTGGCCGCGGCCGACGCCACCGCCAAGCGCATCGATCGCGGCCTGACGCGCGCAGGGGAAAGCGCCGAACAGGCACTCCTGGACCTGAAGGCCGCGGAGCCCCGGCTCACCGCCATGCGCCGCATCATGCGCGAGGACCTGGGCCTGCCCGACTGACCCGGCCCGCGCGGGGACGGCAAGGGCCGGGACACGGCAGGCCGATCAGGGGACCAGCCGGCCGGTCAGCGGACCAGCAGGTCGACCACGCCCGTCAGATCCTCGTCGCCGCCGCCCTCGGCCAGCCGCCGGCGCATCAACGCGAAGTAGGGGCTGAGCAGTTCCGGGCTGACACCCTGCTGCTCGGCGGTGCTCAGAAAGGTGGGCGTGCCCGCCACCTGCATCGCGAGACGGGAGACGACGCCCTCGGTGTAGTCGCCGCTGCGCAGTTGCTCCGCGGTCCGGTGAACGGCCGGCGCCATCGCGACGAGCCAGTCGGCGAGCAGCGGCGCGAGCGACGTGGGGTCGATGTCCTCCTTGCGGATCAGGGCGAAGGCGTGCGCGGCCCCGGCGAACATCCCGTACATGGCACTGAGCAGGGCGACGTCGTGCAGGGCCGCGAAGCCCGCGTCCTGGCCGACGTACGTGGTGCCGACGGGGATGCCCAGCGTCTGCCGGTGCCGCTCGAACAGTTCCCGGGAGCCGCTGTAGAAGACGTAGCCGCCGGCCTCGGGGACGCCGACCATCGGAGGGACGGCCATGATCCCGCCGTCCAGGTAACGGGCGCCGCGCTCGCCGGCCCATGCGGCGCGGGCGCGGGCCTGCGCGGGGGTGCCGGTGGTGAGGTTGACCAGGTCCCGGCCGGTCAGGTCGGTGCCGGCCAGCGCCTCGCCGACCGAGGCGTCGTCCAGCAGACAGACCACGACCAGGGAGTTCGCCGCGACGGCCGCGGCGGCGCTGTCCGCGACCGTCGCGCCCTCGGCGGCGAGCGCCGCCGCGCGGGCCGGGGTGCGGTTCCAGACGGTGAGCGGGTGCCCGGCGACGAGCCAGGCACGGGCCAGCGCGGTGCCCATCGCGCCGAGGCCCAGCAGCGTGACGGGTGTCTTCTCAACAGTGTTCGGTGTCATGGCGAACAGGCTGGTCACAGGCCCGCAGCCGATCAAGTACGCACTTCGGAGTGGGTGGTTACCCTGGGGTGAGCGAGCACGTCGGAAGGGTGGGGCATGACCACGCTGAACCGGCCGGGCGCACCGGACGGGCATGTCTGCGGGATCGACGCCGCGATGGAGGTGATCGGCGGCAAGTGGAAGGTGCTGATCCTCTGGGCGCTCCACGAGCACCCGCGCCGCCGCTTCGGCGAACTGCGCCGGCTGCTTCCCGGGGTCAGCGAGAAGGTGCTGGCCTCGCACCTGCGCGAGCTGGAAACGGACGGCATCGTGCGCCGCATCTCCTACGACGAGGTCCCGCCCCGCGTCGAGTACTCACTGACCGACGACGGCACCCGCCTCAACGAGGCCCTGCAACCCCTGGCGGCCTGGGGCCGCACCCGCCCCACGCCCGTACCACCGGCCGACGCCTGACGCGGACTCGTACGGCCAGCCGGCGAACCGCCCTTCCTCACCGCCCCGTACAGCCAAGGCCGTCCGCGTGGTCCGCCTGGTCCGTGTTCGTCCACGTGGTCCGCGTCGTCCACGTGGTCCGCGTCGTCCACCGTGCACCGCACCGCTTGACCTTGTCGTAGCGACAACGTTTCTACTGGTGCCATGCGCATCGGAGAACTCGCCGGCGTCGTCGGCGTCACCACCCGCGCCGTGCGGCACTACCACCGCATCGGGCTGCTGCCCGAGCCGCCGCGGCAGCCCAACGGATACCGCGAGTACACGCTGCGCGACGCCGTCGAACTGGCCCGCGTCCGCCGGCTGACCGAGCTGGGCCTGAGCCTGGACGAAGTGAAGGACGTGCTGGCGGACGACGCGGGCAAGGACTTCGTGGACATCCTCGCCGAGTTGGACGCCGACCTGGCCCGCCAGGAGGAGGCCGTCCGAGAGCGCCGTGCCCGCCTGAGGCAGCTCCTCAAGCAGGCCGAGCGGACCGGGCGGTTGCCCGCCGAGGCCCCGGTCTCGCCCGAACTCGCCGCCCTCTTCGACACCATGGCCGGCGCGGCGGCGCGGCTGCCCGGGCCGGAACCGGCGATGGCGGCCAGGGAGCGGGAGTTGCTGGCCCTGCTGGAGACCGGCTCGCCGGGCGGCGACCGCGGCTGGCTCCACGCCATGGGGCGGAGCCTGAGTGCCGACGCCGAGGCCGTACGGCGCACCTACGCGGCATACGCCCAGATGGACGCGCTGGCCGAGGCGGCCGAGGACGACCCACGGGTGGATGAGACCGCACGGGCCATCGCCGAGAGCGTCCCGGACGAGGTGGCCCAGGCGCTGACGGCCGCGGACGGCAAGGAGGGATCGGGGGAGGAGGACGGCTTCGCGGCTGCCCTCTTCGCCGAATTCGCCCCTGCCCAGGCGGCGGCCGTGCGCCGCGCCATCGACCTGCTCAGGGAGCGTGCCGGGTGAAGGCGCTGCGAAGGGCCGTGCGCTGGGGCTTCGCCGCGCTCGCGCCCTGCGAAGCCGTGATCGTGCTGTGTGCGGTCGGCGGGGCGCGGGTGCCCCCGGCGGCCCGGTGGGCGGCGGAGGCGGCGGTGCTCGCGGTCATGGCCACGGCGAGCGCACTGCTCCTCTTCGACTACCGGCGGCACCGCCGCACGGGTCTGCACCGTCGCCCCGCGTTCCTGGCCGCGCTCGCCGACGGCGTCCCGGCGTCCGTGCGCGGGCTGGTCGGCCACGAGATCGCCCTCGCCACCAGCCTTGTGCGCTGGGTGACCCGCCGCGGGCCGCACGGAGTGCGCGGCGGCGACCGCCCCGTCCCGTACGCGCCGGCCCAGACGGCGACGATGTACGGCCTGCTGTTCGTCTGCGTCGTCGAGACCGTCGCCCTCGCCTTGGTGATCCCCTGGCCGGTGGTGCACGCCGTCGCCCTCGTCCTCGACCTGTGGGGCTGCTTCTTCCTCCTCGCCCTGCACGCCTCCTGCGTGGTGCGCCCGCATGTGATCGGGGCCGACGGCTCGCTGCGGCTGCGCTACGGCGCGCTGCTGGACATCCGCGTCCCGGCCGACCGCGTGGCCGCCGTCCGTGTGGACCGGAAGTTCCCGGACGGCAGACTGGCCGCGGCGGATGCGAGTGGTGTGGCCGATGTGGCGGTGGCCGGCCTGACGACGGTCACCGTCGAACTCACCGAGCCGGTCCGGTACGTACGTGTCTTCGGCAAACCCGCCGAGGCCCGCGCCTTCCGCTTCTACGCGGACGACCCGGTGTCCGCGGTCGCAGCGCTGCGGGCGGGCGGCAGCCCCGTCACCGCCTCGGAGCCGTAGCCGACGCGCTCCAGACGGGCTCGGGACACGGAAAGATCCCGTACGGCGGCGATCAGCTCGCCGGGGCGCCGGTGTCCTGGACCTCGTGGTAGCCCAGCGAGCGGTTGAGGACGGCGACGAGGCGTGTCACGGTCGTACGGGGAAGGAACCGCGCCGCCCATGAACTCACCCGATGGAGCCGCCGGCCGGGATACGAGGCCGCCCTGCCGCGCGCGAAGTCGTCCAGGGTCTTCGCGGCGACCGCCTCGGGCCTGTCGGTCACCCTTGAGTCCATGCTCGCGGTGGTGTTGTCGAAGAATCCGGTGTCGGTCGCCCCGGGATGGGCGCCCATGACCCGCACGCCGGTGCCCCGTAGCTCTTCCGCGAGGGCCTCCGTGAAGTAGAGGACGAACGCCTTCGTCGCGGCGTAGCTCGCCTGGTAGGGCAGGGGCTGGAAGGCGGCGGTCGAACCGACGTTGATGATGCCGCCCGAGCCGCGCTCGACCATGCCCGCGCCGATCAGCCGGGTCATCCGCATCAGGCCGGTGATGTTCACCTGGACCGATTGCAGACTCTGCGCGAAGGGGCGGTCGAAGAAGGGGCCGACGGACCCCATGCCGGCGTTGTTGAGCAGGAGGTCGACGGTGATCCGCTGCCCGTTCAGCTCGTCGACGACCGCGGCGGGGCCCGACGGGTCCGCGAGGTCCGCCGCGATCACCCGGGCCTCGACGCCGTGCTCCGCGCGGATCTCGGCGGCGAGTTGGTCCAGCGCCGGGCGTGAACGGGCGACGAGGACCAGGTGGGAGCCGCGCCGGGCGAGTTCTCTGGCGTAGGCCCGGCCGATCCCCTTGGAGGCTCCGGTGACCAACGTGGTGGTGCCGCGGTAGCTGTGCATGAGGCGGAAAGCCCTTCGGTGTCGGCGTGCGGAGCACGGGGCGGACTTTTGGAAGCCGGGCGGACGGCCGCCGGGACGGGCGCGGCACAGCGATGCGCGGGCAGGCGCGGGCCGTCGGCGGACAGGGGGGATCATCGGACCGGGGCAGGAATCACGCCCCGAACGCCGGACGGCACCGAGCAAGCGGCGCACAATATGTGCAGCGATGTGTGCAGCGTCAACAATGACTCCAGGAGCGTACAGTGTCAACATCGGACCGACGGAGCTACCACCACGGCGATCTGCGCGCCGCCCTGCTGCAGTCCGCCCTCCGGCTGCTGGACACCGAGGGCGCGGACGCGCTGTCGCTGCGGGCGGTGGCCCGGCACGCCGGTGTGTCCGCCAACGCGCCCTACCGCCACTACGAGGACAAGGAAGCGCTCCTGGCGGCGCTGGCCGTGCACGGCTTCACCGAACTCCGGGCACGCTTCGAGGCCGTACCCGAAAGCCCGGCGACCACCGGCCCGCGGCACGCGGATGCCCCCACGACCCCCGCGGACGCCCTGGCCCCCCTGGTGCGCGCCACCGTGCACTACGCGCTGGGCCACCCCGGGCTCTTCCGGCTGATGTTCGGGCACCCCTGCGTCAGCCATGCCGCGGTGACCGAGGCGTCCGACGCGGCCCTGGCCGTCGTGATGGAACGGATCGCCGGCCTCGCCGGTCCCCAGCAGCTCACGTCCCTCAAGATCGGCACGTGGGCCCTGGCACACGGGCTCAGCCTGCTGCTGCTCGACGGCCGCCTCGGCGACACCGCCCCCGACGAGGTGGACACCCTGGTCGACACGGTGCTGCACACCATGCTCACCACGGACTGGCGATCCCCCACCACCCCCTGATCGCAGTGGTTCGGCTCGGTGGGCCCACGTCGAACACAGGCTCCAGCACTTCACCTTGGAGCGGGCCGGCCGTAACTCCCTCGCCGGTGCCTGGAAGGCCGCCGCCTGGCCCGGCGACTTCGTCGACGTCCGCTGACTTCGCCCACCCTGTCGGTGCCCCGGACCCGATCCGGGGGCCCTGCCCGGTCGGCGCCTCGATGACTCACGGCTGCACGCCCCCGAAACGCCGAAGGCCCCGGATCACTCCGGGGCCTTCGACCTGTGCGCACTCGGCAGGATTCGAACCTGCAACCTTCTGATCCGTAGTCAGATGCTCTATCCGTTAAGCTACGAGTGCTTGTGTTGTTTTTCTTGCCGCTCTCGGTCCTTCCGGCCCGCTTGCGGCGACAGGAAGAACATTACATGACTGCCGCCGCCATGTGAAATCCATTGCTCTTACCCCTTGTGACCTGCGAAAACACCCGGACGGCGGGGTGGCGGGGCCAGCGACACCGAGGCCCCGGTCCATGGGGACCGGGGCCTCGGTGATCAGGTGCGGAGGCGGAGGGATTTGAACCCTCGATGGGCTTTAAGGCCCAAACCGCATTAGCAGTGCGGCGCCATAGACCGGACTAGGCGACGCCTCCAGCACTACCTCTCACGCGAGCGCGCGAGTGGTGCGTGCAGATGATGACACAGTCGAGCGTGCTGTCACCAATCGCCCCCCACGGTACTAGGCAGGCGGGCCGCAGAGCAAAGCCCTGTGCCCGGTGGGCCTGCCGCGCAACGTCCGGCGGTCTCAGGCGTTGGGCAGGTCATGTTGCTGGTCACCTCGCGAGCCGTCGGCTCCGCCGTCGCCCTCGCCGCCGCCTCCGCGCTCTCCGTCACGGCGCCCTCCGCCGTCGCCGCCACACCCGCCGCCCCACCCGCCGTCGCCGTCACCTCCGGGGGCGTCGCCTCCGGGACCGCCTCCGCGTCCGGAGCCTCCGGGACCGCCTCCGTCTCCGCGCCGCCGCCCGTCCGGGACGAGGACCGGCCCGGTGGCTCCGGCGACCGGCTGACCGTCACCGTGCACTCCGCAGGCCACGGGCGCGACGGGACGTACGAACTGGTCTGCCACCCCGCCGCCGGCAGCCACCCGGACCCGCGGAGGGCCTGCGCCGCCGTCGACCGGAACACCCACTGGGGCAGAGATCCGTTCGCTCCGGTCCCGGCGGACAGCGTCTGCACGATGATCCACGGCGGACCGGCGACCGCCCATGTCACCGGCAGCTGGGCCGGACGCCCGGTGAACGCCACGTACAAGCGGAGCGACGGGTGTGAGATCGCGCGGTGGAACCGGATGGTGCCGCTCCTGCCGGACCTGGGTTCCTGACGGTCCTGCGGCGAGTCACACACCCCCCTGCCCACGGCACCCGGCACCCGGCACCCGGCACCCGGCACCCGGCACCCGGCACCCGGCACCCGGCCGCAGCATGCGTCCGCTGTGGCCGTCCGCGGCGACGGTCCGACACGACCGGGCCGGCGGGTGGTCCGCCGAATGGGTGAACGGGCGATGGGGCGGACGGGGGCAGGCGATGGGGTGACCCGGCCGCCGGGGCCGGGGGCGCAGGCCGTTCACGGCGCGAACCCCGGTCCCGTGAAAGTCCCGCGGAGGTCTCGCGCCCGACGGCATGCGGTCACACGTTCCCCGTCACTTCGTCGTGCGACCTCCCTCTCATCCGGCGCCCCCAGCGCAACCGCTGCCCTTAGACTCCCTCGCGTGACACGCTGCGGGCCGGTTGGCAAGATGGCACGAGCGGTCGGCAAGGTGCGGTAACAGGGAGGAAGCGTCTCGTGAGCAGCAGGCCATCCCGAGGCGCTGCTCGCCTCGCAGCCATACTCGACGCGCTGCCCGACGCGTTGGTGCTGGTCAACGCCAATGGGACCGTCGTCAACGCCAACACCATCGCGCTGGAGGCATTCGAGGCACCGGGCACCGCCCTGGTGGGGCGCGGGCTGCTCGATCTGCTGCCCCAGTTCGACTCCCGTCTGATCCCGGGCTCCATGCGCCGGCCCGATCACATCGACCCGCGCGGGCGGACCAAGCCCACGCGGATGATCGCCCGGCGGACGGACGGCAGCGAGTTCCCCGTCGAGGTCACCAGCGCGAACCTGGAGAACGGGCAGCAGGCGTACGACGGTTACGGCTACACCGGCGACGAGCTGCTGATGCTCGTCGTGCGCGACCTGTCCGGGACCGTCGACACCGAGGCCGAGCTGGCGCGCTCGCAGCGGCAGACCGAGATGATCCTGCGGGCCGCGTCGGAAGGCGTCGTGGGCACCGACACCGACGGGCGGATCGTCCTCGTCAACCCGGCCGCCGCCCAGATCCTCGGCTACCGCGCCGGCGAACTCGGCGGCAAGGAGCTGCACACCCTCGTACTGCACTCCCGCGCCGACGGCTCGCCCTTCCCGTACGCGGAATCGCCGCTCGCCGACACCCTGCGCTCCGGGCGCAAGCACCGGGTGCGCGGGCAGGTGCTGTGGTCCAAGGGCGACAAGCAGGTGCCGGTCGACCTGACGACCGCGCCCGTACGCGACGGCGACCAGCTGGTCGGCGCCGTGATGACCTTCACCGACCGGCGGTCGTACGACGCCCTGGCCGACGAGAAGGCCGCCGCGGACGAGCAGCACGCCCAGGAGCTCGAACGGCTCTCCGAGGAGCACGCCTCCGACCTCACCGCGCTGCGGCAGCAGCACGTGGCCGAGCTGGAGGAGCTGCGCGAGCGGCACGCCGAGGAGCTGGCGGCCAACGAGGAGCGGTACGCCGCGCTCGGCGAGCGGGAGAAGGACCGCTACGAGGCGCTGTCCGGCCGGCACGAGCAGCTGCTCACCCTGCTCGCCGGCTCCCTGCGCGGCCCCCTCGACGAGCTGCGCCGCGACCTCGCCGCCCTCGCCGCCGACGACGCCGGCCAGCTGTGGCCGGAGGCCAACCAGGTGCTCCACCACCTGTCCGCGGGCTACTCCCGCATCACCCAGCTGATCGACAACGTCCTCGGCTACCAGCGTCTCGACGCGGGCACCGACGACATCACCCGTACGAAGGTGATGCTCGACTCGGTCGTCGCCGCGGGCGTCGACGGTGCCGTCGAGCTGATCGGGCCGGGCCGGGTGCAGTTCGCCGTGCACGCCCCGCCCATCGAGGCCGAGGTCGACCCGCAGCGGCTGGCGACCGCGCTCGCGCACCTCGTGGCGGACGTCGCCGGGGTCGACGCGACCGGCAACACGCCCGTGTCCGCCGGGGGTTATCTGGACAACACCGTGGTGGTGGCCGCGGCGCAGCGCGGCGAGGTGGTACGGATCGAGGTCCGCGGTCCGTACGCCGGGGGAGACCCGGTGCACCAGCCGATCGTGCGCGGGATCGTACGGGCCCACGGCGGCGTGCTGCAGACGCACGAGGTGCCGGGCATGAGCGGCAGCGCGTACGTGCTCGAAGTGCCGATCGGCGGGGGCGCGGGTGCCGTCCCGCCCCCGGCCCTGCCGGTGGCCGTCGCCGACGTGCCCGCCCCGGCACCCGCCCCGGCCGAGCAGACCTCCGGCGGGGGGCGACGGCGGGCCCGGCGGTCCTCCGTGGACGCCTTCCTGGAGAGCGAGGTGCAGGGCGAGTCCACCGCCGGCACGGAGGCGCCCGCGCCGACCGGGCGGCGCCGGAGGCGCGCGGCCGAGGAGCCTGCGCCGGCGCCCGCGGAGGGCGCGGAGGTCTCCAGTGGCACCGGGCGGCGCCGCGGGCGGCCCGCCGAGGGCGCCGGGGACGGGGACCAGGGCGTGAGCGAGGGCGCCGTCATGACGGCGGCCGAGCATGCGGCGGGCACCGCCGCCTCGGGCACCGGCCTCGGCGGGACCGTGCCGCCGCAGGGCGTGCCCGGGCCCGCCGGCCGGCGCGACGGCGGCGAACAGCAGCCGCAGGCCGCGCTGCCGCCCGCTCTCCCGAGCGCGGGCGCCCCGAACGCACCGCAGGCCGGGCCGCTTCCGCTCGGCGCGGCTCCGGTCGGGCCCATGGCCGCCGGTCCCGAGGCCACCGCTTCCGGAACGGCTGGTTCGGGGGCGGCTGGTTCCGGAGCGGCTGGTTCCGGGGCGGGCGAGGGTGGGCAGCCGACCGGGCGGCGGCGTCGTGCGCTGGCCGCGGCGGCGGAGCGTGCCGCTGCGCAGGAGGCGGGTGCCCGTACGGTGTTCGCCCTGCCGCCCGCCGATGCGGACCGCTCACCCGAGCCCGGTGCCGGCAACGGCGGCAACGGCGGCAACGGCGGCGGGACCGGGCAGGCGCCGGCACCGGGGAACGTGCCGCCGCAGGCTCCGGGTCAGGCGCCCGGACAGGCACCGGCCGTGGCTCGGGCGCAGGGCACCGTTCCGGCCCAGGGGGCGATGCCGGTCCCGGCCCAGGGCTCGATGCCGGTTCCGGCCCAGGGGCAGGCACCGGTTCCGGCCCAGGGGCAGGTTCCGGTCCCCGCGCCGGGGCAGATGCCGGTTCCGGTACCGGGGCAGATGCCCGTTCCGCAGATGCCCGTTCCAGTGCAGGGCTCGACGCCGGTTCCGGCCCAGGGACAGGCACCGATCCCGGCCCAAGGGCACATGCCGGTCCCGGCACAGGGACAGATGCCGGTCCCGGCCCAAGGACAGGCGCCGGTTCCGGTTCCGGGGCAGGTGCCCGTCGCCGGGCAGGCTCAGGGCGTCGGCGTCGGTGTGCCGGGGGACCACGGTCGGCACGACGCCGTACCGCACGACCAGGCCGAGGACCACACCCCGCCCCAGCCACACCCGACCAACGCGCCGACAGGGCGTCGGCGGCGGGCCGTTGCCCAGCCGGGGGAGCGTCCGGCGGCGCCGGGCACGCCCGCGCAGGGCGTGCCCGTCCCGGCTGAGGGGGCGGCACAGCCGGGCGTCGCGGCGCAGGCCGCACCCGGTTCGCAGGCCCTGCCGAGCGCGGCCGGGTCCGCGCAGGGCAGCGTCGGCCAGAGTGTGCAGTTCGCCCCGGGCCAGCCGATTCCGGCGCCGGCCCAGGCCGTACCCGGACAGCCCATGTCGCCGACCGCCACGCCGGGCCAGACCGCACCCGGGCAAGCCGTGCCGCCGACCGCCACGCCGGGGCAGCAATCCCTGCCGGGACACTCTCTACCGGGCCAGCCGGGCCAGCCGGCGCAGCCGGGTCTGCTGCCCGGCGCCCAGCCGCTGCCCGCGGAGACCGCCCCCGTCGCTCCGGCCGCGCTGCCCGCCGCCGAGGCGCCCCCGGCCCAGCCCGCGCCCGGCGCGGACACCCCGGCGCCCGGCACCCCGCTCCCCGCGGAACGGTCCGGTGCCCAGCCGCGTGCGGCCCAGCCGTTGCCCGCCGAGGCGGCCGGCGCCCCCGTGGACCCGAACTCGACGCAGGGCCGGGCGATCAGCGTGCGCACGCTGGGGCAGGGTGTGCCGTTCAGCAGGCAGGCGGCCCAGGTGCAGCAGCCGACGGCCACGCCTCCCCCGCACGGTCCGAACGCCTCCGGACGGCGCCGCAAGCTGGGCACGCCGCCGGATCCGGCCGCACGCCCGGACCAGCGCGCCGAGCAGGGCGCCCGTCCGCACCCGCCGACCGAGCAGCCGCCGGCGCAGCCGTCGCTCGCCGGCCAGTCGCGGCTCGCCCCGGGCACCGAGGGCGCCGGCCGCTCGTACGCCATCGGCGCCCCCGACGAGAACGCCGCCGAGGGACCCGAACCGCTCGACGGTCCCGGCGGCGCGGTCGAGGTCGCCGACCCGCCGCGCCCGCAGCCGATGGACGACGAACTGCCGCCCGAGCCGCTGGACAACCCCCGTCGGCTGCTGGTCTGGCCGGCCCCGGACGTCACGACCCAGCAGGCGCTGAGCGACCGCGGCTACCGTCCCGTCATCGTGCACTCGCGCGAGGAGGTCGACGCGCAGATCGCCGCCTTCCCGGCCGCGCTGTTCGTGGACCCGCTGACCGGGCCCATCACCCGTACCGCGTTGCAGGCGCTGCGGCAGGCCGCCGTGGCCGCGGAGGTGCCGGTCCTCGTCACGGCCGGGCTCGGCCAGGCGACGCGCGAGGCGGCGTACGGTGCCGACCCCGCCGTCCTGCTGAAGGCACTCGCGCCGCGGGACAGCGAGCAGCATCCGCCGCGCGTGCTGCTCATCGAGGAGCACGCGGAGATCGCGCTGGCGCTGACCTCGACGCTGGAGCGGCGCGGGATGCAGGTCGCGCGGGCCGCGAGCGACGCCGACGCGGTGACGCTGGCCGGGCAGCTACGGCCGAACCTGGTCGTGATGGACCTGCTCCAGGTGCACCGCCGGCAGAGCGGGATCATCGACTGGCTGCGCGCGAACGGGCAGCTCAACCGCACCCCGCTCGTCGTCTACACCGCCGCCGTCGACCAGGCCGACCTGCCGCGGCTGGCCTCCGGCGAGACGGTGCTGTTCCTCGCGGAACGCTCCACGAGCGCCGAGGTGCAGGCCCGCATCGTCGACCTGCTGGCCCGCATCGGCACCAACTAAGCGCCTTAGCGCTCCGCTGGGTGTGCCGCGCTGTGCCGTCGGTTGTCCGCGGCCTCGTCGTGGCTGGTCGCGCAGTTCCCCGCGCCCCTTCGGGGCGCTGATGGGAACCGCTTCGGTCACAGGCGGGTGACGTCCAGTTGGCCGGCCGCGTACCGCCTGCGGAGCACCTTCTTGTCGAACTTGCCGACGCTGGTCTTGGGTACCGCCTCGATCAGTGTCCAGTGGTCCGGGAGCTGCCACTTGGCGATCCTGCCCTGCTCGGCGAGGAAGGCGCGCAGGGTCTCGAAGTCGGCGGTGGCGCCCTCCCTGAGGACCACGGTGGCCAGCGGGCGCTCGCCCCACTTGTCGTCCGGTACGGCCACCACGGCGGCCTCGGCGACATCCGGGTGGGACATCAGGGCGTTCTCCAGATCGACCGAGGAGATCCACTCGCCGCCGGACTTGATGACGTCCTTGGCCCGGTCGGTGAGGGTGAGGAAGCCGTCCGGGCTGATGGTGCCGACATCCCCCGTCTTCAGCCAGCCGTCCTTGCTGAACTTGTCGGCGGGGCGCAGGGGTTCGGTGTCGGGGCCGTTGTAGTACGCGCCCGCGATCCATGGCCCGCGCACCTCCAGTTCGCCCGCCGACTCGCCGTCCCAGGGCAGCCGTTCGCCGCCCGGTCCGGTGAGCCGGGCGGAGACGCCGGCCGGGAAGCGGCCCTGGGTGAGCCGGTACGCGAACTCCTCCTCGGTGCCGACCGCGTGGGCCGGCGGCCGGGCCACCGTGCCGAGCGGCGAGGTCTCCGTCATGCCCCATGCGTGGCACACCCGCATGCCGAGCCGGTCGAAGGCCGCCATCAGCGCGGGCGGACAGGCCGAGCCGCCGATGGTGACCTGGGTGAGGCGGGAGACGTCCCGGGGCCTGGCGGTCAGCTCGGCGAGCAGGCCCTGCCAGATAGTCGGCACGGCGGCCGCGTGGGTCGGGTGCTCGGCCTCGATCATCTCGGCGAGCGGCGCGGGCTGCAGGAAGCGGTCCGGCATCAGCATGTTCACACCGGTCATGAAGGTGGCGTGCGGCAGGCCCCAGGCGTTCACATGGAACTGCGGGACCACGATGAGCGAGGTGTCCTGGTCGGTCAGTCCCATGGACTGGGTCATGTTCACCTGCATGGAGTGCAGGTAGATGGAACGGTGGCTGTAGACCACGCCCTTGGGGTCGCCGGTGGTGCCGGAGGTGTAGCACATGGCGGCGGCCCGACGTTCGTCCAGTTCCGGCCAGTCGTAGGTGGTCGGCTTGCCCGCGATCAGCTCCTCGTACTCGTGCACCCGCGCCCGGGAGGCGGTCAGCGGTGCGCGGTCGCCGGGGCCGGAGACGACGATGTGCTCGACGGTGGTCAGCCGGGGCAGCAGCGGGGCGAGCAGCGGGATCAGCGAACCGTTGACGATGATCACCCGGTCGGCCGCGTGGTTGACGATCCAGGTCAGCTGCTCGGCGGGCAGCCGCAGGTTGAGCGTGTGCAGCACGGCCCCCATGGCGGGGATCGCGAAGTACGCCTCGACGTGCTCGGCGTTGTTCCACATCAGCGTCGCGACCCGGTCGTCGTCCCGCACCCCGAGGTCGTCGCGGAGGGCGTTCGCCAGCCGTACCGCGCGGGCGCCCGCCTCGGCGAAGCTGCGCCGCTGCGGCTCGGCCTGCCCGGTCCAGGTGGTGATCTGGGACCGTCCGTGCACCTGCGCTCCGTGCAGGAGGATGCGGGTCACGGTCAGCGGTACGTCCTGCATGGTGCTCAGCACGGCGTCCTCCCGGGGCGACATTGCCTACGCGGCAGTAAGGGCTGGCCCGATTCTGCGCACATACCGTGCGGTATGTCACTAGGGACGAACGATCGATCACCGCACGGGCCGTCCCGGTCCGCCCTGGGCGGACCCCTACCGGACGAGCCCCAGCTCGGGATCCTCGCGCAGCTTGCCGAGCGCCCGGGACACCGCGGACTTCACGGTGCCCACCGACACGCCCAGCACCTCGGCCGTCTGGGCCTCGCTCAGATCCTCGTAGTACCGCAGGACGACCATCGCCCGCTGCCGCGCCGGCAGTTTGGTGATGGCCCGCCACATCGCGTCGTGCAGCGCCTGGCGCTCGGCCGGGTCGTCGTCGCCGGGCATGGGATCGGGCTCGGGCAGTTCGTCGCACACGAACTCGTCGACCTTGCGCTTGCGCCACTGCGAGGTCCGGGTGTTCAGCAACGCCCGGCGCACATAGCCGTCGAGCGCCCGGTGGTCCTCGATCCGCTCCCACGCCACATATGTCTTGGTGAGCGCGGTCTGCAGCAGATCCTCCGCGTCGCTGGGGTTCGCGGTCAGCGAACGGGCGGTACGCAGCAGGACCGGCTGGCGGTCCCTCACGTACGACGAGAACGATGGATACATGGGGGTCCCCCCGTTCGAACGCAGCCGAGAGTGGGGGAGGGTCTGCCTCGCCGCCGTGGCGGCGTCCGAAGCACTGGTGCAGACGGGTGTGGTCATGGCTCCCACGCTATGAGCGGCCCGGGTGAGGCGGATCGGCCGCAGGTCCCGAAGCAGAGTCCCCCTCAGGTTGTAGGGGTGGGGTTGACTACACCTCCTGAAGGTGGAGCGGGGAACGACCCGTACTCCGGGATGACCCCTGCGGGCTCAGCCGTCCGCCGCCAGCACCAGGCCCGACGTGGGCACTCCGGTACCGGCCGTCACCAGGACGCGGCCGGCCCCCGGTATCTGGTTGGCGGCCGTGCCCCGCAGCTGGCGCACCCCTTCCGCGATGCCGTTCATCCCGTGGAGGTAGCCCTCGCCGAGCTGTCCCCCGTGCGTATTGAGCGGCAGCCGCTCCTCGGCCACGAAGGCCGCCGCCTCCCCTCTCGCACAGAACCCGAACTCCTCCAGCTGCATCAGCACGAACGGGGTGAAGTGGTCGTACAGGATCCCCACGTCGATGTCGACCGGGGCCAGCCCGGACGTGCGCCACAGTTGGCGTGCCACCACGCCCGTCTCCGGCAGCCCGGTCAGATCGTCGCGGTAGAAGCCGGTCATCTGCTCCTGGGCGCGGCCGGCGCCCTGGGCGGCCGCCGCGATCACCGCCGGTGCCTGCGGCAGATCACGCGCCCGCCGCACGGAGGTGACCACGAGCGCCTGCCCGCCGTCCGTCTCCTGGCAGCAGTCCAGGAGTCTCAGCGGCTCCACTATCCAGCGGGAGGCGGCGTGGTCGGCGAGCGTGATCGGGCGGCCGTGGAAGTACGCCGCGGGGTTGGTCGCCGCGTATCGGCGGTCCACCACGGCCACATGCCCGAACGCCTCGGGCGTCAGACCGTAGGCGTGCAGATAGCGCTGTGCCGCCATCGCCACCCAGGAGGCCGGGGTGAGCAGCCCGAACGGCAGCGCCCAGCCCAGCGCCACGCCCTCCGCCGACGGCTCCCGGTGCTGTACGCCCGAGCCGAATCTGCGTCCCGACCGTTCGTTGAACGCGCGGTAGCAGACCACCACCTCGGCCACGCCCGTCGCCACCGCGAGCGCCGCCTGCTGGACGGTGGCGCAGGCCGCCCCGCCGCCGTAGTGGACCCGGGAGAAGAAGGACAGCTCGCCCATCCCGCATGCCTGGGCCAGGGTGATCTCCGGGCTGGTGTCCATAGTGAACGTCACCAGCCCGTCCACGTCCGCAGGGGTCAGCCCCGCGTCCTTCAGCGCCGCCCGGACCGCCTCCACCGCCAGCCGCAGCTCGCTGCGGCCGGAGTCCTTGGAGAACTCGGTGGCCCCGATGCCGACGACGGCGGCCCGCCCGCCGAGCCCGTCGCCGCCGCGCACGCTCATCACGCGCCCCCCGTAGGCACGGTGACCGTGACCGTCCCGGTCACATGCCGGCCGACGGCGTTGGCCCCGACCACACGCACCGTCACGGTGTCGCCGTCCACCTGCTCGACCCTGCCCGTCAACACCATCGTGTCACCGGGGTGGTTGGGCGCCCCGAGCCGGATGGCGACCCTGCGCAGGACGGCCCGCGGGCCGAAGTGGTCCGTGATGTATCTGCCGACCAGGCCGTTCGTCGTCAGGATGTTCATGAAGATGTCCGGGGAGCCCTTCTGCCGGGCCAGCTCCGCGTCGTGGTGCACGTCCTGGTAGTCCCGTGACGCGATCGCACCGGACACGATCAGCGTGCGGGTGATCGGGATCTCCAGCGGCGGCAGCTCCACACCGGCCGTCAGCGCCGTCCCGTCCGCCGTCAGCGTCATGACTCACTCCCCACTCGCGATCAACTCCCCCAGTTCCTGGAGCACTTCGCTCCCGCATCCCAGATAGGCGTCCAGCTGCCGCCCCCACAGGAAGTGCCGGTGCACCGGGTGGTCGAGGTCGGCCCCCGTGCCGCCGTGCAGATGCTGGCCCGTGTGAACGACCCGCTGCCCCGCCTCGGACGCCCACCAGGCGGCGGTCAGCGCATGGCCGGCGTACGGCAGTCCGGCATCCCGCCGCCAGGCCGCCTCGTACGCCGTCACCCGTATTGCCTCGGTGTCCATATGGGCGTCGGCGGCCCGGAGTTGGACGGCCTGCCGGGTGGCGAGCGGTCGGCCGAACTGCTCCCGGGTGTTCGCATGCGCCACGGCCCGGGCGAGCGACCCCGCGCAGACGCCGGCCTGAAGCCCGGCGAAGGCGGTGCGGGCGGTGGCGAGGAGATCGTCGTAGGCAGCGGTGTCCCGGGGTGATGTACCGGTGCCCAGGCGTTCCGCGGGGGCGTGGTCCAGGGTGAGCCGGCCGGCCGACCAGGGGGCGGTCAGGTCGACCGGCGTGATCGTCACGCCGGAGCCGAGGGGTGTCAGCCACAGCCGTCGCCGGTCGTCGGCGACGAGGACGTGCGTGGCGTCCCGCAGCCATGGGACGGCGGGCACCGTGCCGGTCAGCTCGGCCGCACCCGAATCCGCCGCGGTCTCGGGCCCGGACGGCGGCCGGGCCCGGACGCCCTGTGCCGGAAACGCCCCGGTGACCACGAGTGAGCCGTCCCGGAGCCCCGGCAGCAGCCGGTCCCGCTGGTCCGGGGTGCCGTGGGCCGTGATCGCCAGGAGCCCGAAGACGCAGGTGGCCGCGTAGGGCACCTGGGCCGTGGTGCGGCCCTGTTCCTCCAGGAGCAGGACCAGGCCGAGCAGTCCCAGGTCCTCCACGGCGCCCACCAGCCCCGCAGCGGTGAGGGCCTTCCACAGTTCCGGGTCGCTGCCGGTGCCGGCGGCCGTGAGCCGTTCGTGCGTGGCCAGGTCGGCGAAGATCCGCGCGGCCAGGTCACGGGCCGCGCTCTGGTCGTCCGTGGGCGTGAAGTCCATCTCAGGCTCCGTCCTCGGTGACCCGGAAGACCGGCAGGACCAGCGGGTCCTCTCCTGCGCCCGCCCCCTCGTACCGCCGGAACTCCAGCCGCACTGGCAGGCCGATCCGCACCTTGTCGTACGGCACTCCCACCACGTTGCTCACGATCCGCACGCCCTCGGCCAGTTCGATCAGGCCGACCGCGTAGGGAGGGTCGAACGCGGGGAAGGGCGGGTGGTGCATCACGACGTACGAGTGGACGGTGCCCTCACCGCTCGCCTCGACCGTGTCCCAGTCCAGGCTGCCGCACGCGTTGCAGCCCGGCAGCCAGGGGTGTCGCAGGGTGCCGCAGCCGGTGCAGCGCTGGATGAGCAGCCGGTGCCTGGCCACCCCCTCCCAGAAGCCGGCGTTGTCCCGGTTGACCACCGGGCGTGGGCGCCCTGGCCTCGGTTTCCGGCGGGCGGTGGGGGCGTACTTGAGGATGCGGAAGCGGTGCGTGCCCACCAGGTCCGCGCCCCTGCGGACGTCCATGCGGGTCGTGATGAAGTACCCCGTGCCGAGCCTGGTCGTCTTGCGCGGCGACACCGACTCGATCACCGCGTCGAAGGTGATCTCGTCACCCGGGCGCAGGGGCCGCAGATACTCCTGCTCGCAGTCGGTGGCGACCACCGAGGTGCAGCCCGCCTCGTCGAGCAGGGTGAGCAGTTCGTCGTAGGCGTCCGTGCGCCCCTCGTGTCCGGACAGGCCGCCCATCGTCCACACCTGGAGCATCGTGGGCGGAGCCATGGCGTCCGGCCCCTCGTACGCCGGATTGGTGTCGCCCATCGCCTCGCACCAGTGCCGGATCATCGGCGCGTTGACCGGGTCCTTGCCCACGCAGGCGACGGCGGCGGCCCGCCCCTCGTACGCCTTGAGCCGGCCCCACAGCTCATCCGGGGCGCCCACGTCCGTCACCGCCCCGGCCTCCACGCCGGTTCCCGTGCCTCCCACAGCCTTCACCCCGCCCTCCGCGCCTGCCCCCGCCACCACATCCACGCCCGCGCCCATGCCCAATCCATCCGCGCCCGCACCCACACCCACACCGGCACCCGCACCCGCACCCGCACCCGCACCCGCACCGGCACCCGCACCCGCCACGATCGCCGTCGCCGCCGCCTCTACCCGCACCGCCTCCCCCTCCGCACCCGGCATCGCCGCCGTCCCTGCCCGCACCGCCTCCTTCTCCGCCGCCGTAACCACGGCCTCCGTCCCCGCCGCCTCCGTCTCCACCCGCACCGCCTCCCCCTCCGCGCCCGTCACCGCCGCCCCCTCGTCATCCCGAGCCGCATCGTCGCGACGATCTCCCGCTGCACCTCGCTCACCCCGCCCCCGAACGTGTTGATCTGCGCCGCCCTGTTCAGTCTTTCGAGCTCGCCGTCCCCGAAGGCACCCGGCGACCCCGATCGCACCGTCCCCGCCAGCCCGTCCGTCCCGATCGCGTGCTGGCATATTCGATACACCGCGACCGCCGATTCGGTTCCCGCCACTTTCACGCCACTGGCGTCTCCCGGCGCGAGCCGACCCGCCCCCACATCGCCCACCAAACGCCAGTTCAGCAGGCGTGTCGCGGCCAGCCGGGCATGTGCCTCGGCGAGCTGCGCACGCACCCACGGCTCGTCAATCCGGCGCCTTCCGGTCACCGGATCAGGGGTACGGGCGGCGGTGAGCACGGCGGTGTAGAAGTCCTCGGCCTGCATGCCGACCGCGGCGAGGGCGACCCGCTCGTGGTTGAGCTGGTCGGTGATGAGCGACCAGCCCCCGTTCTCGGCCCCGACGAGGTTGCCCGCCGGGACGCGCACCCCGTCGTAGTAGGTGGCGGTCGTGGTCTGCCCGCCCACCGTCTCGATGGGGGTCCATGAGAACCCCCGCGCGTCGGTGGGGACGAGGAGGATCGAGATGCCGCGGTGCCGGGGCGCCTCGGGATCGGTGCGGCAGGCCAGCCAGACCCAGTCCGCGTGCTGGGCGCCCGATGTGAACGTCTTCTGCCCGTCGATCCGCCATCCGTCGCCCTCCCGCACGGCCCGCGTGCGCAGTGACGCCAGATCGGTCCCGGCGGACGGTTCGCTGTAGCCGATCGCGAAGGTCAGTTCCCCGCTGAGGATGCGCGGCAGGAAGCGGGCCTTCTGCTCCTCGCTGCCGTACTTCATGAGCGTGGGCCCGACGGTGTTCAGGGTGACCATCGAGACGGGGGCGCCGGCCCGGTACGCCTCGTCGAAGAACACGAACTGCTCGTCCGCGCCCCGGCCCTGGCCGCCGTACTCGACGGGCCAGCCGAGCCCGAGCAGGCCGTCGGCGCCGATGCGGCGCAGCAGCGCGCGCCGTTCGCGCGGGCCGATGGGCGCCGTCGGCAGCAGGTCCCGGAAGTAGGCACGGAGTTCGGCGCGCAGCCGCTGCTGGCGTTCGGTGGGGGCGAGGTGCACGGCGGGGGAACCTCCCGGCCCGGTACGGGACTCGTACGGGCCGGGGCCCGTACGCACGACGGTTTCTGACTGTCCGTCAGAAACCGTCGGGTGTCAAGGTCGCCGCGGGACGGCGGAAAGCACGGAAAACGCCTGCGCGGCGGCACCGAAGCACCGCCGCGCAGACGTGTTGCGACCCCGAAAGCACACCCCCCGCGGGAGGTCAGTCGCGGCTCACCACAGGCGGGTGAAGTGGATGTTGATGTTCTTGTTCCCCTGCTGGATGGCGGTGAACGCGGAGCCCCTGACCTGAGCGGTGTTGCTCTGGTTCGAGGCGCCGTAGCCGACCGCGCTCTGCTGCGTGGTGGACGAGTTGCCGGTGTTGTTGCGGCCGACACCGCTGCCGAGGACGCTCGCCACGCCGGCGTTCGATCCGTCGTCCGCGATGGCACCGTTGTCCGCACTCGCGACGCCGGTGAAGAGGACGGCTGCGAGCGGGAGCGCGGAGACGGCGGCGAGAACACGGGCGGTACGGATGCTTGCCATGTTGTTCCTCCAGGACGATACCCACCGGCCGACCGGCCGGGAGCACGGGAATTCGTGAAGTACATGTACTGCCAGGGAAGTTGGCCGACCTCCCGGGCGGTTGAGCACGACGTCGCGAATCCAGAGTTGCCCATCGCGTCCCCGGCGAACTCCCCACAGGCCCCAATTCGCACTCAAGCGTGATGACAAGTCGATAAACCCCATTCGCTGTCTTTAGTGATCTCTTGACGCCCTCGCACCCAGTACGGACTTCTCGGACTCAAGCGACACAAGCGGTGAATCGTTTCCGCATATTTCCGGCCAACCCGCCCCGTTCGGCATGTCGGCGCGCCCCCCTCTTCCCTTTTTCGAACGCGTGTACGAACATGGATCCATGGCCACCACCGACCGGCAGGCCACGACGCTGGCCCTCGCGCACGCCCTGTCAGCCGCCGAACGCGGACTGGCCGTCATCCCCCTGTCCCGGACGAAGCTCCCGGCCCTGCGCTCCCCGCACCGCGACCAGCCCGACCCCGCCCCGTGCCACGGCGAGTGCGGCCGGCTCGGCCACGGCGTGTACGACGCCTCGACCGATCCGGCGCGCATCCGCGAACTGTTCGCCGCCGCGCCCTGGGCCACCGGTTACGGCATCGCCTGCGGACTGCCCCCGCACCACCTCATAGGCATCGACCTCGACACCAAGTCCGGCACGGACTCCTCGGCCGCCCTGCGCGAACTCGCCCTGCGCCATCTGTTCACGATCCCCGAGACCGTCGTCGTGCTCACGCCGAGCGGCGGCCGTCACGTCTGGCTGACCGGCCCGCCGGACGCCGTCGTCCCCAACTCGGCCGGCCGGCTCGCCCCCGGCATCGACATCCGGGGCGCCGGCGGCTATCTCGTCGGCCCCGGCTCCCGCACCGACCACGGCGTCTACGCCACCGCGCCCGGCACCGCCCACCTGGCCCCCGCACCCTGCCCGCCCGCCCTGCTGCGCCTGCTCCTGCCGCCGCCTCGCGCGCCGCATCCGGCGCCCCCGGCGTCCGGTGACCACGGCAGGGGGCTGGTCCAGTTCGTCCTCGCGGCCCACGAGGGCCAGCGCAACACCCGCCTGTTCTGGGCCGCCTGCCGCGCCTACGAGAACGGCATCGGGCCCGCCCTCGTCGCCCCGCTGGTCGAGGCGGCCCTCAACACCGGCCTCTCGGAGCGCGAGGCGCGGGCGACGATCGCGTCGGCGGCCCGGATGACGGGACACCGGCCGTAACGACCAGCCCCGGAGATACGCGAGCGGCAAAGCGCACGCCGCTGAACCGGCGTACGGCGGACGCGGGGCTGCCAGGGCGCCGGGGCCGGCGTGGCGCCGGGGCTGTCACGGCGACGGGGCTGTCAGAGTGCCGGGGCTGTCACGGTGCCGGATCGCGAGGCCCTTCCACCGTACGTGTGGACGATCCCAGGTGCGCGCCACGCCACCGGGACCTATATATGACGATCTGTCAAGGTATGTCCTGCTCATAGGAAGCGATCAAGGATACGGGGCGGAAACCGTCGTCTCGGTGCTCCTTCACCTCGTAGGAAACAGGACATATTGATCAGGCATCGCAACCGCGCGCTCCAGCTCTGCCGGTCCTTCACCAGGAGGGCCACCCAGACGTTCGTGGTCGGTGTGGCGGGCGCGCTCGTGGTTCTCGGCAACCCCACGGCCGCACATGCCGAGTTCGAACCGACCCCGGTGTACAACGACCCGCCCGGCTTGTTCACCGAAGCGACCATCACCGGCACCGGGGCCGGATCGACCGTGACCGGCTCCGTCGCGCCCACGGACTTCAACCCGCTCGCCGGCTATCCCGCCACCATTCCCGCCGGGTCCACGCCCCACGGTCCCGCGTTCGCCGGCACGATCACGATCCAGGACCGGCTCACCGGGCACTCCGGCCTCACGTACTGCATCGACCTGAACACCTCCACCGAGGTCGGAGTGAACTACGAACTCGGCGAGTGGAGTGAGACGCACGTCCCCAACCTGGGCTACGTCGAGTACATCCTCCAGCACTACTACCCCACCACTGACGAACCGTCATCGGTCAGCGTCTCCCAGCGGGCCGCCGCGGTGCAGGCGGCCATCTGGTTCCTCACCGACCGATACGTTCTGGACACCGCCAGCCCGATCCGTTCGCTGACCGCGGCCATCGTCGCCGACACGCTGGCCAACGGGCCGAGCACGGAACCGGAACGACCCGAACTGTCGGTCACGCCCTCGGAACTGGCCGCGCCGTCGACCGGGGAGATCGTCGGCCCGTTCACGGTGAACTCGGACGGTCCCGCGACGATCAGGGTGACCGGCATCGAGGTCTTCACCGACCCCGAAGGCATCAACCAGCTCCACGACGGCGACGTGGTGGAGCCCGGCACGCGCCTGTGGGCCCGCAGCGTCTCCGACACGGAGCCGCAGGGCTTCGTCCTCGAACGGACGGCCGCCGTGCTGGAAGGGACGGTCCTGCTCTACGACGGCTCGAACCCCGGACTGGACGAAGCCCAGAAACTCATCCTGGCCCGGGAGACCGAGCTGGTGGTGCGGGCCGGCGCGGTGCTCGAACGGTTCGCCGCGGGCGGTGTGCAGATCACCAAGCGGATCCTCGGCGGCGGAGCGGGCCATCAAGGGGAGATCACCATCGATGTGCTCTGCCATGACCCGAACACCGGCCAGGACCAGCACCACACGGTGACCATCCCGGCCGGGGCGACGGCCGGCGACCACAACCGGACGATCGGCGGCATCCCGGCCGGCAGCACCTGCACGATCACGGAGCCCACGGGCGGTGACAACGACCAGGTCCACCAGGTGGGCAGCCCCGTCATCGAACCGGCGACGGTCACCATCGTGGCCGACGAGACCCAGCATGCGACCGTCACCGACACCTTCGAGCAGTCCGGGGGTGACGTCGAGGTCGACAAGACCATCAAGGGTCCGGGCGCCGGCAAGCAGGGAGAGGTGGTCATCCGGCTCGACTGCGATGTGCCGGGCGGCACGTTCGACCGGCGGTTCGTCATCGAGGCGGGCACGGAGGCCGGCACATACCGTCAGCCGGTGGTCAGCGGCGTCCCGGCCGGCACGCACTGCACCGTCGCGGAGAGCACGACCGGCGAGAACAAGAAGGTGAGACTCGCCAAGATGACGATCACGCCCAGGAGCATCACGGTCCGGGCCGGTGTCACCAGCCGCGTCTCCGTCACCGACAAGTACGTCAAACGCCGCTGCGGGCACGGCTCCGGCCACAAGCCGGGCGGTGCCGGCAACAAGCCGGGCGGCATGGGCGGCAGCGCTCACTGGCCGGGCGGCCATCTCGCCGACACGGGGGCGTCCCTGCCGACGGGACGCCTGGCAGCCAGCAGCCTCGCCCTGGTACTGGCCGGCGCCGTCACGGTCGCCGTGGCCGGGCACGCCGGCAGACGGCGCCCGCGCAACTGATCTCTCAGGGGAGTGCGGAAGGCTCTCTCAGGGAGTGCAGAGGGCGCACCCGCACCCGACCGCCCAAGCGACTGCGGACGACGCACCCGCACCCGACCGCTCAAGGGAGCAACGGGTCACCATCCCGCACACCTGGGCCGCCGGTCATCAGGCCGGCGGCCCGGCCGCATGCCCGGACTCCGGGTACCTGCCGCACATCGGGGACTCCTCCACGACTCAATCGTGCGGGATATACCGTCAACCGGTATATGCTGCTCGCGTGACCGACCAACCCCTGAGGGAGCCGACGCTCCTCATCCTGACCGCCCTCGCCGATGCGCCCCGCCATGGGTACGGCCTGATGCAGGAGGTCGAGAAGATCTCCCAAGGCCGGGTCCGGCTCCGGGCCGGCACCCTCTACGGCGCCCTGGACCGCCTCCTCAAAGAAGAACTCGTCCGCGTCGAGAAGGAGGAGATCGTGGACAGCCGCATGCGCCGCACCTACGCGCTCACCGAGAAGGGCACGGAACGGCTCGCCACGGAGGCCGCCCGTCTGCGCTCCACGGCCGACGAAGCCGCGCGCCGTCTCGGCATGACCTTCCCCCGGCCGGGCGGAGCCACGTCATGAGCACATCGCCACAACACTGGACGACGCGTCTGTATCCGCCCGCGCGCCGCCATGAGTTCGCCGACGAGGTCAGCACCGCCATCGCCCAGGTCGAGGCCGAGCGCGGACGGTGGGCGGGAACAGTGGAGCGGGCCGCCGTCGTCGGCCACGCCCTGCGACTGCGCACCCGCCTCGACTCGGCCCGGCCGGGCGGCCGGCTGCTGGCGGCCACGGCCCCCGCGGTGATCGCCGTCAGCGCCGCCCTGTCCGCGACCCTGCTCGTCGTGTGGCAACTGCCCCCGCTGCCCTGGGACGGCGACCCCGGTTACACCCCCGCCGCCTACGCCCCCTGGATCGCCGTACTGGTCTGCGCGCTCGCCGGCCGCTGGACCGCCGCCCGGATCAGCGCCGGCCTCGCTCTCCTGGGCGCCCTCGTGTCACTGCCGCTGGTCCACTGGACCGACAGCACCGACGGATTCACCCAGAACCGCAACGCCCTCGTGGGACTGGCCCTGGCCGCGCTCTTCGTCCTCGCCGTGCCTCCCGACCTTCCGCCGGTCGGCCCGCGGGCGCGGCGCGCCATGGCCCTGTCCGCTCTCGCCATGGGAGTACCGATGGTGGCCGGTTCGGTCACCGTGTTCGAGACCCTGGCCGGCCCCGACACGTTCGTCGACGCCCGCGCCGACCCGTTCCACCTGCTGTTCTTCTTCACCCCCCTGGTCTTCGCCATTCCCCTGGCACTCGCGGTGGCCCGCTCGCGCTATGCCCCCGCACTGGCGGCCCTGCTGCTGGGCGCCGCGGTGCTCGGAGTCGCCCCGACGATCGGGCCGCTGATGCCCTACGGCACCGGAGGAGTGTGGGCACAGGCGTCGTTCGCCGCCGGCCTGACCGCCCTGACCGCGTACTGCGTCCGAGCCGTACGGCAACGCCGACGAGGCGCCCCGGTGGCCACGTCTGACGCAACGCCCTGACCACGAACCCACGCGTTCGCCGAGCGTTGGCTTCGGTGCACGTACCCCTTCCGCCAGGGCCTCGCTTCTGCGTGGGCCCCGGTTCACGCCCCCAGGCCCGTAGCCCCGCACCACATCGAGCACGAGAACGGCCCCCGACCGAGTCATCGGGGGCCGTTTGCGCTGTTCTCAACGCGGAGGCGGTGGGATTTGAACCCACGGTGACATCGCTGCCACGACGGTTTTCAAGACCGTTCCCTTCGGCCGCTCGGGCACGCCTCCCCGCGCTGCGCTGTGGGCAACGCGGGGACAAGACTAACCGGTCGGCACACGCGCGTGGGGGTCAGCTGTCGCCCTCGCGGGAGCCGAGGGCCAGTTGGACCGTGTGCTCCTGGCCGCCGCGCTCGTAGGTGATGGTGACCTTGTCGCCGGGCTTGTGGGTCCAGATCTCGCCGATCAGGGTCGGGCCGCTGTCGATCACCGTGTCGTCCAGCTTGGTGATGACGTCGCCGGGCTTGAGCCCCGCCTTGGCCGCGGGACCGCCCGCCTCCACCGCCGCGGCGCCGGCCGTGCCCTGGTCGGTGATCTTCGCGCCGTCCGTGGTGTCCTCCAGGGAGACGGACGCGCCGATCTTCGCGTAGACCGGCTGGCCGGTCTTGATCAGCTGCTGGGCGACGTACTTGGCCTGGTTGATCGGGATGGCGAAGCCGAGGCCGATGGAGCCGGACTGGCCGGAGCCGCCCAGTCCGCCGCCGCTGCTGGACTGGATCGCGGAGTTGATGCCGATGACGGCGCCGCCGGCGTCCAGCAGCGGGCCGCCGGAGTTGCCCGGGTTGATGGACGCGTCGGTCTGCAGGGCGCTCATGTAGGACGCCTTGCTGCTGGCGCTGCCGTCACTGGAGGCGACCGGCCGGTTCTTGGCGCTGATGATGCCGGTCGTCACCGTGTTGGACAGTCCGAAGGGGGCGCCGATCGCGATCGTCTCGTCGCCGACGGCCACCTTGTCCGAGTCGCCGAGCGCGAGCGGCTTGAGGTCCGAGGGGGCGTTCTTGAGCTTGATGACGGCGACGTCGTAGCCCTGGGCGTGGCCGACGACCTCGGCGTCGTACTTCTTGCCGCTCGGGAACGTGGCGGTCAGTTTGCCGCCGCCGACGGCGTCCGCCACCACGTGGTTGTTGGTGACGATGTGGCCCTGGGTGTCGAAGACGAACCCGGTGCCGGTGCCGCCCTGGCCGCTGGCGCCCTCCGCCTCGATGGTGACCGTGCTGGGCAACGCCTTGGCCGCGACGGCCGCGATCGTGCCCGGGGAGCGCTTGACCTGTGAGGCGCTGCCGTTGTCGCTGGCCGAGACGGTGGTGGAGCCGGTGTCGTCGTTGTTCTTGGCCAGGGTGTAGCCCAGTCCGCCGCCGAGTCCGCCCGCGACCAGCGCGGCCGCGAGGACCGCGGCGACGATTCCACCGCGTCCGTTGCGCGGCTTGGGCGCGGGCTGCTGCCACGCCGAGCCCCAGCCGGAGCCCGCGCCCGCGCCGCCGTCCGCGTAGGAGGGCGTGGCGGGGGGCGGGGGCGGCCAGGAGCCGTCCGGGGCGGGCCCGGGGGCCGACGCGCCGCCGGACGGGTCGGCCGAGGCGTACGCGGCCGGTGCCCCGTCGTGCTCCGTCGCGCCGGGGGCGCCCTGGGGCACCGGCGGGATCGGAGCCGTCGGCGCGTTCCCCGGGGGCGGGGCTGCCTGCGGGGAAGCAGCGGGAGATGCCACCGGCACGGGGGGTGCGGACGGGGCCGGGGGTACCGGGGTGCCCTCGTTCTCGGTGCTCACAGCTCTTCTCCTCGATCCACGGCTGTTGTTCTCGGTCGCACTCGGTCACGCGCATTCATGATTGTTCACGGTCCGGCGCGATGCAGCTGTGCATGTGCTCTTGTCTGACGTCAGCTTTTCCCATGGGCCGTCAGAGCACCATAAGCGGTGGCTGTGGGTCCGAGGCCACCCTTTATATAGGTCTTTTCTGACAAAATTTCCATTCCGGAGCGAAGTCGACACCGTCGTTCGCTTCGCGTACGCGCCCGTGCCTCCGCGCGTACCCCCTCACGATGGGACCATGACGCGGTGACCCACGCACCACAGCACCACATCCAGGTCGTCGCCCACCGGGGGGCCTCCGAGGACGCCCCCGAGCACACCCTCGCCGCCTACAAGAAGGCGATCGAGGACGGTGCGGACGCCCTTGAGTGCGACGTACGGCTGACCGCGGACGGCCACCTCGTCTGCGTCCACGACCGGCGCGTCAACCGTACGTCCAACGGGCGCGGAGCGGTGTCGGCCCTGGAGCTGGCCGACCTGTCCGCCCTGGACTTCGGCTCCCGCAGGAGCCGCGACATCTGGCGCGGACGGGACGAGGAACCCGACTGGGAGGTCCGCCCGGAGGACCGCGCGGACACCTCCGTGCTCACCCTGGAGCGGCTGCTCGAACTGGTCGCGGACGCCGGACGGCGGGTGGAACTGGCAGTCGAGACCAAGCACCCCACGCGCTGGGCCGGGCAGGTGGAGGAACGGCTGCTGCTGCTCCTCAAGCGGTTCGGGCTCGACGCCCCGGCCACCGCCGAGCACGCGCAGGTGCGGGTCATGAGCTTTTCGGCGCGCTCGCTGCACCGGGTGCGGGCGGCCTCGCCGACGCTGCCGACGGTCTACCTGATGCAGTTCGTCTCGCCCCGGCTGCGCGACGGGCGGCTGCCCGCCGGCGTCCGCATCGCGGGCCCCTCGGTCCGCATCGTGCGCAACCATCCAGCCTACATCGAGCGGCTGAAGCGGGCCGGTCACCGGGTGCACGTGTGGACCGTGAACGAGCCCGAGGACGTCGACCTCTGCGTCCGGCTGGGCGTCGACGCCATCATCACCAACCGGCCCCGGGCGGTGCTGCGCCGGCTCGGCCGGTGACACGCCCCGGCACCGGGCGAGCGCCCGTGCCGCGAAGCATCTCGTAAGGGCCGGTTCACACCCCTTGACCCCGTCCGCACCCTTGAAGCATCCTCCCGACTCGGCCACAGCATCGAAATCAAGCCACACTCCGACGACTCCGTCACGGGGAGTGCTCCGGCGCGTTCCGTCCGTATTCGATCGTTGCGAATGCGTCACCGGCCGCGGATTGGCCGGTTTCCGGTACAGGCCGGTGGGGCATCCACACCGTGGCGTGGGGCGAAGGAGGTCTCGGGGGTGGCGTTGGTGGTGGCACAGGAAGTGCCCACGTCGTCGAGCATGGCCGTTCCCCATGGCCCTGCGGGCGTGGGGGAAGCGAGACATCGGATGCGCGAGCAACTGCGCGGCGGTGGCGTATCAGAATCGGTCATCGACGACGCCGTACTGATCCTTTCCGAACTTTTGAGCAATGCCTGCAAACACGGGCGACCACTGGGTGACGCGTCGGCCGGGGACGGGGACGTCCGGGCCGCGTGGCGGGTGGACCCGCGCGGTCGGCTCATCGTCGAGGTCACGGACGGCGGCGGTCCGACCCGCCCTGCTCCGGCCACCCCGTCGGTCACCGCGCACGGCGGTCGCGGGCTCAACATCATCACGGCACTGGCCGCGGACTGGGGCGTGCGGGACGACACCCGGGGCGAGGTCACCGTGTGGGTCGTCGTCCACGCGGACGTGCACGATCCGGACGCCGGGCACCGGCGGGACGACTTCGCCGCGCGGGTCGCGGCGCCGGCCGTCTCCGCCCTCCCCGAATTCGGCCTGGCGGACGCCTTCGAAGACGTGGACTGACCTCCGGCCGGTCGCTTCGTTCACCTACGGCAGGCTCCTTCACTTACGGTCGGTCCCTTCACCCGCAGTCACTTCGCGAACCACAGGCGCGCAAACCGCCGATGTCCCCAGCCGTGGGTACGCGGGCCGCGGGGCCGCGGGGCGCCCGTCCCGCGGGCTCTCGGTCGTGCGCGCGGTGTCGGCGGAGAGTCGTTGCGTCGGCCAGGGCGCCACCTTGTCCACAGGTGCCGGTCGGAGCGCCGCGTTGTCCACAGGTTCCGGTCGGTCGCGGCGCGAGCGGCTAGGCTCCGCCCGTACGAGATGAGCCGTAACCGGGAGACACCCACCATGGCCAAAAAGCGACCCCAGACGAAGGCCAAGCGCCCGCAGACCCCGGGCGGAGTCGGCGCCGCAGACGCTGACGGGCAGGTTCCGGTTGTCGGCGCCCGCGAGCCCTGCCCCTGCGGCAGCGGCCGCCGCTACAAGGCGTGCCACGGCCGGGCCGCCGCGCACGCCGCGACCGAGCTGGTGCAGCGTCCCTTCGAGGGCCTGCCCGGCGAGTGCGACTGGGTGGCGATGCGCGAGCTGGTGCCCGCGGCCACCGTCGAACTGCCCCTGAAGGACGGCCTGCCCGAGGGCGTCCCGTCGGTCACGCTGGCGACGGTGCTGCCGATGGCCTGGCCGGCCCTGCGCCGCGACGACGGCTCGGTGCTGCTCGGCCTGCAGAACGACACGGCGTCCGGCGACATCAGCCGCGACCTCGCCGACACCCTCCAGCGGGCACTCTCCGCCGAGCCGGGCACGCCCGTCCAGGGCCGCCGCGCCCCGGCCGAGGGGCCTCGGTTGCAGGATCTCCTCGACCCCGAGGGCGCCTTCGAGCCAGTTGTGCACAGTGGCTTCGAGTTCTGGGTCCCGGACCCGGAGAGCACCACACCGGACGTGGCCGCCTCCCTGGAGCGGGCCAACGCCGCGGCCGTGCCCACGGTGAGACTGACCGGCGTGGAGGCGGCGTACTGGTGCCAGACCCCGGAGAAGAACCACCTGCGCTGGGTCATGCCGCACCCGGAGGAGCGTCTTCTGGACGCCCTCGCCCGGCTGCACGCGGCGGGCCGCTCAGGCCTCGGCGAGGGCACCCGCCTGGTCGGTTCGTTCCGCGCTCACGGGCTGACCGTGCCGGTCTGGGACCTGCCGAGCACCGTCTCGGCCGAGGACGTGGAGAAGCCGGCCGCCGAGTTCGCCGAACGGCTCGCCGCCGCGCTGACCACGGACGCACCGCTCACCGCGGACGAGCGTCGCGCGCGCGGGGGCCTGACCAACCGGCAGGTCACCCTCAGCTGATGCCGGGTGCCACCCGGTGTGCGGCCGGCCGGTCGGGCAGGCCGCACACCGGTTCGCCACGTGAGGTGACTCCTGTCACAACTCCCCGTCGGGACAGGGAAATCGGTGTCCGAATAGCCAAGGCCGAATTTGCGAACCGCCGATCTCTTGTTACCGTTCCAGTAGCCCGGTTGCTGGTGCATCCCCCGTCGCCAGCAACCGGGCCTTTCCATGCCCCGCCTCCCGGCACACGGCGCAGTCGTCGTCAACTGCCGTCCAGGGCGCCGGAGTTGCTGCCCGACCTGAGCAGCAGCGGCCCCTGGCCCCTGCGCTCCGAGAACTCGGTGACCGCGGTGTATCCGTCCAGCGCGCCCCGGGTGCGCTCCCGCGGTGTCTCGCAGGTGCCGGGCATGTCGTCGGCGCCGACCGAGCAGTGCATCCGCACGGTGCGGTCGCCGGGTCCCATCAGGCTCAGCACGGAGTCCAGCGCGGCCCCGGTGGCGTTGCGGTAGTAGGTACGGGCCCAGGTGTCCGTGCCCTGGGTCAGGACACAGGTCTGCGCCTCGATGCCGTCGGGGGAGGAGAGTTCCGGGCCGCAGCGGGCGGCCGTGGCGAGGCCCAGACCGAGCAGCAGCGGAGCCTGGCCGGGCGCGGCGGGTGAGTTCTTCTCGTCGTCACGCGCGTCGCGCGGTGCGCGGTCGTACGAGGGCTCGTACGGCGCACCGTGGGCGGCCTCCTGCGGGGAACGGCGTACGGCCGCTCCGCCTGCGTCGCCGACGGGACCCGCGGAGGCCACGGCCAGCGGCAGTGCCAGCGCGCATGCCGCGATGCCCGCCAGGGCGAGCAGACGAACGTTCATGGGCGGACGATAACGAGCGGGCGCGGGCGCCGAGTGCCGCGCGCGCCCGACACCCCTACAACTCGGGCGCGCTCACACCCGTACGAGTGAGCGCGTCGACCACGGCGTCCACCACGGCCTCCACGTCGGGCACCCAGGGCGCGGCCGAGCCGGGCAGCGGGGCGCGCTCCCAGCGGATGGCGCCCTGGCCGGTCTCGGACGGGGGCAGGGCGAGGTAGCCGCCGTCGCCGTGGAAGCGGAGCGAGCCGGGGACGAAGTCCTTGGCGTAGAGCAGTTCGCCCAGCTGCTCCATGGAGTAGGGCTTGACGAGCAGGGCCCATCGGGTGGGCGCGGCGATCACCGGGCCGAGCCGCATGCCGCGGCGGTCGAGGGCGTCGAGGGCGCGGGCCGCCGCGAGGGCCGGCAGGCTGACCGCGCAGGGCGCCGTGCCTCCGGTGGCGAGGACGATGGGCGCGCCGGGCCGGTTGGTCCACCACCAGCGCACCATGCGCGCGTCGGTGGTGGCCGCGAGGAGGCCGGGGTCGAAGGGATGCGCACCGGGCACGGTGCACTCCGGGTCAGGGCACGCGCAGCGGGCCCGGCCCTGCGGGTCCGGTGCCACGCCCGGGAGCACCGGCCACTGCCATTCCGTCGCGAAGGTCAGGGCCGCGCTGATCAGGTCAGGCCCCCCGCCGTTCCGCCTGGACAGGAGCCTGCGTCGCCTTCCGAGGATCTCGCGCATGAGCGCTCGTTCCTTTCCGTTGCACCGCTGGCAACACCGTGGACCACATCACACCATGTGTCGATCACTTCACTGTGCGTACCTGTTGGCGCATCACACCCCTGCTCCGGGCAAGGGGGTCCCCAAGGGGTCAAGCGTTGGCCGTTTCCGCGTCCCTACTGCGTCTGTCAACAACACGGCCGCGGCGCGGGGGTGGCGAAGTTCGGCGCTTTGCCGTCACGCTTGTTTCTCTTCGCCTCCGCCACGGGAGGATGGGGCACGGTCGTCGGTGGTTAAGACGCCCGGGTCCGTCGCCAGGTTCCGGGTGACCCCCAACCACCCCTGGCCTTCTCCGAGTACGTACCCATCACGACCGCTGTGACGCTCCGTGGAGCAAGGCCAGTCGACCGCAATGAACCGATACCCGAGGCAGTTTTGAGCCAACTTTGCCGTTGCGCAAGAGGTCCGGCGAAAACCCGCAACAGACCCGTGGACACCAGGAATCCCAGCAGGACAATGCTGGACATCCCCTCACGAGTGCGTGTACATGTGGAGACATTGCCAGCGGCGCAGAATGACATGGGGGTTTGCGATGCTATGGAGCAATACGCACCGGTCTGAAGGCCGGACGCCATGAACGCCCCGCACCCTCCGAAAGTGGCCGGAATCGATTCAACACTCCCCACGCCAGCACACACTGTCGCGCCAGTCACCGCCGCCCCGGGCACACCTCCCGTGACGAAGACCTCCGTTCCCCACGCCCCACCGCCCGGCGCCCTCCTCCAGGACCGGCTGGCCGGCTGGGTCTCCGACCTCACGACCCTTCACGAACTCACCGAACGTCTCGCCCGCACCGACTCGCTCGACCCCGCACTCCAGGAACTGCTGCGCGCCGGAGCCGCCCTCGTGGGCGCCCGGCGCGGTCTCGTCGTGCTGGAACCGGACGACGGCCGCGGCCTCGGCAGGACGCTCGGCCTGGGCCTCGCCCGGTCGGATCTCGGCCATATGGAGACCGTGCCCCGCGGCGCCCTGCCCTACGGCGGGCTCCTCGACACGGCGGCCGGACTGCCCGGCGGCGCCGGCGAGATCGCCCACCCCGACCTGTTCGCCGAGGACGGCCTCGACCCCCGCCACCGCGAGGTGGCCGTACGCCTCGGCTACGCCGCCAGCTACGCCCTGCCGCTGTCCACGCCGGCCGCCGGCCGTCTGGGCGCGGCCGTCTGGTTCTACGACGAACCCGCCGAGCCGCACGAGCGGCAGCGCCACCTCGCCGGCCTGTACGTCCGCTACGCCACCGAACACCTGGCCCGGCTGCTGGAACTGGAACGCACGCGCGCGTGCATGGCCACCGTCGCCGAGGAGTTGCTGCCCACCCGGCTGCCCCGGTTGGCCGGCGTCCAGCTCGCCGCCCGGCACAGCAGCGGCCCGCGCGGCGGCGGCGACTGGTACGACGCGCTGCCACTGCCGGACGCCGCGCTCGGCCTCGCGGTCGGCTCGGTCACCGGGTCCGGTCCGAGCGCGGTCGCCGCGATGGGCCGGCTGCGCGCGTCCCTGCGGGCGTACGCCGTGATGGAGGGCGAGGACCCGGTCGCCGTCCTGTCCGACCTCGAACTGCTGCTGCGCCTGACCGAGCCCGCCCGCTCCGCCACCGCCCTGTTCGCCTACTGCGAACCGGCGCTGCGCAAGGTCACCCTGGCCGGTGCCGGCCACAGCCCCCCGCTGCTGATCGGCGAGCGGCGCACCGAGTTCGCGGAGACCTCCGTGTCCGCGCCCCTGGGGATGCTCGCCTGCTGGGAGGCGCCGAGCGCGGAGATCCAGGCCGAGGCCGGAGAGACGGTTCTGCTCTACACCGACGGGCTGCTGCGGCGCTCCGGCGACGCCATGGACCGCGCCTTCGCCCGGCTGCACGCCGCAGGCGCGGGGGCGCCGCGCGCGCTGCGCCGCGATCCCGGTGCCCTCGCGGACCATGTACTGCGGGCCATGCTGCCCGACGGGCAGGGTGCCGCGGACAGCGAGGAGGACATCGTGCTGCTGGCCGCACGCTTCGACTGACCACCGACGGAACACCGTCCCGACCACCGCGCCGACCGAACACGCCCCGAGCGCCGCTTCGACGTCCTGACCGCCACTCCGACCGAACGCGCACCCGGCCCACCGGTCCAGCCGAACGCGCTCCCGGCCCACCACCTCAGCCCGAACACCGCCCCCACCACCGTTTCGGCGCAACACCGTCCCAAGCGCCGCTTCGGCCGAACGTGCTCCGAGCCGCCGATGCCGCCGAACGCCGTGCCCCCCGCTGCCGCCGAACGCCGGTCCCGGCGGGCGTTTGCGTCGGGTGGGGCCGTGCGGAGGCCGTATGACCGGGCACAACAGGTCGTCCGGCCCCGGGTCCGGCGCGGTACGACCGTACGATGATGAAGGTCCCCCTGCTCGGGCGGAGCCCAGAGCGCCGAGTGCTCGGGGGAGGATCCGTGCCGTATCGAGGAGGATGACCGTGGCCGACGAACTCAACCCGGAGACCCCGGAGACTGAGTCGGAGGAGCCGATCAAGCAGCGCAAGAACGGCCTGTACCCGGGCGTTTCCGACGAGCTCGCCGAGAACATGAAGTCCGGCTGGGCCGACACCGAGCTGCACGACCTGAAGCCGATCGCACAGGCAGAACAGACCGCGCGCCGCCGCGCCGCGCTGTCCGCCCGCTTCCCGGGCGAGCGCCTGGTCGTCCCCGCGGGCAACCTGAAGGTGCGCTCGAACGACACGGACTACCCCTTCCGTGCGTCGGTCGAGTACGCGTACCTCACCGGCGACCAGACCGAGGACGGCGTGCTCGTCCTGGAGCCCACCGCCGAGGGCCACCGGGAGACGGTCTACCTCCTGCCCCGCTCCGACCGCGAGAACGGCGAGTTCTGGCTCTCCGGCCAGGGCGAGCTGTGGGTCGGCCGCCGCCACTCGCTCGCCGAGTCCGAGGCGCTGTACGGGATCGCGGCCGCGGACGTGCGCGAACTGGCCGACACGCTGCGCGAGGCCACCGGCCCGGTCCGCGTCGTGCGCGGGTACGACGCCGGGATCGAGGCCGCGCTGACCGACAAGGTCACCGCCGAGCGCGACGAGGAACTGCGGGTCTTCCTCTCCGAGGCGCGACTGGTCAAGGACGAGTTCGAGGTCGGAGAGCTGCAGAAGGCCGTCGACTCCACCGTGCGCGGCTTCGAGGACGTCGTGAAGGTCCTCGACAAGGCGGAGGCGACCAGCGAGCGCTACATCGAGGGCACGTTCTTCCTCCGCGCGCGCGTGGAGGGCAACGACGTCGGCTACGGCTCCATCTGCGCGGCCGGACCGCACGCCTGCACACTGCACTGGGTCCGCAACGACGGCCCGGTGCGCTCCGGCGACCTGCTCCTGCTCGACGCCGGCGTGGAGACCCACACCCTCTACACCGCGGACGTCACGCGCACCCTGCCGGTCAACGGCACGTACAGCGAGATCCAGAAGAAGATCTACGACGCCGTGTACGACGCCCAGGAGGCCGGGATCGCGGCCGTCAGGCCGGGCGCCAAGTACCGCGACTTCCACGACGCGGCCCAGCGCGTGCTGGCCGAACGGCTCGTCGAGTGGGGCCTGGCCGAGGGCCCGGTCGAGCGCGTCCTTGAGCTGGGGCTGCAGCGCCGCTGGACGCTGCACGGCACCGGTCACATGCTCGGCATGGACGTCCACGACTGCGCCGCCGCGCGCACCGAGTCGTACGTGGACGGCGTCCTGGAGCCCGGCATGGTGCTCACCGTCGAGCCGGGTCTGTACTTCCAGGCCGACGACCTGACCGTACCGGAGGAGTACCGCGGCATCGGCGTCCGCATCGAGGACGACATCCTGGTGACTGCGGACGGCAACCGGAACCTCAGCGCCGGACTGCCGCGCCGCTCCGACGAGGTCGAGGCGTGGATGGCCACGCTGAAGGGCTGACGCCGTAGCCGGACGGCCGGGCGCGTCGGCGCGATCCGAGGGGCGGCTGTGCGGGGCTCCGGGAAGTCACCGGGTGCCGCTCTTCATGCCGTGAGCAAGGTGGGGTCCTTGGTCCACTTGAGCATCTTGTCGAAGCTCACCACCGTGCCGCCGCGCCCCGGCTTGGCGCCGATGTGCACATGATCGGCGAGTTCCCGGATCAGGCACAGCCCGCGGCCGTGCTCCGCGTCCGCGCGCGGGGCGCGAACGGCAGGGGGTCGCGCGAAGCCGGGACCTGAGTCGGTCACCTCGATGCGGCACTTCTCGCCGTCGAGGTAGGCGGTCACGCGGTACGCCTCCGAGGCGCCGCGCGTTCTGTCCCCGCCGTGCTCGACGGCGTTCGCACATGCCTCGCTCAGGGCGACGGACAGGTCGTAGGAGATGTCGGGGTCCACGCCCGCCGTCTCCATGGTCCCCAGCAGCAACCGTCTGGCGAGGGGAACGCTCGCGGCTTCGCGGCGCAGATGGAGTGACCACCAGATGCTCATGCTCCAGCCTCCTGGCCGCGGCTCGACATACCGTTACGTATTGCCGCGCGCACGCCGGTGTAAGCACACCCGTGACGTGACCCCGCCCATACGGCGGATGCGTTCCGGCAGGAATCGGTGTATGGGGGACTTTCGGACCTGCCGTGGGACACGCGGGGCTCCAGTGGGATGATGGGCCCGCCATGTCTGCCCCCCAGCCGCGCACGGCGCGCTCCGGACACCAGCTCCGGGTCCTGCGGGCCGCGGTCTTCGCCGCGGCCTGCGTCGCGCTGGCCGCGGCCGGGCATGTGCTGGCCTCCTGCGCCTCCGTTCCGCTGTGGACGCTGGGTGCCGGCTTCCTGGGCTCGATGGTGCTCGTGGCGCCGCTCGCCGGGCGGGAACGCTCGCTGCCGGGCATCGCCGCGCTGCTGGCGGTCGGTCAGACCGCGCTGCACGTGCTGTTCGGGCTGGGTCAGCACGGTACGGCCGCCGTGGCGTCCGGCGCGGTGTCGGCGGGCTCGACCGCGTCGACGGCGCCGATGGGCTCGATGACGTCGATGGGCTCGATGACGTCGATGGGCTCGATGGGCGGGATGAACGACGCCACGCTGGTCGAGCAGGCCGCGCGGCTCGTGTGCGGCGCCGGCGCGGCGGCGATCACCCCGGCCCATGCCTACCGGATCCTGGCCGACGCCCAGGTCATCAACGGTTCGGGCCCGGGCGCCGTGCACCACGCGGTCGCCCCCGCCGGTTCGGCCGGTTCAGCCGCTTCGTCGACGGATGCGCTGCTGCCGTCGCTGCCGATGCTGCTCGGCCATGTCCTCGCGGCGGTCGCCGTCGGCTGGCTGCTGCGCCGCGGCGACGTGGCGCTGCTGCGTCTGATGGAACTGTCGGCGCACGGAGTCGCCGAGGCGGCGCTCGTACGCTCCCTGCGCGGGGCGCTCGCGCTGACCCGCGCGCTGCGGGGCGGCCTGTGCACCGAACCGGGCCCGGGTCCGCGCCACCGGCGCACGCGGGACCGAGCGCCCGCCCCGCACACGACCGCACTCCAGCACACGGTGGTCCGGCGCGGTCCCCCGGCCGCCACCGCAGTCGTCCTCGCCGCCTGACGCGACGGACCGCCGCTCCACCGGAACCCGGAAGGAGAGGAGAGGGCCGGCCGCCGTCGTGCGGCACGCGCGCGTGCATCCGCGCGCCCCTCTTCCTGACCGGAACCACCGGAACTCACTCGGAGTGGAGTGCTGTCTGCCATGAAGGCTTCTCGTATCGCCGCCGCCACCGTCGTCGCCGGCTCGGCCGTCCTCGCCCTGTCCGCCCCCGCCTTCGCGCACGTGTCCGTGCAGCCGGAGGGCACGGCGGCCAAGGGCGGCTACGCGGTCGTCGACTTCAAGGTCCCCAACGAGCGCGACAACGCCTCGACCACCAAGCTGGAGATCAACCTCCCCGCCGACCACCCGCTGGCCTCGGTGATGCCGCAGCCGGTCGCCGGCTGGGACGTGAAGGTCACCAGGTCCAAGCTGGACAAGCCCCTCGAATCGCACGGCGAGAAGATCAGCGAGGCCGTCACCAAGGTCACCTGGACCGCCAACGGCAAGGGCATCGAGCCGGGCTACTTCCAGAAGTTCCCGCTGTCCATCGGCGCCCTGCCCGAGGACACCGACCAGCTCGTGTTCAAGGCGATCCAGACGTACTCCAACAAGGAGGTCGTGCGCTGGATCGAGGTGCCGCAGGAGGGCCAGGCCGAACCGGACAACCCGGCCCCGGTCCTCGCGCTGTCGGCCGCCGGGCAGGACGGGCACTCCTCGGGCGCCGACGCCGCCTCCGAGAAGGCGGACACCGCGGGCAAGACCGAGAACGCCGCCGCCGACACCAAGGCCACCGACTCCTCCGGCGGCAGTGACACCACCGCGCGCGTGCTCGGCATCGTCGGCATCGTCGTCGGCGTGGCGGGCGTCGGGTACGGCGTGGCCGCCGGGCGCCGGCGGACCACCGCCTGAGCCTGTTCACCAGCGGCGCGCACCGGGGGCCGGGTGTCCTGGACACGACCCCCGGTGCCCGCCGGATATCTCACATCTGGGACATTTTTCTATGCGCAAGAAGACGTTCGCCGCGGCCGGACTGCTCGCCGCCGCCGCCCTGACCCTCTCCGCCTGCGGCAGCGGGGACGACGGCAAGTCGCCGATCGCCGTGGTCTCCGAGGAGTCCGGCTCGGACAGGGCCGTGACCATCCTCGACAAGCCGTTCGAGAAGCCCGACCTGGTCCTCACCGACACGCACGGCAAGAAGTACGACCTGCGCGCGGAGACCGAGGGCAAACCCACGCTGGTCTACTTCGGCTACACGCACTGCCCCGACGTCTGCCCGCTGACGATGAACAACATCGCGGTCGCCAAGAAGGCGCTGCCGAAGGCGGAACAGGACCAGTTGCGGGTGGTGTTCGTCACCACCGACCCGGACCGTGACACCCCCGCCGAGCTGGGCAAGTGGCTCAACGGCATCGACTCCCAGTTCATCGGCCTGACCGGCGACTTCCCCACCATCCAGGCCGGTGCCCGCTCCCTCGGCATCTCCATCGAGCCGACGACCAAGGACAAGAACGGCAAGCTGGTCTCCGTCCACGGCACCCAGGTCGTCGCGTTCTCGCCGAAGACCGACGGGGGCTATCTGCTCTACGGCGAGGACGCCACGGTCGACGACTACACCAAGGACCTCCCCGAGATCGTCAAGGGAGCCAAACCGTGAGGCGTCTGGCCGTGCCCGCCGCCGCGCTCGCGGCCGCGCTGGCCCTCGCGGGCTGCGGCGGCTCCGACGACGCGAAGGCCGACGCGAAGGCCGAGGCGAAGGCCGGTTCGGCGGCGGACCTCTCGGTCGGCTCCCCCTACATGCCGCAGCCGGTCTCCGCGGACATGGCGGCCGGGTTCCTGACGATAGTGAACAAGGGCGGTACGAAAGACGAGTTGACCTCGGCCAGCAGCGACGTGGCCGAGCGGGTCACCCTGCACTCCACCACCGGCGGGTCCATGCAGGAGGCCGCCTCCTTCGCGGTCCCGGCCCACGGCCGGCTCGTGTTCAGCAGCGGCGGCAACCACCTGATGTTCGAGAGCCTGAAGCGCAAGCCGAAGCAGGGCGACACGATCACGCTCCGGCTGAACTTCGCCGAATCCGGCCCCCTCACCGTCGAGATGCCGGTGAAGTCGGCCACGTACAACCCGTCGACCGGACACTGAGGAGGGATCACCCTTGACGCGGACCATCACCCCCCGCCTGCGGACCCTGGTGCTGCTGTTCCTCGCCGTCACCGGCGCGCTGCTCGCCGGCGCCGGTCCGGCCTCCGCGCACGCCGCGCTGACCGGCAGCGACCCCGCACAGGGGGTGGTGGTCGACAAGGCGCCGGACCAGGTGTCGCTCACCTTCTCCGAGCAGGTGTCGATGAGCAGCGGCTCACTGCGGGTCCTGGACCCCAAGGGCAAGCGGGTCGACTCCGGGGAGCCGTCCAACGTGAGCGGCACGACGTACGCGGTGCGGCTCGTCGCCGGCCTGGCCGACGGCACGTACACCGTCGCCTACCAGGTCGTCTCCGCCGACAGCCATCCCGTCGCCGGTGCCTACACGTTCTCCGTGGGCGCCCCGTCCACGACCACGGTCTCGGTGTCCGGCGAGACCGTGGGCGGCGGGGTCGTCGGCTGGCTCTACGGGTTCGGCCGCTATGTGTCGTACGCGGGCTTCATCGTGCTGGTGGGCGGGGCCGCCTTCGTGCTGGCCTGCTGGCAGCGCGGCTCCGGGGTGCGGGCGGTGCAGCGGCTGGTCGTCGGCGGCTGGGTCACGCTCACCGCGGCCACGCTCTGGCTGCTGCTCCTGCGCGGCTCCTACACCGGCTCCGGGGCGTTCGGCGACATCTTCGACCTGGACCTGCTCGGTCAGGTGTTGCAGACCAAGACCGGGGCCGCGCTGGTCTCCCGGCTGCTGCTGCTCGCCGCCGCCGCGCTGTTCATCGCCGTCCTCTTCGGCGCCTACGACAAGCGCGAGGACGGCGAGAAGCGCGATCTGACCTTCGGGCTCGCGGTCGGCGGGTCCGTGGTGGCCGCCGGGCTCGCGGCGAGCTGGGCCATGGCCGAGCACGCCTCGACCGGTCTGCAGCCCGGCATCGCCATGCCGGTCGACGTGCTGCACCTGCTGGCGGTCGCCACCTGGCTGGGCGGTCTGGTCGCCCTCCTCGTCTCGCTGTACCGGGCGCCCGCCGGAACGCCGGTCGACGCCGCCGCCGTACGCCGCTTCTCCACCGTCGCCTTCGGATCCGTGCTCACGCTGGTCGCCACCGGCGTCTACCAGTCTTGGCGGCAGCTCGGCGCCTGGTCGGCGTTCACCGACACCCGGTACGGGCAGTTGCTGATCGTCAAGATCGGTCTTGTGGTGCTGCTGGTCGGCATCGCGTCGATCTCCCGGCGGTGGACGGCCCGGCTCACGGACGCGACCGGTGCGGCGGCCGGGACCGCCCGGTCCGGGAGGGCACGCCAGGAGAAGGAGCAGCAGCCGAAGAAGGACCGTGCCGGGAAGACGCAGGCCGGCACGGAGCAGCCCGGGAAGGACCGAGCCGGGATGACGCAGGCCGGGAAAGCGCAAGCCGGTAAGGAGCGCGTCGCGGCGGCGGCCGAGGCCCCTGCCTCCGCCGGGTCCGCGCGGTCCGCCACCGAGTCCACGGGCGGTGCAGGCGAGTCCGCGGGCGGTGCAGGCGACGGAAAGCGCGCCACCCAGTTGGCCCGGCAGCGGGCCGCCGTGGACGCCGCTCGGCAGAAGCGGCTGCGGGACGCCGACCCGAGCCGGTTCGGCCTGCGCCGCTCGGTGCTCGCCGAGGCGGGCGTCGCCGTCGTCCTGCTCGCCGTGACCACCGCGCTGACGCAGACCGAACCGGGCCGTACGGAGCTGGAGGCGCAGGCCGCCCAGTCGTCGTCCGCGTCCTCCTCGGCGTCGGACTCCTCCGCGTCGGACCCGTCCGGGGCACTGACCCTGGACATGCCCTTCGACACGGGCGGCAAGGACGGCAAGGGCCTGGTACGGATCGATCTCAACCCCGCGCGCGTGGGCGGCAACGAGTTGCATGTCTATGTGCAGCGGCCCAACGGCCGGGCCTTCGACATCCCCGAGGTGAAGATCGCCTTGACCCTGGACGCGAAGAAGATCGGGCCGCTTCCCGTCACACCCGACCACATCACCACCGGGCACTGGTCGGCGAGCGGAGTGCAGATCCCCATGGCCGGCGACTGGAAGATCGCCGTGACCGTGCGGACCTCCGACATCGACCAGACGACCGTCTCCAAGAACGCGCAGATCGGCTGAACCGCACCATGGCTGACCAGACCACACGCTCCGACGTGACCGCCCCCGAGGAACCCGCCGCGGAACGCAACGGCACCGTGACGGGGATGTCCCGGCGGAAGCTGCTCGGCACCGCCGGCGCCACCGGTGCGGTGCTCGGCGCGGCGGGCGCGGCCGTGGGCTACACGGCCGCGCCCGCCCAGGCCACACCGCTGACCTCGCTGGGTGCCGGCCGGGCGATGTTTCACGGGAAACATCAGCCCGGCATCACCGAGGGGCTTCAGGCCCGCGGCCACCTCATCGCCTTCGACCTGGCGGCGGGCGCGGGCCGCCGGGAGGCGGCGGCCCTGCTGCGCCGCTGGTCGGCGACGGCCGAACGGCTGATGGCGGGCGAGCCGGCCGCGCATGACGACACCGATGTGGCCCGGGACGCCGGCCCGTCCTCGCTGACGATCACCTTCGGCTTCGGGCACGACTTCTTCACCCGCACCGGCCTGGAGAAGCAGCGCCCGGCCGCCCTCGATCCGCTGCCCGACTTCTCCTCCGACCGGCTCGACAAGGCGCGCAGCGACGGTGACCTGTGGGTGCAGATCGGCGCCGACGACGCCCTGGTGGCCTTTCACGCCCTGCGCGCGATCCAGAAGGACGCCGGCGCCGCGGCCCGCGTGCGCTGGCAGATGAACGGCTTCAACCGCAGCCCCGGCGCCACCGCCCACCCGATGACGGCCCGCAATCTGATGGGCCAGATCGACGGCACCCGCAATCCGAAGCCGACGGACGCGGACTTCGACAAGCGGATCTTCGTGCCCGCGTCGGGCGAGCCCGCCTGGATGGCCAACGGCTCGTACGCCGTCGTACGCCGTATCCGCATGCTCCTCGACGACTGGGAGAAGCTGACGGTCACCGCCCAGGAGGGCGTCATAGGGCGCCGCAAGTCCGACGGGGCACCGCTGTCCGGGGGCACCGAGACCACCGAGATGGACTTGGAGAAGGCCGACGGCCAGGGCACCTATGTCGTCCCCGTCAACGCGCACGCCCGTATCACCCGGCCCGACCAGAACGGGGGCGCGGCGATGCTCCGGCGCCCGTTCTCCTACCACGACGGTCTCGACCCGGACGGGACGCCGGACGCGGGGCTGCTGTTCATCTGCTGGCAGGCGGACCCGCTGCGCGGCTTCGTGCCGGTGCAGCGCAAGCTGGACCGGGGTGACGCCCTGTCGAAGTTCATCCGGCACGAGTCGAGCGGCCTGTTCGCCGTCCCGGGCGGCGCGGCGCGGGGGGAGTACGTGGGGCAGCGGCTGCTGGAGGGCTGAGACCCCAGGAGGCGTCGGTTCACTCCCTGGAGGGGCTGTGATGAGACGCGTGGGCCGGGTTCGCCTGCGCCCATTAGGGTGAGGTCATGCCAGCGAGCTATGCGTATCTGGGTCCCGAGGGCACCTTCACCGAGGTCGCCCTGCGCACGCTTCCGGAGGCGGCCACCCGGGAGCTGATCCCGTACGTGTCCGTGCAGTCCGCGCTGGACGCGGTGCGCACCGGTGAGGCCGAGGCCGCGTTCGTGCCCATCGAGAACTCGGTCGAGGGCGGCATCACGACCACCCTGGACGAGCTGGTCGCGGGCGCCCCGTTGATGATCTACCGCGAGGTGCTGCTGTCGATCACCTTCGCGCTGCTGGTGCGGCCCGGCACCCAGCTGTCGGACATCAAGACGGTCACCGCCCACCCGGCCGCCCAGCCGCAGGTCCGCAACTGGCTCAGGGCCAATCTGCCGGACGTCACCTGGGAGTCGGCCGCGTCGAACGCGGACGGCGCCCGCCTGGTCCAGGAGGGCCGGTACGACGCCGCCTTCGCGGGCGAGTTCGCCGCCGCCCGGTACGGCCTGGTCCCGCTGGAGACCGGGATCCACGACGCGGAGAACGCGCAGACGCGGTTCGTGCTGGTCGGCCGGCCCGCCCGGCCCGCCGCTCCGACCGGCGCGGACAAGACCTCCGTCGTGCTGTGGCAGCGCGACGACCACCCGGGCGGACTGCGCGATCTCCTCGGTGAGTTCGCCACCCGCGGCATCAACCTCATGCTGCTCCAGTCCCGGCCCACCGGTGCCGGCATCGGCAACTACTGCTTCTGTGTGGACGCCGAGGGGCACATCTCCGACCGCCGGATGGCGGAGGCCCTGATGGGGCTGAAGCGGATCTGTCTCCAGGTGCGGTACCTCGGCTCGTACCCGCGCGCGGACGTCGGGCCGGACGGGGTGCGGCCCACACCGCCCGGTACGTCGGACGCGGAGTTCGTGGCGGCGGCCGATTGGGTGGCGCGGTGCCAGGACGGTCGTTTCTAGCCAGTCCTACCTGCATATCTTCGTTATCCACAGGAGTTATCCACAGGTTCTCTTCTCGACCTGGGGACAAGTCGACAAGGGAGCGCCGTCCAGTCGACAAATCGCCGTGGCGGCCCGGATGGGGTCACCGCCATGCCGGTCACCCTTCGTCCACCCGTTTCTCATGGTTCATCTTCAGGGGCGACCCGTTTCCACCCATAAGTGGGTGTCGCCCCGGTTTGCACCGGGAATTCTTCGGCTTCGGCGGCAGTTGCGGAGTGATCAATTCCGAAATCCACAGTTCTTCCACACAGCCTGTGGATAACTCTTGCCGGGGTGTGGATTCCTGTGGACAACCGAGCCCCCAAGTCCCGCTCTCCACAAGGGATTCGAGTCAACCCGACGCCTTGTGCCTGCCTCGTCCCGGGGAGCGAGACGGTCACCATTGACACACATCGCCACACACCGCCACACACCGCCCTTGTCTCGCCACACCCCGCAATTGCCGCATAACTCAACGTAGGTGGCGGTTCGGAACGCGCCGGAATAGTGATTCGTGGGCGGCAACCCGGCACCGGTAGCCTTGAGCGCGTGATTGACCTTCGCCTGCTCCGTGAGGACCCCGACCGTGTGCGCGCGTCCCAGCGCGCCCGTGGAGAGGATGTCGCGCTCGTCGACTCCCTCCTGTCCGCCGACGAGCGGCGCAGGTCGTCCGGCGTCCGCTTCGACGAGCTGCGCGCCGAGCAGAAGCAGCTCGGCAAGCTCATCCCCAAGGCCGCCGGCGACGAGAAGGGCGAACTGCTCAAGCGCGCGGAACAGCTCAAGGCCGACGTCAAGGCCGCCGACGCGGAGCGCGACGCGGCCGACGCCGAGACCCAGGAACTGCTCGTCCGGCTCGGCAACCTCGTCCACCCCGACGTGCCCGTCGGCGGCGAGGAGGACTTCGTCACGCTGGAGACGCACGGCACGATCCGCGACTTCGACGCCGAGGGCTTCACGCCCAAGGACCACCTGGAACTGGGCCAGTTGCTCGGCGCGATCGACGTCGAGCGCGGCGCCAAGGTCTCCGGTTCGCGCTTCTACTTCCTCACCGGCGTCGGCGCCCTGCTGGAGCTGGCCCTGGTGAACGCGGCGATGGCCCAGGCCACGGCGGCCGGTTTCACGCCGATGCTGACCCCGGCGCTGGTCCGGCCGCAGTCCATGGCCGGCACCGGCTTCCTCGGCCAGGCGGCACAGGACGTCTACCACCTGGACAAGGACGATCTGTACCTGGTGGGCACCTCCGAGGTGGCGCTGGCGGCCTACCACATGGACGAGATCCTGGACGCCGACCGGCTGCCGCTGCGCTACGCGGGCTTCTCGCCCTGCTTCCGCCGCGAGGCCGGCTCGCACGGCAAGGACACCCGGGGCATCTTCCGGGTGCACCAGTTCGACAAGGTCGAGATGTTCTCCTACGTCGCCCCCGAGGACTCGCAGGCGGAGCACCGGCGGCTGCTGGAGTGGGAGAAGCAGTGGCTGACCTCGCTGGAGCTGCCGTACCGCGTCATCGACGTCGCCTCCGGTGACCTCGGCGCATCGGCCTCCCGCAAGTTCGACTGCGAGGCGTGGATCCCCACCCAGGGCAAGTACCGCGAGCTGACCTCGACCTCGGACTGCACCGAGTTCCAGTCCCGTCGGCTGGCCATCCGGGTCCGCGACGGCAAGCAGGTCAAGCCGCTCGCCACCCTCAACGGCACGCTGTGCGCCGTGCCGCGCACCATCGTGGCGATACTGGAGAACCACCAGCAGGCCGACGGTTCCGTACGTGTTCCCGAGGTGCTGCGCCCGTACCTGGGCGGCCGGGAGGTCCTGGAGCCGGTGGCCAAGTGACCTCCGCCTTCCCTTACGCACTCGTCGCCACCGACCTCGACGGCACACTGCTGCGCGACGACGGCTCGGTTTCGCGGCGCACCCGTGACGCGCTCGCCGCGGCCACCGCGGCGGGCGCCGCGCACATCGTCGTCACGGGCCGCGCGGTCCCCTGGACCCGGCATGTCCTCGATGACCTCGGCTACCAGGGCCTCGCGGTGTGCGGGCAGGGAGCGCAGGTGTACGACGCCGGCGAGCACCGCCTGCTGACGGCCGTGACCCTGGACCGTCAGCTGGCGGCGGTGGCCCTGGCCAAGATCGAGGCCGAGGTCGGCCCGCTGTTCCTGGCGGCGAGCCGGGCCGGCCTGGACGGCGAGGTGCTGGTCGGCCCCGGGTACGCGCTCACCGGGGGGCTGCCGGCGACGCCGTTCACGGACGCGGCCGATCTGTGGGCCGCCCCGCTGAACAAGATCTATGTGCAGCACCCGGAGCTGTCGGACGACGAGTTGGCCGAGGCGGCGCGGGGCGCCGCGGGCGGCTTCGTCACGGTCGCGATGGCCGGCGAGGGCATCGTCGAACTGCTGCCGCTGGGCCTGTCCAAGGCGACGGGGCTCTCCCTGGCGGCCCGCCGGCTCGGACTGAAGGCGGCCGACACGATCGCCTTCGGCGACATGCCCAACGACATCCCGATGTTCGGCTGGGCGGCCCACGGGGTGGCGATGGCCAATGCCCACGAGCAACTGAAGGCCGTGGCGGACGAGGTGACGACGTCGAACGAGGAAGACGGCATCGCCCACGTCCTGGAACGCCTCCTCCCCTGAGCACGGCACGGGGACGAGGCGTCAGAGCCGAACCGGCACCGCCCGACGGCTACGGCCGGACACACGGGGACGCCGCCGACCAGAGGCTTGCGGGGCGCCGGAACGCGATGCCGGTGGCCCTCGGCCAGCGGTTACCCGTGGCACCTGCGGCAGCCGACCGGCCACGGGGCCGGCCGCGCGTCCCCTCTCGGGGCAGCGTGAGACTGCCGTCCGCGCAAGCACGGCGCGTCTTGAGGGAAACCGACTCCGCTCGCAACGCCGACGCCGCCGCAGGGCCCGGGCGGGTGCCGCAGGCAGGATCCGACCGGGACGGGGCCACGGGGTCGGGCACCACCCTCGGCCATCCCGACGAACCGAGCGCCCCACACAACCGCGCCACCGCGCGAGCCGCCGGTTTCCGCCACACCCCAGGCACCCGTCCGCCGCGCCCGGCGGGGGCCGCAGGCCGGGCCACCCCGGGCAGGGGGCGGGGCGAGCCGACGCCATCCTCGGCCACCCCGGCAAACCGCACACCGCCCCGCCGCCGCTCCCGCTGCTTGCCTGTCAGAGGGGCGAGGGCCGCTGACCGCCTGCTGCGGTGGCACCCGCAGGGCGGCGTTGCTCCGGCGGGACGTGGCCGTGGTGTCCGCCGGCGGGTGGCGGTGGTGTCCGCCGGCGGGTGGCGGTGGTTTCGGTGCCGTGATGGGCAGTCGGCCTCGGGGCGGGTCACCAGGGCCTGCTGAACCCACCCCGGGCCAAGAAGCCCGGCCAAGTCGCAGTGACAACGTTGCGCGGAGGATGCACGGATCGAACGTGCGCGGGCCTTCCAGCCCGACCACGGCTTAGCAAGCCGGTGCCTTACCACTCGGCCAATCCTCCGGGTGGGCGGCCCACGCGAGAGCGACATCGCGTGCTCGAAGCGGCCGCCCCGGGCAGCCCCCCGTGCGGGGCGGGCTCATACGGAGCGGGTAGTCACTCCGGAGCCCACCACGGGCTGCCCTGTCGGGAACCAGACGAACTGTCGTGCATGGACATCGCCCGGCTCCTCTCCCAGAACGCGGCGCCGGGTCCCTCCCGGCGGTGCGGGCACAACCACTGTGCCGGGCCGCCGAATCGGACGCCACCGAATTAACCGGCCGCCGCCACCGCCCGGTCGAACGGCCCACCCGCATGGGCCGGCCCCGGTTCCGGCCGGCCGCCGCCGCGCCGGACCAGCGCTCGGCTACCGGCGGCGCCACCTGCGCCGCCGGGCCTTGCTGAAGAACCATCCGGCCGGCGGGTCGTCCGACCGCCACGGCTGGGGCTCTGGCTCCTGCGCACGCCAGCGGGCCGCGAGCATCCTGGCCCGCGCGGACGGCTCGGAGCGGTCGGCGGCCCGTATGAAGTCGTCGTCCAGGACGATCCCGTCCCACGTCTCGTCCCCGGACCGCCCGCCCCCGTCGTACTGCGGCGCCTCGTCAGCCATCCCCGTACCTCCCAGCCGTTCATCCCCTTTGTCACAGTGTGCCGGGGCCGAGGTGAAGACCCCGTCAAGAAGCCGGCGCCTACTCCTCGCCGGCCAGCGTCAGCGAGCGCAGCTTCTGCCCGGCGTACCAGGTGGCCAGCACGGTGACCGCCACCAGCAGCACCGTCGCCGTGGTCAGTCCCACGTCCGAGGTGACCAGGTCTCCGCCCGCGACCTTGTGGGCCACGGCCAGCGACCACTGCTGGACGCTGAGGGTGCGAGCGCCGGGCACCAGGGAGCCGAACAGCGCCTCCCAGACGAGCGCGTAGACGAGCCCGAAGACCACCGCGTGCCGGGAGACCGTACCGAGGAGGAGGAAGAGCGCCGCGTACGCGATGGAGGCGACCAGCGCGGCCACCGTGTAGGCGACGGCGATCTGCTGTCCGTTGCCGTTCAGGATCAGGCCCGCGATCAGTGTCGGCACCGCGGAGAACACCATGGTCACCGCGATCGCCACGATCAGCTTGGTGAAGATGATCGCCGGCCGCTTGATCGGCTTGGACAGCAGATACACCACGGAGCCGTCGTCGATCTCCGGGCCGATCGCTCCGGTGCCCGCGATGACGCCGATGATCGGCACCATGGTGGCGAGCGCGAAACCGCCCAGCACGTCCGAGGCCGTCTGGTCGTCGGCTCCGGCGAGGGCCCGCACGGCCACCGAGATCACGATCAGCAGCAGCGGCAGTGCGCCGAGGATGAGGGCCCGGCGGCGGCCGAGCAGGGCCCGGTAGGTGAGCCGGGCGACTGTGGGGTCGTACATCTTCGGCCTCCTACGCCGCGACCAGGTACGAGAAGACGGACTCCAGGGACTCGTCGGACGGCGAGACCGTGAGCAGCCGGATGCCGTGGTCACGGGCGACCTTCGGCAGCAGGGTGGTGAAGCGGCCGAAGTCGACGGCCTGGATGCGCAGGGCGCCCTCGGTGACGTCGACCTCGATGCCGGCCGTCGACGGGTCGGCGATCAGCGCCGCCGCGAGGGCCCGGTCGTCGCTGGAGCGCACCAGGTAGCGGTGCGGTCGGTCGGTCATCAGGCGGCGGATCCGGCGGAAGTCGCCGCTGGCCGCGTGCCGTCCAGCGACGACGACCTCGATGTGCCAGGCCAGTTGCTCGACCTCTTCGAGGATGTGCGAGGAGAACAGCACCGTGCGGCCCTCGTCGCCCATGCGTCGCAGCAGTTCCATGAGCTGCATGCGCTGGCGCGGGTCCATGCCGTTGAACGGCTCGTCGAGCAGCAGCAGCGACGGGTCGTGGACCAGCGCGGAGGCCATCTTCACCCGCTGGCGCATGCCCTTGGAGTAGGTGGAGATCTTCCGGTCCTGTGCGTACTCCATCTCGACCGTGGCGAGGGCGCGGCTCGCGGCCTTGTCGCCCAGGCCGTGCAACTCGGCGTTGGCGACGACGAATTCGCGGCCGGTGAGGAAGTCGTACATCGCCTCGCGTTCGGGGACGATGCCGATGTGCCGGTAGATCTCCTCGTTGCGCCACACCGGCCGGCCGTCGAGGGTGACCGAGCCGGTGGAGGGGGCGAGGAAGCCGCCCATCATGTTGATGAGGGTGGACTTTCCGGCGCCGTTGGGGCCGAGCAGGCCGGTGACGCCGGGGCCGATGGTCATGGTGATGTCGTTGACGGCGACCACGTTGCCGAACCAGCGGGAGACGTGGTCGATGGAGAGCGTGGTCACAGTCCCACCTTCTGGTAGCGGCGCATGAGGAGGCCGTAGGCGCCGGCGATCAGGCCCAGCGCGACGAGCACGTGGACCACGCCTTCGCCGCTGGACGGGCCGACCCCGCCCGGGTAGGCCGAGGTGGCCCCCAGGAAGGCGGACTGCACGCCGTCGATGAGGGTGATCGGCGAGAACAGTCCGATCCAGGGGATCGCGCCGGTGCTGCCCTGCGCGTCGGCGATGGCCTGGAGGGTGGAGACCGCGCCGTAGGAGATGGTCAGCACGGCGATCACGGCGGCGATGCCGAAGCCGCGGCGCGGGGTGATGGCCGCGATGACCAAGCCGATACCGGCGAACAGCAGGGAGAGCAGTGCCACGGAGACCAGCCCCTGTGCGTATTCCTTCGTCTGGTGGGCGAACCCGAGCTTGGCCAGCAGCGCGCCCACGTAGAGCACGGTCAGCGGGGCCGCGGTCAGGATGAACAGCGCCGAGGCCAGCGCCGCGTACTTGGCACGGACGTAGTCGGCGGTCTCGATCGGCCGCGAGAAGTACAGCGGCACGGTCTTGAAGCGCAGGTCCCGGGAGACGGACTGGGGTGCCTGCGAGGCGACGTACAGGCTGATGACCGCCTGCATGACGATCGCGTACCGCGTGTAGTCCAGCGGCAGGTCCTTCGTCTTGGTGGCGACGGCGACCGCGACCATGATGGCGGCGGGCACGCACATCACCACGAACAGCAGCATCGGCAGCACCTTGGACTTCGCCGAGCGGCCGAGTCCGTAGGCGCCGCGCAGGGACTGCGAGTACAGGGAGCGGCGGGCGTAGGAGCGGCCGAGGCGGGGGCCGTCGTAGGTGCGGTAGCCGATGTTGTGGATGCGGGTCTGGTGACCCGAGGGCGCGGCCGCAGGGTGCTCAACTGCCATGGCCGACCGCCTCCTTCCGCTGCTCTTCGCCGTCCCGGAACACCTCCGAGATGTGGTGCCTGCGCTGCTCCATGCGTACCAGGCCGAGGCCGAGGTCGGCGACGACGTCGCGGACCAGGTCGTAGGTGTCCTCGCCGGACGCGGTGAGCAGCAGGATGTGTCCGGCGCCTGGCAGGCCGCCGCCCTCGTCCTGAATGTCCAGACCGCGCGCGTGGAGCGCGTCGCGCACCGCGCGGGTGCCGTCGGGGTGGGTGTCGCTGTCGGTGACCTCGATCGCGAGGGTGGTGGTGCTCTGCGTGAAGTCCCGGGTGGAGCTGGAGCGCAGGAGCTTGCCGCCGTCGACCACGACGACGTGGTCGCAGGTGCGCTCCAGTTCGCCCAGCAGATGGGAGGTGACCAGGACCGAGATGCCGAAGTCCGTGTGGACGCGGCGGATCAGGCCGAGCATTTCGTCGCGGCCGACCGGGTCGAGGCCGTTGGTCGGCTCGTCGAGGAAGACCAGCTGCGGGTCGTGGACCAGCGCCTGGGCGAGCTTCACCCGCTGCTTCATGCCGGTCGAGTAGCCGCCGATGGGGCGGTAGCGCTCCTCGTACAGGCCGACGTGGCGCAGGGTGTCCGCGGTGCGCTCGCGCGCGGCGGCCGGCGGGAGCCCGGACATGCGGGCCATGTGGACGACGAACTCGGTGGCCGAGACGTCGGGCGGCAGGCAGTCGTGCTCCGGCATGTACCCGACGCGCTCGCGGATGGCCGCGCCCTCGGTCGCGACGTCGAGGCCCAGCACCTCGGCGCGGCCCTCGGTGGCGGGGGACAGACCCAGCAGGATCTTGATCAGTGTGGACTTGCCGGCCCCGTTGGCGCCCACGAGACCCGTCACACCGGGTCCCACGTCCACGGAGAGCCGGTCAAGAGCGGTCACCCGGGGGAACCGCTTGCTCAGGCTTTCGGTCGCGATCACAGTCACGCTTCGACGGTAGTGACGCGGAGCGCGGCGGTCGTCAGACCGGAGAGCCGTCTTGAGGTCAGCCTGGAGTAGTACGGGTCCTTAGGGGATGCCCGTCCCGAGAGCTACGCGGAGTTGTCCACAGCCCGCCACCCCTCCTGTTGACGCCGCCTCTAACAACTGTCACATTCACCCGTGTCAGGTTACGGGCGAGTATCACGGCCGGCGACCGGGGGTACGCGGAGTCCACACGGCCGGCGACCAGGGGTTCGCGGAATCCACACGGCCGGGCGGCGCCCGCACACGGCCGGGAGCACGGGAAGGGCACAAGCCGGTTCGGGCGTGGGGGACCGGGTGCTGGGCGGAGGTCAGGTGACGGTGCTGAAGGGCGCGCGGGAGCGCTGGGTGCGCACGGGCGGGGTCGAGCTGTGCGTGGCGGAGCTGGGCGACCCGGAGCAGCCGACGGTGGTGCTGGTGCACGGCTATCCGGACAGCAAGGAGGTCTGGTCCGAGGTCGCCGCCCGGCTCGCCGGCCGCTTCCACGTGGTGCTGTACGACGTCCGCGGCCACGGCCGCTCGACGGCCCCGCGGCCGCTGCGCGGCGGCTTCACCCTGGCCAAGCTCACCGACGACTTCCTGGCCGTCGTGGACGCGGTCAGCCCCGGCCGTCCGGTGCACCTGGTGGGGCACGACTGGGGATCGGTGCAGTCCTGGGAGTTCGTCACGGTCCGGCGCACCGAAGGCCGCATCGCGTCCTTCACCTCGATGTCCGGCCCGTCCCTCGACCACGTCGGACACTGGATCAACGCGCGCGTGCGGCGCCCCACGCCCCGCCGGGTGGGCCAACTCCTCGGTCAGTGCGCCCGGTCCTGGTACGTCTGCCTGCTGCACACGCCCGTCCTGCCCGAGCTGGCCTGGCGCGGCCCGCTCGGCAGGCGCTGGCCGAAGATCCTGGAGCGGGCCGAGCGGGTCCCCGGCGGCGGCTATCCGACCGAGTCCCTGCCCACGGACGCCGCGCACGGCGCCTGGCTGTACCGGGACAACGTGCGCTTCCGGCTGCGCCGTCCGCGCTCGGACGCGTACGCGCACGCGCCCGTGCAGCTCATCACGCCCCTGGGGGACGCGTTCCTGTCCGAGAAGCTGTACGACGAACTGGAGCGGTGGGCTCCGCGGTCGACCCGTCACACGCTCCCGGCCAAGCACTGGATCCCGCGCACACGCCCCGATCAACTGGCCGCCTGGATCACCGAGTTCATCACCCGGATCGAGGACAAAGGCCCACGGCCGACGCGGCCCACCGGCCGCTACGCTGACCGCTTCGGCGGGCAGTTGGTGCTGGTCACCGGCGCGGGCAGCGGCATCGGGCGGGCGACGGCGTGCGCGTTCGCGGAGTCCGGCGCGCGCGTGGTGGCCGTCGACCGGGACACCGAGTCCGCCGCCCGCACCGCCGAGTCGGCCCGGCTGCTCGGCGCCCCGGCCGCCTGGGCGGAGACCGCCGACGTCGCCGACGAGCAGGCCATGGAAAAGCTGGCCGAGAAGGTCGCCACCGAGTACGGCGTGGTGGACGTGCTGGTCAACAACGCCGGCGTCGGCCTGTCGGGATCGTTCTTCGACACCACACCGGACGACTGGCACACGGTCCTGGACGTCAACTTGTGGGGTGTCATTCACGGTTGCCGTCTGTTCGGCGGGCGGATGGCCGCGCGCGGCCAGGGCGGCCACATCGTCAACGTCGCCTCGGCGGCGGCCTATCAGCCCTCCCGGGCACTGCCCGCCTACAGCACCTCCAAGGCGGCGGTGCTCATGCTCAGCGAGTGCCTGCGCGCCGAACTCGCGGGCCAGGGCATCGGGGTGACCGCGATATGCCCCGGGTTCGTCAACACCGGCATCACGTCCACGGCACGCTTCACCGGCGTGGACGACGCGGAGCAGCACCGCAGGCGGCGGCGCACGGCACGGCTGTACGGGCTGCGCAACTACCCACCGGAGAAGGTGGCCGAGGCGATCCTGCGGTCGGTGGCGCGCAACGAGGCGGTGGTGCCGGTCACCCCGGAGGCACGCGGTATGCGCCTCATCTCCCGTTTCGCGCCAAGGGTGTTGCGCCGGATCGCCCGGGTGCGGCCGAGGGTGTGAGATCGGGTGACGGACGATCGCGGTGGGATGTGGTCTCGCCGGTACGCGCGCGTGGCGGCACGCCCAGCAGTCCGCGAGGCCGAACTGACCCGTCCGCTGGGGCCGTTCACCACCGGAGCAGCCAGACCCGGGAAGGCTCCGGACGCCGTACGGGAGACGCGTTGCGTGCCGGTTCCGGCCGGGACGATTCGGGCCACTGGGCGCCTCGTTGGCGCGGACCGCGCAGTGACGCTCGCCTTCCTCACCGCCGAACGCTGGTGGACGACCGGAGACTTGGACGCCCGGCAGCAAGTCGGCGATCAATCAATGATCTTGGCGAATCGGCCCGAATCCCCCGCCAGTTGTCCACAGTTTCGCCAATTCGCCTGTGGATAACAGGACTTGGCTGTGGATCAAACCTCGGGGTGAAAATTGCCTGCGTGATCCACGTCTCCCCCGGCACCCTGAGGGAGTGAACACGAGAGACGCAAGATCAGAAGACGAGAGGCGCACCGTGAAGGTGTCGAAATACCTCTCGAAACACCTGCGCCACCAGCCCGAGCGGATCGGCATCGCGCTCGACGAGGGCGGCTGGGTCGAGATCGACACGCTGATCGCCGCGGCGGCGGCCGCACGGGTTCCGGCTCACCCGCAAGGAACTCGACCACGTCGTGGCCACCAATGACAAGCGGCGGTTCGCGATCGAGGGCACCCGGATCCGCGCCAGCCAGGGCCACAGCGTCGAGGTCGACCTCGGCCTGCCACCGGCGACCCCGCCGGCCCACCTCTACCACGGCACCGTCGCCCGGAATCTGGACGCGATCCGCGCCGCCGGCCTCAGCCCCATGAACCGGCACGACGTGCATCTGTCGGCGGACCGCGAGACCGCGACCCGAGTCGGCGCCCGCCGCGGACGTCCCGTCGTGCTGTCGGTCGACGCCGCGGCCATGCACCGCGACGGCCATGTCTTCCACCTCAGCGCGAACGGCGTGTGGCTCACCAAGGCCGTACCGCCCCGTTACCTGAGCCTCGCCGAGCCGCACTGACGGCCCCGGCCCCTCCCGTGCGGCCCTCCGCTTCCCGGGCCGCAGCGACGGGCCCCCGCACGCACGCGACCGGACCACCCCCCGCCCGCACGCGTCCGTACGGCCGCGCACCGTGACCGTACCCCCGCTGTCAGTGGCGCCCCTTAGTCTCGGACGCATGAGCCTGCGTCTGAGCACTGTGATCCTTCCCCACCGCCGCTGGGCCGAGGGCGGCCGCGCGGCATGGACGCGCGCCGCGGAACTCGGATTCCACACCGGATACACCTACGACCACCTGTCCTGGCGCAGCTTCCGCGACGGCCCGTGGTTCGGCGCGATACCGACACTGACCGCGGCGGCCGGGGCCACCGACCGGATGCGCCTGGGCACCCTGGTGACCTCCCCCAACTTCCGGCATCCGGTGACCCTCGCCAAGGAACTGATCTCGCTCGACGACATCTCCGGCGGCCGGATCACCCTCGGTATCGGCGCGGGCGGCACCGGCTTCGACGCCACCGCGCTCGGGCAGGAGCCCTGGACCCCGCGCGAGCGGGCCGACCGGTTCGCCGAGTTCGTGCCGCTGCTCGACCGCCTCCTGACCGAGGACTCGGTGTCCCACGAGGGCGTCTTCTACTCGGCGCACGAGGCGCGTGACATCCCCGGTTGTGTGCAGCGCCCCCGGCTGCCCTTCGCGGTGGCCGCCACGGGGCCCCGCGGGCTCGCACTGGCCGCGCGGTACGGCCAGGCGTGGGTGACCACCGGCGACCCCGCGCTGTACGAGCACGGCACGCCGGAGCAGTCCGTCCAGGCGCTGCGCGGACAGATGGACAAGCTGGCCGCCGCCTGCGCCGCCCTCGGCCGGGACGTGGCCGGTATGGACAAGACCCTGCTCACCGGCTTCACCCCGGACCGCGGCCGTCCGCTGGAGTCCCTGAACGCCTTCGTCGATTTCGCCGGCCGCCACCGGGAACTGGGGTTCACCGAGATCGCGATCCACTGGCCCATCCCCGACTCGGACTTCGCCGCGGACGAGAAGGTCTTCGAGCAGATCGCCCTGGAGGCCGTGACACAACTGGACTGACCCGGTGCGCTGCGCCGCCTGGCCGACGTCGTATGCGTCTCATCTGTGCACACCGGCGCACGGCCGTGCGGGGATATGCGCGAGAATGACCCGGTGACCTCAGCGACCCGACAGCCCGAGACCCCGACTGCCGCCGTCCCGCCCCGGCTGATCGCCACCGATCTGGACGGCACGCTGCTGCGTGACGACAAGTCGGTCTCCCCACGCACGGTCGCCGCGCTGGCCGCCGCCGAGGAGGCGGGCATCGAGGTCTTCTTCGTGACCGGCCGCCCGGCCCGCTGGATGGACGTCGTCAGCGACCATGTGCACGGCCACGGCCTGGCGATCTGCGGCAACGGCGCCGCGGTGGTCGACCTGCACGGCGGCCCGGGCGCCCACCGGTTCGTGAAGATCCGCGAACTGGCCCGGGACAACGCGCTGGACGCCGTGCGGCTGCTGCGCGAGGCGGCGCCCGGCACGGTGTACGCGATCGAGCAGACGTACGGCTTCCACCAGGAACCGGCCTACCCCAAGCTGCACCTGGAGGTGCCCGACAACCTCCTGCCCGCCGAACGGCTCCTCGCGGCCGACGGGCCCGGCGGCGACGAGCCGGTGCTCAAGATCCTCGCCTACCATCCCGCACTCGACCCCGACGCGTTCCTCACGCTGGCCCGGCTCGCCGTCGGCGAGCGCGCCACCGTCACCCGCTCCAGCCCCAGCGCCCTGCTGGAGCTGAGCGGCCCCGGCGTCTCCAAGGCCAGCACGCTCGCCCTGTGCTGCGCCGAGCGCGGCATCTCACCCGCCGAGGTCGTCGCCTTCGGGGACATGCCCAACGACGTCGAGATGCTGACCTGGGCGGGCCGGTCGTACGCCATGGGCAACGCCCACCCGACCGTGGTGGCGGCCGCGTCGGGGCGGACGGACGCCAACAACGAGGACGGCGTGGCGGCCGTCATCGAGCGGCTGCTGGCCGAGCGGGTGTAGTCACCCGAGCCGCACACCGTGCCCGGCCAGCCAGGACACCGGGTCCACCGCCGATCCCGCCTCCGGAGTGATCCGCACCTCGAAGTGCAGATGCGGGCCGGTCGAGTTGCCGGTGGTGCCCGACTGGCCGATCCGCTGCCCGGTGTCCACCCGGTCCCCCTCCTCGACGGCGACGGCGGCCAGGTGTGCGTACTGGGTGCAGTAGCCGTCGGGGTGCCGGATCACGATCTGGATGCCGAAGGGGCCCCCGCACGACACCTCCGCCACATGGCCCGCGCCGACCGCCCGCACCGGCGTCCCGATGGGCACCGCGAAGTCCTGCCCGGTGTGCCGGTGCGCCCACCGCTCGCCCCCGCGGCCGAATCCCGCGGACAGTTCGTATGTCCGCACGGGCGCGACCCACGCGCCCTCGACGCGCGGCAGGGGCAGGTCCAGCCGTACGGCGGCGCGGCACCGGCTCGCCGCGACCGAGTCGTCCGCCCGGTGCTGCAACTGCCCGCGTGCCGCCTCCAGCTTGCGCTCGATGCCCCGCCGCAGCTCGGCGAGTTCGCTGGTCCGCCGGCGTACCGCCCGCCAGGCCGACCTGGCCCTGGCCTCCTCGGCGGCGAGCCGTGCCTCGGCCCGGCGGCTCTTGTCGATGGCGTTGCTCACCGCGAGGCTGGTCCGCGAGAAAACCCACTGACCGCGCATCAGCTGCTCAGGGCCGGTCGCGAGCACGATCTGGGCGGTGAGCGGCAGTCCCCCGCCCGTCCGGTACTGGGCGCGGGCGATCCGGCCGAGGTCCGCGTGCAGCACGGACATCCGCCGCCGCTCCCGGCCGAGCAGCCGCTCGGCGCGCAGGGCCCCGGCCCGCTGCCGCTCCGCCTCGCGCCGCCCCGTCTCGTACTGCCGTGCCGCCTCGGCCGCTTCCCGATACAGCCGCGCCACCTTGAGGCTGAGCCCCGGTGCATCGCCGGAGCGGGGCGCGGCGTCGGATCCGTCCGGGGTCGCGTGCGCGGGCGGCGGGGCGAGGACGGTGAGCGCGCACAGCAGCGCCGGGGCGCACAGCGGATGACAGCGGTATGGGCGCATGCGGGGCATGGTGGCGCGCTGGGCGGCCCCGGTCACCTCGACGCGTAGGCGTGGGGCCCCGGTTGCCGCCAATGGCCCAGCGGGACACGCACCCACACCCCGCGGCGTACAGCGCCCCGAAGGGACGCGGGGAACTGCGCGACCAACCACGACGACGCCGCAGCCAACCGACGACATAACGGCGCACCCAAGCGGCGCGGGGAACTGCGCGACCAACCACAACGACGCCGCAGCCAACCGACGACATAACGGCGCACCCAAGCGGCGCGGGGAACTGCGCGACCAACCACAACGACGCCGCAGACAACCGACGACATAACGGCGCACCCAAGCGGCGCGGGGAACTGCGCGACCAACCACAACGACGCCGCAGACAACCGACGGCCCGTCGCGGCGCAACCAGCGGAGCGCTAGGCGGCGACCGGCAGTTCCGCCGCCGCCTCCCGTTCGGCCATCGCCCGCAGCGGCCCGTCCACGACGGCCAGCTCGGCGTACGTCCCGCGCTGCGCCACCCGGCCCCCGTCCAGCACGACCACCTCGTCCACGGCGTCGAGTCCGGCGAGCCGGTGCGTGATCAGCAGTGTCGTACGGCCCTCGGTGGCGGCCAGCAGATCGGCCGTGAGCGCGTCGGCCGTCGGAAGGTCCAGATGCTCGGCGGGCTCGTCGAGCACGAGGACGGGGAAGTCGGCGAGCAGCGCGCGGGCGAGCGCCAGCCGCTGCCGCTGCCCGCCGGACAGCCGGGCCCCGTGCTCGCCGACGAGCGTGTCCAGCCCGTCGGGCAGCCCGTCCGCCCAGTCGAGCAGCCGGGCGCGGGCGAGCGCGTCCCGCAGATCGGCCTCGGTGGCGTCCTTCCGCGCGAGCAGCAGGTTCTCCCGGACGGTGCTGTCGAATAGGTGCGCGTCCTGGGCGCACAGCCCGACGAGGCGCCGTACGTCGTCGCCGTCCAGCGCGCCGGCGTCCACACCGGCCAGTGTGTACGAGCCCGCGTCCGGGTCGAGGAACCTCAGCAGCACCTGGCCGAGGGTCGTCTTGCCGGACCCGGACGGGCCCACCAGGGCCACTCGGTGCCCCCGCTCCAGCGTCAGATCCAGCCCGGCGAGCGCGTCCCGGTGCTGCCCGGGATGACGGGCGGCGAGCCCCTTCACGACCAGCGGGAACGGGGAGACGGGCGCCTGCCGGGGCCGTCGCGGCTCCCGTACGGGCTCGGCCGCGTCCAGCACCTCGTACACGCGCTCCGCGCTGCGCCGCACCCGCTGCCGGTAGCGGACGGCGATCGGCAGCCCGAGCACCGCCTCGAAGGCGGCGAGCGGCGTCAGGACGACCACGGCCATGGCCACCCCGTCCAGCCGTCCCCCGGCGACCGCCTGGGCGCCCAGCAGCGCGGTCGCCGCCACGGTCAGGCCGGAGATCAGGGCGGTGAGACCGTCGCCGAGCGCGGTGGCGGTGGCGGCGCGCGAGGCGATCCGGGTGAGCGTGCCGTCGGCCGTTCGCGCGTCGTCGGTACGGGCGGGCAGCGCGCCGGCGACGGCGAGTTCGGCGGTGCCGGTGAGCAGGTCGGTCACGCGCGTGGCGAGCAGCCCTCGGGCGGGCGCCAGCCGTCGCTCGGCGTGCCGTGCCACGGCGCCGGTCAGCAGCGGTACGCCGACGCCGGCCGCGAGCAGGCCCACCGCGAGCGCGGCCCCCGCCTCGGGCAGCAGCCACGCCGTGAACGCCACGGACCCGGCGGAGACGACGAGCGCGACCCCGGCGGGCAGCAGCCAGCGCAGCCAGTAGTCCTGCAGCGCGTCCACGTCGGAGACCAGCCGGGACAGCAGGTCGCCCCGGCGGGCGGTGCGCAGCCCCGCGGGCGCCAGCCGTTCCAGCCGCCGGTACACCGCGACCCTCGTGTCGGCCAGCATCCGCAGCACGGCGTCGTGCGAGACCAGCCGCTCCGCGTAGCGGAACACCGCACGCCCGATGCCGAAGGCCCGGGTCGCGGTCACGGCCACCATCAGATACAGCACCGGCGGCTGCTGCGAGGCGCGCGAGATCAGCCAGCCGGAGGTGGCCATGAGCCCGACCGCGCTGCCGAGCGCCAGGCTTCCCAGCAGCAGCGCGAGCGCGAGGCGGCTACGACGCGGGCCCGCCATGGCCCGTACCCGGGCGAGGACACCGGACGCCGGGCGGCCGGAGCGGTCACCGTCGGCGGCTGAGCCGCTGCCCGGCGTCTCCGAGGGCGCACCGGCCGGCATACCCGTAGCCGGAACGCCTGCGGCCGGCGCGCCGTCGGCGGATCCCGGGTGCCCTCCGGTGGACGCGAGGGCGCCGGGGGTTTCTCCCACCCAGGGCGAGCGGGCGGGCTCGGCCTCGGACAGCCGCACCACCCGGTCCGCCACGCCCAGCAGCGCCGGACGGTGCACGACCAGCAGGACCGTACGTCCCACGGCCATCCGTCGCACCGCCGCCACGATCTCCGCCTCGGTCGCCCCGTCGAGCGCGGCCGTCGGCTCGTCCAGCAGCAGCACCGGCCGGTCCGCCAGGAACGCCCGGGCCAGGGCCAGCCGCTGCCGTTGACCGGCGGACAGCCCCGCCCCGTCCTCGCCGAGCACGGTCGCGGCACCCTCGGGCAACGCGTCCACGAACTCCAGCGCACCCGCGTCGCGCAGTGCCCGGCGCACGGCCTCATCGTCCGCGTCGGGCCGCGCCAGCCGTATGTTCTCCGCGATCGTCCCGGCGTACAGGTGCGGCCGCTGCGGCACCCAGGCGATCCGCGACCGCCACTGTTCCGGATCGATGTCCGCGAGATCCGCTCCCCCGATCCGTACCCGGCCCCCGGTGGGCCGCACGAAGCCCAGCAGCACGCTGAGCAGCGTCGTCTTGCCCGCTCCGCTCGGTCCGACGAGGGCGACGGTCTCGCCGGGCTCGACCGTGAAGGACACGTCCGTCACGGCGTCCGCGGATCGCCCGGGATAGCGGACGGTGACCTCTTCGAAGGCCAGCGCACCGGACGGCACCGCGCCCTTCCCGGCCTCGGGAAGGGGTGTCTCCAGCACGGTGAAGATCTCCTCGGCGGCCGCCAGGCCCTCCGCCGCCGCATGGAACTGGGCGCCCACCTGGCGCAGCGGCAGATACGCCTCCGGCGCCAGCACCAGGATGACGAGCCCGATGTACAGGTCCATGTCGCCGTGGACGAGCCGCATGCCGATCGTCACGGCGACCAGTGCGACGGACAGGGTGGCGAGCAGTTCCAGGGCGAAGGAGGAGAGGAACGCGATCCGCAGGGTCCGCATGGTCGCCTGGCGATACTCGCCGGTGATGCGCCGGATGGACTCGGCCTGCGCCTTGGCCCGGCCGAAGACCTTCAGCGTCGGCAGCCCCGCGACCACGTCCAGGAAGTGACCGGACAGCCGGGACAGCAGCCGCCACTGGCGATCCGTCCGGGACTGCGTGGCCCAGCCGATCAGCACCATGAAGACGGGGATGAGCGGCAGGGTGCCGACGATGATCGCCGCCGACACCCAGTCCTCGGTGACGATCCGGGCGAGCACGGCGGCCGGCACGACCACCGCAAGCCCCAACTGCGGCAGATAGCGGGAGAAGTAGTCGTCGAGGGCATCCACCCCGCGGGTGGCGAGGGTGACCAGCGACCCGGTCCGCTGTCCGCCGAGCCAGCCGGGTCCCAGCGCCGCCGCCCGTTCCAGGAGCCGTCCGCGCAGCTCCGACTTCACCGATGCGCTGGCCCGGTGCGCGGCGAGTTCGGTCAGCCAGGAGACGACCGCACGGCCGGCCGCCACGGCCACCAACAGCAGCAGGGGAGTGCGCAGTTCGGTGACCGACAGGTGGTGCTGGAAGGCACCGACGACCACCTCGGCGATGAGCATGGCCTGGGCGATGAGCAGGCCGGCCCCCAGCGCGCCGAGGCCGACCACCGCCGCCAGGAAGAGGCGGGTGGCCCGGGCGTACCGGAGAAGACGCGGATCGATCGGTTTCACGTGAAACATGCCCTTCGGTCCGGGGAGGGTGTTTCACGTGAAACACCGTGAAACACCCCTCCCGTCAGACTCAGTGACCGGCTTCGGGAGCGAGGTGTTGCGTCCCGATCCGCTTGCGGAACACCCAGTAGGTCCATCCCTGGTAGAGCAGCACGATCGGCGTGGCGATCACCGCGCACCAGGTCATGATCTTCAGGGTGTACGGGCTCGACGAGGCGTTGGTGACCGTGAGGCTCCAGTCCGCGTTGAGCGAGGACGGCATGACGTCGGGGAAGAGCGAGAGGAAGAGCATCGCCACGGCCGCCACGATGGTGACGCCCGAGAGCCCGAACGACCATCCCTCGCGCCCCGTCTGGTTCGCCGCGAGGGCGGCCAGCAGCGCGACCACCGCCACGGCCATCGCCACCAGGCTCTTGCCGTCACCGTGGTCGATCTGCGTCCACAGCAGGAAGACCAGCGCCAGCACGGCCGTGACAAGACCGACCCGCAGCGCCAGCTTCCGGGCCCGGGCTCGGATGTCCCCGACGGTCTTGAGCGCCGTGAACACCGCACCGTGGAAGGTGAACAGCGTCAGCGTCACCAGGCCGCCGAGCAGGGCATACGGATTGAGCAGATCGCCGACACCGCCGACGTACTCGAAGTGCTGGTCGATCTTCACACCGCGGACGATGTTGCCGAAGGCGACGCCCCAGAGGAACGCCGGGATCAGCGAGGTCCAGAAGATCGCCGTCTCCCAGTTCCGCTGCCAGTGCTCCTCGGGGCGCTTCGCCCGGTACTCGAAGGCGACGCCCCGGACGATCAGGCACAGCAGGATCACCAGCAGGGGCAGATAGAAACCGGAGAACAGCGTGGCGTACCACTCGGGGAACGCGGCGAAGGTCGCGCCGCCCGCGGTGAGCAGCCACACCTCGTTGCCGTCCCAGACCGGACCGATCGTGTTGATCAGCACCCGGCGCTCGGGCCGGTCACGGGCGAGCAGCTTGGTGAGGATGCCGACCCCGAAGTCGAAGCCCTCCAGGAAGAAGTAGCCGGTCCACAGGACGGCGATCAGGACGAACCAGACGTCGTGAAGTTCCATGACTGCAGCTCCCTCGGCCTAGTAGGAGAAGGCCATCGGCTTGTCGGCGTCACGGGAGTCGCCGCCGATCTTCGTGGGCGGGTTGAGGTCGGCCTCGGTCAGCTCGGGCGGGCCGGCCTTGACGTACTTCACCAGCAGCTTGACCTCGATGACGGCGAGGACGGCATAGAGCGCGGTGAAGATGATCATCGAGGTGAGAACCTCGCCCTGCGACACCCCGGGAGAGACCGCGTGCCGCGTCTGCAGGACGCCGTAGACGACCCACGGCTGGCGGCCCATCTCCGTGAAGATCCAGCCCCAGGAGTTGGCGATCAGCGGAAAGGCCAGGGTCCAGATCGCGATGCGCCAGTACCAGGGGGTGAGCTTCGGTCCGAGCGCCTTGTTCCTGAACAGGACCAGATGCGGCACCTCGTCCTCGCCCACCCGCAGATGCTGCGGCAGCATGAACTTCTTGCGGGTCAGCCACAGACCGACGATGCCGATGGCGAAGGACGCCATGCCGAAGCCGATCATCCAGCGGAACGCCCAGAAGGTGACGGGGATGATGGGCCGGTAGTCGCCCGGCCCGTGCTGGGCCTGCTCGGCCTTGTTGGTGTCGTTGATGCCGGGGACGTAGGAGTTGAAGTTGTCGTCGGCGAGGAACGACAGCACCCCGGGGACGGACAGTTCGACGGTGTTGTGCCCCTTGCTGACATCGCCGTAGGCGAACACCGAGAACGGCGCGCCGTTCTGGCCGTCCCACAGGGCCTCTGCGGCGGCCATCTTCATCGGCTGCTGCTTGAACATGACCTTGCCGAGCGTGTCACCGCTCACCGCGGTGAGCAGGCCGGCGATGACGACGGTGACGAGCCCCAGCCGCAGCGAGGTCTTCATCTCACGCACATGCTTCTTGCGGGCCAGATGGAAGGCGGCGATGCCGACCATGAACGCGCCGCCGGTCAGGAAGGCCGCCGAGAGGGTGTGGAATGCCTGGCTGAGCGCGGTGTTCTGGGTGAGCACCGCCCAGAAGTCGGTCAGCTCGGCACGCCCCCGCGCCTTGTCCATCCTGTAGCCCACGGGGTGCTGCATCCACGAGTTGGCGGCGAGGATGAAGTACGCCGACAGGAACGTGCCGATCGCGACCATCCAGATGCAGGCCAGATGGATCTTCTTGGGCAGCTTGTCCCAGCCGAAGATCCACAGCCCGATGAAGGTGGACTCGAAGAAGAAGGCGATCAGCGCCTCGAAGGCGAGTGGCGCGCCGAAGATGTCACCGACGAAGCGCGAGTAGTCCGACCAGTTCATGCCGAACTGGAACTCCTGCACGATGCCGGTGACGACACCCATCGCGATGTTGATCAGAAAGAGCTTCCCCCAGAACTTCGTCGCTCTCAGATACTTCTCGTTCTCCGTGCGGACCCAGGCGGTCTGAAGTCCGGCCGTGAAAGCGGCCAGGGAGATCGTCAGGGGGACGAAGAGGAAGTGGTAGACGGTGGTGATACCGAACTGCCAACGCGCCAGGGTCTCTGGCGCCAGTGCCAATTCCACGTCGTCAGCTCCTTACATCGCCGTGGTAGTGCGGCAGTCTGCCCCTTTTGTCACACCCATCAGCGGAGCAAACGGGACACGCTTGTGAACGCGTTCACATTCACAAGCAATTATGACGCATGCCCGTTCGACCCCGGAGGGGTGGGGGGTCCCTAACGCAGACCGACCGGATCCGGCGGAAGGGGACCGATGGCCCCATGGCGACGCCCGCCTGCGGAAACACACCCGGGACGGGCGAGACGGGCGAATGACTCCCCGGCACACGTGTGGCCCGTTTCACGTGAAACGGGCCACACCGGGTCGTCGCGCCCCGAGGGGCGGAGGAACCTACAGCTCCTTACGGAATGCCTCGGTCACCTTCAGGAAGATGTCGTTCGCCTCGTTCTCGCCGACCGTCACCCGCACCCCCTCGCCGGCGAACGGCCGGACCACCACCCCGTGCCGCTCACAGGTCTCCGCGAAGTCGTTGGTGCGCTCCCCCAGCCGCAGCCAGACGAAGTTGGCCTGCGTCTCGGCGACGGTCCACCCCTGGGCCCGCAGCGCGTCGACCACCCGCGTCCGCTCGCACACCAGCGAGCCGACCCGGCCCAGCAGCTCGTCCTCGGCGCGCAGCGAGGCGATGGCCGCCTCCTGCGCGAGCTGGCTCACCCCGAACGGCACCGCCGTCTTGCGCAGCGCCGCCGCCACCGGCTCATGGGCGATGGCGAAGCCGACACGCAGCCCGGCAAGGCCGTACGCCTTGGAGAAGGTCCGCAGGACGCACACGTTCGGCCGGTCCCGGTACAGCTCCACCCCGTCCGGCACCTCGGGGTCGCGGATGAACTCCCGGTAGGCCTCGTCGAGCACCACCAGGACATCGGCCGGCACCCGGTCGAGGAAGCGTTCCAGCTCGGCCCGCCGCACGACGGTACCGGTCGGGTTGTTGGGGTTGCACACGAAGATCAGGCGGGTTCGGTCGGTGATCGCGTCGGCCATCGCGTCCAGGTCGTGCACCTCGCCTGGGGCGAGCGGGACCTGTACGGACCGGGCACCGCTGATCTGCGTGATGATCGGGTACGCCTCGAAGGACCGCCAGGCGTAGACGACCTCGTCGCCCGGGCCGCTGGTGGCCTGGACCAGCTGCTGGGCCACGCCGACGGAACCGGTGCCGGTGGCCAGGTGCGCGAGCGGGACGGCGAACCGCTCCGACAGCTCGTTCATCAGCCCGGTGCACGCCATGTCCGGGTAGCGGTTGAAGGACGAGGCGGCGGCGGTCACGGTCTCCATGACACCGGGCAGCGGAGGATACGGGTTCTCGTTCGAGGAGAGCTTGTAGGCGGCCGGGCCACCCGCCGCCGCGGGCTTGCCCGGCTTGTAGGTGGGGATTCCCTCCAGCTCGGCGCGCAGCTTGGGGCTCGTCTCGCTCACCGCAGTCCTCCTCGCGACCACCGGCGGACCATCGACGCCGCCGGCATCCAATACTCCTCACCATATGAGGATTCGGCGTCCCTGCGTACCGGCCGGGACTTCTGGGAAGCGATGAGGGGCAAACCTCACGAACCCCACGGGCATCAAGGGCATCGTGGAACGAATCAGCATGAAACAGGGGGCGCGTCGCACATATATCTACGCGCCGGTGGCTTACGCCCTGGCGCGCATCCCTCGTGCAGGTGAGTTGAGACCTCTTCGAAACATCGGACACTTGGCAGGCCCCTGCGCGTCGGTACGTCACGTCCTGCCATTGTATCGTTCAACTGGCTTTCTTTCTAAGGAAGTTGACCCGTTTTGACCATGCAGAAACGTGCCTGTCAATGCAGGCATATGCGTCCGCACTACCCCACCGCATGAGCCCTACTATCGGCTCGCCATGACAGCAGCAGGGAAGCACCAGGTGAGCCGCGCGGAAACCTCACGTCGAGGCAGCCGGCCGGGTCGGGCGGGCATCAGAGACGTCGCCGCCGCCGCCGGAGTCTCCATCACAACCGTCTCCGATGCCCTGAACGGCAAGGGCAGACTCCCGGACGCCACCCGCCGTCATGTCCGCGAGGTCGCCGACCGGTTGGGCTACCGCCCGTCGGCAGCGGCACGCACGCTCCGCACGGGCAAATCGGGCCTCATCGGCCTCACCGTGACGACGTACGGGGATGAACCTTTCACCTTCACCGAGTTCGCGTACTTCGCCGAGATGGCCCGGGCCGCCACCTCCGCCGCGCTCGCCCGCGGCTACGCACTGGTGATCCTGCCCGCGACCTCACGCCACGACGTGTGGTCCAACGTCGCCCTGGACGGCACCGTCGTCATCGACCCCTCCGACCAGGACCCGGTGGTCAGCGAACTGGTCCGGCAGGGCTTACCGGTCGTCTCCGACGGCCGCCCCGCGGGCCGACTCCCGGTCACGGCATGGGTCGACAACGACCACGAGGCCGCCGTCCTCGGCATCCTCGACCATCTCGCCGAGGCGGGCGCCCGCCGCATCGGCCTGCTCACCGGGACGACGACGGACACCTACACCCATCTGTCGACCAGCGCCTATCTGCACTGGTGCGAGCGCGTCGGACAGGACCCGGTCTACGAGGCATACCCGGCGCACGACCCCTGCGCCGGCGCCGTCGCCGCGGACCGGCTGCTGGCCCGCCCGGACCGCCCCGACGCCGTCTACGGCCTGTTCGACCCCAACGGCACCGATCTGCTCGCCGCCGCCCGCCGCTACGGCCTGCGGGTCCCGGACGACCTGCTCCTCGTGTGCTGCAGCGAGTCGACCGTGTACGCGAACACCGAGCCGCCCATCACCACGCTCTCGCTGAAGCCGCGCCGCATCGGCACGGCCGTCGTCCAACTCCTCATCGACGCCATCGAGGGGGTCGAGTCGGACCGGCCGGTCGAGCAGGTGATACCGACCGAACTGATCGTGCGCACGTCGTCCCAGCGGCGTCCGCCGCGCACGACGGTCAGCCCGCCCCGGGTACCGGAGGAGAACTAGTGCCGGGGCCGGCGGCGGGTGCGCCCCGGCCCCCGGCGGTGACAGCAGCGACCAATCGGGGCGAATGCCGCGATGATCCGCGCTCCTGCCCCGATTCACCACCCCTGGGTCATCACATGGCGCGATCCGCATTCCTATGATGGGCCCACGACACCGCGGACCGCTGCGACCAGGCAGTCCGATGTGGTGCAGATGCGGCGCGATGGTGGAGGGGTCGGATGACTCAGGGGGCCGGTCAGGGACCCGAAGCGGAGCGGACGGCGACGTTGCGCGACTTCCGGGTGCCCGCGTACGTCAACGACACCGGTCCGTACGCCCCCAGCGCCCACCCCGGCGGCACCGTCACGCCCGTCGAGGAGGGCTACCCGGAGGGCTACACCCCCACCGAACGCGACCTGCCCGTCATCACCCGCGGTGACACGCCCCAGGCGCCCGTCGAACCCGCGCCCGCCCCCGCCGCGCAGCCGGCGGCCGGTCCCGGCGCGCTGTTCGTGGTCGGCGATGTGCACGGGTACCTCGACGAACTGGTCGCCGCCCTCCAGCACAAGGGCCTGATCGACGCCGCGGGCCACTGGTGCGCGGGCACCGCCCGGCTCTGGTTCCTCGGTGACTTCACCGACCGCGGCCCCGACGGCATCGGCGTCATCGACCTCGTGATGCGGCTGTCCGCCGAGGCCGCCGCGGCCGGCGGCTACTGCAAGGCCCTCATGGGCAACCACGAACTGCTCCTGCTGGGCGCCAAGCGGTTCGGCGACACCCCCGTCAACTCCGGCGCGGGCACCGCCACCTTCCAGGCCGCCTGGCTCCTCAACGGCGGCCAGAAGACCGACATGGACCGGCTCCAGGACCACCATCTGCAGTGGATGGCCCGCCTCGACGCCGTCGAGGAGGTCGACGGCTATCTGCTCGTGCACTCCGACACCACCGCCTACCTCGACTACGGCGACTCGATCGAGGCCGTCAACGACACCGTCCGCGAGACCCTCACCCGCAATGACGCGGACGAGTGCTGGGATCTGTTCCGCAAGTTCACCAAACGCTTCTCCTTCCGCGACGAGGGCGGCGCCGACGCCGTCCGCTCGCTGCTCGATACGTACGGCGGCACCCGCATCGTTCACGGCCACAGCCCGATTCCCTATCTGCTCGGGCAGGTCGGCTCCGAGGACGGCGAAGAGGGCGCCGGCCCCGTGGTCAAAGGACCGCACATCTACGCCGACGGGCTCGCCATCGCGATGGACGGCGGCGTGACCATGGCCGGAAAGCTGCTGGTCCAGCAACTTCCCCTGGATATCTGAGGGTTCTTGGGGCAGGCGCCCCGCCACGACGTCCGCGCCGGCCGGCTGCCAATTTCCGGCAACCCCCTGTCACCGCGCACCGTCACGGCTCTACCATCGGCTTATCCGTAGCAGGCTCCCCTCCGTTTCTGCCCGACGGCTCGCCGGCGTGCGAGCCCCAAGCCCTACGGAGCATCGGGGGATGCACATGAACAGCGTTCCGCAGCACCTGCTGAACGAGGACCGCCAGGACTATGAGCGGATCCTCGATGAGGCGCTGCGCTCCGCACCACACCGCCCTGACCTCGCCGCTGTGGGACAGCGGCTGAACTCCGAACAGCTGCGCACGATGGCGCTGAACGCCTCCGCACTCATCACGGCGGCCGCGGCGACCGAGTACCAGCACTATGTGAAGGTCCGCGAGGAACTGCGCCAGCCGGCGCCGTCCACCCCGTCGTCGTCCACCCGGGAGTCCGGTTCCACGGACCCGGGCTCGGGCGCGGTGGGGCTCGCCACCACCCTGGGCGAGGCCACCGAGACCACCGGCGCGGGCGCCATCGCCGTCGTCGCGGTCCTGGCCCCTGTCCTCGCCGGAACCGCCGCGGCGATATTCCTGCTCGTCGGCTACGTCCTGAAGATGCTCGACCCCGAGCCGGCGTTCGCCCAGACCATGCTCACCGCGGGCTGGGTGTTCGGTGCGGTGACCGCGGCCGCGATCCTCGTCGCCGCCGTCGGCCTGCTGCTCACCGCCCTGCGCAACCGCCCCTCGCTGGAGGTGGGAGCGTACGCGGCGGCGAACACCGAGTTGGTCCGGGCCCGGGAAGCCTGGCAGGAGGCCCTGCTGGAACGGGGCATCCTGCCGTTCCTGCGGGACGCGCTGGCGGAACCCGGCACGACAGCGACCCTGCGCACGCACCCGTCTGCGCCGACCAGCCGCATGCCGCGCCTCGGCTACGGCCGCCCGGGCTTCAGCAGCCCCGAGGACGGCTCCGCACCGGGCTCACGTCCGAGCTTCAGCAGCCCGGACTACACGAGCCCGGACTTCGGCGGCCCCGACCACCAGCCCGAGTGATCCCGGCTTGCGCCCCCGCGGGGGCGCAAGCCGGGCACCCGGTTGAACCCGTCGGCTCCCCGGACGCCCCGACGCCGGGAACGCTGTTTTCCGGCCACGTTCCCGGGTGTTCGGGACGACGCCGCGATCAGTCGGCGATCGGCAGGTACACGCGATTGCCGCCGGCCGCGAACTCCTTCGACTTCTGGAGCATTCCCTCGGCGATGTCCTCCGGGGAGGCCCCGTCGGCCGCGTCACCGCCGAACCGTTCCGTGATGCTGTGGCTGATCTTCATCGAGCAGAACTTCGGTCCGCACATGGAGCAGAAGTGAGCGGTCTTGGCGGGTTCGGCCGGAAGCGTCTCGTCATGGAACTTCCGTGCCGTGTCCGGGTCCAGGGCGAGGTTGAACTGGTCTTCCCACCGGAACTCGAAGCGGGCGTCGGACAGCGCGTCGTCCCACTCCTGCGCACCCGGGTGCCCCTTGGCGAGGTCGGCCGCATGGGCGGCGATCTTGTAGGTGATGACGCCGGTCTTGACGTCGTCCCGGTTGGGCAGGCCCAGGTGCTCCTTGGGCGTGACGTAGCAGAGCATGGCCGTGCCCCACCAGGCGATCATCGCGGCGCCGATGCCGGAGGTGATGTGGTCGTAGGCCGGAGCGACGTCCGTCGTCAGCGGGCCGAGGGTATAGAACGGAGCTTCATCGCAGATCTCCTGCTGAAGGTCGATGTTCTCCTTGATCTTGTGCATCGGGACGTGTCCCGGGCCCTCGATCATCGTCTGTACATGGAAACGCCTGGCGATCCGGTTGAGTTCCCCGAGCGTGCGCAACTCCGCGAACTGCGCCTCGTCGTTGGCGTCCGCGATCGAACCGGGGCGCAGGCCGTCGCCGAGCGAGTACGTGACGTCGTAGGCGGCGAGGATCTGGCACAGTTCCTCGAAGTTCTCGTACAGGAACGACTCCTTGTGGTGCGCCAGGCACCAGGCGGCCATGATCGATCCGCCGCGCGAGACGATGCCGGTCTTGCGGTTCGCGGTCAGCGGCACGAACGGCAGCCGCACCCCGGCGTGGACCGTCATGTAGTCCACGCCCTGCTCGGCCTGCTCGATGACCGTGTCCTTGTAGATCTCCCAGGTCAGTTCCTCGGCCCTGCCGTCGACCTTCTCCAGGGCCTGGTACAGCGGCACCGTGCCGATGGGCACGGGGGAGTTGCGCAGCACCCACTCGCGGGTGGTGTGGATATTGCGCCCGGTGGACAGGTCCATGACCGTGTCGGCGCCCCAGCGGGTCGCCCAGGTCATCTTCTCGACCTCCTCCTCGATGGAGGACGTCACCGCGGAGTTGCCGATGTTGGCGTTGACCTTCACCAGGAACCGCTTGCCGATGATCATCGGCTCGATCTCCGGGTGGTTGACGTTGGCGGGCAGGACGGCCCGTCCGGCGGCGATCTCCTCGCGGACAACCTCGGGAGACACGTTCTCCCTGACCGCCACGAACTCCATCTCCGCGGTGATCTCGCCCCGCCGCGCATGGGCGAGTTGGGTGACCGCCCCGCCGTCACGGCTCCGGCGCGGCTGGCGCGGGCGGCCCGGGAAGACCGCGTCCAGGTTGCGCAGGCCACCGCGCGGCGAGGTGTGCTTGATCCCGTCGTCCTCGGGACGGACGGGGCGTCCCGCGTACTCCTCGGTGTCACCACGGGCGATGATCCAGTTCTCGCGCAGCGGCGGCAGGCCCCTGCGGACATCGGTCTCGACGAGCGGATCGGTGTACGGGCCCGAGGTGTCGTAGAGCGTCACCGACTCCCCGTTGGTCAGGTGGACCTGACGGACCGGCACCCGCAGATCGGGGCGCGAGCCCGCGACATACCCCTTGTGCCAGCCGATGGCCCGGCCCGCCCCCGCGTCTTCGGCGCCCTCGGACCCGTTGACGGATCCGTTCACCGCATGTTGTGTGGAGGCAGGCGTGCGTACGTCCTTGTTGGTCATGAGACCTACTCCCTACGCCGGCATTACCCGGTAACAGGTTCGGCGGTCGACGCAGCGGTGTCCGTCCGTCGGTGCTTCCTGTGAAACATCACTTGTTCCACGTGAAACATCGCGAAGACGGAGGTCAGCGCCCTCTCAGCCCGGTGCTCCGAGCTCCCGCGTGTGCAAAGGTGCCTCCACGCTAGCGTCAATTCGGGCGCGGTGAACAGAGGGCCCCTGTCGTTCTTGCGATGATCGGTCGGTGACCACGATGCAGCAGTCCCCCCACCCCCCGTCCGGGCCGCAGCGCGGACACGGCTCGGCACAGGACGGCGGACACGGCCACGAGGGCCACGATTCCGGCGACGTCCATGGGCCCGGCCATGGACATGGGCCCGGCCACGGCCATGCGCACAGTCACGGTCATGGCCCCGCGGCGCCCGTGTCCAAGCATCTGCGCAAGGTCATCGCGGCCGTCCTCATCCCGTTCGCCGCGGCGGTCGTCGTCGGACTCGTGGTGCTCTGGCCCGGTGGCGCCCCGTCGCACGAGCGCACCGGGGTGGGCTTCGACCGGCAGACGCAGCAGGCCACGGTCACCCGGGTCGTCACGGTCAGCTGCAAGTCGGTGAACGCCTCGGGGGACACCCCGACCGGTGACACCTCCACCGCCGAGGGCAGCTCCGCACAGCAGCAGGCAACCGGCACCTGCAAGAAGGCCACGATCCGGGTCGACACCGGCAAGGACGAGGGCCGTACGTTCACGGAGATCGTCCAGCCGGACCAGTCACGGCAGTTGCACCAGGGCGAGAAGGTCGTCGTCGCCTACGAGCCGTCGGCGCCGAAGGACCTGCAGTACTCGGTCACCGACGTGAACCGGAAGTTCCCCCTGGTGCTGCTCGCCGGCATCTTCGCGCTCGTCGTCGTGGCGGTGGGCCGGATGCGTGGCGTGCTGGCGCTGGTCGCCCTGGCCATCAGCTTCCTGGTGCTGACCCTCTTCATCCTGCCCGCCATCCTCCAGGGCTCGAACCCGCTGGTCGTGGCGGTGGTCGGAGCGAGCGCCATCATGCTGATCGCCCTGTACACCTGTCATGGGCTGTCGGCCCGGACCTCGGTGGCGGTGCTCGGCACACTGGTCTCGCTCCTGCTGATCGGCATCCTCGGCTCGGGGTTCATCGGCTGGGCGGCGCTGACGGGCAACACCGACGACAACACCGGCCTCATCCACGGTCTGTATCCGGCGATCGACATGAGCGGTCTGCTCCTGGCCGGCGTCATCATCGGCTCACTGGGCGTCCTGGACGATGTGACGGTGACCCAGACGTCGGCCGTCTGGGAGCTGCACGAGGCGAATCCCTCGATGGGCTGGCGCGGTCTGTACCGGGCGGGCATCCGTATCGGCCGCGACCACATCGCATCCGTCGTCAACACGCTCGTCCTCGCCTATGCCGGTGCGGCGCTGCCGCTGCTGCTGCTCTTCTCGATCGCGCAGAGCAGTGTCGGCACGGTCGCCAACAGCGAACTGGTGGCGGAGGAGATCGTCCGCACCCTGGTGGGCTCGATCGGCCTCGTCGCCTCGGTGCCCGTCACCACGGCGCTGGCGGCACTGGTGGTGTCGGCCGACCGGCCGGGGCAGCGGCCTACGACTCCCGCGGGGGCGGCCCAGCCCTCCGCGGGAGCGGGGCAACCCGCCGTGGCGCGGGGCGGACGGGGCAGGCGCCGCAAGCGGTGACGTCCCGCGCGGCGGACGCGGCGGAGCCGGCGGAAGGCCGCGGACGGACAAGGAGAAGCGTTCCTGCACAATCCGGTGCGGCCCGCTCAAGCGGGCTCTGTGACGCAGGACGCCTCAGCCGGCGCTCTGCTCCTCGGCCAGGATGCGGTCCAGGGCCTCGTCGAGATGGGCGTCGAAGTCGGCCAGCGCCCCCTCCTGGCCCAGCGGCACCAGCTTGTCCGTACGGTCCAGGAACGCCACCAGCGGTGGCGCCGAGGAGCGGAACACGGCCTGGTCGCCGCCGACCTGAAGCCGGATCAGCACCTCGCCCAGGACGTCGGGGTCGCTGGGCGCGATGTGCACATCCCCGTCCCCGCACGGCCTGCCCACACCGTCGACCAGCAGCTCCCGCCCGAAGGCCCAGGTCACCGGGGCGTCACCGGGCAGATGGAAGGTCAGCCGTACGGCATAGGGATCACAGGTCTCGTACCGCAGCTCCACCGGAATGCGGAAAGAGAGCTCCTCGGACACGAGAAAGCTCATCATGACCTCTGCCTGTACGGACTCGCGCATCGCCTACCCCGTCGTGTAACGCCGACCGGCCTCGAATGACCCCACTGCCACTGAGGGCATCTTGCTGAACGTATGCGACAGATCACAAGGAGTGAGTTTTCAGATACTGATAGAGAGCGCGAGTGCCCCGAGATGGCGTCCGATCCCGGCCTGCAGTTGCTCCACCGCGGGCAGCAGCCGGTCCGCCTGGCGGGCGGGCATCGAGATGGCCATCGTGGCCGCCGTGGCACCGACCGTGATCGGCACGGCGGCGCAGACCGCGCCCAGTGCGTACTCCTGCCGCTCCGTCACCGGTTCCATCCGCCGCATCCGCTCCAGACGCCGCAGCAGGCTGTGGTCGTCACGCACGGTGTACGGGGTGAGGGACTGCACCGGGTAGCGGTCGAGGTGGTCGCGGCGCGCCGCGTCGTCCAGCTGGGACAGCAGGCACTTGCCGATCGCGTGCGCGTGCCCGGTCTCGCGGAAGTCGGCCCACTCCTCGACCGCCGGGTTGCCCGGGGTGTCGGAGACGCACACGACGTCGATCTCCCCCTCGCGGTACACGGCGTAGTACACGGGCACGCCGATGGAATCGCGCCAGCGCGCGAGCGTGGCGGCCACCGTGCTGCGACGTTTCTGCTTCGCGCCGCTGCCACTCAGCCGCACGGCCGCCTCACCGAGGAAGAACAGGCCCTTCTCGCGGCGCAGATAGCCCTCGTGCACGAGGGTGCGCAGCAGGTGGTACGCCGTGGGGAGCGCCAGCTTGGTCTCGCGGGCCAGTTGCTTGGCGGGCGCTCCGTACTCGTGCCCGGCGACGCACTCCAGCAGGCGCATCGCGCGCTGCACGGATCCGATGAGGGTCGCGGAGTGCGGCTGCTCGGGGATGGCCGCGGCGGGCGGCCGCTGCACGGGAGGCGCGGCGGTGGGCGCCGGAAAGGGAGACGAGTGCGTCTCCGCGGGTGCGGTGTCAACCGTGGCCAAGGTCACTCCCGAAGCGCGAGGGGCAGCCCGTGCGGGGGAACCCGGGTGGGGCCTGCACCGCCCGGAGGGGCTGGACCCCGCGTGGATCTCCGGACTCTAACCGTCGGCCGCGGCAGGGGGCCGGTCCGCCCGGAAACTTCCCCCGCGCGAGGGAACCGGTGATTCCTGTTACCGCCACCGTTGTCCCAGGGTGCTCACCAGTCGCCGCGCGACGAGGAGCTGGACATGAACTTCCGCACCACGTAGATGAGTCCGCCGACCAGCGCCACGAAGATCAGCGCCTTGAAGAGCAGGCCGATCACGAAGCCGACCACGGTCGCGATCAGACCGCCGAACACGACCAGGGCGATGACCGGCACCGCGACCCACTTCACCCACCACGGCAGTCCCGCGAAGATCTCTCGCATTGCCCTCGTCCTTCTCTGCGTTGCCAGGCGTTCCCGGACACGCTCCACGTGTCCGAGGGTCCTCGACGCCTGTCGATGTCTCGATGGTCGTCGATGTCCCGCTCTCGATGCTAGGGCCGCGGGGCGCCGCCGCGGGGGCCTCGCACCCCTTGTCCGCCCCTGACCGTTCCCCTAGGGATCCTGGGGGCCCAGGTCACGCCTCGGGCGGAGAGAAGACCACCAGGACCCGCAGATCCTCGCTGATGTGATGGAACTTGTGGGGCACACCGGCCGGCACGTACACCACGCTGCCGCGCGCCACCTGTGTCGTCTCCGTGCCGACGGTGATCGAGGCACGACCGCTCACGACGAAATACACCTCGTCCTGGCGGTGCGGCTGCTGCGGGTCGTGCTCGCCCGCATTCAGCGCGTACAGACCGACCGACATGTTCCGTTCGCGCAGAAACTGCAGGTAAGCGCCCTCGTTGGCGGCGCGCTCCGCCTCCAGTTCGTCCAGCCGGAATGCCTTCATCGCCCTTGCCGCCCTCGCCCCGCTGCTCGTCGCCGATCTCGTCTGCCACGATCAGACACATGAAGAATTTCGTAGTCAAGACGATCGCCAATGCGGGTGCCCTGGCCGTCGCCGTATGGCTGCTCGACAAGATCACCCTGACAGGCGACAGCACCGCCAAGAAGATCGGTACGCTGATCGTCGTCGCCCTGATCTTCGGCCTGGTGAACTTCCTGGTCAAGCCGATCGTGCAGGTGCTGACCTTCCCCTTGTTCATCCTGACGCTCGGCCTGATCACCCTGGTGGTCAACGCGCTGATGCTGCTGCTGACCTCATGGGTGTGCGACAAGCTCCAGCTGAGCTTCCACGTGGAGGGGTTCTGGACCGCCGTCCTCGGCGGCCTGATCATCTCGATCGTGTCCTGGGCGCTGAACCTCGTCCTGCCCGACGGCAGGGACTGAACCCGCGATGACCTACCGCGTCTGCTTCGTCTGCACCGGCAACATCTGCCGCTCCCCGATGGCCGAATCCGTCTTCCGCGCCCGCACGGCGGAGGCGGAACTCGCGGATCTCGTGGAGGTCGACAGCGCCGGCACCGGCGGCTGGCACGAGGGCGAGGGCGCCGATCCGCGCACCGTCGCCGTCCTGGAAGAACACGGCTATGACCTCGACCACACGGCCCGGCGGTTCCAGCCGTCGTGGTTCCCCCGGCTCGATCTGGTGATCGCCCTCGACTCCGGGCACCTCAAGGCCCTGCGCCGCCTGGCACCCACGGAGGAGGACGCGCGCAAGGTGCGTCTGCTGCGCTCGTACGACCCCGGCGCCGGGGACGACCTCGACGTGCCCGACCCGTACTACGGGGGGCCGGACGGCTTCGCGGAGTGCCTTGAGATGGTGGAGGCGGCGAGCACAGGGCTGCTCGCCGCCGTACGCGACCATCTGGAGGGACGGGCCGCATGAGCGAGACCACCGAGGACGCCGGCCGTCCCGGCGAGGGCACACGCGCGGTCCGCGCCGGGCTGCCCGAGCCGGTCAAGCACGAGCCGACGCTGCCCGGGCCTGTCTTCGCCGCGCATTTCCATCTGCCCGGCGAGGTGACGGGCCCCTACTCCTACGGCCGTGACGACAACCCGACCTGGACGCTGCTGGAAGACGCCATCGGCGAGCTGGAGGCCCCCGGGCGGGACGGTGTCGAGACGCTGGTGTTCGCCTCCGGCATGGCGGCCATCTCGGCGGTGCTCTTCTCCCAGCTGCGCGCCGGGGACACGGTCGTGCTGCCCTCCGACGGCTACCAGGTGCTGCCGCTGGTGCGCGCCCAGCTGGAGGCGTACGGCATCGAGGTGCGCACCGCGCCGACCGCGGGCGACGCCCAGCTCGACGCGCTGGACGGGGCGAAGCTGCTGTGGATCGAGACGCCGTCGAACCCCGGGCTCGACGTGTGCGACATCCGACGCCTGGCCGAGGCGGCACACGCGCGTGGTGCCCTGGTCGCCGTCGACAACACCCTCGCCACGCCGCTGGGGCAGCGCCCCCTGGAGCTGGGCGCGGACTTCTCGGTGGCCAGCGGCACCAAGCAGCTCACCGGCCACGGGGACGTGCTGCTGGGCTATGTCGCCGGGCGCGATCCGGAGGCGATGGCCGCCGTGCGCCGCTGGCGCAAGATCGTCGGGGCGATCGCGGGGCCCATGGAGGCCTGGCTCGCACACCGTTCCCTCGCCACGCTCCAACTGCGCGTGGACCGGCAGGACGCCACGGCGCTCACCGTCGCCCGGGCGCTGCGGGACAGGCCCGAGGTGGCCGGTCTGCGCTATCCGGGGCTGCCCGACGACCCCTCGCACAAGGTCGCCGCGCGGCAGATGCGGCGCTATGGGTCCGTGGTCTCCTTCACGCTGCCCACGCGCGCGCGTGCCGAGCGTTTCCTGGAGGCGCTGCGGCTGGTCGAGGACGCGACGAGCTTCGGCGGAATCCGGTCCACAGCCGAACGCCGTGGCCGCTGGGGCGGAGACCCGGTCCCGGAGGGGTTCATCCGCCTGTCGGTCGGCGCCGAGGACCCCGAGGACCTGGTGGCCGATCTGCTCCGTGCGCTGGACGAGTCGGCTCCATGACCGGATGACGGGCGGTCCGAGCCTCCCCCCTCGTGGCTCGGACCGCCGCGGTTCCGCGCGCGAAGAACCGCGTCAACAAGGCTAGTTGACTCTCTGTCAGTGTCCAATCACAGTAGCGACAGAGACCTATCGACTTATTTATCGTTGCCCCCCGCCGGGGGCCGCGCAGGGGGCAGGGGAAGGGGAGGGCATGCCATGGATCTGGCCTTGCTGCGCACCTTCGTGACCGTGCACCGGGCCGGCTCCTTCACCCGTGCCGCCGCGCTGCTGGGTCTGTCCCAGCCGGCGGTCACCTCCCAGATCCGGACGCTGGAGCGGCAACTGGGCCGCCCCCTGTTTCTGCGCCAGGCCCGCGGGGTGACCCCGACGACCATCGGCGACGAACTCGCCCACAAGGCCGCCCCGCATCTCGACGCCCTGGTGGAGATCACCGAGACCGGCCTGGACGACGAGTCCGCCCCGCGCACCCTGCATCTGGCCGGCCCGCCCGAGTTCACCGCCGAACGTGCGCTCCCGGCGCTCACGGAACTCACCGGCGACGACGGCCAGGGATTCGCCCTCCGCGCGTCCTTCGGCAACGCGGAGGAGATCCTGGAGGGGCTGGCCGCCGGACATCACGATCTCGCCATCGGCACGGCCCGCCCCCGCGGTGCCCTGCTCACGGCGACCCCGCTGTGCGACGAGGAGCATGTCCTGGTCGCCGCCCCGCGCTGGGCCGAGGAGATCGACGCCGGGCGGTTGCGCGACAAGGGGGCGCCGGCCCTGGAGAACCTGCCCGTCGTCGAGGTCCACGAGTCGCTGCCCTTCGTCTCCCGGTACTGGGCCTCCGTCTTCGACCGTCGCCCGGCCGCCTCGGGCACCGTGATCGTCCCCGATCTGCGAGCGGTCCTCGCGTGTGCGACGGCGGGCGCCGGCCTGGCCGTCCTGCCGCGCTATCTGTGCGCTTGCGCCCTCGACCGTGGCGAGGTGATCGCGCTGCACGAGCCCCCGGTGCCGCCGCTGCGTACATACTTCCTGGTGGTGCGCACCGGCACGCTCGCCATGCCGCACATCGCGCGGGCGCACGAATGGCTCCAGCGGGCGGCCACGGACTGGAACTGAGCGGCCCATGGCCGGGTCACACCGTGCGGTCGGACCGAGGCACTTTGCGATGTTTCACGTGGAACCAGCCGGGCCACATTTCCTCCATGACCGTCCGACCCGTGGTCAAGCGCACCGCACGCGCCGTCCTCCTGGACGGCGACGACCTGATTCTGATCAAGCGCACCAAGCCCGGAATCGATCCCTACTGGGTCACCCCCGGTGGCGGGGTCGAGCCGAAGGACACAACCGTCGTCGACGCCCTGCACCGCGAGGTGTACGAGGAACTAGGCGCCAAGATCACCGATGTGGTGCCCTGTTTCGTGGACACCGTGGAGCACATCGGCGAGGACGGCGGCGCGACCGGTGTGAAGGTGCAGCACTTCTTCGTCTGCCGACTGGAGTCCATGGACCCGGCCCTGCGCCACGGCCCCGAAGTGGACGAGCCCCTCGGCGAGTACGAGATCGTGCGGGTACCGTTCACCCGCGTCGGCATCGCCTCCGTCCATCTCGTGCCGCTGTCGCTGCGGCACTATCTGGACGGCAATATCGAGGGTGTGCGCGCCATGCACGCCCCGGACCTCGGCTGACCGTTCAGTCCCCGACGGCGACAAGTTCCTCGACTGAGTCGTGCCGTATGCGCTCCGCGGGGATGCCCGCGTTCCGCAGCATGGTGACCCCGCTGCGGATCATCCCGGGCGGCCCCGAGAGATAGGCGTCGTACTCGTTCCAGGGGCCGTATTCGCGGATGGCGTCGGGGAGCCGGAGATGCGCCTGCTGGTCGATGACCGCCCGGACCGAGAGCCAGGGGTGGGCCTGCTGGAGCCGGAGCATCGTGTCGATGTCGTACAGATCGTGGTCGGTGCGGGCGCCGTAGAACACCTCGACCGTGCGGCGCTCGCCGTGCTCGGCTACGTCCTCGACGAGCGCCTTGATGGGCGCTATGCCGGTGCCACCGCCGAGGCAGAGCAGACCGCTGTCCGTGGTGTGGTCGACGGTCATCGAGCCGGCCGGCGGGCCGAGCCGGATGGTGTCGCCCGGGCGGGCGCGGTGCACGAGGGCGTTGGAGACCCAGCCCGCGGGGACGGCCTTCACATGGAACGTCAGCAGCCCGTCCGAACGGGGCGCCGAGGCGAAGGAGTAGTGCCGCCAGACCCGCGGCCACCAGGGGGTCTCCAGGCTGGTGTACTGCCCGGCGAGGAAGGGATAGGGCTGGTCCGGGCGGACGGAGACGACCGCCACGTCGGGTGTCCTGAGTTCATGGCTGACGATCTCCGCGTGCCACCAGGCCGGGGAGCGCATCTCGTCCAGGGCCGCCGCGTCGATCATCACCTGCGACATCGTCGTGTACGCCCGCACCCACGCCGCCTCCGTCTCCGTGTCCCAGACGGCGGAGGCGTACTTGGTCAGCGCGCCGATCAGGCTCTCGCCGACGGCCGGGTAGTGCTCGGCCCGGGTGCCGTACTTGCGGTGGCCACGGCCGAGGTGCTGCAGATAGTCGATGAGGACGGGGGTGTCGTCGATGTGTTCGGCCGCGGTCAGCAGAGCCTTCAGCAGCCGGTCCCGCTGAGTGTCCATCGCGGCCGGGAACAGTTGCCGCAGATCGGGATGGCGCACGAAGAGGAGCGCGTAGAAGTACGAGGTGACCTTGTCGGCGACCGGGCCGACCTCGGCCATGGTGCGGCGGATGAGAAGGGCGTCCGGTGAGGCCGGCGGGGACAGGGGGGCGGAGCGCTGCGCGGGCACACGCTGTTGGCGTTGCGGCGGGTCGGGCGGGGTGGCCGGCACCTCGAAGGGTGAGGAGTCGGGCCCCGGTATTCGCTCGGCGGCCGGTGGCGTGTCGCCCACCGCCTCCGGAGCCTCGCCCGTGGCGGTCGGCGAGCCGGGGGACGACGAACCGGGGGGTGACGAGCCTGGGGCCGGCGAGCCCGCGGCGGATGAGCCCGGGGAAGACGGGTCTGGGGAGGACGAGCCCAGAGGGGACGGGTCTGGGGAGGACGGGGCTGGGGACGAAGATCCGGAGGGCGACGCGCCGGGGGCAGGAGCGGCGGGGGTGGTCACGGACGGGTGCTCACGGGTCTCCGTCGAGCGGCGGCCCACCGGTCGCAACACGGCCGGTCGACGGCCCTCCCGCGGCTCCTGATCGCCGCCCGAGGGCGCGGCCGGCGGCATTCGGCGGGGCGTGAACCAGCCGCCCCCGCCGGAAGTGCGGTTGTCCGCCGACGTGGTGGTCGGAGCGTCCATGGTGTGCCTCGCCTCGAACATCTTTCGGTCCGTCCGCGCACTTCCTCGATCGGAAAGCGCCTGCTTTCCCCGCGGACGGCTTGCCTTCTCGCTTCGCCCCGGCGGCCGGTGAAGCCACCACAGCGTCGCGTTCCGAGCGGTGTGAACCCACCCCGGACATGAACCGGAGTCGACCATACCGGCAGCCGCCGTGCACACAAGTCCCTCCTTCCTCCCTCACGAATCGAACAACGGGCGAACCATGGATTCCCTCAATTACCGGGCGCGGCGCACCAATTCATCGGCATCCAGCAGATCTCATCCCGCCCGCTGCCAGGGGGCCTGCGCCGGCCCGTCCTGATCTCGATCCCGGTTTCACGTGAAACATCCGTATCGGCTCACCATGCCGACGACTACGCCATGGCCAAAAGAACGTGTGTCTACCCGAAACAGGTAGACGTCAGGGGTGCTGTTCGGACAGCCTGACCTGCGTGCCAACTCCTTCCCTCGCCTCCTTGCCCATCCGTCGCCTGACGCCCCGCGATCTCAGCGCCTGCGCCGACTTGTCAGAGGATCGGGGGTGGCCTCGCGAGGAACACAAGTGGGGCTTCCTCCTCACGGCAGGAAGGGGGCACGGCATCGATGACCCCGACGGCGGTCTCGTCGCCGCCTGTGTCGTCACGGAGTACGGCCCTCAGGACCACCCCGACCTCGCTGCCGTCGGCATGGTTCTGGTCGCCGAGCGGCACGCCCGCCAGGGCGTGGGACGCCGGCTGATGCGCCATGTCGTTTCAACGATGGGGACCACACCCCTGACGCTGTACGCGACGCCGTACGGCCGCCCCCTGTACGAGGAGTTGGGCTTCAAGGTCACCGGTCGCGCGGAGATGGTACGCGGGCGCTTCAGCCCCCTGGGGCCGCCGTCCCCGGTCGCGACCCGTGCGGCCACCGCCGAGGACCTGGCCTCGATCGTCCGGCTCGACGAGGAGGTGTTCGGCGTCGACCGCACCCCCGTCATCACCCGGCTCCCCGCCTTCGCCGACCGGCTGTACGTCGCCGAGGACAACGGCCGGATCATCGGCTACGCGGGCGCCTGGCCCAATATGGACACCCATGTCGTCGGTCCGCTGATCGCCCGCGACACGGAGACCGCGAAGGCCCTGATCGCCGCCCTCGCCGCCCACACCGACCGCCCGCTGCGCACCGACATCGACGTACGGCACGAGGAGCTGCTGACCTGGGCGAGGGAACGCGGGCTGACGTCCGTGGCCTTCAACGCGGTGATGACATACGGCACCACGGATCTGCCCGGTGACTGGACCCGACGGTTCGCGCCGCTGACCGTGGCGGCGGGCTGAGGAACGCCCACGGACGACGAACGCCGGCTCCCGCTGCGATGCGGGAGCCGGCGCTGTCCGGGGCGCGAGGAGCGCTCAGGCGAGCGCGCCGACGGCGGTGAGGGCAAGGCTGTGGTCCTGCTCGGGCGCACCGCCGCCCACGCCGATCGCGCCGATCAGCCGACCGTCGCGGTGCACCGGGACACCGCCCGCGATGAACAGCAGGGGCCGGTCGAGCGCGGTGGGCAGGGTGTGGAAGAGCCCGCCGGGCTGTACGGCGTCCACCAGGTCGGCGGTGGGCGCGTTCAGCTGGAGCGCGGTGTACGCCTTGCGGGTGCTGGTCTCCCCGGAGATCAGCACCGCCCGGTCGTCCCGGCGGAAGGCGAGCAGATGGCCGCCCGCGTCCAGGACGGTGACGCTGACGGTGACTCCGGCGGCCTCGGCCGCCGCACGGGCCGCGCTGATCAGGGTCTCGGCGTCCTGGGTGGTGAGCGGGGCGACGGCAGTGGTGCTGCTCATGGGGTTTCTCCGTAAGGTGTTGCGGAAGGCGTGTTTCGTTCCCGGCCGAGGTCGGCTCAGTGGTGGACGGCCGTCCGTCGGGTGGTGGGCGTGCCGCCCGCGAGCACGGTGCCGGCGGCGGGGCCTCGGCGCTCCAGTACGGCCGAGAGGAAAGCGAGCAGCAGCGCGGCCGCCGCGAGGGCGGCGCCGACCCAGTTGGGGGCGGTGTAGCCGAAGCCCGCCGAGATCACGATGCCGCCGAGCCAGGCGGAGAGGGCGTTGCCCAGGTTGAAGGCCCCGATGTTCACGGCCGAGGCCAGCGTGGGAGCACCGTGTGCCTGGTCGAGGACGCGCTTTTGCAGCGGCGGCACGGTGGCGAAGCCCAGGGCTCCGATCAGCGCGATGGTCACGGCCGCCGCGATCTTGTGGTGCGCGGTGACCGTGAACAGGGCCAGCACGATGGCCAGGGCGCCCAGGGAGACATACAGCATGGGCATCAGGGCGCGGTCCGCGAACCTGCCACCGATGAGGTTGCCGGCGACCATGCCGAGGCCGAAGAGCACCAGCAGCCAGGTGACGGAGCCGTCCGCGAAGCCGGTGATATGGGTCATCATCGGCGCGATGTAGGTGATGGCCGCGAAGACCCCGCCGAAGCCGAGGACCGTCATCGCCATGGCGAGCAGCACCTGGGCGTTCTTGAAGGCGGCCAGTTCGTGGCGCAGGCGCACCCCCTCGGGCCTGGGCATCTCGGGCACCAGCCGGGCGATGCCGGCCAGGCCGACGACACCGAGGGCCGCGACGCCACCGAAGGTCACCCGCCAGCCGACGTGCTGCCCGATGAGCGTGCCCAGCGGGACACCGACGACATTGGCGACGGTCAGCCCGGTGAACATCATCGCGATGGCCCCGGCCTTCTTGTTCGGGGCGACCAGCTCCGCGGCGACGACCGATCCGATGCCGAAGAACGCGCCGTGGGCCAGGGAGGCGATCACCCGCCCGATCAGCATGACCGCGAAGGCGGGAGCGAGGGCGGACAACAGGTTCCCGGCGATGAACAGGCCCATCAGCAGCATCAGCATCCGCTTGCGCGAAACCTTGGTGCCGAGCACGGTCATCAGCGGGGCGCCGATCACCACGCCGAGCGCGTAGCCGGTCACGAGCAGGCCCGCGGTGGGGATGGAGACGCCGAAGTCGCCCGCCACCTCGGGCAGCAGACCCATGATCACGAATTCGGTCGTTCCGATTCCGAAGGCCCCGATCGCGAGGGCCAGGAGCGCGAGAGGCATGAGGGGACAACCCTTCCCTGACGATTGCAGATGCGCTTTGCGTGCGACCACAATAGTTGCAGACGCGGGCTATATGCAACCGCAGGCAATTGCGGGGCTGCTCTATCCTGGTCTCAGCCGCTCCGGGACGGAGGAAACGCCATGACAGCGACCGACCCCTCGCTCACCGCCCTTGCCCAGGGCTGGTGCGCCCTCTCCCTGCTGCACGGGAGGATCGAGGCGCACATCGAGCGCGCCCTGCAGGCCGGGCACGATCTGAGCGTGCGCGAGTACTCGCTGCTCGACGTGCTCAGCCGGCAGCACGACGGCGAGGGGGGTCATCTGCAGATGAAGCAGGTCGCCGACGCGGTGGTCCTGAGCCAGAGCGCCACCACCCGGCTGGTCACCCGGCTTGAGGACCGTGGCCTGCTGGAGCGCTATCTGTGTCCGACCGACCGGCGCGGCATCTACACGAACGTCACGGAGGCGGGACTCGCCCTGCTCACGCAGGCACGGCCGACCAATGACGCGGCGCTGCGCGAAGCCCTGGACGAGGCGGCCGCCAATCCGGAACTGGCCCCGCTCGTAAGGGTCGTCGAGTCACTGAAGGTGCCCGCATAGGGTGCGGGTATGGCAGATCTCGCGATACGCACCGCCGTCGCCGACGACGTCCCCGCCATCGTCGGCATGCTCGCCGACGATCCGATGGGGGCTCAGCGGGAGTCCCCGGATGATCTGGCGCCGTATCTGGCCGCGCTGAAGCGGCTCGACGCCGATCCGAACCAGCACCTGGTCGTCGCCGTGCAGGACGGCCGTGTCGTCGGCACTCTCCAGCTCTCGATCATCCCGGGACTGTCGCGGCGCGGTGCCACCCGGTCGATCATCGAGGCCGTACGCATCCATGCCGACGCGCGCGGCAGCGGTCTGGGCACGCGCCTCATCGAGTGGGCGATCGAGGAATCCCGCCGCCAGAACTGCCAGTTGGTGCAGCTGACCTCCGACAACAAACGCACCGACGCGCACCGTTTCTACGAGCGGCTTGGATTCGTCGCCTCACACACGGGTTTCAAGCTTCAGCTCTGAGCTACCGGGGTGGTCTGTTTCACGTGAAACAGACCACCCCGGACAAGGCCGACTAAACGATCCCCCGCCATCCCTCGGGATCCACCCCGCCGGGTACGGTGGCGCCGTCGTCGTACGGCTGCCGCGTGAACACGAACGAGCCGAGGTCCAGATGGCTCACCGACCCGTCCGGGCGCCGTACGGCCCGCAGAAGCTCCCCGTGGTAATAGCCCTCCAGCCCGGTCCAGGTGCCGTCACCGTTGGCCCGGAAGCGCGCGCTGCGGCCCTGGCCGGACAGCGGGCTCAGTGAGAGGCGCCCATCGGCCGTCACCCGCAGGCCATAGCCTTGCGTGCCCCAGTACCACGGGCCCGCCAACTCCAGTACCGATGGATCGACTTCACGCAACGGCCGCCATGGCTCGGGGATCCTCGGCTCGGCCTCGGCGACGATCCGCACCAGATCGGCGCCCACCGTGCCGAGCAGCGGCCCGGAGGTGCAGTTGGCCAGCACCACGGCGGCCACGTCGTCCGCGACGCCGATCGTGAGATTGGCCAGGAAGCCGGGAAGCGACCCGGAGTGCCCCACCAGCAGCCGACCATGACGGTGCTGGATCTGCAGGCCGAGACCATAGGTGGCGCCGTCCATGACATCGGCCGCCTCGGCCGGTGCCGCGGGCGTCCGCATCTCCCGCACGGTGTCCGCGCTCAGCACCCGGTCGTCCCCCTGGGCGAGGAAGACCGCGAACCGCGCCAGGTCGCCGGTGGTGGACCACAGTTGACCGGCCGGCGCCATCCGGCCCAGATCCTCCACCGGCTCGGGCAACAGGGCATCGGCCCAGGGGTGGACGGCCCAGCCGCCCGCATGCGGGGCGCGGGGCTGGGCGCCGGTCCGGTCCAGGCCGAGGGGTTCCAGCACCTCCCGGTGAAGCACCTCCTCCCAGGGGGCGCCGCGCACCTCCTCCACCAGGGCGCCGAGCAGCGTGTAGCCCGGGTTCGAGTAGTGGTGCCGCCGGCCAACCGGATGCAGGAGTGGTTTTTCACCGAGCACATCGCTCAGCTCGGGGCGCAGCGCGCCGGGGGTCCGTTCCCACCAAGGAGCCGGCGACTCGGCCGCCAACCCGCCCGTGTGCGCCAGCAGTTCGGCGATGGTGGCCGCCCCCGCACCGGTGCCCGGCAGATGCTTCTCCAGCGGGTCGCCCAAGTCCAGCGCGCCCTCGTCACGCAGCCGCAGCACAAGGACAGCCGTGAATGTCTTGGTGATGGACCCGATCCTGTACTGCACGTTCTCGTCCGGTGCGTGCCCGTCCATCGAGCTCCGGGAGCCGTGCCACACGGCCCGTCCGTCCCGCACGACCGCCGCCACCAGCGAGGGCGCCCGCCCCTCGGCCTGCGCGACGGCGATCCGGTGCAGCAGCGACCGCCGTGTGGCGGGGAGCAGTTCTTCTGGAGATGTCGTCATGCCCCCAGTCCATCCGCTCAGGACACACACGTCGAGCCCATTTCCGCACCGCCCCTCGGCGCCGTCGGCGGACCGCCGTGTACGACCTCGCAGCTCATGTCCCAGGGCATCGTGCTGACCAGTGAGTCCTCCGGCTGTCTCACGACGTCACCGACCGCTCTTGTCTCAGGACGGGTGGCATTTCCTCAGCAAGAGCTGCGGGTAGAACTCGTGCCTGGGCCTACTCAGTTGTCGAACCAGACGACGAGCCGCACGTTGTCATCTCCGTGCTGCGATGCGAGCGCCTCCATGACCGCCCAGACCGGTTTCCACTCGCCGGTCTCCGGGACGGCATCTCGTCGGCGGAGTTTCTCAGACCTGTAGAGAGTGTCGCCGATGAGCCGTTCACTCCCCTCGGGCCACCCTTGAGCCTCGCCCGGCACTTGTGCAGGAAGGCCGACGGCTTGTGCGAAGCCAGAGCTCCAGGCAGACTTCCCCGTCAACCTGAGCCCATCCGGAGTCTGCCGGTATTGGTGGAGTCGGCTGTCTGCCTTCTCAGCCGGCTCGCCCCAATCGACCTCCTTGATCTCGGCCCAGGTGATCCAGGTGGTGCCGTATGCCTGGTCCGGCCACTGGGCAAGTTGATCGAGTTCGGCACGAACAGTCTCCGATGCATCGACTGGCAGTCCTCGGTCTGCGGCCAGCGGTCGGAAGTTCGCGTAGTTGCGGACTCCGAAGAGGCAGCCAAACGCGTCGTAGTTCCGGGTGATGTTGAGGAAGAAGAGGTCGATGGCGGCTCTCCAAACCGAGTCCTCGTCCTCCTCGTGGAGGTGCCATGCTCGGCACTCGACAAAACCGCTGATGTCCGTCCCCATGACAGAGATTCTGCAACCGCCGTCAATCGATTTTGGGGTGGGGATCTGTCGGTGCCAGCCGGAGGGCCCGATACGAGTGAGAGGCTTTGTCCCGGCTCATCAGATCTTGCAGGGGCGAGGCCGTTGACCTGCGGGGTGACAGGTTCAACCGCGACTTGCTGGGGGCAGTGACGTGGCGTCGCGAAGACGCGTGGGCGGTGGTGTTGGCGCGTCTCATGGATCATGGCGAGGGTGATGCCGCCTGAGCAGGACCTTGTCAGGTCGGCGAGACGCTTGACGGCCGGTTTCGCATTGAAGACGGCAGTTTCCTGGTCGGAAGCCGCAGTAGTGGACGTGCTCAGGAACAGGGGCGCTGACGATCCTGAAGCTCACCGCGGGCGGTCGACCAAACGATCCCGAACTCATCGGCCGACGACGACTGCGGGTCGTGCCCTTCCCACTCGGAGATGGGTGGTTCCGCGGTCAGACCGGATCACATAGCCATCGGCATCCAGCTCGAAGTAGAACCAGACGGCTTCTTCGTCCCAGAAGCAGCGAACCCAGGTCGTCACGAATTCACCGCGTCGAAGGGCTCGTCGTGCCATCGCCAGCCGGCGGTGCCGTCGTCGTGGATGTGCAGCATGAACTCGGCGACCGGGCCGCCGTCGGGAAACGTCAGGGTGAGCGCACTGCGGATCTGGGTGTAGCAGGCGTCGGCCCGCTCCCAGTCCTCCTCGTCGGCAGCTCGCTCTTGCTCACTGAAGAGGGGACGGAACTCTTCAAAACCAGGAAGTGTCTCGACTTCGGCGTGCGTCCAGGGCATATCGGCGCCGGTCACGGTCAGCCGGGCAATCTCCTGGTCGCCGTGGTGGAGCCGCCAGATGCTGCCGGTGGTCAGGTTCGGGTTGGTCATGTCTCCCATGATGACGATCGACACTGACAGGCGGGGAGTGAGATCACCGCCCCTTCCCGATCGTGGCGATGACCATCTCATGCAGCGGAAGCTGATGGGGGCGATGTTGAGTCGTTGTGCTGCTTCGGCCGGCAGTTGGGGATGGTCTCGCCAGTATGCGAGGCGAACAAGCCGGTGAGAACGACGGCTTCGGGGTAGGTGACCAGTTCGACCCGGGCGTCGGAGGGGCGGTGGCGATCACCGAAGGGGTCCTCGCCCAGCACGTCGAGCCGACGGTTCCACCTCTGCCGAAAGGGCTCACTGCTGTTCTCGCTGGTGAACCACCTGTTCAGGCCGTCGCGGGCGTCACCGTACCGAAGCCACCCCCTCGAAGGCCACCTCCGCCACGTCCGTCAGCGATCTGCGTACCTCGACACCGCTCTGGACCCAGGCCACCTCAAAACCGGCTGCCCTGTCCCCGCCGCTCTGCGACTCCACCTGATCGTCCACACCAGGACGGTGTCCACGGGAATGAGACAAGCCACCTGTAGCGAGACAAGAGCCACCCCAAAGCGGGACACCGTCTCACTCAAACCTGTCCCAGCCCCGCACACCGCACGTTCGGTACTCAACTCACTGCGACAAGCCGCGATTCGATGCGACGGGACAGGCTTGACCTGCCAGTCTCAGATTCGTGTCAGAAGTGCCATCGCTTGGCCATCGCCCATGAGATTTGGCCACGAAATCTGAGACCCTACAAGCGACAGGTCAGGTCTGGGCCATGTCCACGAATCGTGAGTAGTGGCCCTGGAAGGCGACCGTGATGGTCGCCGTGGGGCCGTTTCGGTGCTTGGCGACGATCAGGTCCGCCTCGCCCGCGCGGGGTGACTCCTTCTCATAGGCGTCCTCGCGGTGCAGCAGGATGACCATGTCGGCGTCCTGCTCGATGGAGCCGGACTCACGCAGGTCGGAGACCATCGGCTTCTTGTCGGTGCGCTGCTCGGGGCCACGGTTGAGCTGGGAGAGCGCGATGACGGGAAGCTCCAGTTCCTTGGCGAGCAGCTTGAGGTTGCGGGACATGTCCGAGACCTCCTGCTGACGGCTCTCGGCCCGCTTGGAGCCGCCGGACTGCATCAGCTGGAGGTAGTCGATGACGACCAGCTTGAGGTCGTTGCGCTGCTTCAGCCGACGGCACTTGGCGCGGATCTCCATCATCGACAGGTTCGGGGAGTCGTCGATGTAAAGGGGGGCGGCCGAGACGTCCGGCATACGGCGGGCCAGCCGGGTCCAGTCCTCGTCGGTCATCGTCCCGGACCGCATATGGTGCAGGGCGACGCGCGCCTCGGCGGACAGCAGACGCATCGCGATCTCGTTGCGGCCCATTTCGAGCGAGAAGATGACGCTCGGCAGGTTGTGCTTGATCGAGGCGGCCCGTGCGAAGTCCAGCGCCAGCGTCGACTTGCCCATGGCGGGTCGCGCCGCGATGACGATCATCTGGCCCGGGTGCAGACCGTTCGTCAGGGAGTCGAAGTCCGTGAACCCGGTGGGCACCCCGGTCATCTCGCCGCTGCGCGAGCCGATCGCCTCGATCTCGTCGAGGGCGCCCTCCATGATGTCGCCGAGCGGCAGATAGTCCTCGCTGGTGCGCTGCTCAGTGACCGCGTAGATCTCGGCCTGGGCCCGGTTGACGATCTCGTCGACGTCCCCGTCGGCCGCGTATCCCATCTGGGTGATGCGGGTGCCCGCCTCGACCAGCCGGCGCAGGACCGCCCGCTCGTGGACGATCTCCGCGTAGTACTCGGCGTTCGCCGCCGTCGGCACGGTCTGGACGAGGGTGTGCAGATACGACGCGCCGCCGACCTTGTTGATCTCACCGCGTTTGGTGAGTTCCGCGGCGATGGTGATGGGGTCGGCCGGTTCGCCCTTCGCGTAGACATCGAGGATCGCCTGGTAGATCGTCTCGTGCGCGGGCTTGTAGAAGTCGTGGCCCTTGAGGACCTCGATGACATCGGCGATGGCGTCCTTGGACAGCAGCATGCCGCCGAGGACGGACTGCTCGGCGTCGAGGTCCTGTGGCGGCACCCGCTCGAACGACGAACCGCCGCCGTCCCAGCCGCCGCTCTCCCGGCCCCGTTCATGCTGCTCGTCCCGGCTCGGGCCGGCGTCGCCGCGACGGCGGGAGGCGGGCAGACGATCGCTGGGTCCGCTGTCGGCCCACGGGTCGTCCAAGGGCTCGGAAATGCTCACCGAGCCACCTCCTCCCGTCCGCCGCGCGGACCTCGCCGTGCCCCTCATTTCTACGGCACGGCACTGACAAATAGGACGCCCAACTCCGGTTCTGCCGCGTCGGTTTTGTGAGGGTTCCGAGGTCGGTGAGGCAAGCGGGCGCCGGACCACGTTAGGCCCCACGGCACCGTCAGCCAATCTGGTTATCCACAGGCCATGTGGACGACGGCCCCGATGCTGTGGAGAACTCGGCAAAACCTGTGCACGACGCGGTGGACAGCCCTGTGAACAAGCCTCCGCACCCCTTATGGAAACGGCCCTGACCTGCGACTTTCCCATCCACCGGCTGTGCAGAAGAAAAACTTCCCCAGTCGGACCAAGATCGCTTCGAACCGTGCACGAGAGCACACTCCGTGACATCTGAAGTAAGGACCACAAGCCGTTTGCATCTCTTACCTGTGGACGATTAGATTAGCGCTCATGCCACAGGCTTCCGCCATACCCGAGGACACCCGCCGACAGCACGACCGAGAGATCGTCGCACTGGCCGTTCCGGCCTTCGGCGCACTGGTCGCCGAGCCCCTGTTCGTCATGGCGGACAGCGCGATCGTCGGCCATCTGGGCACGGCCCAGCTCGCCGGCCTCGGCGTCGCCTCGGCACTCCTGACGACCGCCGTGAGCATCTTCGTCTTCCTCGCCTATGCCACCACGGCGGCGGTGGCTCGAAGGGTCGGCGCGGGCGACCTCCAGGCCGCCATCCGCCAGGGCGTGGACGGCATCTGGCTTGCACTGCTGCTGGGACTCGCCGTCATCGCCGTCGTTCTGCCCCTGGCACCGGCCATCGTGGATCTCCTCGGCGCCTCGGCCACCGCGGCACCGTATGCGACCACCTACCTCCGCATCTCCTCCTTCGGTATCCCGGCCATGCTGGTCGTGCTCGCCGCCACCGGTGTGCTGCGCGGCCTCCAGGACACCAGGACCCCGCTCTATGTCGCGGTGGCGGGCTTCATCGCCAACGCGGCCCTCAACGCCGGACTCGTCTATGGCGCCGGGCTCGGCATCGCAGGGTCCGCCTGGGGCACGGTCATCGCCCAGTGTGGGATGGCAGCGGTCTACCTCGTCGTTGTCATCCGGGGCGCGCGCGAGCACGGCGCACCGCTACGGCCCGACGCCGCCGGCATCAGAGCCTCCGCCCAAGCCGGCCTCCCCTTGCTCGTCCGTACGCTCTCGCTGCGGGCGATTCTCATGATTGCGACGGCCGTCGCGGCCCGCCTGGGAGATGCCGATATCGCCGCCCACCAGATCGTTCTGTCGCTCTGGAGCCTGTTGGCCTTCGCCCTCGACGCGATAGCGATTGCCGGCCAGGCCATCATCGGTCGCTATCTGGGCGCGGACGATCCCCAGGGAGCCCGGGACGCCTGCCGCCGGATGGTGCAGTGGGGCATCGCGGTCGGTCTGGCCCTGGGACTGCTGGTGGTCGTGGCGCGCCCGCTCTTTCTTCCCCTGTTCACCGGTGACTCCGTCGTCCGGGACGCCGCGCTGCCCGCACTGCTCGTCGTGGCGCTGTCGCAGCCGATCTGTGGGGTGGTCTTCGTGCTGGACGGCGTTCTGATGGGCGCGGGGGACGGCCCCTATCTCGCCGGGGCCATGGTGCTCACGCTCGCGGTGTTCACCCCGGTCGCCCTGCTCGTTCCCGTACTCGGCGGTGGGCTCACCGCGATCTGGGCCGCCATGACGCTGATGATGACGGTCCGCATGCTGACGCTCTGGTTGCGTTCCCGTTCGGGCCGCTGGATCGTCACGGGTGCCACCCGCTGACCGTTTCACGTGAAACACAGCGGGTGGCCGCGTTTCACGTGAAACGCGCCCTCCCGCCACCGATCGCCCAGAGAGGCCCATACGGAAGGGGTCGCACCCGTGACGGGTGCGACCCCTTCCGTGACTGCTTCCAGGGCGCGGTGATCAGGCCGCGATGACCTCGATGCTGACCTTGGCGGCCACCTCGGGGTGCAGACGCACGGACGTCTCGTGGGCGCCCAGGGTCTTGATCGGGGCGGCCAGCTCGATGCGGCGCTTGTCGACCTCGGGGCCACCGGACGCCTTGATCGCGGAAGCGATGTCGGCCGGGGTGACGGAACCGAAGAGGCGGCCCGCGTCGCCGGAGCGGACGGACAGACGGACCTTCACGCCTTCAAGCTGGGCCTTGATCTGGTTGGCCTGCTCGATGGTCTGGATTTCGTGGATCTTGCGAGCGCGACGGATCTGCTCGACGTCCTTCTCGCCGCCCTTGGTCCAGCGGATCGCGAACTTCCGCGGGATCAGGTAGTTGCGAGCGTAACCGTCCTTGACCTCGACGACATCGCCCGCGGCACCGAGGCCGGAGACCTCGTGGGTGAGGATGATCTTCATGAGTCGGTCACCCTTCCCTTAGCGCGCGGTGGAGGTGTAGGGCAGCAGCGCCATCTCACGGCTGTTCTTGACGGCCGTGGCGACATCACGCTGGTGCTGCGTGCAGTTGCCGGTCACGCGGCGGGCACGGATCTTGCCGCGGTCGGAAATGAACTTCCGCAGCATGTTCGTGTCCTTGTAGTCCACGTACGTGACCTTGTCCTTGCAGAAAGCGCAGACCTTCTTCTTAGGCTTGCGCACAGGCGGCTTCGCCATGGTGTTTCTCCTGTGTGATCAAGAAGTGTGGGTACGGCCCGTCCCTGGTCCACAGACCTAGAAGGGGGGCTCGTCCGAGTAGCCGCCTCCGCCGCCGGAGCCTCCGCCCCAGCCGCCGCCACCGCCCTGCTGGCCGCCACCGGCGGGAGCGCCGGTCGCCCACGGGTCGTCGGCGGGAGCGCCGCCGCCCTGCTGGCCGCCACCGGGGCCGCCGCCCCAGCCGCCGCCACCCTGGCCGCCGCCGCCGCCGCCGCCGCCGTAACCACCCTGGCCACCGCGGCCGCCACCGGAGGTCTTGGTGACCTTGGCCGTGGCGTTGCGGAGACTGGCGCCGACTTCCTCGACGTCCAGCTCGTAGACCGTGCGCTTGACGCCCTCACGGTCCTCGTAGGACCGCTGCTTCAGCCGGCCCTGCACGATGACGCGCATGCCTCGCTGAAGCGACTCGGCGACGTTCTCCGCCGCCTGACGCCAGACCGAGCAGGTCAGGAAGAGGCTTTCGCCGTCCTTCCACTCGTTCGTCTGACGGTCGAAGGTGCGCGGAGTGGACGCGACGCGGAACTTCGCGACCGCCGCACCGGACGGGGTGAAGCGCAGCTCGGGGTCATCGACAAGATTGCCGACGACCGTGATGACGGTCTCGCCTGCCATGGGGAACCTCTCGGCGGGTTTGCTCTGGCTGCTTGCTACTCGAATCCCGAGGTCGACTGAGCCGGGGCTCAGTGGGTCTCGGGGCGAAGGACCTTGGTCCGGAGGACCGACTCGTTCAGGTTCATCTGGCGGTCGAGCTCCTTGACGACCGCAGGCTCGGCCTGCAGGTCGATGACCGAGTAGATGCCCTCGGGCTTCTTCTTGATCTCGTACGAGAGACGACGACGACCCCAGGTGTCGACCTTCTCGACCTTGCCGCCGCCGTCACGGACGACGGACAGGAAGTTCTCGATCAGCGGGGAGACAGCACGCTCCTCAAGATCGGGGTCGAGGATGACCATCACCTCGTAGTGACGCATGTGGAACCCACCTCCTTTGGACTCAGCGGCCACGGTCGTTCCGTGGCAGGAGGGTTGTGATGCGTACGCAACGGTATCGGCCGCCACTGACAATCAGGGGGTCCCGCCGGGATTCCCCCCACCATGGCCCGGGCAGACACCGGTGCAGACGGTACACACTACCCGCACACCGGCTTCCGGTTGAAATCCGGTCGCGGGGGCCGTCAATCTGTACACATCGGGTGTGTAAGGCGCTACGATGCGCCGCCTTCCGCAGGAGGTGCCCCATGGCACAGGCATTGCGACCCAACACCGCCGGATCCCTCTTCGCCACCGACGACAAGCGTCATCCGATCCAGGACACCATGCTCGGGGTGACGCTGGTCCTCGGGCTGACGGCGTTCATCACGTCGTTCTTCCACAGTCTGCACCTGCTCAGCTCCTGGACCGGCCTGATCGGCATCCTGACCGGCGCCTTCGGACAGTGGATCTCGGAGACCACACGCGAGCGGTTCGGTCTGATCCTGGGTCTCGGTGCCGCGGGCATCGGCTTCTTCATCGGCATGGCGCACGGTGGGCTGTTCGGCGGACTTCTCTGACCCTGCCGACACCACCGGCCGAACTTCATGTGACGCGACACGGAACGCACCGGCGGTCCACAGGCCGGGGCGAAGGTCCCGTACGGCCAGTCGGGGCGCCGGGAAGGCGCAGTAGGCTTCGGCGCGAGAGCCGGAGCCCCTGTACCCAGGGGGACACACCAGCCCGAGGAGCGCCCCGAATGACCCTGACCCTGAGGACCATCAGTCGCGAGCAGCATCTGGCCTACATCCAGAGCCTGCCGGCGGCGAGTCACATGCAGGTCCCGGCCTGGGCCGACGTCAAGGCGGAGTGGCGCTCCGAGAATCTGGGCTGGTTCGACGAACGCACGGGCGAGCTGGTCGGCGCGGGCCTGGTCCTCTACCGGCAGTTGCCCAAGATCAAGCGCTATCTCGCCTATCTCCCCGAGGGCCCGGTCATCAACTGGTTCGCGCCGAATCTGGACGACTGGATCCAGCCGATGCTCGCCCATCTCAAGCGGCAGGGCGCGTTCTCCGTGAAGATGGGCCCGCCGGTGATCATCCGGCGCTGGGAGGCCAACTCCATCAAGCAGGGCATCCAGAACCCGGACGTGAAGCGTCTGCGGGACATCGAGGCCGACTTCATCGAACCCCGCGCCTTCGAGGTGGCCGACAAGCTGCGCCGCATGGGCTGGCAGCAGGGCGAGGACGGCGGCGCCGGCTTCGGTGACGTCCAGCCTCGCTATGTCTTCCAGGTGCCGCTGGCCAACCGCTCCCTTGAAGAGGTCCACAAGAACTTCAACCAGCTGTGGCGCCGCAACATCAAGAAGGCCGAGAAGGCCGGTGTCGAGGTCGTCCAGGGCGGCTACCACGACCTGGAGGAGTGGCAGCGGCTGTACGAGATCACCGCGGTGCGCGACCACTTCCGGCCCCGCCCGCTGTCGTACTTCCAGCGCATGTGGACCGCCCTCAACACCGAGGACCCCAACCGGATGCGGCTGTACTTCGCCCGGCACAACGGGGTGAACCTGTCGGCGGCGACGATGCTGATCGTCGGCGGACACGTCTGGTACTCCTACGGCGCCTCCGACAACATCGGCCGCGAGGTCCGGCCCTCGAACGCGATGCAGTGGCGGATGCTGCGCGACGCCTACGCGCTCGGCGCGACCGTCTACGACCTGCGCGGGATCTCCGACTCGCTGGACGAGACCGACCACCTCTTCGGCCTGATCCAGTTCAAGGTGGGCACCGGCGGCCAGGCCGCCGAATACCTCGGCGAGTGGGACTTCCCACTGAACAAGCTGCTCCACAAGGCGCTGGACATCTACATGTCGCGCCGCTGACCGCGCGCCGGGGGCTTCGATACCGTCGATAGCTCTCATACCTCTGATACACCGCAGCCACGAGAAAGGTTCCAGGTCCGGCCATGGCGCTCACGCTCTACGTCGACACCGCGCGCTGGCGGGCGCATCACAAGCACGTGCAGGAGCAGTTCCCGGGTCTCGTCCCCGTCTGCAAGGGCAACGGCTACGGCTTCGGGCACGAGCGTCTGGCGGAGGAGGCCACACGGCTGGGCTCCGACGTCCTCGCCGTGGGCACGACGTACGAGGCCGCACGGATCAAGGACTGGTTCGGCGGTGACCTGCTGGTGCTGACGCCCTACCGGCGCGGCGAGGAGCCCGTACCGCTGCCCGACCGGGTCATCCGCTCGGTGTCGTCGGTGGACGGCGTGTACGGCCTCGTCGGCGCCCGCGTGGTCATCGAGGTGATGTCCTCGATGAAGCGGCACGGGATCACCGAGCAGGAGCTGCCGCAGCTGCACGCCGCCATAGAGAACGTCCGGCTGGAGGGCTTCGCCATCCATCTGCCGCTGGACCGCACCGACGGCTCGGACGCCGTCGAGGAGGTCATCAGCTGGATGGACCGGCTGCGCGCGGCGCGGCTGCCCCTGCACACGATGTTCGTCAGCCATCTGAAGGCCGAGGAACTGGCCCGGCTGCAGCAGCAGTTCCCGCAGACCCGTTTCCGTGCCCGCATCGGCACCCGGCTGTGGCTGGGCGACCACGAGGCCACCGAGTACCGCGGCGCGGTCCTGGACGTGACGCGCGTGGCCAAGGGCGAGCGCTTCGGCTACCGCCAGCAGAAGGCGGCCTCCGACGGCTTCCTGGTGGTCGTGGCGGGCGGTACGTCGCACGGGGTGGGTCTGGAGGCCCCCAAGGCGCTGCACGGTGTCATGCCGCGCGCCAAGGGCGTGGCACGGGCCGGTCTCGCCACCGTCAACCGGAACCTCTCCCCGTTCGTGTGGGGCGGCAAGCAGCGCTGGTTCGCCGAGCCGCCGCACATGCAGGTGTCGATCCTGTTCGTGCCGTCGGACGCACCCGAGCCGCACGTCGGCGAGGAACTGGTGGCCCATCTGCGGCACACCACCACGCAGTTCGACCGGCTGATGGACCGCTGAGCCGGCCTCCACGCCGACCCCGGACGACCGAAGGGCCGTACACGCGCTTCCGTGTACGGCCCTTGCCACGTCCCGCTGCCGTCCCGTGGCCCGTCGGCCGGGGGACGGTGTTCGCTCAGAGCGAACGGTCCGCGGAGGCCGACGGTTCCTGGCTTCCCCACTCCACCTGCGGCGCGCCGACGTGGCCGGCGTGCCGCGGCGGGCGGGCCGCGCCGCCGAGGACGAACACGTCCTCCGCCCCGTCGAGCACCCCGCCCGAGGGGTCGTCGTCACCGGCCCGGCGCACCACGTCCCGCTCCGGCATGAGGATGTCCCGCACGACCATGACGCACAGGAACAACGTGCCCAGCAGATGCACCGCGATCGCCCAGTGGTACCCCTGGGTGGGCAGGCCCTTGTGGGCGTCTCCGCTGGTCGTGTAGGCGAGGTACATCCAGATCCCCAGGAAGTACGCCACCTCGCACGCCTGCCAGATCAGGAAGTCCCGCCACTTGGGCCGGGCCAGCACGGCGAGCGGCACCAGCCACAGGACATACTGCGGCGAGTAGACCTTGTTGGTGAGGATGAACGCGGCCACGATCAGGAAGGCGAACTGCGCGAAACGGGGCCGGCGCGGGGCGACGAAGGTGAGCGCCGCGATGCCGCCGCAGCACAGCAGCATCAGCACCATGGCGAGCGTGTTGACCGTCTCGGTGGTGGGCGGGTGGGTCGAGTTCTGGGCCCAGATCAGCCAGAAGGAGCCGAAGTCCACGCCCCGTTCCTGGCTGAACGTGTAGAACTTCGACCAGCCCTCGAAGGCGAAGAGCATCACCGGCAGGTTCACGACGAGCCAGGCGACCGCCGCGCCGCCCAGGGCCTTGCCGAAGTCCCGCCATTTGCCCGCGCGCCAGCACAGCAGGAACAGCGGGCCGAGCAACAGCACGGGATAGAGCTTCGCGGCCGTGGCGAGCCCCAGGAGGACGCCGAAGGCGAGGGAGCGGCCCCGGGACCACATCAGCATCGCCGCGGCCGTCAGAGCGACGGCCAGCAGGTCCCAGTTGATGGTGGCGGTCAGCGCGAAGGCGGGCGCCAGGGCGACCAGCAGTCCGTCCCAGGGGCGCCGGGCGTGGGTGCGGCTCACACAGACGGCGATGACGGCCGCACACACCATCAGCATCCCGGCGTTGACGAACCAGTACCACTGCTCCTGATGCTGGATGCTGCCGCTGCCGGGCGTGAGCCAGGAGGCCACCTCCATGAACACACCGGTGAGCACCGGGTACTCCAGGTAGTCCATGTCGCCCGGGAGCTTGTCGAAGTAGGGCACGAGCCCGTCGGCGAAGCCGCGCCCCTGGTAGAGGTGCGGAATGTCCGAGTAGCACGCATGCGTGTACTGGGAACTGGCACCGAAGAACCAGGCGCCGTTGTAGCAGGGTGCCTTCTGGACCAGGCCGAGGGCGAACATGCCGATCGCCACCAGCGCGACCACCCGTACGGGGGTCCACCAGGACGTGCCGAGCAGGGCACGCCGTCCGATGGGGCCGCCGATCAGCTCACTGCCGGCCGCGGCGACCTCGTCCTGCCTGGTCGGCCGCACCGGCTCCGGCTCGTGCACGCGTGTGGGCGTCGTTTCTGCACTGGGCATGGGGCACATCCTGCCGTACGCACCCAGGAACATGCCGAGGGCCGCCGCACCTCGTGGGTGCGGCGGCCCATGTTTCACGTGAAACACCCTTGGCGGGCGAAATGACCGCCAACCGGTCAGGCTCCGGCTCTAGCTTGTCGGTCCGGCGAAGATGCCTCCGTTGCCATTGCCGCTGCCATTGCCATTGCCTCTGCTGTTGCCCGTTCCGTCCGATTCCGTGGCCGACGGCGACGAGGTCACGCCTCCGTCGGTGCCGCCGCCCGTGTCGGTGCCTCCGTCCGTCGGGCAGTTCCAGTTGAACCGGCAGGACTCGGTGGGCGACGGCGAGGGCTCTTCGAGTGTCTCGCTCGGCGTCGGGCTGGGCGAATCGCTCGGGGACTCGCTCGGCGTGATGCTGGGCGACGGGGTCGGGGAGGGGGCGCCTTCCTCGTCCTGGACCTCACCGATCTTCTCGGCGTCCGGGAAGCCGGGGTCGTTCTTCCCCTTCAGCGCCGCCTTCATGTACTCGGTCCACACCAGCGTCGGGATGTCACCACCGTGGATGGAGTCCACACCCGCCGTGCCGTTCATGGAGAGCAGCTTGTGGTCCTTCGGGTTCTCACGGAACATCGCGACCGCGGTCGACAGCTGCTGGGTGTAGCCGACGAACCAGGCCGACTTGTTCTTGTCGGTGGTACCGGTCTTGCCCGCCGCCGCGCGACCGAGGGCCTTGGCGTTGTAACCCGTACCGTTCTGGATGACGTTCTCCAGGACGTCCGTGACGTTGTCCGCGACCTTGGCCGGCATCGCCTGCGAGGGCTTCGGCTTGGTGAAGCCCTCCAGCTCCTGGCCGTCCTTCTTGACCTCGGTGACCGAGTAGGGGTCCGTCTGCTTTCCGGAGGCGGCGAACGTCGCGTAGGCGTCGGCCATGCGGATCGCACTGGGGGTCGAGGTACCGATGGCGAAGGACGGGTTGAGGTCCGGCGCCATGCTGTCCTGCAGAATGCCGGACGCCTTGGCGACGTCCCGCACCTTGGTCATCCCCACGTCGACGCCCAGCTGCACGAACGGCGTGTTGACGGACTGCTCCATCGCCTTGCGCAGGGAGATGTAGCCCCAGGCCTTTTCGCTCTCGTTCTTCTGGAGGAAGACCTGGTTGTCCTTGTCCAGGAAGTAGCTGCCGTCCGGCCGCTTGACCTTGAGCTTGTCGTTGCCGTTGTACTTGCTCAGCGGTGACAGGCCCACGCCGTCGGTCCGATAGGTGCCGTATTCCATGGCCGCGGCCAGCACGAACGGCTTCCACGTCGAACCGACGGGGACACCCGAGGTGTCGGCGTTGTTGGTGAAGTGGCCGTTCTCGTAGCCCGCGCCGCCGTAGAGCGCGACGATCGCGCCGTCGTTCGGCACCACCGACGCGGCGCCGAACTGGACGTGCTTGTCCTCCTCGCGGTGCTTCGGGTCGATCTTCTGCTTCTCGATCTTCTTGACGGCCTTGCTGAGGGCGTCGACCTTGTCCTTCCGGAAGGTCGTGTGGATCTGGTAGCCGCCCTGGTCGAACTGTGCCTCCGTGATGTCCGAGTGGTTCAGGACGTACTTCTTCGCCGTGTCGGCCAGATAACTGATCTGGCCCGTCATGCCCTTGATCGCCTTGCGGTCCTGGGGCATCGGATACTTCTTGATCGCCTCTTGGTACTCGGCGTCGGTGATGCGCTTGTCCTTGTGCATCTCGTCGAGGATCCAGCCCCAGCGGATCTTGGAGCGCTTGAGGTTGGCCTCGGCCGTCGCCGTCTTGTCGATGTTCTCGTTGCCCGCCGGGTCGTAGTACGTGGCGCCCTTGAGCAGTGCGGCGAGGAAGGCGCACTCGCTCGGCTTGAGATCGACCGCGTCCTTGCCGTAGTAGGTCTGCGCGGCGGCCTGGATGCCGTAGGCGCCCCGGCCGTAGTACGACGTGTTCAGATAGCCCTGGAGGATCTGCGGCTTGGTCAGCTTCGTGCCCACCTTGATGGAGATGAACATCTCCTTGAACTTACGGGTGACCGTCTGGTCCTGGGTCAGGTAGGTGTTCTTCACGTACTGCTGGGTGATGGTCGAACCACCCTGTGTGTCGCCGCCCTGGGCCATGTTGACCAGGGCGCGCGCGATGCCCCTGTAGTCCAGGCCCGAGTCCTTGTAGAAGCTCTTGTTCTCCGCCGAGATCACGGCCCACTGCATGGCCTCGGGGATCTGGTCGATGGTGACGTTCTGCCGGTTGGCACCCGAGCCCGTGGCGACCATCTGGGTGCCGTCGGCCCAGTAGTAGACGTTGTTCTGCGACTTGGCCGCGACGTTCTCGTTGGGGATGCCGACCATGGCGTAGCCGACGCCGACCATGGCCACCAGGCTGCCGAAGAAGCCGATGCACAGCCCGGAGACGAGCTTCCAGGAGGGCACCCAGCGCTGCCATCCGTACTTCCCCGCCCGGGGGTAGTCGATGAACCGCTTCTTGGCGGGCGTGGTCGCCCGGCCCCTGCCGCGCCCGGCAGGGCCGTCGCGCCGGCTGCCCGGACCCGTGTTGTCGGCCGCTCTGCGTCGGCCGCCTCCGCTTCTCTGGGCTGCCCGGCGGGCCTCGGCCCGCCCGCCGTAGGGGCGCTCCTGGCCTCCGGGGTCCTGGGAACCCGACCCATAGGAACTGGACCCATAGGAGTCGGAAGGAGACCCGGTGGCGCCTCGCGGTGCCGCGCGGCGGCCGGATGACGAGCCGGACTGGCCGCGTCGGGCCGCGGCACGTCCGCCTCCCTGCGGCGGCGGCGGTTTGCGACGGTGCTCGCTCATCGAACGATTACTCCTCGGGCAGGCGCACCCTTGCGCGCCTGGAAACGGCGGCTGGTTTCCGGTCCCCCCGAAGTACGGATGTGGTCGTTCCCGCACTCACCCGTACTGCACCAGGGACGAGGACGCCCCCAGGCGTCACGTGGTTCCCGGTGGCGTACATGCCGCACAGACTACGCACCGTCAAAACCCGCCTAGCGCTGAAGTTCACCCCAAATCAGGCAAGTTGCTTCCTACGAATCGGTGATGTGATCCCGTTCACCGTCATCCCTCTTGTCCCATCCCGGGCGCCGTTCTATCGTCGTGATGTATCGAGTCGATACATCAGAGCGAGATAAGCGTGTGAGACGGACGAGAGGAGGCGATGATGAGCCGGCGTTCCGGCATCCTTGAGTTCGCCGTGCTCGGCCTGCTCCGCGAATCTCCCATGCACGGCTATGAGCTGCGCAAACGACTCAATACGTCACTGGGGGTGTTCCGAGCGTTCAGCTACGGGACGCTCTATCCCTGCCTGAAGACGTTGGTCGCCAACGGCTGGTTGATCGAGGAACCGGGGAGCACCCATGAGGACGCCCTCGCCGCGCCCCTCGCGGGCCGGCGCGCCAAGATCGTCTACCGGCTGACGGCGGAGGGCAAGGAACACTTCGAGGAACTGCTCTCGCAGACAGGTCCGGACGCGTACGAGGACGAGCACTTCGCTGCCCGCTTCGCCTTTTTCGGACAGACGTCACGGGACGTGCGCATGCGCGTCCTGGAGGGGCGCCGCAGCCGGCTGGAGGAGCGCCTGGAGAAGATGCGCGCCTCGCTGGCCCGCACCCGGGAGCGCCTCGACGACTACACGCTTGAGCTCCAGCGCCACGGGATGGAGTCCGTGGAGCGCGAAGTGCGCTGGCTGAACGAGCTCATCGAGAGCGAGCGGGCCGGACGGGACCTGAAGGGTTCCGCCTCCGGAGGGTCCGCTCAGCGGAACACCACATCTGGAGCGACGGGCGGCCTGCCCCGTCCCGGGGACACCCCCGGGACGGATACGCCCGACGACACCGCCATGTGAAGCCCACTCAGGGCCTCACTCGTACACACAGGGAGCAACCGGAATGGGTTCGGTTCGCGTAGCCATCGTCGGCGTGGGCAACTGCGCCGCGTCGCTGGTGCAGGGAGTCGAGTACTACAAGGACGCCGACCCGGCGTCCAAGGTCCCCGGACTGATGCATGTGCAGTTCGGTGACTACCACGTGCGCGACATCGAGTTCGTCGCCGCCTTCGACGTCGACGCCAAGAAGGTCGGCCTCGACCTCGCGGACGCCATCGGCGCCTCCGAGAACAACACCATCAAGATCTGCGACGTGCCCACCACCGGTGTCACCGTGCAGCGCGGCCACACCCTCGATGGCCTCGGCAAGTACTACCGGGCCACCATCGAGGAGTCCGACGCCGAGCCCGTCGACGTCGTCCAGATCCTCAAGGACCGGCAGGTCGACGTCCTCGTCTGCTACCTGCCCGTCGGCTCCGAGGACGCGGCGAAGTTCTACGCCCAGTGCGCCATCGACGCCAAGGTCGCCTTCGTCAACGCCCTCCCGGTCTTCATCGCCGGCACCAAGGAGTGGGCGGACAGGTTCACCGAGGCGGGCGTCCCGATCGTCGGTGACGACATCAAGTCCCAGGTCGGCGCGACCATCACGCACCGGGTCATGGCGAAGCTGTTCGAGGACCGCGGCGTCATCCTCGACCGCACGATGCAGCTGAACGTCGGCGGCAACATGGACTTCAAGAACATGCTGGAGCGCGAGCGTCTGGAGTCCAAGAAGATCTCCAAGACGCAGGCCGTCACCTCGCAGATCCCCGACCGGGACCTCGGCGAGAAGAACGTGCACATCGGCCCGTCCGACTACGTCGCCTGGCTCGACGACCGCAAGTGGGCCTATGTCCGCCTGGAGGGCCGCGCCTTCGGCGACGTCCCGCTGAACCTCGAATACAAGCTGGAGGTCTGGGACTCCCCGAACTCCGCCGGTGTCATCATCGACGCCCTGCGCGCCGCGAAGATCGCCAAGGACCGCGGCATCGGCGGCCCGATCCTCTCGGCGTCCTCCTACTTCATGAAGTCCCCGCCGGTCCAGTACTTCGACGACGAGGCCCGCGAGAACGTGGAGAAGTTCATCCGCGGCGACGTCGAGCGCTAGACCACGCCGAAATCGCTCCTGCCAGGGCTGTGAGGGGTCCCCGGGTCGCCCGACCCGGGGACCCTGCCGTGTGTGAGGCTGTGCCCCATGCCCGTCGTCCGTGACCTGCGCGTCCTGCTGCGCCTGCGGAACTTCCGCCGCCTGCTCTCCGTGCGCCTGCTCTCCCAGGGCGCCGACGGCGTCTACCAGGTCGCGCTCGCCACGTACGTCGTCTTCTCCCCGGAGAAGCAGACCTCGCCCGCCGCGATCGCCTCCGCGATGGCCGTGCTCCTGCTCCCTTACTCCCTGGTCGGCCCGTTCGCGGGCGTCCTGCTGGACCGCTGGCGGCGCCGCCAGGTCTTCGTCCACGGCAATCTGCTGCGTGCCGTTCTCGCGGCGGCCACCGCCGTTCTGATGGTCAGCCAGGTTCCGGACTGGCTGTTCTACGTCTCCGCGCTGTGCGTCACCGCCGTCAACCGCTTCGTCCTCGCCGGCCTGTCCGCGTCGCTGCCCCGCGTGGTGGACGCCGAGCGGCTGGTGATGGCCAACTCCCTGTCGCCGACCGCCGGAACGCTCGCCGCCACCGCGGGCGGCGGTCTCGCCTTCGCGGTACGGCTGCTGGTGTCGGACTCCGACGCCGCGGTGGTGCTGCTGGGCGCCACGCTCTATCTGTGCTCGGCCCTCGTGTCGCTCACCATGGCACCCGAACTGCTCGGGCCCGACCGGGGATCGCTGCAACCGCACCTCGGCAAGGCCCTCGCGGACACCGCGCGGGATCTGCCGGCGGCCGTGCGGCACCTCGCCGAGCCGCGGCGCCGGGAGGCGGTGTGGGCGCTGTCCTCGATGATGCTGATGCGCTTCTGCTACGGCGCGCTGCTGGTCCTGGTGCTGATGCTGTGCCGGTACTCCCTCGCCGCCACCCCCGACGAAGGGCTCCGGCTGCTGGGGCTCGCGGTCGGGGTGTCCGGCGCCGGCTTCTTCGCCGCGGCCGTGGTGACCCCCGCCGTGGTGGGACGCATCGGACCGGGCCACTGGATCGTCGTGTGCGCCGGGAGCGCCGCGGTCCTTGAGCCCGCGCTCGGTCTGCCGTTCGCCACGGCGCCCATGCTGGTGGCGGCGTTCACGCTGGGGCTGACCACCCAGGGCGCGAAGATCGCCACGGACACGATCGTCCAGTCGTCCGTGGACGACGGCTTCCGGGGACGGATCTTCTCCGTGTACGACGTCCTGTTCAACATCGCCTTCGTGGGTGCCGCGGGGGTGGCCGCCCTGATGCTCCCGCCGGACGGCCGGTCGATCGCACTGGTGGTCGTGGTCGCCCTTGTCTACGCGGCGGTTGCGGCGGCTATGGGCCGCTTTGAGCGCCGGAGAGTGTCACATCAGTGACACAGAGTCCCCCTGGATGAGGGGGGTGTCAGTGGCAGCCGCTAACTTACGTGAGTCTTATTTCGCGCCATGCGCACAAACGTTCCAGGGGGACCCCGTGTCAACTCCACCGCCGCCCCAGGGCCAGGCTCCCTACCCGCCTCAGGGTCAGGCTCCTCACCCACCCCAGGGCGGTCACCCGCAGCAGGGCCAGGCTCCGAATCCTCCACAGCAGCCTTACGCCCCGTTCCCCACGCAGGGTGTCCCCGTTCCCCCGCCGCAGCCCGCCGCGCACCAACGGATCGGCAAGAAGGCGATACGCGTCATCGGCGGCATCGTCGTCGCCGTCGTCGTGATCGCGTTGAAGTTCGGCGCCGGCTGGTTCTTCAGCCGCGACGACGCGGAGACCACCTCGGTGGGCGCCTGCATGCACAACAAGGGGTCGTACAGCAGCCCCGACCTCAATGAGGTCGACTGCTCCTCCAGCGACTCCCAGTACCAGGTCGTCGAGAAGTTCGACGGAACCAGCGACGAGAACAAGTGCGAGACCGTCAAGGAGTCCACGATCTACTACGTGCAGTCGGGCGGCGGCCATGATGTGGTGCTCTGCCTGAAGGAGACCAGGTAACAGCGGGCGATCCGACGACCGAGGGGCGATGTTTCACGTGAAACATCGCCCCTCGGCGGTTGCTGGCCCGGTCATGTTTCACGTGAAACATGACCTCGTTCCACGGCCTCAGCCTTGCTCGGCCCACCACTCCTTGAGTGCCGCCACGGCCGCGTCGTACTCCATCGGTCCGTTCTCCAGCCGAAGCTCCAGCAGGTGCTTGTATGCCTTGCCGACGACCGGGCCGGGCGCGACTCCCAGGATCTCCATGATCTGGTTGCCATCCAGGTCCGGCCGAATCGCATCGAGCTGTTCCTGCTCCTGAAGCTGCGCGATGCGCTCCTCCAGACCGTCGTACGCCCGCGACAGCGCCACCGCCTTCCGCTTGTTCCGGGTGGTGCAGTCGGAACGGGTCAGCTTGTGCAGACGATCGAGCAGGGGCCCCGCGTCGCGCACATAGCGGCGGACCGCCGAGTCGGTCCACTCCCCGGTGCCGTAGCCATGGAAGCGCAGATGCAGCTCGACCAGACGGGAGACGTCCTTCACCAGGTCGTTGGAGTACTTCAGCGCCGTCATCCGCTTCTTGGTCATCTTCGCCCCGACCACCTCGTGGTGATGGAACGAGACCCGGCCGTCCTTCTCGAACCGACGGGTGCGGGGCTTGCCGATGTCGTGGAGCAGCGCGGCCAGCCGGAGGGTCAGGTCGGGCCCGTCCTCCTCCAGCGCCATCGCCTGCTCCAGGACGATCAGCGTGTGGTCGTAGACGTCCTTGTGCCGGTGGTGCTCGTCGCGCTCCAGCCGAAGAGCCGGCAACTCGGGCAGCACATGGCCGGCAAGGCGGGAGTCGACCAGCAGCGACAGGCCCGTGCGCGGGTGCGGGGACAGGATCAGCTTGTTCAGTTCGTCCCGGACCCGCTCGGCCGAGACGATCTCGATACGGCCGGACATCTCCTTCATCGCCCTGACGACCTCGGGGGCCACCTCGAAGTCGAGCTGGGCGGCGAAGCGGGCGGCCCGCATCATCCGCAGCGGGTCGTCGGAGAAGGACTCCTCGGGGGTACCCGGCGTGCGCAGTACGCGGGCCGCGAGATCCGCGAGTCCGCCGTACGGGTCGATGAACTCCTTCTCCGGCAGGGCCACGGCCATCGCGTTGACCGTGAAATCACGCCGGACGAGATCCGCCTCGATGGAGTCGCCGTAGGACACCTCCGGCTTGCGCGAGGTGCGGTCGTACGCCTCCGACCGGTAGGTGGTCACCTCGATCTGGTAGCCGTCCTTCTGCGCACCGACCGTGCCGAAGGCGATCCCGACTTCCCAGACGGCGTCCGCCCAGCGCCGCACGATCTTGAGCACGTCCTCGGGACGGGCGTCGGTGGTGAAGTCCAGATCGTTGCCCAGCCGGCCGAGCAGCGCGTCCCGCACCGAGCCGCCGACCAGGGCGAGCGAGAACCCGGCCTCCTGGAAACGGCGGGCGAGATCGTCGGCGACGGGGGCCACCCGCAGCAGTTCGCTCACCGCGCGCTGCTGCGCCTGGCTCAGGGCAGTGGGAGAGTCTTCGTTGGCGTTCGGCACAACAGAAGAGGGTACGTGGCCCTGACCACCGGAAGCGCCTCCATTAAGCACACGCGAACATCTCCGTCCGTACTCGTGCAAGCGCTGCCATCACGGTGCACTCGCGCTTTCCGCCCGATACCGATCATGCCGGACGGACCGCCCCCGTCCCCGATCTTGTGAGGCGGACCGCGGCACTTCCCCTCAGCGGGCATCGTTACCATGCGTGGACGCACATTGGGACGACCACTGACGACGACGAGGGACGGGCGAGCGCGTGGCCGAGGCGGCAGACTTCCAGGGGACGACTCCCTCACCTGCCCGCCGGTGGCTGCGGCGCACCGGGGCGCTGCTCGCCGGTGTGCCCCTGCTGGCGGGTGCGTACCTGCTGCCCACGGCGGCGCCGGCACAGGCCGCTGGCTCCGGCACCGTGTCCGTCTCTGTGGACTCCCTCACCCCCAGCGCCCCCACCGAAGGGGACACGCTGACCGTGTCGGGCACGGTGACCAACAAGGGCAAGCAGGCGGTCACCGACGCCCATGTGGGAGTCCGGGTGGGCCCGCTGCTGACCACCCGCTCGGCCGTCGACAGCACTGCCCGGCGGTCCTCCGACACCCAGGGCCTCTTCGCCGCCGAGGTGGGCGGCAAATACGTGGAGACCTTCGCCAAGCTCTCTCCGGGGGTCTCCGAGCGCTTCAGCATCTCCCTACCGGTCGACCAGCTCGACCTCGGTCAGGACGGCGTCTACGAGTTCGACGTCTCGCTCTCGGGTCAGACCTCCGCCCAGCCCTGGGAGCAGGTGCTGGGCGTCCGCCGGACCTTCCTGCCCTGGCAGCCGGCGGAGGCCGGCACTCGCACCAAGACGACGTTCCTGTGGCCGCTGATCTCCACCGTCCGCATGACGGCGCAGACCGGCCCCGGAGAACACCAGACGCCGGTCTTCCTCAATGACGACCTCGCCAAGGAGATCGCCCCCGGGGGCCGGCTGTCCCAGATGCTGGCGCTCGGCACGGGCCTCGACGTCACCTGGGTGATCGACCCGGACCTGCTGGCCACGGTGGACGCGATGACCCGCAACTACCAGATCCAGGGCGAGGGCGACACCACGACGGCCGGCACGCATCAGGCGCTGGCCAAGCAGTTCCTCGCGGACCTGCAGAAGGCGGTGGCCGGCAAGCAGGTCGTCGCCCTGCCCTTCGCCGACCCTGACCTCGCCTCCCTCGCCCACAACGGCACCAGCGTCACGGGCTCGCTCAGCCACCTCAAGGACGCCACGGACGTCGCCACCACCACGGTCCAGACGGTGCTCCACATCACGCCGAGCACCGACTTCGCCTGGCCGGTGGAAGGCGCCGTGGACCCGTCGATCATCAAGGTCGCCACCTCCGCGGGCGCGGACAAGGTGATCGCCCGCAGCGACAGCCTCCAGGAAACCGGCGGGCTGCCCTACACGCCCTCCGCGGCCCGCCCGGTCGGCGGCGGCACCACGGCCGTCGTGGCCGACACACGGCTGTCCACGGCGTTCGAGGGCGACCTGACGGCGGCGGGCCCGACCACCCTCGCCGTGCAGAAGTTCCTCGCGCAGAGCCTCGCGCTCAACACCCAGACCAACCAGCAGCGCAGCATCGTCGTCGCCCCGCAGCGCATGCCGACCGCGAGCCAGGCCCGGGCGATGGCCCAGGCGATCACGGCGCTGGAGGGCGGGAACTGGTCCCAGTCGCAGGACCTCACCGCCGCCGCCAAGGCCAAGCCCGACCCCGCCGCCACCACGAAGATCCCTTCGAGGTCCGGGTATCCCTCCTCGCTGCGCAAGAAGGAGCTGCCGCGGACGGTCTTCGAGCAGATCGCGCGGACGCAGGACAAGCTCGACAACTTCCAGGTGGTCCTCTCCGACGAGTCCCGCGTGGTGACCCCCTTCGGGCGGGCCATAAACCGCGAGATGGCCACGTCCTGGCGGGGCAAGGCCCGCTCGGCGAACGGCTTCCGGCAGGGCGTCGAGGGCTGGCTCAACCACCTGACCGACCAGGTCAAACTGATCGACAAGTCGGAGACGAAGCTCTCCGGCCGCAGCGCCACCATCCCGGTCACCGTCCAGAACAACCTGGTGCAGGGCGTCGACCACCTGATGCTGCGGCTCACCTCGACCATGCCGACCCGTCTCAGCGTCGGCGGCAAGGCCTACGCGGAGCAGCCCGTCGACATCTCCGGCGGGCACAGCCAGTCCGTGAAGTTCACCACCTCGGCCAATGCCAACGGCCGGGTGACCGTCATCGCCCAGCTGTACACGGAGGACGGCCAGGAGTACGGCACCCCGGTCAGTTTCGACGTGAAGGTCACCGAGGTCACGCCCACCGTGATGCTGGTCATCGGCGGCGGCGTGCTGCTCCTCGTCCTCGCAGGCTTCCGGATGTACACGCAGCGCAAGCGGGCTGCCGCCCGGCAGGCCGAGGAGGACGGCCCGGACACCGCGGGGGAGCACGCCGAGGGGCCGGAGACCCCCGAAGGACCTGAGAACCCCGGGGGCCCCGCGGAGCGTCGTCTCCAGAAGGAGTCCGAGGCCCGATCCGGGGCATCCGAGCCGGAGCAGCCGAGTGACCCGACACCGGACACCGCATCGGAAAGCGTCGACCCGTCCGCGACGGGTGAGAGAGTGGACCGTTGAGCGATGTCGTGGCCGGTCGGCCCGGGGACGATGAGGTGGGGTAACCATGAACGCGCCGTACGACGGTGACCGCGGCCAGGGCGCGGCCGGCTCGGGCTACCCCGAACCGCCGCCCGGGCCCGGCCAGGTACCGCCGCAGCACCCGGCGGACATGTATCTCCAGGACGCCTACGAACAGGACCCCTACCGCGCGCAGGACCTCGCCGCCCAGGACCCGGTCGGCGAGGCGCTCTACGACCGGGCCGCACACCCCCCGCCGCCCCCGGGGGCCTATCCGCAGCAGCCGCTGTACGGCCCGCCGGCCCAGTCGCCCTACGCCCCCGACCCGCGCGTGTGGGCCCAGACCCCGCCGCCCGAGCCGGCCGGACCCACCCAGCACCTGCCGTACGGCGACGACCCGCGCACGACCCAGTACGTGGGCGTGGACGACCTCGTCACCCACTCCGGCGAGGAGCGTCACGAGCCGGACGCCTTCGCCCACCTCTTCCGGGACCAGCAGCAGGGCGGCGGACAGCCGCCCGCCGGGTCCTCGGCCGGGCCCGGCGCGGCCGGCGGGCAGGCCCCGGTGGGGCAGTACCCGGCGGCCCCGCACCCCGGGAACCTGAATCCCGGCCCCCCGCACCCCGCCGCGCAGTACCCGGCGGGCCCGTACCAGGGGAACGCGTACCAAGGGACCCAGTACCAGCAGAACCAGTACCAGGGGGCCCAGTCCCCCGCGGATCCCCACCAGGCGGCGCAGTACCAGCAGACGCAGTATCAACAGGCGCACTACCAGACGGCGCCGCCCGCGGCCGGCGCGCCCGCGCCGACGGATGCCGCTCCCGCTGCTCCGGCCGCGTCCGCTCCCGCCACGGCCCCGGCGCCCGAACCCGCCGCCGCACCCGCCGCGAAGAAGGGCGGTCGCGCCTCCGGTCTGCTGAAGTCGAGCGCCGTGATGGCGGCGGGCACCATGGTCTCCCGCCTCACCGGATTCATCCGCTCCGCGCTGATCGTGTCGGCGCTGGGCGTCGGCCTGCTCGGCGACACCTTCCAGGTCGCCTACCAGCTGCCGACGATGATCTACATCCTGACCGTCGGCGGCGGCCTCAACTCCGTGTTCGTGCCGCAGCTCGTGCGCGCCATGAAGGAGGACGAGGACGGCGGCGAGTCCTACGCCAACCGTCTGCTGACCCTGGTGATGGTGGTGCTCGGCGCGCTCACGGTACTCGCGGTCGTCGCCGCTCCGATCCTGATCCGCCTGCTGTCGGACTCGGTCGCGAGCGACCCGGCCGCCAACGAGGTCGGCGTCACCTTCGTCCGCTACTTCCTGCCCTCGATCTTCTTCATGGGCATCCACGTGGTGATGGGTCAGATCCTCAACGCACGCGGCAAGTTCGGCGCGATGATGTGGACCCCGGTCCTGAACAACATCGTCATCATCGTGACGCTCGGCATGTTCATCTGGGTGTACGGCACCGCCGCGAACTCCGGGATGAAGGTCACCAGCATCCCGCCGGAGGGCGAGCGTCTGCTCGGCATCGGTGTGGTGCTCGGCCTGGTCGTCCAGGCCCTGGCGATGATCCCGTACCTGCGGGAGACCGGTTTCCGGCTGCGGCTGCGGTTCGACTGGCGCGGCCACGGCCTCGGCAAGGCCGCCACCCTCGCCAAGTGGACCATCCTGTTCGTCCTCGCCAACCAGGCGGGCGCGCTCGTCGTCTCCCAGCTGTCCACCGCGGCCGGCAAGCACTCGCCCGTCGACGGCACCGGCTTCGCCGCCTACGCCAACGCCCAGCTGATCTGGGGCCTGCCACAGGCCATCATCACCGTCTCGCTGATGGCTGCCCTGCTGCCGCGGATCTCGCGCTCGGCCGCCGAGAACGACGCGGGCGCCGTCCGCGACGACATCTCCCAGGGGCTGCGGACGACGGCCGTGGCGATCGTGCCCGTCGCGTTCGGCTTCCTGGCCCTCGGCATCCCGATGTGCACGTTGATCTTCGGCTCCTCGGGCACCGGTGAAGCCACCAACATGGGCTACATGCTGATGGCCTTCGGCCTCGGCCTGATCCCCTACTCCGTGCAGTACGTCGTCCTGCGCGCCTTCTACGCCTACGAGGACACCCGCACCCCCTTCTACAACACGGTCATCGTGGCCGCGGTCAACGCGGGCGCCTCGGCCGCCTGTTACTTCCTGCTGCCCGCCCGCTGGGCCGTGGCCGGCATGGCCGCCTCCTACGGCCTCGCGTACGCGATCGGCGTGGGCGTCGCCTGGAAGCGGCTGCGCAACCGGCTCGGCGGCGACCTGGACGGGGCCCGTGTCCTGCGGACGTACGCGCGGCTGTGCATCGCCTCCGTACCGGCCGCCGCGCTCAGCGGTGCGGCCTGCTACGGCATCGGCCACTCCCTCGGCCAGGGCGTCGTCGGCTCCTTCCTCGCGCTCGTGGTCGGCGGGGCCCTGCTGCTCGGTGTCTTCTTCGTCGCGGCCCGCCGCATGCGCATCGAGGAAATCAACTCCCTCACGGGCATGGTGCGCGGGCGTCTGGGACGCTGAGGCGGGGGTACGCGCACAACCATCACGCGCCCCCGTGTGTCGTGCATAGCGGCAGACTGTGGGCACAATTGGTTTCGGCGTCGGACAGCGTGCAACGGATGGGGAGGCAGGAACGACGGTGGCGGAACGGAGCACGGCTGCCGTCGACGTGGCAGACAACAGCGGCGACGAGCCGCTGACCGCCAAGGCGGACCAGTCCACGGCCGACGGGGTGGCCCAGAACCCGGAGCGGGACACGGACAACGACGAGGCGCAGGGGAGCGACGGGGCCGAGGGCCCCGGGAAGAAGGCCGCGCCTCCCGAGTTGCACAGCGGCCACAAGCTCGCCAGACGCTACCGCCTCGAAGAGTGCGTCACCCGTCTGGACGGATTCAGCAGTTGGCGCGCGGTCGACGAGAAGCTACGCCGGGCCGTCGGCGTGCACATCCTGCCGGCCGAGCATCCGCGGGCCCGTAATGTGCTGGCGGCCGCCCGTTCCTCGGCGCTACTGGGCGACCCCCGCTTTGTGCAGGTCCTGGACGCCGTCGAGGAGAACGACCTCGTCTACGTCGTGCACGAGTGGCTGCCGGACGCCACCGAGCTGACCACGCTGCTGTCCGCCGCGCCGCTGGATCCGCATGACGCCTACCAGATGGTCAGCCAGGTCGCCTCCGCCATGGCCGCGGCCCATCGCGAGGGCCTTGCCCATCTGCGGCTCAACCCGAACGCCGTGCTGCGCACCTCCACCGGCCAATGGCGCATCCGGGGCCTGGCCGTGAACGCCGCGCTGCGCGGCATCGACTCCGACACCCCGCAGCGCACGGACACCGAGTCGATCGGTGCCCTGCTGTATGCCGCGCTCACCCAGCGATGGCCGTACGAGAGCGATGCCTACGGTCTGTCCGGACTGCCCAAGCACATCGGTCCGATCGCCCCGGACCAGGTGCGGGCGGGCGTCCACCGCGGCCTGTCCGAGCTGGCCATGCGGGCGCTCGTCAACGACGGCGCCACCGCCTCCCGGCACGAGGCGCCGTGCACCACGCCGGAGGAGCTGGTGAAGGCGATCGGCGAGATGCCCCGCATCCGCCCGCCGGAGCCGGCGTTCACCGCGCCGCCCGAGTACCAGCGCACGACGTACCAACAGGGCACCTACGGCCGTCCCGCGTCGCACCCCGGTGTCACCCAGCCCGTCCAGCCCCCGCCGCCCCCGCTGCAGAGCCGCACCGGCAAGGCCCTCAAGTGGGCGGTCTCCGCACTCCTGATCGCCGCCCTGGGGCTGGGCAGCTGGCAGCTCGCGGAGGCCCTGATGGACCAGGGCAACCAGTCCGACGACACCAACAACACCCAGACGACGGGCGAGGGCGACAAGGGCAAGGACAAGCCCAAGCCCCCCACGGCGCTCACGATCCGGGGCGCCCAGGAGTTCGTCGCCAAGGGGGACGCCCAGCACCCCGGTGACGTCGGCAAGACATACGACGGCGACCCCTCCACGACCTGGCGGACCAAGACCTTCGCCGGGGGTCCGCCCATCGCGCCGTTCAAGCCGGGCGTGGGCATCGTCTACGACCTCGGCTCGGTGAAGGAACTCTCCACGGCGTCCATCGGGCTTCGCTACGCTGGCGATCACACCACCGTCGAGCTGTACGCGTCCGACTCTCCGACGCCGTCGTCGCTCGACGCCATGGACAAGATCGGCAGCGTCAGTACGAACGGCACCAACGCCACGGTGAAGCTCGGCAAGCCGGTGAAGACCCAGTACGTCCTCGTGTGGCTCACCGCGGTGCCGCACTCGGGCCCGGACCCCACCGAGTACAGCGGCGCCGGATACAAGCAGGCCATCACCGAGGTGAAGTTCGCGGGCTGACGTTCACCGGCGGCGGAGGGGGTCAGATGGCGGACGACAGCGGATTCGACGGGGCGAGCGATCAGGATCTGCTCGCCCGGCACGTCAAGAGTGATCCCGATGCCTTCGGTGAGCTGGTCCGCCGGCACCGCGACCGGCTGTGGGCGGTCGCCCTGCGCACCCTGGGGGACCGCGAGGAGGCCGCCGACGCCGTCCAGGACGCCCTCGTCTCCGCCTATCGGGCCGCCCACACCTTCCGTGGGCAGTCGGCCGTCACCACCTGGCTGCACCGGATCACCGTGAACGCCTGCCTGGACCGTGCCCGTAAGGCGGCCTCCAGGAAGACCGCGCCGGTCGACGACACCGAGCGGCTGGAGCAGCTGCTCGAACCGCATGAATCGGCCTCGGCGCCCGCCGAGCGCAACGATCTGCACCGACAGCTCCTGGAGGCCCTGGGGACGCTTCCGCAGGACCAGCGTGCCGCCCTCGTCCTGGTGGACATGCAGGGCTACCCGGTCGCCGAGGCCGCCCGCATCCTGGATGTGCCCATCGGGACCGTGAAGAGCCGCTGCGCCCGCGGCAGAGCGAGACTCCTTCCCCTGGTCTCCCATCTACGGGCGGAAGAGGCCGGGGACGACAGGGAACCGGATCCGGCACGGAACCGGTCGGAGAGGACATCCGTCCCACCGGCAGCGGGCCCTAGGGACAGCGGTCCACAGCCGGCGGGATCCAGTGATTCGACCGCAGTGAAGGGCGGAGGTGGGCGAGCATGACGTCCTTGACGGATACGACCGGGCACCCGGACGTCGCCGAGATCTCCGACCTCACCGAAGGTCTGCTCCCACCGTCCCGGACCATGGAGGTACGGCGGCACCTGGACACCTGCGACCTGTGCGCGGATGTCCATCGTTCCCTGGAGGAGATCCGCGGACTGCTGGGCACCCTGCCGGGCCCGCCGCAGATGCCCGCCGATGTGGCCGGCCGGATCGACGCCGCCCTCGCCGCGGAGGCACTGCTCGCCGCCACGACCCCCGGCGACCCCACGCCCGAGCCGGTCCCGGAGAGCGCATCCCCGGGCGAGTCCGACGAGAACACCGGGACGCATGTTTCACGTGAAACATCGGCTCCCGCGGACCGGCCCGCCGGGCGCTTCCCGGGGGCGACCGGTCCGGGGCGCAAGGCTCGCCGCCGGGGACGCCGTGGGACCGTCGTCATGGGCGCCGTCCTCACGGCTGCCGTCCTGGGCGCCGGGTCGTTGCTGTTCCAGACCCACGGCACCGACAAGCCCGATACGACCGCGCAGGGCGGGCAGCCCCCTACAGCCGGCGCCTTCTCCGAGAAGAGTCTTCAGAGCCAGGTGACCGACCTGCTCACCACGCAGCGGCGCTCCCCGCACGACTCCGGCAGCCAGCGGCCACGGCTGGAGCTCGGGCCGGAGTCCCGTAGCCCGGGTGCCGGCGAAAGCGCGGACACCCTGCTCCACACGTCGACCCCGGTCCCGGACTGCATCCGGCAGGGCATCAACAGCAACGCGGACATCCTCGGCGCCAAGCAGGGGACATACGACGGGAAGGACGCCTATCTCGTCGTGCTGCCCGACCTCGGCGACAGCTCACGGGTGAACGCGTATGTCGTCGAGGCGGCCTGTGTCGGCCGGGAGCCCATGGCACCGGGCACCGTCCTGTGGAAGCAGTCCTTCGCCCGTTCCTGAGCGCCTGCGGTTCGCCTTCCTCGGCGGCCGGGGTTCGCCCCGCTCCACCGTGGCAACCCTCCTGTGGGACTTCCCGTGTGCCCGGACACAGCGGGAATGCGGGCCCCGTAGGATCCGTTGGGTGGGGTGAGAGTTCTGAAAGGGGCTCCCACCGGTCGAACTGACGTAGACCAGAGACGAGGAATGCAGCCGTGAGCGACGTCCGTAACGTGATCATCATCGGCTCCGGGCCCGCCGGCTACACGGCGGCGCTTTACACCGCGCGCGCGTCGCTGAAGCCCCTGGTGTTCGAGGGCGCCGTCACCGCCGGTGGCGCGCTGATGAACACCACCGACGTGGAGAACTTCCCTGGATTTCGCGACGGCATCATGGGCCCGGACCTGATGGACAACATGCGGGCGCAGGCGGAGCGCTTCGGCGCCGAGCTGGTGCCGGACGACGTCGTCTCCGTCGACCTCACGGGTGAGATCAAGACCGTCACGGACACCGCGGGCACCGTCCACCGGGCGAAGGCCGTCATCGTCACCACCGGCTCCCAGCACCGCAAGCTGGGCCTGCCGAACGAGGACGCGCTCTCCGGCCGTGGTGTCTCCTGGTGCGCCACCTGTGACGGGTTCTTCTTCAAGGACCAGGACATCGCCGTGATCGGCGGCGGTGACACCGCGATGGAGGAGGCCACCTTCCTCTCCCGGTTCGCCAGGTCGGTGACGATCGTCCACCGCCGGGACACGCTGCGCGCCTCCAAGGCGATGCAGGAGCGCGCCTTCGCCGACTCGAAGATCAAGTTCGTCTGGGACAGCGAGGTCGCCGAGATCCAGGGCGGCCAGAAACTCTCCGGTCTGAAGCTGCGCAACGTCAAGACGGGTGAGCTGTCCGACCTCCCGGTGACGGGTCTGTTCATCGCGATCGGACATGACCCGCGCACGGAACTGTTCAAGGGCCAGCTCGACCTGGACGCAGAGGGCTATCTGAAGGTCGATGCCCCCTCCACCCGGACCAACCTGACCGGTGTCTTCGGCGCCGGCGACGTCGTCGACCACACCTACCGACAGGCGATCACCGCGGCCGGCACCGGCTGCTCCGCCGCTCTCGACGCCGAGCGCTTCCTCGCCGCCCTCGCGGACACCGAGAAGGCCGAGCCCGAGAAGACCTCCGTCTGACCCCTTCCGCCCCACCGCACGATCAAGTTAAGGAGCCCGCCGTGGCCGGCACCCTGAAGAATGTGACCGACTCCTCCTTCGATGAGGACGTCCTCAAGAGCGACAAGCCCGTTCTGGTGGACTTCTGGGCCGCCTGGTGCGGTCCGTGCCGTCAGATCGCCCCGTCCCTTGAGGCCATTGCCGCCGAGTACGGCGACAAGATCGAGGTCGTCAAGCTCAACATCGACGAGAACCCGGCTACGGCCGCCAAGTACGGCGTCATGTCGATCCCGACCCTGAACGTCTACCAGGGCGGCGAGGTCGCCAAGACCATCGTCGGCGCCAAGCCGAAGGCCGCGATCGTCCGCGACCTTGAGGACTTCATCACCGAGTAGTCGGCTGAGCCCTCGCGCCGACGGGGCATGTTTCACGTGAAACACGAATGGGCCAACCCGGAAGGGTTGGCCCATTCGCTTGAGCGCACCGCCATCAGCGACAGCCCGTAGAGAAAAGCATGCGGAGAACGGCATGCGGAGAGCGGCTGGGAGCGGCTAGAGCGGCCGAAGCGCTGGTTCCTTCTGTACGGCCCCCAGGAGCCGGTCGATGGCCATCTCCACGTCTTCCTTCCACGACAGCGTCGTACGCAGCTCCAGACGCATTCGCGGGTAGGCGGGGTGGGGCCGTACGGTCTTGAAACCCACCGCCAGCAGATGATCGGCGGGCAGGACGCAGGCGGGTTCCTTCCAGCGGGCGTCCCCGAATGCCTCGATCGCCTTGAACCCTCGGCGCAGCAGATCCTTGGCGACCGTCTGCACCATCACTCGGCCCAGTCCCTGCCCTTGATAGCCGGGCATGATGAACGCGGTCATCAGCTGCACCGCGTCGGGGGAGACGGGACTCGTCGGGAACGCCGTGGAGCGGGGGACATAGGCCGGAGGCGCATAGAGCACGAAGCCGACCGGCACCTCGTCGACATAGACCACCCGGCCACACGATCCCCAGTCCAAAAGGACGGCGGAGATCCAGCCCTCCTTCTCCGCCGTGGCCCTGCCCGCGCTTACCGCGGCCTCGCCGCTGACCGGGTCGAGTTCCCAGAAGACACACGAGCGGCAGCGCTTGGGAAGATCCTGAAGATTGTCCAGCGTGAGCGGTACGAGCCGGCGCCCCATGAAGGCTGTTCCTCGCTTCCTTCGCCCGCCGCGTCGCGAGCGGCTGTCAAAGCGCTCCGTTCCCTGAGCAGACTGCCGACGAAGCCGCCGAGCACGCCCAGTCCCAGGCCCGCGCTCACCAGTCCCGTCCGGCTCACCGTTCGCATGGCCCCGCCTCCCACCGAGAGGTGCTGCCAGGTGAATGCGCCATACCCGAACGCATCGTATCCACGATGCGTTTGTATCGATACCGACAAAAAGCAAAGAGCGGACCGTGTTCCGGTACACACCGGACACGATCCGCTCCGTCGTCCGACAAGGGCAGGACGCCCGTGCTGTCAGTCCTCCGCAGCGTCGGAGTCCCCGTCGTGGAGACCCTGCTGGAAGACCGGCCCCTCACCCGGAGCGAGCGTGCCGAGGATCCGCTCAAGGTCTTCCATGGAGGCGAACTCGACCGTGATCTTGCCCTTCTTCTGACCGAGGTCGACCTTCACCCGGGTCTCGAAGCGGTCCGAGAGACGGGTGGCCAGCTCGTTCAGCGCCGGGGAGACACGGGCTCCGGCCCGGGGCCCCTTCGACCGCGGAGCCGTCTGAGGACGAGAGCCCATCAGGGTCACGATCTCCTCGACGGCCCGTACGGAAAGCCCCTCGGCCACGATCCGGTGGGCGAGTCGGTCCTGCTCCTCGGAGTCCTCTACGGACAGCAGCGCCCGGGCGTGTCCGGCGGAGAGCACACCGGCGGCGACCCGTCGCTGGACGGCCGGCGACAGCTTCAGCAGCCGTAGCGTGTTGGAGACCTGGGGGCGGGAACGCCCGATGCGGTCCGCCAGTTGGTCATGGGTGCAGTTGAAGTCCTTGAGCAACTGGTCGTAGGCGGCGGCCTCTTCCAGGGGGTTCAGCTGGGCACGGTGCAGGTTCTCAAGGAGGGCGTCCAGGAGAAGCTTCTCGTCCTCCGTCGCCCGCACGATCGCGGGGATCGCCTCAAGCCCTGCCTCCCGGCAGGCACGCCAACGCCGCTCACCCATGATGAGTTCGTAGCGGGCGGGTCCCAGCTGCCGTACGACGACAGGCTGGAGGAGACCGACCTCCTTGATGGAGGTGACCAGTTCTTGCAGCGCGTCCTCGTCGAAGACCTCACGCGGCTGGCGTGGGTTCGGCGTGATGGAGTCGAGGGGGATCTCGGCGAAGTGAGCGCCCATCGGCGGTGCGGGCGTCTCCGTGACACTGAAGACCGACGGCTCCTCGGTTTCCTGTGAAACAGGCGGCAGCGTGGTCACCTTCGCCGCGGCCACCCCCCGGTCCGTCGTCAGCACCGGGACCGGGGCGGGGGACGGCGATGGCGCTCCCCCCACCGCGGCCGAGGCCGGGTTCTTCTCGGTCGGGGCAGCAGGAATCAGTGCGCCCAGTCCGCGGCCCAGCCCCCTCCGTCGCTCGCTCACTGGATCCCCTCCACCATGTTCGGGTTGCTCTGCGGCCCGATATGGGCCTGCGTCGGGTCGTAGGTGACGCCGACGCCCTTCAGCGCGATCTCTCGTGCCGCCTCAAGATAGGAGAGGGCGCCGCTCGATCCAGGATCGTAGGTCAGCACCGTCTGCCCATAGCTCGGCGCCTCGGAGATACGGACCGAGCGGGGAATGCTCGTCCGCAGTACCTCGTCGCCGAAGTGGCTGCGCACCTCTTCCGCGACCTGGGAGGCAAGACGCGTCCGGCCGTCGTACATGGTGAGCAGGATGGTCGACACATGCAGAGCGGGGTTGAGGTGGCCTCGCACCAGGTCGACGTTGCGCAGCAGTTGCCCCAGGCCCTCCAACGCGTAGTACTCGCACTGGATGGGGATGAGGACTTCGGCCCCGGCCACCAAGGCGTTGACGGTCAACAGGCCGAGGGACGGCGGGCAGTCGATGAGGATGTAGTCCAGCGGCTGCTCGTACGCCTGGATGGCTCGCTGGAGCCGGCTCTCCCGGGCCACCAGCGACACCAGCTCGATCTCCGCACCGGCGAGATCGATCGTGGCGGGGGCACAGAAGAGGCCCTCGACATCGGGGACCGGCTGCACCACCTCGGCCAGCGGCTTGCTCTCGACCAACACATCGTAGATGGAAGGGACTTCGGCGTGATGGTCGATGCCCAGCGCGGTCGAGGCATTGCCCTGTGGGTCGAGGTCGACCACCAGGACACGGGCGCCGTGCAGAGCGAGCGAAGCGGCAAGGTTGACCGTCGTCGTCGTCTTGCCGACGCCACCCTTCTGGTTGGCGACCACGATGACTCGGGTCTGCTCGGGCCGTGGCAGCCCTTCGCCGGCACGGCCCAGAGCCTCCACCGCCAATTGGGCAGCACGACCGATGGGAGTGTCGTCCATCGGGGGCGGTGTTTCACGTGAAACATCCACCCCCATCGACTCGGTACGGGGACCGGGGACCGGATCGGTCATCGGTCCCGCGATGTTGGCGTCGGACCGCAAGGATTCACTCTCCTCGACTTCAGGCTCGCGATGAACAGAGCCTCCCATGCCTTCGGGGTCGCGAACCAGTGAGGCCTGGTGTTCTGTGGAGAAATCCACCTCTGTGGACAACTCCGTGCCCCCACAGGGGGGCGGAGCGTCATTCGAGGGAGGCGTTTCCCCGAGTGATCCCAGAGGCTTGCGATCGCGGGGTTCGGCCGCGGCCCGGCCGCGACTGATGATGCCGTGCAGGAGTGAGCGACGTTTCACGTGAAACACGATGCACAGCCGCTGCGGCCGTATCTTCGCGACACTCCGGGTTGCGTAGGTTTGGAGGCTTGTGTGGAGTACGGGTGGTCGTCAGGACGGATCAGCATCACTCATCCGTTCTGACATCCTCAACGACGTCGGCGGGCCCTTCCGGTACGGGCCGCCTTGGCTCGCTTGGCCGCGAAACGCACACCGCCCGGGCTCTCCCCGACCTCGACCCGTACAACGGTGGACAGCGGGTCCACGATGCCCTCGCCCACGCGCAGGATGGAGGTCGACACCGCTCCGAGCTTGCTCAGCGCGGCTCCTGTGGCCTTCAGCTCCTCCTCGGCCGTGTCCCCCTTCAGGGCGAGCATCTGGCCGTACGGACGCAGCAGGGGGATTCCCCAGGTGGCGAGCCGGTCCAGCGGGGCGACTGCCCGGGCCGTCACCACATGGACCGGCGGCAGGTTCCCCATGACCTCCTCGGCCCGGCCGCGGACAACGGTCACATGATCCAGCCCCAGCAGTTCGACGACCTCGGCGAGGAAGTTGGTGCGGCGGAGCAGCGGCTCCAGCAGGGTGATCTTCAGGTCTTCCCGGACGAGCGCCAGGGGAATGCCGGGCAGACCGGCACCCGAGCCCACGTCGCACACCGTGACCCCTTCGGGGACGACCTCGGAGAGCACCGCACAGTTGAGCAGGTGTCGCTCCCACAGGCGGGGCACTTCCCGTGGGCCGATCAGACCACGCTGCACGCCGGCCTCGGCCAGCAGCTCCGCGTAGCGGACCGCATCGGCGAAGCGATCGCCAAACACTTCCCGCGCCTGTTCGGGCGCAGGGGGGAGATCCGCTGCCTCCGTCACGGGGACCGTCCTTCCGTACAGCGCCGACGCCGTGCGCCGACCACAGAACCACCAGGCTGACAAAGTTCGGCCCCGTCTGGGCGACAGACGGGGCCGGTGAAACGTAGGGGCCGATCAGGCGGGCAGCACGACGACGAACCGCTGTGGTTCCTCGCCCTCGGACTCGCTGCGCAGCCCCGCGGCCTTGACCGCGTCGTGCACGACCTTGCGCTCGAAGGGGGTCATCGGCTTGAGCTTGACGGGCTCGCCGGTGTTCTTGACGTCGGCGGCGGCCTTGGCGCCCAGCTCGGAGAGCTCGGCGCGCTTCTTGGCGCGGTAGCCCGCGATGTCCAGCATCAGCCGGCTGCGGTCCCCGGTCTCCCGGTGCACGGCCAGGCGGGTCAGCTCCTGCAGGGCTTCCAGCACCTCGCCGTCACGGCCGACCAGCTTCTGCAGATCGCGGCTGCCCGTGTCGCTGATGATCGACACGGAGGCGCGGTCCGCTTCGACGTCCATGTCGATGTCGCCGTCGAGGTCGGCGATGTCGAGCAGACCCTCAAGATAGTCCGCCGCGATCTCACCCTCCTGCTCCAGGCGGGTCAGGGTGTCTGCACCCTCGGCAGCGGCGGAGGTGGTGCCTTCCGTCACGGGATGGACTCCTTCTTACTTCTTGGACGGGGACTTGGGCCGCTGTGAACCCTTGCGCTGACCGGACTGGGCCTTGCTGCGGGTGCCGGCGCCCGGCTGCCGGGCCTGCTTGGCTGCGGGCTTGGCGTCCTGCGGCTGTTCGGACTTGTTCAGCGACGTGGTCGGCGCGGCGTCGTCGGCCTGCTTCGAGGTGCCGGACTGGCGCTGGGCCTTGGTCTGCCGCTTGGGCTGCTGGCGCTTGGGAGCGGTGGTGGCCACGCCGCCCTCGGCCTCGGCGACGGCCTGGCTCTCGCTCTTGATGACGGAGCCGTCGCTCTGTGCGGCGAGGCCCGCCTTGGTCAGGCCGTTGATGAACTTGCGCTCGTGCTCGTTGCGGTCGCGGCCCTTGGTGACGATCGCCTTGACGATGGCCTTCTCGCTGCGCCGGCGGACCTTGCCGTGGTGCGTGACGTGCTTGGTCAGGCGCTCCAGGTAGGCGGCCTGGGCCTTGGAACCCGGGGTCGGGTTGTTGTGGATCACGTACATCTGCTGGCCCATGGTCCACACGTTGGTGGTCAGCCAGTAGACGAGGACACCGACGGGGAAGTTGATGCCGAAGACGGCGAACATGACCGGGAAGATGTACATCAGCATCTTCTGCTGCTGCATGAACGGCGTCTTCACCGTGGTGTCGACGTTCTTCGTCATCAGCTGGCGCTGCGTGTAGAACTGCGACGCCGACATGAGGACGATCATGATCGCGGTGACGACACGGACGTCGGTCAGCGAGGCACCGAGCGCGGCGACCTTGTCCGAGCTGTCGGTGAACTTCGCGGCCAGCGGGGCGCCGACGATGTGCGCCTTCTGGGCGCTGGCGAGCAGCTGGTCGTTGATGACGCCGATGGTCTTGCCCGACGCGATGCCGTTGAGCACGTGGTACAGGGCGAAGAAGAACGGGGACTGCGCCAGGATGGGAAGGCACGAGGAGAGCGGGTTGGTGCCCGACTCCTTGTACAGCTTCATCATCTCTTCGGACTGACGCTGCTTGTCGTTCTTGTAGCGCTCCTGGATCTTCTTCATCTCGGGCTGGAGCGTCTGCATGGCCCGGGTCGCCTTGATCTGCTTCACGAAGAGCGGGATCAGGCAGATGCGGATCAGAATCACCAAGGACACGATCGACAGGCCCCAGGCCCACCCGGTGTCAGGGCCGAAGATGGCGCCGTACACCGTGTGGAACTGGACGATGACCCAGGAAACGGGTGTGGTGATAAAGCTGAAGAGGCTGGCAATCGTGTCCACTAATCATGCTCCTTGGGCATGGGACGAGGTCTCTGCGGCCGGGCTTGAGGGAAGACCGGAGGGGAGCTTCGCCTCGGTGGCCGGTTCGGCGGCGGAGGGCCCGCCCTTGCGTGCGCGCCAGGCGCTGCGCAGCATTTCGTGCCACCGCGGGCGCTTGCGCGGCGGGACATGGTCCACACCGCCGAGCGACCACGGATTGCACCGGAGGATGCGCCAGGCAGTCAGTGCCGTGCCCTTGATCGCACCGTGCCGGTCGATGGCCGTGTAGCCGTAGTGGGAACACGACGGGTAGTACTTGCACACCGGCCCGAGCAGCGGACTGATGGTCCACTGGTAGAGCTTGATCAGAGCCAGTAGCGGGTACTTCATCGCGCGCCCCCTCCCAGCAGCCGCCCCACGGCGGCATCCAGGTCTCGGGCCAGCTGTGCATGGTCTGCGTCACCCGATCCGGGTAGCGCTCGTACGACTACCAGGCTACCGGGGGGGAACAGGGCGACTCGATCACGCATCAGATGGCGAAGTCTGCGCTTCACTTTGTTGCGCACGACGGCACCGCCCACGGCCTTGCTGACGACGAAACCCGCACGCGTCGGGGGAGCGCTCTCCCCAGGCGCGTGCGGGTCCGTGGCACCGCTACGAAGATGGACGACGAGGAGCGGGCGTCCGGCCCGGCGCCCCCGTCGTACCGCGGTCGCGAAGTCCTCGCGCCGCCTCAGCCGGTTCTCGGTGGGCAGCACGACGTCATGACCTGACCGGGATCAGGCGGACAGACGGGCGCGACCCTTGCTACGGCGGGACGCGAGAATCGCGCGGCCGGCACGGGTGCGCATACGCAGCCGGAAGCCGTGGGTCTTCGCGCGACGACGGTTGTTCGGCTGGAAGGTGCGCTTGCTCACTCGGGGGCTCCAGAAAGAATCGGTAGTGGCGGGGTGCCGTCCTGGCTGTCACCGTGCGCCCACGAGTAGCTCGCAGTGACGCCCGAGTGCACCGCTTACCGGTCACCTGACGTGACCTGTGCCCATCGGAGGCAGGCGGCAGCAGCCATCGACAACTCGACCTGGTTACGGTACGCGCGGCTACGCCATCCGGTCAAACCCGGGGTCACGCAGAGACACTATCCACAGGCTGGGGACAACAACTTGAACCGCACCCGCCGCGCTGACTACCGTGACTGGACTCCGATTCGTTCCCTTGTCCCCCGCACCACCCCTTTTAGATCCCGACCCGTCCCACAACCACACGTTCGTGGGACCTGCGAGAGAGCGTGCCCTGTGGCTGACGTACCTGCCGATCTTGCCGCAGTGTGGCCACGCGTACTGGAGCAACTCCTCGGGGAGGGCCGCGGCCAGGGTGTGGAGGCGAAGGACGAGCACTGGATCCGGCGGTGCCAGCCGCTCGCCCTGGTCGCGGACACCGCGCTGCTCGCCGTGCCGAACGAATTCGCCAAAGGCGTGCTGGAGGGCCGGCTGGCGCCGATCGTCAGCGAGACCCTGAGCCGGGAGTGCGGCCGCCCGATCCGCATCGCCATCACCGTCGACGAGTCCGCGGGCGAGCCGCCGGGGCCCCCCGCGCCTCGGCGCGCGGCCGAGGAGACCGCGGCGACGGTGCCGAAGTCCCGCTACGAGGAGCCCGAACTGCCGTCGGCCCCGTACGAGGGGTACGGCCGGCACCGGGCCGAACAGTTGCCGGGCACCGAGACCGCCACCAGGCCGGACCGGCTCCCCGCCCCCCGTCCCGCCTATCCGTCCGAGTACCAGCGGCCCGAGCCCGGCGCCTGGCCGCGGTCCGGCCAGGACGAGTACGGCTGGCAGCAGCCGCGGCTCGGCTTCCCGGAGCGTGACCCGTACGCGTCGCCGCCGCAGGACTCCTACGGTTCGTCGGCGCGTGACGCCTATGCGTCGCCGGACTCCTACGCCTCGGGGCAGGACGCGTACGGCGCCGGGCAGGACTACCGCCCGCAGGGCATGGAGCGCCCGCCGTACGAGCGGCAGCGCTCCGGTTACGAAGGATCACGCCCCGACTACGACCAGCGGGACCCGGCCCGGCGCGAGCTGCCGGACCCGTCGGCCGGCACCGGCCAGGTGCACCGCGGCGGTCCCGTGGGCCCGAACCTGCCGACGACGGGTGCCCCCGGGCCGCTGGCCGCCCAGCCCGCGCCGGCGACCGGTCCGGGCGAGCCGACGGCACGGCTGAACCCGAAGTACCTCTTCGACACGTTCGTCATCGGCGCGTCCAACCGCTTCGCGCACGCGGCCGCGGTCGCGGTCGCCGAGGCGCCGGCGAAGGCGTACAACCCCCTTTTCATCTACGGGGAGTCGGGGCTCGGCAAGACGCATCTGCTGCATGCCATCGGGCACTACGCGCGCAGCCTCTACCCGGGCACGCGCGTGCGGTACGTCAGCTCCGAGGAGTTCACCAACGAGTTCATCAACTCCATCCGCGACGGCAAGGGCGACAGCTTCCGCAAGCGCTACCGCGAGATGGACATCCTTCTTGTGGACGACATCCAGTTCCTCGCGGACAAGGAGTCGACGCAGGAGGAGTTCTTCCACACCTTCAACACGCTCCACAACGCGAACAAGCAGATCGTGCTCTCCAGTGACCGGCCGCCCAAGCAGTTGGTCACCCTGGAGGACCGGCTGCGCAACCGCTTCGAGTGGGGTCTGATCACCGACGTCCAGCCGCCGGAGCTGGAGACCCGCATCGCGATCCTGCGCAAGAAGGCGGTGCAGGAGCAGCTGAACGCGCCGCCCGAGGTGCTGGAGTTCATCGCCTCCCGGATCTCCCGCAACATCCGCGAGCTGGAGGGCGCTCTCATCCGGGTGACGGCGTTCGCCTCGCTCAACCGGCAGCCGGTCGATCTGGGCCTGACGGAGATCGTCCTCAAGGATCTGATTCCCGGCGGGGAGGACACCGCCCCCGAGATCACCGCGACGGCCATCATGGCGGCGACCGCCGACTACTTCGGTCTCACGGTCGAGGATCTGTGCGGCACCTCGCGCGGTCGTGCCCTGGTCACCGCCCGGCAGATCGCCATGTATCTGTGCCGGGAGCTGACCGATCTGTCACTGCCGAAGATCGGCGCCCAGTTCGGCGGGCGCGACCACACGACGGTGATGCACGCCGACCGCAAGATCCGCGCGCTGATGGCGGAGCGCCGCTCCATCTACAACCAGGTCACCGAGCTGACCAACCGCATCAAAAACGGCTGACACGGGCCCCAGCGCGGCACTCGGCGCCCTCGGGACAGACCCCGGGGGCGCCTTTCCATGTCTCCGGCACACGACCGGACCGCGGCCAGGGCGCGACTGGCACGCGGCCGGGACGTGGCTGGGCCTCTGGGCTCGGGACACGGCCGGCCCACGGCCGCAGGCCGTCAGAACACCGTCGCTGCTTCGAGGAGTTCGACGGGCCGATGTCCCGCTCCATCAGCGGCGAGGGCGAGCTGGACGCACGGCATCTGCCTGCCGTTGCCGCCCGGCACGAGGCGGCCCGGTCGCTGGTCGGCGTTGGCGGTGGGGGGGGTCGGCGGCGGGCCGGTGCAGGAGGTCGGCCGTGGCACCGGGCGGCGACGGTGGCCGTCCACAGGTCCGGCTCGGCAGTGGGCGGAGTCGGGCAGCCGATGCCCGCCGGTCACCGCGTGTTCGATTACCCGCCGGGTTACGGCCGCTCTCCACAGATTCGGTGACTTTCTTCCATCCACATCCTGGGGAGAGCCGAGTTGTCCAGAACGTATCCACAGCCCGGCCCGGTGAAGGAGCATCGAGGCAGGTCACCCGGCTGTGGATTAGTGGACAAAAGATCTCCACAGACTGTGGACAAAGCCGAGATCCACAGGCTGTGCACGGAGTTGTCCACCGTCGGCCCACAGGCTGGGGCCGGTTGTCCCCAGCGATCCCGGGCTTCTCCACATCCCTGTCCACTGTTCGGCAACACGACGCACCCGATCACCGCGTCGAGTGAAAGGCGTCACACCAAGGTGCCGGATTGGGGTGTGGGAAACCTGGGTAAACCTGGGGACGCAGCTGGGGAGAAGTGGCCTCAGGCTGTGGGTGGGGTGTGCAGAACTTCTTGTTCTCCACAGAGACCCCTGGTTGTCCACCGCCTCCGCCCACAGGGCCCGTGGACAAAATTTCCGCGCTGAGCAGGGCAAACGTGGTTATCCACGGTATCCACAGGCCCTACTACTACTCCCAACCAGAGAGAGAGCGGAATCCGTTTCGAAGCGGGGCCTGTGCACAACTCGGCCTCTCGTGCCCGACCGCCCCCCGGCACGACTTGACCCCGACGGGCACCTACTGTCAGTGCGGTGCGTCAGACTGGTCGTCGGTGTTCTTCCCCACCCATGGGGCAGTGACACCGGGTCGTAGGACTCAGTAGCAACAGCAGGAGGCGGCTTACGGTGAAGATCCGGGTGGAACGCGACGTACTCGCGGAGGCAGTGGCCTGGGCGGCACGCAGCCTCCCGGCCCGTCCGCCGGCGCCTGTCCTCGCCGGCCTCCTCCTGAAGGCCGAGGACGGCCAGCTGAGCCTGTCCAGCTTCGACTACGAGGTCTCCGCGCGCGTGAGCGTCGAGACGGAGGTCGAGGAGGAGGGCACGGTCCTCGTCTCCGGCCGCCTGCTCGCCGACATCTGCCGCGCCCTGCCCAACCGCCCGGTGGAGATTTCCACAGACGGTGTACGGGCGACGGTGGTCTGCGGCTCCTCCCGGTTCACCCTCCACACCCTGCCTGTGGAGGAGTACCCGGCCCTGCCGCAGATGCCGAACGCCACGGGCACGGTCCCCGGCGAGGTCTTCGCCTCCGCCGCCGCACAGGTCGCCATCGCGGCCGGACGCGACGACACGCTGCCCGTCCTGACCGGTGTGCGCATCGAGATCGAGGGCGACACCGTCACGCTGGCCTCCACCGACCGCTACCGCTTCGCGGTCCGCGAGTTCCTGTGGAAGCCCGAGAACCCGGACGCCTCCGCGGTCGCCCTGGTGCCCGCCAAGACCCTCCTGGACACCGCGAAGGCGCTGACCAGCGGCGACAGCGTGACGCTCGCCCTGTCCGGCTCCGGTTCCGGCGAGGGCCTGATCGGTTTCGAGGGCGCGGGCCGGCGGACGACCACCCGCCTGCTGGAGGGCGACCTCCCGAAGTACCGCACGCTGTTCCCGACGGAGTTCAACTCGGTCGCCGTGATCGAGACCGCCCCCTTCGTGGAGGCCGTCAAGCGCGTCGCCCTGGTCGCCGAGCGCAACACCCCGGTGCGGCTCAGCTTCGAGCAGGGCGTGCTCATCCTGGAGGCCGGCTCCAGCGACGACGCACAGGCTGTGGAAAGGGTCGACGCGCAACTGGAGGGCGACGACATCTCCATCGCCTTCAACCCGACGTTCCTGCTCGACGGTCTGAGCGCCATCGACTCGCCGGTGGCGCAGCTGTCGTTCACGACGTCCACGAAGCCCGCGCTGCTCAGCGGCAGGCCCGCGGTGGACGCCGAGGCGGACGATGCCTACAAGTACCTGATCATGCCGGTGCGCCTCAGCGGCTGACCGTCCGTACCGGCAAAGCCCCAGGTGAGGGGCGTACGCATGAGCGCGTAGGCCCACAGCTGTGCATGACGGCCCGGGTTTAGGCTCGGACGCGGGTACGCACGTGCCCCTTACGTCACACAGCAACCGAAGGACAGCAACTGATGGAGCTCGGTCTCGTCGGCCTCGGCAAGATGGGCGGCAACATGCGCGAGCGGATCCGCCGCGCGGGCCACACCGTCATCGGATACGACCGCAACGCGGACCTCGCGGATGTCCACAGCCTGGAAGAACTTGTGGGCAAACTCTCCGGCCCGCGGGTGGTCTGGGTGATGGTCCCGGCCGGCGAGCCCACCCAGTCCACCATCGACGAGCTGGCCGGTCTGCTGGAGCCCGGTGACGTCGTCGTGGACGGCGGCAACTCCCGCTGGACGGACGACGAGAAGCACGCCGAGGAACTGGCCGCCAAGGGCATAGGCTTCGTCGACTGCGGTGTCTCCGGCGGCGTCTGGGGCCTGGAGAACGGCTATGCGCTGATGTACGGCGGCGACCCGGAGCATGTCGCCAGGGCGCAGCCGGTCTTCGACGCGCTCAAGCCGGAGGGCGACTTCGGTTCGGTGCACGCCGGCCGGGTCGGCGCGGGCCACTTCGCGAAGATGGTCCACAACGGCATCGAATACGCGATGATGCAGGCGTACGCGGAGGGCTGGGAGCTTCTTGAGAAGGTCGACTCCGTCACGGACGTGCGTGAGGTCTTCCGCTCCTGGCAGCAGGGGACGGTCATCCGTTCCTGGCTCCTGGACCTCGCGGTGAACGCCCTCGACGAGGACGAGCACCTGGCCGGGCTCAAGGGTTATGCACAGGACTCCGGCGAGGGCCGGTGGACCGTGGAAGCCGCCATAGACCACGCGGTGCCGCTGCCCGCGATCACCGCGTCGCTGTTCGCCCGGTTCGCCTCGCGGCAGGACGACTCGCCGCAGATGAAGATGATCGCGGCGCTGCGGAACCAGTTCGGCGGCCACGCGGTCGAGAAGAAGTGATCCACAGGGCCGTCCTTCGGTCCACAACATTGGGGGAGGTCGGCGAACGACCATGCACGTCACGCATCTCTCGCTGGCCGACTTCCGCTCGTACGCCCGGGTCGAGGTCCCGCTGGACCCGGGCGTCACCGCCTTCGTCGGCCCCAACGGGCAGGGCAAGACGAACCTCGTCGAGGCGATCGGCTATCTCGCCACCCTCGGCAGCCACCGCGTCGCCTCGGACGCCCCCCTGGTCCGCGTGGGGGCCGAGCGCGCGATCATCCGGGCCCAGGTCAGACAGGGCGAGCGGCAGCAACTGGTCGAGCTGGAGCTGAACCCCGGCAAGGCCAACCGCGCCCGCGTCAACCGGTCCGCGCAGGTCCGGCCCCGGGACGTGCTGGGCATCGTACGGACCGTGCTGTTCGCGCCCGAGGACCTGGCGCTGGTCAAGGGCGACCCCGGGGAGCGGCGCCGCTTCCTGGACGAGCTGATCACCGCCCGCGCGCCGCGCATGGCCGGCGTGCGCTCCGACTACGAGCGGGTCCTCAAGCAGCGCAACACCCTGTTGAAATCGGCCGCGCTGGCCCGCAGGCACGGCGGCCGGGTGGGGGCACCTCCCGGGCGAGCGAATTCGAGCCTGGGGGCGGACCTGTCCACGCTCGACGTCTGGGACCAGCACCTCGCGCGCGCGGGCGCCGAACTGCTCGCCCAGCGCCTCGACCTGATCGCCGCGATCGAGCCGCTGGCCGACAAGGCGTACGAGCAACTGGCCCCCGGGGGCGGTCCCGTGGCCCTGGAGTACAAGCCGTCCGCGCCCGGCGAGGCCCACACGCGCGAGGAGCTGTACGGGCAGTTGACGGCCGCGCTCGCCGAGGCGCGCAAGCAGGAGATCGAGCGGGGCGTGACCCTCGTCGGGCCGCACCGGGACGACGTGATCCTCAAACTCGGCCGGCTGCCCGCCAAGGGCTACGCCTCGCACGGCGAGTCCTGGTCCTGTGCGCTGGCGCTGCGTCTGGCCTCGTACGACCTGCTCCGCTCGGAGGGCAACGAACCGGTGCTGGTCCTGGACGACGTCTTCGCCGAGCTGGACGCCCGGCGGCGGGAGCGGCTGGCCGAACTGGTCGCGCCCGGCGAGCAGGTCCTGGTGACCGCCGCGGTCGACGACGACGTACCGGACGTCCTGTCCGGGGCCCGGTACGCGGTGTCCGACGGGAGGGTGGAGCGCGTATGAGCACCGACGAGCCGGCCCCGGCGCGGCCCCAGCGGTCCCCCGAGCCCTCGGGCGTCGACCTCGCGCGCGTGGCGCTGCGCGCGGCGAAGGAGGCGGCACGCGCGCGTGGGGACGCGGCGCGGCAGAAGAAGCAGGCGCGGCGCGGGGGGCTGCGCTCCGGCGCGCGCGCCGACGGCCGCGACCCGATGGCGCTGGGCGCCGCCATCAAGCGGTTGATCACCGAGCGCGGCTGGGAGGCGCCCGCCGCGGTGGGCGGGGTCATGGGCCGCTGGCCGCAGATCGTCGGCGACGACCTCGCCAAGCACTGCGTGCCGCAGCGCTACGACGAGGACGAGCGCGTCCTGTCCGTGCAGTGCGACTCCACGGCGTGGGCGACGCAGCTGCGGCTGCTCGCGCCGACGCTGGTCGCCCGCCTCAACGAAGACCTGGGGCACGGCACCGTGAAGCTGATCAAGGTGCACGGTCCGGGCGGCACCGCCCGTCGCTACGGCCCCCTGCGCGCCCCGGGCAGCACGGGCCCCGGCGACACCTATGGGTGACCGGCTCCTCACCGAGGGGGACGCTCACAGGCCCGTCGGGCGGGGCCGCGACGGGCGGGCCGATCAGGTGACCGACCTCACATCTTTGCTGGTGGGGAGCCTGTGTCGGGCTCCCGTGAGGAGGTCCGACGGGGTATCGCGCGCGGACGTGTGTGGCGAGCTGACCCTGGAGTAGCCAGGGGTTGACAGCCGGAAGCGCTGAGTGGCGCTGTGAGCCTCTTGGAGCCCCCTTCCGTATATCGGGACCCGGCCGAGACCGGTTGAGGGCGGCACATGGGGACTCAGGTACCGGCAAACCCCCATCACTGTCGGCGCTACCGGTAGACTGGAGCCGATCCCGCCCCCGAACGTGGGGACCGTCCGGGAAAAAGCTGAGCAACGCTGAATCAAGGCTTACCAACGCAACATGCCGCAGCCGCTCCGGCAACCCTCCCCCGGAGGGGGCACCCCCAGGAGCCTGGCTCGTGCTGTGCCAGAAAGGGCGCTTCGTGGCCGATTCCGGCAACCCCAACGAGAACATCCCGTCCACCGACGCCGGCGCGAACGGCGAGGTCACCGCCTCGTACGACGCCAGCGCGATCACCGTGCTTGAGGGTCTGGACGCGGTTCGCAAGCGACCCGGTATGTACATCGGCTCGACCGGCGAGCGCGGTCTGCACCACCTGGTGTACGAGGTCGTCGACAACTCGGTCGACGAGGCGCTGGCCGGGCACGCGGACACGATCGACGTGACGATCCTGGCCGACGGCGGCGTCCGCGTCGTCGACAACGGCCGTGGCATCCCGGTCGGCATCGTCCCCTCCGAGGGCAAGCCGGCCGTCGAGGTCGTGCTGACCGTGCTGCACGCGGGCGGCAAGTTCGGCGGCGGCGGCTACGCGGTCTCCGGCGGTCTGCACGGCGTCGGCGTCTCCGTCGTCAACGCCCTGTCGAGCAAGGTGTCGGTCGAGGTCAGGACCGACGGCCGGCGGTGGACGCAGGACTACAAGATGGGCGTGCCGACGGCCCCGCTCGCCGAGCACGAGCAGACCGACGAGACCGGCACCTCGGTCACCTTCTGGGCCGACCCGGACATCTTCGAGACCACCGACTACTCCTTCGAGACGCTCTCGCGGCGCTTCCAGGAGATGGCGTTCCTCAACAAGGGCCTGACCATCCGGCTCACCGACGAGCGCGAGTCGGCGAAGGCCACCTCGGGCGCCGACGAGGCGGGCGCCGACGAGAAGGACGAGGTCAAGTCGGTCACGTACCACTACGAGGGCGGCATCGTCGACTTCGTGAAGTACCTCAACTCCCGCAAGGGAGACGTGGTGCACCCCACCGTCATCGACCTGGAGGCCGAGGACAAGGACAAGAGCCTGTCCCTTGAGGTCGCGATGCAGTGGAACAGCGGCTACAGCGAGGGCGTGTACTCCTTCGCCAACATCATCCACACCCATGAGGGCGGCACCCACGAGGAGGGCTTCCGGGCGGCCCTGACCTCGCTGATCAACAAGTACGCGCGCGACAAGAAGCTGCTGCGCGAGAAGGACGACAACCTCACGGGCGACGACATCCGCGAGGGCCTGACCGCGATCATCTCGGTCAAGCTGAGCGAGCCGCAGTTCGAGGGACAGACGAAGACCAAGCTGGGCAACACGGAGGCCAAGACCTTCGTGCAGAAGGCCGTCTACGAACACCTCAACGACTGGCTGGACCGCAACCCCAACGAAGCCTCGGACATCATCCGCAAGGGCATCCAGGCGGCCACCGCGCGCGTGGCGGCCCGCAAGGCCCGCGACCTGACCCGCCGCAAGGGCCTGCTGGAGACCGCGTCCCTGCCGGGTAAACTGGCGGACTGCCAGTCGAACGACCCGGCCAAGTGCGAGATCTTCATCGTCGAGGGCGACTCCGCCGGCGGTTCGGCCAAGTCCGGCCGCAACCCGCAGTACCAGGCGATCCTTCCGATCCGCGGCAAGATCCTCAACGTCGAGAAGGCCAGGATCGACAAGATCCTTCAGAACCAGGAGATCCAGGCGCTGATCTCCGCCTTCGGCACGGGCGTGCACGAGGACTTCGACATCGACAAGCTCCGCTATCACAAGATCATCCTGATGGCGGACGCCGACGTCGACGGCCAGCACATCAACACCCTGCTGCTGACCTTCCTCTTCCGCTTCATGCGGGACCTCGTGGAGCGCGGCCATGTGTATCTCTCCCGGCCCCCGCTCTACAAGATCAAGTGGGGCCGTGAGGACGCCGAGTACGCGTACTCCGACCGCGAGCGCGACGCCCTCATCGAGCTGGGCCGCCAGCGCGGCAAGCGCATCAAGGAGGACTCGATCCAGCGCTTCAAGGGCCTCGGCGAGATGAACGCCGAGGAACTGCGCGTGACGACGATGGACATCGACCACCGGGTCCTCGGCAAGGTCACCCTCGACGACGCCGCCCAGGCCGACGACCTGTTCTCGGTCCTGATGGGCGAGGACGTCGAGGCCCGCCGCCAGTTCATCCAGCGCAACGCCAAGGACGTCCGCTTCCTCGACATCTGAGTCGGTCTCAGCTGACCGCACCGGGAAGGATCTTCACCAGCAATGGCCGACGAGAACACCCCAGTCACGCCCGAGGCCGAGGGCGGCGACACCACCATGCGCATCGAGCCCGTCGGGCTTGAGACGGAGATGCAGCGCTCGTACCTGGACTACGCGATGTCCGTCATCGTGTCCCGCGCGCTGCCCGACGTCCGCGACGGTCTCAAGCCCGTCCACCGCCGCGTCCTGTACGCCATGTACGACGGCGGCTACCGGCCCGAACGCGGCTTCTACAAGTGCGCCCGCGTCGTCGGCGACGTCATGGGCAACTACCACCCCCACGGCGACAGTTCGATCTACGACGCGCTGGTCCGCCTGGCCCAGCCGTGGGCGATGCGCATGCCGCTCGTCGACTCCAACGGCAACTTCGGCTCCCCGGGCAACGACCCGGCGGCCGCCATGCGCTACACCGAGTGCAAGATGGCGCCGCTGTCGATGGAGATGGTCCGCGACATCGACGAGGAGACCGTCGACTTCACGGACAACTACGACGGCCGCTCCCAGGAGCCCACCGTCCTGCCCTCGCGCTTCCCGAACCTGCTGATCAACGGCTCGGCGGGCATCGCGGTCGGCATGGCGACCAACATCCCGCCGCACAACCTGCGCGAGGTCGCGGCCGGCGCCCAGTGGTGCCTGGAGAACCCGGACGCCTCGCACGAGGAACTGCTCGACGCGCTCATCGAGCGCATCAAGGGCCCGGACTTCCCGACCGGCGCCCTGGTGGTGGGCCGCAAGGGCATCGAGGAGGCGTACCGCACCGGGCGCGGCTCGATCACCATGCGCGCGGTCGTCGAGGTCGAGGAGATCCAGAACCGCCAGTGCCTGGTGGTCACCGAGCTGCCGTACCAGGTCAACCCGGACAACCTGGCGCAGAAGATCGCCGACCTGGTGAAGGACGGCAAGGTCGGCGGCATCGCGGACGTGCGTGACGAGACGTCCTCGCGCACCGGCCAGCGCCTGGTGATCGTCCTCAAGCGGGACGCGGTCGCCAAGGTCGTCCTGAACAACCTGTACAAGCACACCGACCTGCAGACGAACTTCGGCGCCAACATGCTGGCGCTGGTCGACGGCGTGCCGCGGACCCTGTCCCTGGACGCGTTCATCCGGCACTGGGTGACGCACCAGATCGAGGTCGTCGTCCGCCGTACCCGCTTCCGGCTGCGCAAGGCGGAGGAGCGGGCGCACATCCTGCGTGGCCTGCTGAAGGCCCTGGACGCCATCGACGAGGTCATCGCGCTGATCCGGCGCAGTGCGACCGTCGAGGTGGCCCGCAGCGGCCTGATGGATCTCCTGGAGATCGACGAGATCCAGGCGAACGCCATCCTTGAGATGCAGCTGCGCCGACTGGCCGCCCTGGAGCGCCAGAAGATCGTCCAGGAGCACGACGAACTCCAGGCGAAGATCAACGAGTACAACGAGATCCTTGCCTCGCCGGTCCGCCAGCGCGGCATCGTCAGCGAGGAACTGGCGGCGATCGTCGAGAAGTACGGCGACGACCGCAAGACCATGCTGGTGCCCTACGACGGCGACATGTCCATCGAGGACCTGATCGCCGAGGAGGACATCGTCGTCACCGTCTCGCGCGGCGGCTATGTCAAGCGCACGAAGACGGACGACTACCGGGCGCAGAAGCGCGGCGGCAAGGGCGTGCGCGGCACGAAGCTGAAGGAAGACGACATCGTCGACCACTTCTTCGTCTCCACCACGCACCACTGGCTGCTGTTCTTCACCAACAAGGGCCGGGTGTACCGGGCCAAGGCGTACGAACTGCCGGACGCCGGCCGGGACGCGCGCGGGCAGCATGTCGCGAACCTGCTGGCGTTCCAGCCGGACGAGTCGATCGCCGAGATCCTGGCGATCCGCGACTACGAGGCGGCGCCGTATCTGGTCCTCGCCACCAAGGCGGGTCTGGTCAAGAAGACGCCTCTGAAGGATTACGATTCGCCCCGCTCCGGCGGTGTCATCGCGATCAACCTGCGGGAGCGGGAGGACGGGTCCGACGACGAACTGATCGGGGCCGAGCTGGTGTCGTCGGACGACGATCTGCTTCTGATCAGCAAGAAGGCGCAATCGATCAGGTTCACCGCCTCGGACGACACCCTGCGGCCGATGGGCCGGGCCACCTCGGGCGTCAAGGGCATGAGCTTCCGCGAGGGCGACGAGCTTCTGTCGATGAATGTTGTTCGACCCGGTACGTTCGTGTTCACTGCCACGGACGGTGGGTACGCGAAGCGGACCGCCGTCGACGAGTACCGCGTCCAGGGCCGCGGTGGCCTCGGCATCAAGGCCGCCAAGATCGTGGAGGACCGCGGCTCGCTCGTCGGCGCGCTGATCGTCGAGGAGAGTGACGAGATCCTCGCCATCACCCTGTCCGGCGGTGTGATTCGTACGCGAGTCAGCGAGGTCAGGGAGACGGGCCGTGACACCATGGGCGTCCAACTGATCAACCTGGGCAAGCGCGATGCCGTCGTCGGTATCGCACGTAACGCCGAGGCGGGGCGCGAGGCGGAGGAAGTCGACGGTGACGTGGCCGTGGACGAGATCGCCGAGGACGCCGCGACCGCCGGCACGGACGAGGGTGAGGCGCCCTCGGCCGAGTAGCACGAGGAGTGTGTCATCGTGAGCGGAGCCACGGGCGCCGGTTCGGTCGGTACCCCGACCGGCAACGATTCCGGTAAGGGGACGGGCGACGGCGGCCGTGGCTCCGCCGCGGGCGGCGCGAACGCGACGGATCCGCACACGACCAATCTGAAGCCGGTCAAGTCGCCCGCGACCGACCCGCACTCGCCCGACTCTCATGGATCCCAGGGGGGAACTGTGACGGACACCCGAGGCCCGCAGACCCAGCACTACGGCGCTGGAGCGGGCCCGGCCGCTCCCGGCGCCCAGCAGTCGGCCCAGCCCCCGGCAGGGGAGGCGCACGGTGCCTCGCCGCTGCCGGGCGAGCGACGGCAGCAGCAGCCCGCCGGGCCCTACCACCCGCCGCAGGCCTACCCGGCGCAGACCGCGTCCGGGTCGGGAGCCGGAGCCGTGCGCCGGCCGCGCACCGGCGCGCGCACCACGCCCCGCACCCGCAAGGCGCGGCTGCGCGTGGCCAAGGCCGACCCGTGGTCGGTGATGAAGGTCAGCTTTCTGCTCTCCATCGCACTCGGCATCTGCACGATCGTCGCGTCCGCGGTGCTGTGGATGGTCCTGGACGCGATGGGCGTCTTCTCGACCGTCGGCGGCACCATCTCGGAGGCGACGGGATCGAACGAGGCGAACGGCTTTGACCTGCAAGCCTTCCTGTCGCTTCCGCATGTGCTGATGTTCACGACGATCATCGCGGTCATCGACGTCGTCCTCGCGACGGCGCTGGCCACGCTCGGCGCGTTCATCTACAACCTCTCCGCCGGCTTCGTCGGGGGTGTGGAGCTGACGCTGGCGGAGGACGAGTAGGGCGGGTGGCCTACCGCGCCGTGACGCCTGCCAAACCTCTGCCGTGCGGCCTGCGACAACCGATTTTGGGACTGCCCCGGTCGTGCGCTAATCTTCAGGAGTCAGCGCGCGGGACACACACCGCAGAGCGCGGCGGGGCTATAGCTCAGTTGGTTAGAGCGCATCCCTGATAAGGATGAGGCCACAGGTTCAAATCCTGTTAGCCCCACCAGTGAGAAGACCCTCAACCGATCATGGTTGGGGGTCTTTGTGTTGGGTGAATTCCCGGAGTGGGGCAGCGGGGCGTATGGGGCTAGCGTGGAAGAGGGGCGAAGAGGGACATCGAGCGGATGCCCGGCACCGGCCGATGAAACGGAACGAGACATGACCGCGCAAGCAAGCAGGACAGATCCCGGCGCCGCGCGGGCCGGCGCGCCGGTTCCGATCAAGAGGTCCCATGGGGCGCGCGCCGCAGCCGAGCACGTCGTCTCGGACAATTCGGTGTCCGTCCGCGTGGGCGACCTGCGGGTCGAACTGCCGCCCAAGGACCAGCTCGCTTTCCTCGCGGGGCTCGGCTTCCTCACGGCGCTCGAACTCATCGAGTGGCCGGTCGCGCTCGCCATAGGGGTCGGGCATGAACTGGCCCGCAGCCGCCATGGCAAAGTGCTGCGCGAATTCGGCCAGGCCCTGGAAGAAGCATGACCCGCCCAGCGGGCCCCGGGAGGACTCCGCTGCCGACCGGACCCTTTGCCGGCCCCGCTCGCCGAGGGGGCGTCCTTGCGGTGCCGTCACGCTGGGCGGCTTTGGGCGGTGGGGGTTCGGGAGGGCTCGACCGCTGGCGACGGGGGATGCGTCAGCGGTCGAGCTATGGCCAAGGGTAACAAGGGTGGTCGGTCCGCGGGAGCCAACTGTTGGACAGCGGGCGGGAGCTGTGATCTGTATCACGCGCCCCTGTGGGGTCGTCAGCGGTCGCACGGGGGGTCGTACGAGAGCCGCGGCAGGTACTCGTGCCACTTCTCCCGGGTCAGCACCCCCCGGGTCGTCGCGCAGATGTGGCGGATGGCCCGGTCGACGTCCAGGTTCCACAGCCGTACGGTGTCGGCGCCGCTCGACACTCCCAGCATGCGGCTGTTGGGGCTGAACGCGAGGAAGTTGCCGGTCTTGGCGTTCGGGCTCAGCGACTGGCCGATCGGGGACGCCTGGGACGGGTGCGCGACGTCCCACAGCCGTACGGTGTTGTCGTTGCCGCCGCTGGCCAGGGTGTCGCCGTTCTGGCTGAACGTCAGCGAGACGACCGCCTCGGTGTGGCCGGTGAGCGGCGTGTCCAGCGCGGTGGGCCCGCCGGGGTCGCCGATGTCCCACAGCCGTACCGTGTCGTCGTCGCTGCCGCTGGCCAGGGTCCGGCCGTCGGGGCTGTAGGCGAGCGTGTTGACCGGGCCGAGGTGCCCCGCCAGGGGGCCGCCGACGGGCGCGGCGCGACGCGGGTCGGCCACGTTCCACAGCCGTACGGTGCCGTCCGCGCTGCCGCTGGCCAGGGTGCGGCCGTCGGGGGCGAACACGAGGGAGTTGACGTAGCCCTTGTGGCCGGTGAGGGGCTTGCCGAGCGGCACCGGGTCGGCCGGGTCGCTGACGTCCCACAGGCGGATGGTGCGGTCGTCGTAGGCCGTGGCCAAGGTGCGTCCGTCCGGCGTGAAGCCCAGGGCGTTGGGGCCGGTGAAGCGGGTCCGCAGGGTGAGCGGCGCGCCGTAGGGGACGGGCCGGTAGGGGTCGGAGACGTTCCACAGCTGTAGCGAGCGGTTTCCCATCCGCACCGCGAGGACACGGCCGTCGGAGGAGAACGCCAGGGTGCGCACGTCGCCGTCGCCCGGCATGAAGGGCTCGGACAGCAGCGTGGGCCGGCCCGGGTCGGCGATGTTCCACAGCCGGACCTTTCCGTCGCGTGCGGCCGTGGCCAGCACATGCCCGTCCCGCCGGAACGCGCCGATGCGGCCGATCATGTCCGAGGTCGGCAGCGCCCACAGCCGGACCTTGCTGTCGCCGCTGCCGGTGGCGAGGGTCCGCCCGTCGGGGCTGAACCCCAGCGCGTACATCTCGCCGCTGCCGCCGGACAGGGGCTCGCCGACCTGGGACGGATAGGCCGGGTCACTGACGTTCCACAGGGTTGCGGTGCTGTCCGCGCTGGCCGCGGCGAGCACGGTGCCGTCCGGGCTGAAGGCCACCGACCACACGGGGCCGGTGTGCCCGGTGAGCGGGGTGCCGAGCGGCGCCGCGCGGCGCGGATCGGCCACGTCCCAAAGGCGTACGGTGTCGTCCGCGCTGCCGCTGGCGAGGGTGCGCCCGTCCGGGCTGAACGCCACGGAGTGCACCGTCGTGGTGTGCCCCGTCAGCGGCGTGCCGAGCCGGGCCGGCCGGCGCGGATCGGTCATGTCCCACAGCCTGATCGAGCCGTCGTCCGCGCCCGCGGCCAGCGTCCGTCCGCCGGGGCCGAAGGCCACGGAACGGACGGCGTGGGTGTGCCCCGTCAGGGCGCCCAGCGGCTTCGGCCGGCCCGGGTCGCGTACGTCCCACAGCCGTACGACGTGCCGGTCGGTGGCCGCGGCCAGGGTCCGGCCGTCCGGGCTGAAGGCGACCAGGTAGACGGTGCCGTCGTGCCCGTTCAGCGGGGTGCCGAGCGCCCGCGGGCGGCGCGGGGAGGTGACGTTCCACAGGCGTACGGTGCCGTCGTCGGAGGCGCTGGCGAGCGTGCGGCCGTCCGGGCTGAAGACGGCGCTGCTCACCCAGCTGGAGTGGCCGGTGAGGGGCTTGCCGAGCGGCCTGGGGCGGGTCCGGTCCGTCACGTCCCACAGCCGTACGGTCCGGTCGTAGCTGGCGGTGGCCAGGACATCGCCCTTCGGGCTGAACGAGGTGAGGTAGACGGCGCCGGTGTGGCCGAGCAGCGGCGTGGCCAGCGGGGCGTTCACGATCGAGATCAGCCGGTTGTTGGCGCCCTCGTCGCCCGGCCGGAGGCGGTGCGCCACGAGATCGAGCTGGGCGGACAGCGACGGATCCGTGTACTGGACGCGATCGGCCTCGGCGACCACCTGCTCGAACACCGCGTCGTTGCGCTGCTGCCAGGCGATCACCGCCGAGCCGACCGCCAGGACCGCGAGGACCACCAGGGCCGACACCGCGCCCCTGCTGATCCGCACCGTGCGCTTGCGCAGCCTGACCGAGGCGGCCAGGAACTCCGCCGCGCTCCGGGTCAGGGAGGTGTCACCGGCGGACGCCGCCCAGGCGCGGGCCTGCTCCAGCCGGGAACCCCGGTAGAGCAGCGACGCGTCGCGGTTCGAGCCCTCCCAGGCCCGGCCGTCCTCCTCCAGGCGCTGGCGCAGCAGATTGCCCTGCCGGTCCTCGTCGATCCAGTCACGCAGCCGCGGCCAGGCGTGCAGCAGCGCCTCATGGGTGATCTCGACGGTGTCCGCGTCGAGCGTCACCAGCCGGGCGCGGACGAGCGCTTCGAGCGATTCCTCCGTACCGTCCGGGTCCGTCGACTCCTCGGCCAGCTGGCGCCGCGTGCCCCGCCTGCGGGTGGCCTGGGTGTCCTCGCCCAGCCGGACCAGCCTGAGCAGCAGCAGCCGGGCCGCCGTACGCGCCTCCGGGTCGAGGCCGGACCAGGCGCGCTCGGCGGTCGCCGCCACCGCGCCCTGGATGCCGCCCGCCGCGCGGTAGCCGGCCAGCGTGAGCCTGCCCGCCTTGCGCCGCTGCCAGGTGGCGAGCAGCGCGTGGGAGAGGAGCGGGAGGACGCCCGCGTCGTGCGCGCCGCGGGGGCCGTCCGCGCTGACCTCGCGGAGGATCAGCTCGGCGAGGCCCGGTTCGAGTTCCAGGCCCACCGCCTTGGCCGGGCCGGTCACGGCCTCGCGCAGCTCGGTGGCGGTCAGCGGGCCGAGCACCATGTGCCGGTGCTGGAGCGCGTCGGCCAGTTCGGGATAGCCGAGGCACTGCTCGTAGAAGTCGGCGCGTATGCCGAGGACGACGAGTACGGGGGCCGGGGCGTCCGGTCCGGCGGGGGTGCAGGCGGCGTGCAGGACGCGGATGAAGGCGCGCCGGTCCGTCTCGTGGGCGCAGAGGGTGAACGCCTCCTCGAACTGGTCCACGACGACCACCGGGCGGGCGGTGCCGGGTGCCTCGCGCTCCGCCCAGGCGGCGACGGCCTCGCCGACCGCCTGGGCGAACCTTGGGTCACCGGGCTCCTCGGGCGCCCGCGCGGGGTGCGCCGCGGCCGGCAGGAGCGGGGTCAGCTCGGGGATGCGGCGGGTCAGTTCCGCGAGGGGGTCGCTTCCCGGCACGAGCGAGAGCACCAGCCGCCGGGGGCGGTCGGCTGGGTGTGGGTCTTGGGCGGGGGGTCGGGGTTCCGTGAGGGGTTGGTCTTGAGCGGGGGGTCGGGTCTGGCCGTTGGGTTGGTCTTGGGCAGGGGGGTGGGGATGGGGGTGGGGGCTCGGTGGGGTCGGGTGCGGGTTGTTTGTGACCGGTCGCGCAGTTCCCCGCGCCCCTTGAGGTGGGGGCGGTGGTTGGCCGGGTGCGGGTTGTTGGTGGTCGATCGCCCAGTTCCCCGCGCTCCTTGGGGGTTGGGTGTCCGCGTGGGGGTGGTCTTCGCCGAGCGTCGGGGTCGTCGGAGTCTTCGCATGCGGTTGGCCGGGGTCGCGGGGGTGGCCTTCCCCGCGCGGCCGGACGTGTGCGTCGCCCGGGTCGCTCGTGCCCGCAGTGCCCACGTCCGAGCCGCTTCCATCGGAGGCCCTTGCGCCCACAGCGGCTCCGCCCGCGCCGCTTGCGCCCGCGCCGCTTGCGCCCGCGCCGCTTACGGCCGCGGTGCTTGCGCCCGAGCCGCCCGTCCCTGGGGCGTTTGCGCCCGCCATACTTCGGACCGTGCCGCTTGCGCCCGAGTCGGTTCCGAGTGGGCCGCTTGCGGTCCGGTCGCTTTCGTTTGGTGGGGTCTCGCGCAGGGCCGGGGTGAGGCCCGCGTTCAGGAGGGAGGACTTTCCCGCTCCCGAGGCGCCGACGAGCATGACCAGGCCGCCGGTCCGTTCCGCAGCGCGGAGCTGGTCGATGAGGGCCCGCGTGCTCCGCTCCCGGCCGAAGAACCAGCGGGCGTCCTCCCCCCGGTAGGCGGCGAGCCCCCGGTACGGGCATACTCCGGGCACGGCCGCGGCCTCCCCGGAGGCGCCGTCCGTCTCGTCCGGGGACGCCGGGCGGTCGGCGACCGGGTCGGCCACCGCGCGCTCCCACAGGCGCTGCCACTCGACCAGGTCGTACAGGCCGGGGTAGACCGGAGCCGGCCGTGCGCGCCGGGCGTCGGGTACCAGCACATGCAGCACCGCGGCGAGGGCACCGAACTGGGCGGGCACGTTCTTGGCCCGTCGCCAGTCGCTGATGCGCTGCGCGGACACCCGGACGGGCCGGCCGCGCTCGTCGACCCGCTGCAACCGGACGACGGCCTCGGCGACGCGCTTGAGGGGAGGATTGCCCGCTTCCTTGTACAGCAGCGCGAGACGTTCCGCGAAGGCCGTGCGTGCCCCTGAGTCGGAACTCAAGGTCTCCACCCCTTACTCCCCGCCTGTGAACGTCCGGACCGGAAAACTCACCCTATATGGCTGACCTGCGGCGATGCCGTGCGTCGGGCGCCGTAGCCTCGTGGCTGGGCGCCGCAGATGGCAGGATCGCGACGCAGTAGCGGACCCGTTACAGGCCGTCCGCGCGTCGTCCGGACAGGTCAGCACCCCAGAGCTTCGGAGAGTCGGCTCATGGCGCCGCATGTTCTCGGTCAGCTTCCGTCAGAGTTCTCGGTCAGCTTCCGTCGGAGTCAGGAAACGATGGCGTACGCCCGGACGGGCAGCCGCGACGTCCGGACCCGAACGCCCGGAGGACGCGCTTCGCGAGCCTTCTTCCGGCAGCCGTCGCGGTGACCTCGGGGCCGCGACGCCTCTTCCTCGATCCGCACCGCGACGCCGATGCGGTGCGGATCGACACCGCCCGCGACGTCCGGCACTGGTCTCCACGTGGGGAGGGACCAGTGCCGGGCGGCGGGTCCCGGGCCCGGCGGCGGGAACGCCCCGGTGCGACCTCGCCACACCCCTGTGAATCTGACGGTACGTCAGTTATGGTCGCCGTCGGGTCGCTTCCGAAGGGGTGAGTGCGGTGGACACACGTCTGCGGAGCCCGGAGCCGCCGGGTACGCCACGCTGGGTCGCGATGTTCTACGAGCCGGACTCGGCGTCATGGCGGGTCGGCGCCGAGTCGTCCCACCGCTCCCCCGTGGTGCACGCCGTGGGCGAGATGACGCAGACCGTACGGGCGCGCGGGGGCGAGCCGACCGTCGCCCTGTGGGGGCCGCGGGACGGCGCCTGGCACCGCTTCGAACGCTCCGCCGCCCCGACGACATCCGGTCGGGCCGCACAGCAGCCCGCCGCAACCGCCGAGGAGCAGCCGGCCGCGTCCTTGGAGCCGAGCAAGCCCTCGGAGCCGAGCAAGCTCGCCGAGCGCATGGACGACCGGCGGCACCAGGTGCTCATGGCGGGACTGGGCCGAGCGGGCCTCTACGACCTCACGCCGGACGATCTGACCGCCGTCCAGGCCCTGGTGGAGCGAGTTGACGAGACCACCCTGCGCAGGGTCGCCCACTGGCTCGCGACCGCGGGCGCCGGGAGGTAGCCGCCGCGGCACAGGGCGAGAGGCAGCCGGGGAGCACAGGGGCAGCCGCGGCATCGGGTACCGAAGGGGCCGCATGGGTCGCACAGGCCGCATGGGCCGCACGCCCCGAGGCCGGTTCGCCGTGCCGTTCGCGGGGCAGTGACGTCGTGTGAGTCATCCCCTGTCGGAGCTGCTGGTCACGCTCGGCCGCCGGTATGTGCGCGACGCACCGGGCTCGTTCGGCAAGGCGGCCCTCGCCGCACGCTGGCTGAACCCGTATCTGCGGGACCATCCACGCTGGCGCGTCGTGACGACCCGTTCCGGCGCACGGTTCGCGGTGGACACCCAGGACCTCATCCAGCGCTATGTGTATCTGTTCGGGGTGTGGGAGCCGCACATGACGAGCTGGCTGCGGCGCCGGCTGAAGCCGGGGGACGGCTTCGTCGACGTAGGGGCGAACGTGGGCGTCTTCAGCGTCCTGGCGTCACGGCTCGTCGGCGACCGGGGGAGGGTCGTGGCGATCGAGGCGTCGCCCGCGTTCCACCGCCGCCTGCTGCACCAGCGCGCGCTGAACGACTGCCGGAACATCCGTGCCGTCAACTCCGCGGTCTCCGACGGCCACAAGACCCTGACCTTCGTGCTGGCCAGTTCCCGCAACATGGGGGCGAACAGCATCGTTCCCTACGACGGACCCGCGGAGTCCACCTTCGAGATCGAGGCCCGGCCGCTGCCGGAACTGCTCGAACCGGCGGAGATCGCGAGCGCCCGGGTGATCAAGATCGATGTCGAGGGCGCGGAAGGCGGCGTCGTCCGCGGCCTCGCGCCCCTGCTGGACAGGCTGCGGCCCGACGCGGAGATCAGCGTCGAGGTGACCCCCGAGCGCATGGCCCGGCTCGGTGACTCGGCCGGCGAACTGCTCGGGACGATGACCGACGCGGGCTTTCACGTCTATCGGCTGGCCAACGACTACGCGCCCGGGAGCTACCCGTCCGCGCTGAGCGGCACGGCGGGCGTGCCCGTTCGCTGGCGCGGGCCCGTGCGGGCCGAATGCGATCTGATCTTCTCCCGGGTGGACGCGGAGACGCTGCCGTGACCCTTGCGGTGACGCTGCTCTGACCTTGCGGTGGCGCTGCCCTGACCCTTGCGGTGGCGATGTGCAGGCCCGATGCGTGGCGGGCCGGGGGCTGAGGGCCGGCGGTCGAGGGGCGCGGGCCCAGGGGGATGTCAGTCGGCCGCCGGAGCGGGTGAGCCGGTCGAGCCGGTCAGCGGAGCGTGCCATCCGAAGCGTGCCAGCGCCCGCGCCCTGGCCGCGACAACGGCCGTCCGCGCGTCCCGCTCGGCCGGGTCGACGTGCGGGGCCTGGCCCGTGACCTGGCCCTCCCACTTGCGGTAGAGAAGCCCCACCTGCCGGGAGAACCAGCCGCGGCTCACCGAGTTCAGGGCGAGCAGCAGCCCGGTGTCCTCGGAGGCCGGCAGCGCCATCCAGCCGCCCAGCGCGACCAGGAGGTCACGCCGTACGCACAGCGTCGCCGGGTGGACCTGGGCACGGAAATCGTTGCGCGCCCAGTACTCCGTCACGACACCGCGCTCGATCGGCCCGTCGTCGGGGTCTGCGGGGAAGCCCACCGTGGAGCCGTCCGGCATGAGGTCCAGCACCCGGGAGGTCGTCCAGCCGATGCCCCGGTCTCCTTCGAGGACGGCCAGGTCGCGGGCGAGGGCGCCCGGGGTGAGCTGGTCGTCGGCGTCCAGGACCTTCACGTACGCGCCGTCGGCGTGCGCGAGCGCCATCGTGCGGGCCACTCCGGGGCCGCCCGGCCGCCCCTGCCGGAAGGTCACCCGCGCGTCGTCGGGGACGTACGGACGGACGTCGTCCGTCTCCCCGTCCTGCTGGATCACCCACTGCCAGGTCCAGCCGTCGGGCAGGTGCTGCGCGCACAGCGACTCGTGGGCCTCCGCCAGGAACGGGGCCGACGGCGCGTGAACCGCGGTGACGATGCTGACGCGCCGGCGCACGGCGGCCCTCACCACCTTTCCAGGGACGTGGTGAAGCGTAGCTCCGTGCGGTCGCCGGGAAGGGTGACATGGGTGATGTCCACGACGCGGTCCTCGATGTCGTACGACGTCTTCCGCAGCAGGATCACCGACGTACCCGGCGGCAGCTCCAGCTCCTCGGCCTCCTCCGGCGTCGGCGGGCGGGCGGTGAAGCGCTCCTCGACCCGGCCCACCTCGATGCCCGCGGTGTACAGCTGGTGCTGCGTGCCGCCCGGCCACGGCTCGTTGCGGTCGTCCAGCAGATCCGGGTTCACGGCGATCATGTCGCGCACGAGATAGGAGGTGACCAGGTTGAACGGGGCGGTCTCGGCGGCGTGGCGGGTCCGGTAGGTGCGTTCCAGCAGGACGGTGTGCTCGGGGACGCCGAACGCGTCCGCGAGGTACTGGGGCGCCTTGATCTCCCGGTATCTGGCGTAGAAGACGAGATCCCGCAGGTCAAGACCGGTGTCGTGCTCGGTCGCGCCGGTCTGTGCCCGCTCGGCCTCCGGTGCGCGAACCCGGCGCTTCTCCCACTGGTGCCGGCGGTTGTCACGGACCGCCCGGGTGCGCGGACACCGGACGAAGGTGCCGCTGCCGTGCCGCTTGTCGATGAGACCTTCCTCGTTCAGAACCCGCAGCGCGTTCTGGATCGTGGGCACGCTGCGTCTGTAGTGCCGCGCCAGGTCCGCCTCGGACGGCAGGCGCTCGCCGGGCTCGCGCCCGCCCTCGCGGATGGACCGGCGGATGTCGTCCGCGATCACTTCGTACGCCTTGGGCACAGGAGTCACCTCGTCACCAGGCTACGACTCCTGAAGAGGTCCTTACGACTTGGGGCCGGGCGGTGGGAAACAGGCATGCGAAGGCCCCCGGCCGGGGGAGGCCGGGGGACTCGCGCTGATGTGGAGCTGTACGCAAGTTCGCCATCAGGTGTTGCTGTGTTGCTGTGTTGCTGTCTTGCTGTGGTGCTCACGCTGGGTCTTCGGTGCCGCACGTCCTGCGTGCTGCTGCCGCTGTGCCGCTGTGCCGCTGGGTGCCGGGTTCCGGTCGGGCGCGCCGGTCGGATTCCGGTCTGTTTTGGTCGGGTTCCGTCGGGTTCCGTCGGATCCCGTCAGGTTCCGGCGGCAGCGGTGGAGGGGCGCCGGGTCAGCAGGTGAGCGGTGCCGGGGCTCCCAGGCCGTTCAGGATCTCCGCCGTGGTGTCTTCGAGGGGGCTGTGGCGGCAACTGGGAGATGTGCCGTGGGCCTCGGCCCGGATCCGTTGCTTCATCGTGGGGGGCAGCGCTCTGGCTTCGGACCAGGACCAGGAGCGGGACCAGGACCAGGGGTGCGTCGCCGGCCTCGGAGCAGGCGCGCTGCTCTTCTGCGGGGTCTCGGTCCGCGGGGCGGCCGCGGCCGTGGCCGGGGAGGCGAGTCCGAGCGCCGCGAACAGGGCGAGGAAGGCGGTGACGATGACGGTCCACAGATTCATGACCTTGTTGTTCCTGGCCATGACCCCTCACTTTCGGGTTGGGCGATTTGCGTACTTTCCTCATGATGTGTATGAGCGTCGCGAAGTGGTGGACCCACGCACATGGCGCGGCGATGTTCAGATGAACACCACTCGGATGGGTGCAAAGCGGAAGAAAATCTCCCAAACGCGGATCTTGATTGGTGAAGAGGGAGCAAAGTAACCGTGTGTGGGGGTGTGACGACCCTCCGGTCGGGACGCCACCGCCCGTGGCCAATGCGCTCTTGAGGGCGGGAGTTGGGGGCCCGGCGCAGGTCACCGACCGATATCGGGCGGTGTGTATAGTCGGGCGCCAGAGGTCCCCTACGTCAAGGAAAGACGAGGTCGCGCGGTGAAGAAGCTGCTCCTGGTCGCACTGGCCGCCATCGGCGGGCTCCTCGTGTACCGCCAGATCCAGGCGGATCGCGCCGAGCAGGATCTGTGGACGGAGGCGACTGACTCCGTGCCCACGGGTTCGTGAGTACAGACAACGGAAACCGATCAGGCCCCGACCGCCCCTGCGGTCGGGGTTTTGTGTTGCTGGGGCGCCGCTGAGGCGGTAGGGCCACTCGCGAGCGGGGCGTCGAGCGGGGTGTTTCGGACGGCCGCACGGATTGCCGGGATGACCCGGGCGTGCGCGGGGCAGGATGGGCCACGGTCCGGTATGGCGCGACGACATGGCCCGACGACATGCGGCGCACGGCCGTGGGGGGCGCGGCCACCGTTGGCGCAGGCGGCTGTCGGTGGTTCTCGGCGAGCGGAACGCGGTTTCGGGCTGTATAGGGCGGTGGCGGACTTCTTTGTGGGTGCCTGTACGGAGTGCCTGTACGGAGTGCCTGCGCGGGGCGCTTGCGCCGGGTGGCTGCGCAGGGCGTCTGCGTGAGGCGGCTGCGCGGTTTTCCGTGAGGTGCCTTGGTGGGGAATCTGCAGGGGGTGCCCCGCCGCGCGTGGGACGAGGAGGGGTGACACGGGATGGGGCGGCGCACGGGGTGGCGTAGAGAAGGGCGTGCGGTGTTCTCGGCGCGCTCCGGGCGGTGGCGTACGGCGAGGTGGCGTATCGCGAGCTGGTGTACGGCGGGGTGGTGGCCCGGGGCGGCCCGGCGGAGCCGTCGGCTGCCCGTCGCGGTCGCGGTCGCGGGGACGGCGGTGATGCTGGGCGCCTTGCTGGTGCCGGGCCGGTCGGCGGTGGCCGCGGGCTCACAGGCCGGGGCCGCCGGCTCGGTGGCCGGGGCCTCTGGCGGGTACGCCTTCGCGGAAGGGGCCAGGACCGTCGCCGGAGCGGCGGGCACCGTGGACGCCCCGGGGCTGAAGCCGGGCGAGACGTACCGGAGTTCCCTCCCCCGCGACGGCAGGCTCTACTACCGCGTGGAGCTCCGGGCGACGACGACCGCGTACGTCCCCGTGACCGCCGTACCCCCCGCAGGTGCCGCCGTCTCCGCCAGCGACGGCATCAGGGTGTCGGTGCAGGACGCCAACGGCGGCTCCTGTTCCTATGCGTCCGCGCGGTTCGGGGCGGGACTGAGCCCGCGGCCGGTCACGGCCCTGGGGATGCGCCAGGTGGGCGGCTCCCTGTGCCAGGGAGCGGGCACGTATTACGTACTGGTCGAGCGCCTCGAACCGGCGGGCACGGCGGGCGTACCGGGTTCGGGTGGCGTGTCCGCGTCGGGTGCCTGGGACCTGGAGCTGGCACCGGTCGCCGAGCCGCGTCCTCGGCGGGCCGGGGCCACGAGCGCGCCCGAGGTCTGGGACTCCGCCTCGCCCGAGCCGGTCACCGGTGAGCCCCGGCGCCGCGCCGGCGGAGCGGGCTTCGTCACGGCACGCGCGCTCGGACAAGGCGTCTGGCAGACGGACATGAGGCCCGGGCAGACCCTCTACTACAAGGTGCCGGTCGACTGGGGCCAGCAGGTGCACGCCACCGCGGAACTGGGCAGTTCGAACGGGGCCGGCGGCTATGTCAGCGGAGCCCTCGACCTGGCGCTGCACAATCCCGTCCGCGGTTACGTCGACGACGCGGCCCTCAGCTACAACGGCAGCCAGAAGGCGGCCGTACTCAGCCCCCTGCCGCCCGTGGAGTACCGCAACCGGTACGCCGTGCTCGACGCGGTGCGCGGCATGCGTTTCGCCGGGGCGTACTACCTCGTCGTGCACCTCAGCGAGGGGATGGCCGGCACATTCGGCCAGGGGCCCTTCGGGGTGACGCTGCGGGTGCGCGTCACCGGCACCCCGCACGCCGGGCCCGGGTACGCCGGGCAGTCCGAGCCGCGCGATCTGTTCGAGGTCACGGCACAGGACCGGGAGGCGGCCGTGACGGGGCGGAGCGCCGGGGGCGAGGACACCGGGATGCGAGTCCTGGCGGTGGGCGGCATCGGCGCGGGGAGCGCGCTGCTGCTGGCGCTCGGGGTATGGACGGTGGTCGCTCGGCGGCGGGTCGGGGCACGGGGGTATGGGCGGTAGCGGCTCGGCGGCGGGTCGGGGCACGGGGGTATGGGCGGTAGCGGCTCGACGGCGGGTCGGCGCACGGGGTATGGGCGGTGGCCGCTCGGCGGCGGGTCGGCGCTCAGATGCGGGTCAGCGCCCAGAAACCCACGGCGTAGCAGGCCAGCGCCAGGAGCAGGATCGGTAGCGCGGCCTTCGCCGGGGGGCCGGGGCGGCGGGTGCGGTGGGCGCGGTGGGTGCGACGGGCGGTCCGGCGGGGTGCGGGCGGCGCCGACGGTGAATTCGCCTGTGCGGGATGCGGAACCTGCGGGCTCTGAGCGGTGTATGAAGCAGTAGAGGCGTCGACGCGCCGCGGCCGTATCGGAGGCAGCGGCGCCTGTGCGGGGTTCCAGGGGGCCTGTGGACGGGGGGAGGACAGGGCATGGGTGGGGCTGTGGGCGGGGTCGTGGGGGGAGACATGCCCGTGGGTGGGCGCGGTCGCGGTGGGGGGTTCGTCGGAGTGGTGGGGCTGGGGAGCATGCAGTGGCTGGTGCCGGTCGTGCGCTTGGTGCCGCTCGCGTTGAGGGTCGTTTCGGGACTGGTCGGCCTGGTGGGTCTGGTGTGGGGGGTGGGTCTGGGAGATCGGTGTTCCGGCTGTGTCCGTCCCCGTGCCGTGCGGCCCCGCGGGCTGCGGAGGCGGCAGATGGAAGCTCCCCGTGTCCGACATGGTGAACGGCTGCGGACCGCTGCCCGCTTGGGGATCCACGGGCACGACGGCTTCGGGAGCGCGAGAGCTGGCGGAAGCGGGCGTTGTGGAACGGGCAGGGGCGGAAGGGGAGCTGTTGGAGGGGGAGTTGGCGGAGAGGCCGGGGCCGGAAGGGGAGTTGCCGGAAGGAGAGCTACCGGAAGGAGGGGTGTCGGAAGGTGGCGTACCGGTAGGGAAGTTGTCGGACGGGCGGGGGACGGAGGCCGTGGGACCGGGGAAGGCCCGACGGGAATCGCCAGAGCCCGGGTCGCCAGAGCGGGAGCCGCCGAGACCGGAGCCGCCAGAGCCGGAATCGCGAGGGCCGGAGTTGCCGGGACCGGTTTTGTCAGGGCCGGAGTTGTCGGGGCCGGTGTTGCCAGGGCCGGAGTTGTCGGGGCCGGTGTTGCCGGGACCGGAGCCGCTGGGACCGGGGTCGCGAGGGTCGGCGTTTCCGGGGCGGGAATTGCCAAGGTCGGAATCGCTGGGACCGGCGTCAGAAGGGAGGTAATCGGAGGGGATGAAGTCGGAGGCGAGGTAGGGCGGGCCTGTGGGGGCGGCCGGTGTGCCGGGGACGGAATCCGTGTCGCTCGGGTCGGGCCGAGCGGAGACCTTGGGTGGAACCTGCTCGGGGAAGCCGTTCGCCGGCGAAGAGACGTCCTGCGCGCCCGACGCGCCGTCGGACCCGGCAGCGCCCGGCCGCGCAACCCCTGCCCCCGCGACCCCGGTCACCCACCCTCCGGACACGGTGCCCGTTTCGGCGGGCCCCGGCGGGCCGGGTCGCGCCCCCGAATCCACCTGGGTGTCCACGCCCGAGGCCGTTCGTAAAGGTCCATCGGGACCGAACCCCGGCGGGAGCGGGCCGAGTTGGTCGAAGACCTCGATCACCTCGTCGTCGAGGCCGGGCTCAGGCAGGAGTTCCGTGGCCGAGAAGAGCGCTTTGCGGGCCCCCGTGGCCGTGCGGAAACGGGCCTCCGGATCCGGTTGCAGCAGCGTGGCCACCACCTGCCAGAGCGGATCGGGGATGCCTTTGGGCGCCCCGGGTGTCCCGTGTTCGGCGAAGTGCTGGACGAGGGCCTTCGCGTCGGGTTTGGCTCCCTCCAGCAGATACAGGGCGACCAGACCCACGGCGAACAGGTCGGCCGGGAAGTCGGGTTCCGCGCCCAGCATCTGCTCGGGCGCGAGATAACCCGGCGTTCCCACCACGAGATTGGTCTCGGTCAGGCGCGGTTCGCCCAGCCGCATCGCGATGCCGAAATCGGACAGGCGCAGCCGCGGACGACCGGTGCCGGTGGCCTCCAGCAGGATGTTGGCGGGCTTGATGTCACGGTGCACGACTCCCTCCTCGTGCACCGCGGCGAGTCCGGACAGGAGTTGGTCGAGCAGCGTGCACACGAACGAGGGCGGCAAGGGGCCGTAGTCACCGACCAGATGGACCAGCGAGCCGCCGGCGACCAGGTCCATGGTGAACAGGACCTTGTCGTCGTCCGCGGCCCAACTGGCCGGCGCGAGCACATGGGGGTGATCGATCCGCAGGGCCTGTTCCCGTACGAACCGCAGGAGTGAGTGGGCGTCGCGTTGCTGGAGCACCTTGGCGGCGACATAACGGCGACGACGGTGATCCCACGCGCGCCAGACGGCGCCGACGCCTCCGCGTCCGATCGGGTCGGCCAGTTCGTACCGGCCGGCGAAGACCTCACCCATGGCTGTCCGTCGCTCCTCCCCCTGCGCCTGACCCGTCGGCCCCCCTTACCCCTTGTCCCCCTGCCCCCTTGCTACCCCCGAGATGAGTGATACGACCCCTTGTCGTGCCCTTGGGCGCTCCCCCTCAGGCGTCGGCCCGTCCGTCGGACCCCCTCCGTCGGACGGGCCGGGGGGTCAGCTCTGGTGGGACTGGTAGTGCGCGACGGCGTCGGAGGTGCGGCCCGCGCCGTACACCCGCAGGAACTCTGCCAGTTCCGGGTGGGTCGGGGCGAGGGTGTCGGCGGCCTCGATGATGTCCCCGGCGGCGGCCACCGAGCGCAGCAGCGACTGGATCTCGCGGACCACCCGCTTGACCGTCGGCGCGCCCGAACTGCTCGTCGTCTGCGTGGTGTTGTTGAGCACGGAGCCCCCCTGCGACTTCTTGATCTCGTCCATGCGGTCGGTCGCCTCGGCCGCGCTGACACTGCCGTCCGCGACCTGTGCCGCCAGGTCCTGCAGCAACTGCACCCGCTGGACCACCGCGGGATTGCCGATCTTCGCGCGCTGGCCGCTCATCAGCTGCGACAGCATCGGCGCGGACAGTCCCAGTACCGCCGCGAGCCGGGCCTGGTTGAGCCCGAGATCATCTATGAGCTTACGGAAGAGCGCCCCCAACGGCTCCCCGTACCAGTTCCGCTGCAGCTCCCGCGCTCTTGCGGTGGCTTCCTGCTGTGCGGCGTCCATGTTGCGTCTCCCCATCGCTTCCCCAAGAACGTGGTTCGCTGTCGCGAACCACGCCGAGCATCTTACGGAGCGTGGTCGTTTGGAGGGACCCCCAGCTTTTTTGCGAGATCCCCGGGATGACCCGGTACTCTGGTCTGCGGCGCCCACCCGAGTGCACCACTCGGGCCGGCCGCCACTCGCAAGGGGCCTTAGCTCAGTTGGTAGAGCGCTGTCTTTGCATGGCAGATGTCAGGGGTTCGACTCCCCTAGGCTCCACCGCAGGTCAGATGCCCTCCGAGGCCAGTTCTCGGAGGGCATTTCCATGATCAGAGTCCGCATAGGGTCCACAACCCCCAACGATCATGGTTTGTCCATCACCTGTCTGGGGGGACGTGATCAGTGCGCTCATCGTCCTAGGGTGCAAGCGAGACGAGGGCGGCGTGACTCCCACACTCGCGCCAGACACAGGCTCGTCACTTCCTGCGGCCCCCGGGTGGGGAGACCCGGCCCGCAGGCGGCGACCCCCGCCGCATCCGCCGACGGGGGTCGTCCGACAAACGTAGACCGCCCCACCCCGGCCAGGGGGTGGGGCGGCTCGCTCTGACCGAGTCAGAGCGGAGGATGACCGCCGGCGGACACAGGTACGCCGGCCGTCATCCGCACACGGGCCGAGCACGGCTCACGGCGCTCAGCACAGCGGAGCCGCCCCCGCGAGGGACGGAGGCGGCCCGTTCACATCTCCAGCGCCGGCGGTTCGCCCTCGCCGACGCTGGAGGCTCTACTCCACCCACGAGGTGCCCTGGGTGTCTGTGCTCGATCTCCGGCCGCGGTAGTGGTCGATGTGTTGTTGGTCGGCGTGCGGGCGCCGGGTGCAGAACCGGCGGCCCCTGGGGTGCTCCAGCCAGCAGTAGCCCGCGGCCCGGCCGCCCGACTGCTGCGCTTCGGCCTTCCGCTCAGCCGTGCTCCTCTGCGGCATCAAGGTTCTCCCTGTGGGTCACGCTCGGCGAGCGGGATCAGGCGGTGGACTTCCCGGCACGGGCCGCAGGCGTACAGACCACGCGTGGCCGAGCCCGAGCCTGCGTCGTCAATCTGGATCAGCCGGATGTCGCCGACGAACCGGCGGCACCACGAGCACAGGCCCCGCCTGCCAGCGGCTGCCTGCGCGGTCATCGCTGGCCCCAGTTGGCAAGACTCAGTAACTCGGCACGGGCCGAGCATCCGCGGCCGGCCCGGCATGCGGAGCAGGTGCGGGTGTGGAGGGTGGCGACCCGGCGGCCCTCGGCGCGCACGCACGGCGGGCAGCCGCGCGGGTACCAGCTGGCGCCGCTCTCGGTGCCGGGCCGTCGTCGGGCGCCGAGCCCCACCACAGTGCCGGCCGTCAGGCCGGTAGCGCACCAGATGCACGCCCGCCCGCACACCTGCGCCTCGGTGAGCTTGCGGATCGGAGGGAGCGGCAGCAGGTGGACCGCCCCCAGCAGCGTTGTCCGTGCGGTCATCTCAGCACCTCTGCCGGGATCTGTCGGCCGCCCGGCCCGAGCGCGGCGGCGAGCACGTCGGGACTGGTCAGCCGCCCCGACCCGTCCGGGTGGGTGAGCCAGAACCGGCCGCAGACCTGCCGGCCTGCCGGCGGGCAGTGCAGCGGGGTACGGGGCGGATGCACGGTCACCTGCCGTACGTCCGCCAGTTCGTCGGCTGCGTCCAGGGGCAGCAGCCACCATGTCCGGTCCACCCCGGGGTCGGCGAGGACCGGGCCGCGGTGCTCCTCGCGGATGCGGCTGAGGGCCTGCAAGCCGGTCACGAGGCGGCATTCCGCGGCGAGCCATCCGCGGCCGGACCGTATCGGCGCAAGGGCACCGATCTCCCATGCCTGATGGACGAGGTCCGGTCGCGTGGAGCAGTCGGCGAGCCACGCATCCCCGGCCCCGTACAGTGCGGCGAAGCGCATCGGTTGGGCCATGACCGCACCGTATGCAGGGCGATTGCAGCGCTGCTTGCCGATTGCGCGCAATTGCGCAAGCCCATACTCGGGTTGCGGGAATTGCTCAGGTGAGGTCCAGAGACGCCCTTGCTCGCCCGATCAACCGCCGTGCCGACGGCCCTTCTTCGGCCGCCTCAGCGAGCCATTCCCACGCCCGTTCATACAAGTGAACGTCCTCGTCGCCGGTCAGCCACAGTTCCTCGCTGATCGTCTCGACGATGACGAGGCGGCGATCGTAGATCCAGAACCCGTGCGCCGGCGTCCGGCGCAGTTGCGCAGTGAAGGGGATGACACCCAGCTCGATGCGCTTCTGCCCTACCAGGTTGTAGAGGCGATCGAGCTGTGCGGCCATCACGTCCGTGGGGCACGGCCGGTGGTACAGGGCGGCCTCGCACAGCAGGAAGCGGAACGACTTCTCTGGATCGTAGAGAGCTGCTTGGCGGCGCATCCGTGCCTCGACCGCGGCGTCCGTCGTGGGCCGGATCTGCCGGAAAGCGGCGTTGGCATCGAAGATCGCCCGCGCGTACTCGGGTGTCTGGAACAAGCCGGGGACCCGCGACACCTCCAAGCCGCGGATCTCTCTCGTGCTCTCCGTCTGCCGGACAGCGATCTCCTGTCGGCCGCGGTGCCCGCCGGCCAACTGCCGCTGCCAGGATCGGTGCCGGTCCTTCATGCCGAGCCCGGCCAGCAGGCCGTGCAGCTCGGTCACGACGTTCGGGCGCCCGACGCCATGCGCCCACGCCGTCAGGTCCTCGCGCGTCGGAGTCTGCTTCCCGTTCTGGAGACGGGACACCTTCGACGTCTGCCAACCCAGTACGGCTGCGAGGTCTTTCCCTTCCAAGCCAGCCTCGGCGCGCAGTGTGCGCAGACGCGCGCCGAGGGCTTCCCGGGCGGTCTGGAAGTCGGTGGTCACATGGTGGAACGTACCCGCTCGGCGAACCCCGCAGTAGGTACGGCGTGGTGCCACGCGGCGTCCCGGGCCTGACAAGCGGCAAGCACCTCGGCGGGGTCCTCGCTCACGTACACGCCAAGGGTGGTGTCGTCCTCGTCGAACGCGAACCGCGCGAGGATCTTCGAGTCGAAGAGCCAGAAGTCGAAGTCCGGCAGACGCAGCTGCTCGGCCTCAGCGCGGGTCAGGTTCCGGATGTCCTCGCCCGCCGAGACGTTCCCCGGGGCGCTCGCGAGTAGAAACTGCTGCCCCTCCGTGGCCGGGTCATCGACGATCCGAACGCGCTCGAACCGCTTTCCGACCGCTGTCTGCTCGGCGACGTTCGCGCGCCACGTGTTGGCCGGCTCGGCGGCGATGTCCTCCCCTGCCTTCCAGCGTGCCCACTTGGGGCTGTGCCGGTCGGAGGCGTAGCCGCGGCGGGTCTCCAGCCGCCATGCGGTGTGCCGGAACTCCTGGAACAGGTGGCTGATCGATGCGAACGGCTGGAGCGTCGGGGCCTCGGTGGTGGGGGCGTAACGGGTCAAGAGGCTGCGGGGCACGCGGACGAAGGTCTCGGTCGGCTTCACGTCCCGCAGCTGGGCGACGTGCTCGGGGTCGGTCTCTCGGTCGCCTTGGACAAGGATCTCGTCCGTCTCGGGGATCTCGTACAGGGTCGGGCAGTCACCATCGTCGCTGGTGGTGCCGAGGAACCTGAGCGTCATGTCGCCCTCCGTGTCGCCGGGTTGGACGTCCAGGATGCGCGCTCCTGGTCTGAGTGCGCTCGTGGATTGCAGCAGATTGCGCGAGGAGTGGCGCGGCTGTGGATTGCGCGCAATCGGCCCGTGCCTTCCCTAGTCGGGAGGCACAGGCCGGGGTTCAGGCAAGAGGTCAGCGGAGGAACAGTGCGGCGGCGCCCGTCGCCGCACCGACCACCCCGGTCAGCGCGCCGACCGCCGTCAGCGGCCACCGGTACCGCTTCAACGCCTCGACGTCCGTGCGCAGTTCGCCGATGTCCCGGTCCGTGTCGGCGCGCAGCTGGCGGACGTCTTCCTTGTTGCGGTTCGACTGCTCGACTAGCACGGCCAGCGAGCCCTCGACCCTCACGAACCTGGTCGTGACCGTGCCGCGCAGTAGGTGCCTCGGCGTCGCGGTCGAGCTGGTCGTCGGTGAGGGTGTCGCCCGTCTTGTCCCTCGTTCTCGCCGGACAGCCGCGACGGATTGCCCACGGCTTGGGCCCACGCGCGGTCGCTGGTGTCAACCCGCTCTGGTGCCGGGCTCCGCTCTTGCCGGTGCCGCAATGGCGGCGCCTTGGACCGCAGACGCTGGGCGGTTGCTCCTTGCGCGTGCTGAAGCGATTCCGTGATGTGCAGAACGCCTTGCAGTCGGTTGTGCGGCGGACGCCTGAGGGTGGCGTCTTCGGTAGGGGCTTACTAGGAGGTGGTGGGCGGCGGAGGGTCTTCTTGGGGTTGCTTGGCGGGGGTTCGTTCGTAGGCGACGCACAGGGTCGCCGCGGTGATCGTCAGGAAGGCCGCGGTGTAGGAGCAGGCCGTGGTGACGGTGGCGGGTGCCGCGGCCAGGCGGGGTGCGACACCGGCCAGCAGGGCGGCGTGGCCGGTCGAGGCGGCCATGGCCAGCAGCCTGGCCGAACCGTCACCGCGGTGCGGCAGGGGCGGTTCCCAGCCCAGCAGCGTGGCCAGCGCGGGCGGCCATACGAGCACGGTGCACATCCCGAGCAGGGCGCAGCCGATGGTGGTGTTCATACGGGCACTCCGTAGGCGTGGCGGCAGCGCGCCAGACGGACGTCCGGGCTCACCCCGTGGGGGATCCTAGCCGTCGCGTGCCCGTATTGCGGCGGAGATGTGAATCTTGGGTGCCGATGGGGTCAAGTGTGACGATATGGCGGCGCGTGGCCGCCGGGTCAGTCTTCGTCCTCGTCGTGCTTCTTCTTCGGGTCCTTCTGCTCCGGCTTCTTCGGTTCCGGCTTCTTCTCGGGCTGTCCGTCGGGGCCGCCGTCGCCGTCCGGGGTGCCGGCGGAGACGGGATCGGAGGCGCCCATGTCGGTGGATATCGAGTCGGCGGGGGTGGACTCGGTGGCGGACGACGGGGCGGGAGCCGAGCTGTGCGGTGCGTCGGGACCCGAGGTCTCCGCCGATCCGGAGTCCGGTGCGAACAAGGTCATGCCGATCAGCAGGGCGGCCACGAAGAGCACCGTCGCGGCGATCGCGCCCACCAGTTTCGGGCTGCGTGCTACGACGTGGCGCAGTGCGGGTTGGCGGCGGGCGCGTCCCCGGTGCGGCGCGGAGGCGTGTGCGCCGGAGTTCGGCAGCGCGTAGGTGGTCGCCGGGCCCGGCTCGCCGGGCAGATACCGCGCCTGGTCCGCGCCGCGGGCGCCCGCCCGTCCGGCCGCACCGGCTCCGCGTCCGATCGAATCGGCGCCGCCGCGTCCGGCCGCACCAGGGCCGTCGCGTCCGGCCGCGCCGGCGCCGGTTCGTCCACCTGCCCCTGTGTCGCCGCGTCCGGCCCGGCCGGGCGCCGGCTGGCCTACCGCGCCCGCGGGCCCTCGGCCGGCCGCGGACGGGGGCCTCGACCCGGCCGCGGCGCCGGCGCCGGCACCGGTGCCGGAACCGAAACCGGGTGCCGGCCCGCTCCGGCCGGACGCGTGCCCGCCGGCGCTCCCGGGCGCGGCGGGCGGGAGCGGTTCGCGGTGGCCGCGCCAGGAGTCGACGGCGAACCACTCGGCGACCTGGGGCGCGGCCGGCCGTGCCTCCGGCTGCTTGGCGAGCATGCCGAGCAGGTAGTTCTCCAGCGCGGGCGGCATGTCGACGCCGAGCTCACGGGGCGGGGTGGGCGCGCTGTCGAGGTGGTGGTGCAGGATCGCGACCGCCGTGTCGGCCTCGAACGGCGGCCGTCCGATGAGGAGTTGGTAGAGCACACAGCCCAGCGAGTACACGTCCGACGGCGGCCCGGCGGGCCGGCCGAGGGCGCGCTCCGGGGCCAGGTACAGGCTGGTGCCGACGATCTGGCCGGTCGCGGTGAGCCCGGCCGCCGGGTCGTCCATGAAGCGGGCGATGCCGAAGTCGCCGATCTTCAGGCTGCCGTCGGCGGCGAGCAGCAGGTTCCCCGGCTTGATGTCCCGGTGCACGATGCCCTGTTGATGGGCGGCGGCGAGCCCGGCCGCGGCCTCGGCGGCGATACGGGCCACCCGCTCCGGGGGCAGCGTGCCCTCGGTGGACAGCACGTGCGCGAGGCTGTCGCCGTCGACCAGTTCCATCACCAGGAACAGCCGTCCCTCATGAGCGCCGAAGTCCAGGACGCCCACCACATGGGGGTGGTCGAGCCGGCCCGCGGTCTGTGCCTCCAGCCGGAAACGGGCGGTGGCGGTGGCGTCGGAGCTCTGGGCCAGCAGGAACTTGATCGCCACGTCCGTACCGAGCATCTCGTCCCGTGCCCGCCAGACCTCGCCCATCGCTCCCCGCCCGAGGGCGGTGTGCGGTCGATACCGACCCGCTATCAGCACCTGTGCTTCATCCTCACGCCGTTGGCCGACTCCTGATCGCCGCAGGCCAACACCCTGTGCGTGGGGCGGTGTTGGTGGGGGTGCCGCAGCGGCTTCAGCCTACTTGGCGGTGCCGGCCGTCCGGTCCCGGCTCCGTCGCCGGCGGCATCCGGCGGACCGCTTCGGGGCCGCCTGGGGCCCGAACCGGCCGTACGGCTCGGACGATCTATACGATGGCGTCTGGAATGGGTGACGGGGGGTCATTACGGGTGGGGGCGAACCGATCATGACGCACCGCGGGCCTTCGTGAGCGAGGACGGGCACCGGCGACCGCGGGGCCTGCTGCTGCGCGCGGTGGTGTTCGCGGGCCGTACGCTGCGCGGCGAGTGGCAGGGCATCGTCGTCGAACCGCTGCGGCAGCTTCGGCGGCGCGGGCCGTTCGCGCTCTCGCTGGCGTTCCTGGCCGCGTTCGGCGTGATCTTCTTCCATGACCTCGCGCAGCGGCCGGCGGGTGCGCTGGTGGTGTGGCGGGTGGGCGGCGTCACCGCCGACCTGCCGCTGTGGCTGGCCCTGCTGCGTACGCCGGTGTCCCTGTACGTACCGGCCCTGGACCTGCCGGTCTGGGCGGGCATCACCCAGCTGTTCCTCGCGTTCGCACTGGCCGAACTGGCGCTGGGGCGGGCCCGCACCCTGGCGGTGGCGTACGCGACGACGCTGGCCGGCACCCTGACCGTACGGGTGATGATCGCGCTCGGGCCGGGCTGGTGGGGGCTGGGGCTGCCGCCCGAGGCCGGGCAGGTGCTCGACACCGGGCCGTCCGCCGCGGTGGTGGGCCTGTTCACCTACCTCTCGGTCGTCCGGCGCGCCCCCGTGGTGTTCACGCTGACCGGCGGGTCGATGGTGTGGGAGTCGATCGCCGTACCCAACCTGGCGGGCCGCGAGCATCTGATCGCCGTCGCCGCGGCGATCGTCCTCGGCCTCCTGCACGGCCACCGGCCCCACTGGCTCGTCCCCCGCTTCCCCTTCCGGCGCCCGTCGGGCCGACGCGGGCCCGACGGGCCGGATACGACCGCTGGGGGCGAGGGCGTTGGGACCGGGGTCGTTGGGGCCAGTGGCGATGGGGGTGATGTGGCTGCTGGGGACGGGCCCGTCGTGCCCCCCGGCGGGGCTGTCGGGGTGGGTGTGGAGGCGTCCGGTGGCGGGGGTGCGTTCGAGGATGTGGCCGCTGAGGGAGGGGTCGTTGAGGCCGGGGTTGTCGGGGGTGAAGTGGCCGCTGGGGACCGGCCCGTCGCGTCTCCCGGCGGGGCTGCCGGGGCGGAGGCGCAGGCGTCCAGTGGGGCTGTCGGGGTGAGCGCCGAGGCGTCCGGCGGCGGGGGCGCGTTCGCGGATGCGGCAGCGTGCGTCGGCAGTGGCGAGCCGCGCTCGCGTACGCCGGAGGGCTCGCGCATCCCGGACGGCTCGCGCATCCCGGAGGGCTCGCGCGCCTCCGACCGCTCGCGCAACTCCGACCGCTCGCGCAACTCCGATGGCTTGTGCGCCTCCGACGGCTCTCCTACGCCCCCGTCTGCCCCCGAGTTGAATCCATCCGCAGTCTCCGCGCCCCCAGCGGACACTGATGCGCCCCCTGCGATGTCCCCCACAAGCGCACCCCCGCCCCCTGCCTCCCCGTCGGCCCCCGCCGCGTCAGTGGAACCTCCCGGAGCTTCCGGCTCCGTGCACGACGGGCGGTGCGGGCCGATCCTGAATTGAGTTCTGCACCCTGGAGGCGGATGCACAGGTCTGTCACGATGATCCTGCTCGGCGTCAAGCGTGGAGGGGGAGGGAGCGCCCGGTGCCGGAGAAGGACGAGCCCGCCCAGAGCCGCGGTCTGACGGTGCTGGCCGTGCTGCCGTTCGCCACGATGGCGGCGGTCGCCGTCGCCGACCTCGCCACCAGCCCGTCACTGGGGTTCCTGCCGCTGATCTCGGTGGGGCCCGCCTTCGCTCCGCTCGTGGGCGGCTGGCGGCGCACCGCCTGCATCGGCGTGATAGCCCTGCTCCTCTCCGCCGGCCTTGGCTGGTACAACGACCTGATCGACGCCCGGCGCGGCTATATGGCCATCGCCTCCGTCGTCGGGGTCACGGTGGCCGGGCTGGTCGCCGTGTCCATGCGGGAGCGGCGCGAGGCGCAGCTGGACAGCTTCCGTTCGATCGCGGAGGCGGCCCAGCGGGTGCTGCTCAAGCCGGTGCCGCGGCTGGCCGGGCATCTGCGGGTGGCGGTCTCGTACATGTCCGCGGTCGCCGAGGCCCGTATCGGCGGCGATCTGTACGAGGTGGTCGCCTTCCCCGGCGGGGTCCGGGTGATCGTGGGGGACGTGCAGGGCAAGGGGCTGGAGGCGGTGGAGACCGCCGCCGTGGTCCTGGGCGCGTTCCGTGAGGCGGCGCCGGACGAGGCGGACCTGGTGCGGGTGGGACGACGGCTGGAGCGGGCCGTCGACCGGCAGTTGGACGGTGAGAAGTTCGTCACCGCGATCCTGGCCGAGGTGAGCGACGAGCGGGTCACGTTCCTGAACTTCGGGCACCCGGCTCCCATGCTGATCCGCGTCGAGGGCACGGTGGACCTTCCTGAGCCGCCCGCGTACGCGCTGCCGCTGGGCCTCGGCGCGCACGGTGCGGAGCCGCCGGAGCCCTTCCACGCGGACTTTCTACCGGGGGACCAACTGCTGCTGTACACCGACGGGGTGACCGAGGCACGGGATGCGGACGGGCGCTTCTATCCGCTGCCTGACCGGGCCCACCTGCTCAAGGAGCGGGATGCCGAGGCGGCCCTGGAGACCCTGCGGCAGGACCTGTTGCAGCATGTCAGCGGTCCCCTCCAGGACGACGCCGCCATGCTGCTGCTGCGCTACCGGTGACGCGGTCGCGGGCCGGCCGCGGTGGCGAACCGGCGGTCGGGGGCGGCGGGCCAGGCCGGGGAGCGGGTACGGCTCGCGGGTGGGGCGGTGTTCTGTGGCGGGGCTGTGTCTGTGGTGGTCAGTGTTCTGTGGCGGGGCGGTGGGCTCGGGCTGTGGCGCGGGACTTCCGGCGGGCCGGCTCCGGGGGCCGGGCGGGCTCCGGGAACGCGGCGGGGTCCGCGAGGGCGGCCTCGTCGGCCGCCAGGACCGCGCTCTCCAGGAGCGCCCGTACCCGTGGCCCCGCGGCCCGGTAGTAGATGCGCGTGCCCTCGCGCCGGGAGGCCACCAGGCCCAGCGTGCGCAGCTTCGCCAGGTGCTGGGAGGTGGCCGCGACCTGAGCGCCGATCAGCTCGGCGAGACGGCCGACCGGCAGTTCCCGCTCGGTCAGCGCCCACAGCAGCCGGTGGCGGGACGGGTCGGCGACGGCCTTGAGCACGGCCACCGACCGTTCGGCCCGCTCCTCGTCCCAGGACGCTACTTGCGCTCTCATGCAAGTATGCTAACCGCTGCCGCGCATCGACGGCGTTGGAGAGGTACCCGCACATCGGAGCCGACACGTGACCACTGAGCAGCCGGGCGGCGAGGGGTCGTCCGAGGATTCCGCCGGCCTGCCGTCCGTTCCGGACGAGGTGTGGGACAAGTTCCTCCGGGACAGCGAGGGCGCGATCCATGTCTCCGGTGCGCCCAGGGAGCCGTCCGCGCGGGAGCGGATGACCGTGTCGGCACCGGCACCGGCGCCGTTCCGGGAGTCCGCGTCGGCGTCGGCGGTCGGTGAGCTGTGGCAGCGGGACGAGCCGCGTCCCCGTCCGGCCTGGCACGAGTTGAACGGACGGGCCAGGGCCCACCGGGTCGGCCGCGTGCTCGGCGCCGTCGCGGTGACCGCGCTGATCCTGGTGGCGGTTCGCCCCGGCGCCGCGGGCGGCCCGTCCGGCGAGTCGGGAACGACGGTGGAGCAGTCGGTCGACCTCCCGGACGAACTCCCCTCGGCCACCAGCAGCCCTACCTCACCACCCCCGACCAACGAGGAAACCCCCGACGGCGAGGTGGCCCCGCGACGCGAAACGGGCCCCGACGGCGCGACGTACCCCGACGGCGAGGTGGCCCCGCGACGCGAAACGGGCCCCGACGGCGCGACGTACCCCGACGGCGAGGTGGGTCCGCGACGTGAGATGGGCCCCGACGGTGAGGTGGGTCCGCGGCGCGTGGCGGGCCTGGACGGCGAGCCAGGCCCGTACCTCCGCACCGCACAAGACATCTGACCGCCCCGCCCCGCGCCTCGCCGCCCCCGCGCCTCCTCGGCCCCGGCCCCTGCCGCCCCGCGTCCCTGCGCCTGCGCGCCAGGCCCCTCCGCCCCCGTGCCTGCTGCCTTTGCGGCCTCGGCCCCGCCGCTCCGGCCGCTGCCGCCCGTGCTCCTGCCCACTCGGTGGGGTGCCGCGCGTCGGAAGCGTCGGCGCCGTTCGTCCCCGCCTCCGTCGCCACAACTGCCGTACCGCGCTTCCCTGCCTCTACAGCCACCCCTCCCCGCCGCCCCCTGCCGCTGTCGACCCGAACCCGTGCTCCCGTCCACCCCACGGAAGTTCCGTGCGTCGTGCGCGTCGGCACCCTCCTCCCCGCGCCTGCCACCCCCGCCGCCCCCTGGCCCCGCGCCCGTGGTTTCCGCGCGCCAGCCCCACCAACCCCCCCCGCGGCAGCCACCCCGACTCCCCCGCGGCTGCCGCGCTGATCACCTCCGCGGCTGTCGCCCCGGTACCGCGCGGCGGTCGGCGCGTGCCGCCGCCGCGCGCCGTCCCCGGTCGTCGTCACGCCGTGCGGAGTGTTTCGGCGGGGGCGTGGTGGAGGGTGCGGCGGGTGGGGAGTTCTACGGTGAGGAAGGCCGTCGCCGCGACCGTGACCGCGGCCGCGGGCAGCAGCCACAGAGGGCCCGCCGGCCAGGGGCGGCCGAGGAAGCCCTGGCCCAGCAGGGCGAGCGGAACCACCGAGAGCAGCACACCGGCGGTGATCGCCGCCGCGGCGATCACCGCGGCCTCACGGCGCATCATCGCCCGGATCTGCCGGGGCGTCGTACCGACCAGGCGCAGCGCGGCGATCTCGGTGCGCCGCTGCGCGGTGGCGGCGACGAGCTTGTTCGCGATGCTGAGCAGCAGATAGCCGAGCAGGACGACGATGGTCGCCAGGTTGATCCACACCTCGGGCGGGGTGTCGTCGCCGCCGTCCGCCGCGCCGCTCCCGGTGAGCATCAGCCCGGGCCGGGACGCGGCGAACGCCGCGAGGGTGCGGTCGGCCTCGGCCGTGCCGTCGGTGCGCACCAGGACGCTCTGCTGCGGCCCCGTCGTGGTGTGCCCGGCGGCCAGGTCCCGGGAGAGGACCACCGAGCCGAAGCCGAGCCCGCGGTCGTACACGGCGACCACCCGGGCGTCGACCGGCGTGCCGTCACCGAGGACCAGCCGCACCCGCTCGCCGCGCCCGGCCCCGCGGGAGCGGGCTGCCTCGGAGCTGACGGCGACGGTCCGCCCGGTGAGCGCGGACAGGTCGCCCTCGGTCACGTCGAGATCCAGCACGCCGGCCGCGTCCGGGGCCAGGACCAGTGCCGGCTCGGCTTCCGCCGCCGGTTCGCCGAACTGCTGGAACTGCCACACCGCCGTGGTCGAGCCGACCGGCGCCGCCGCCCGCACCCCCGGCAGCCGCCGTACGGCGTCGAGCGTTCCGGCCGCCACCGGACCCTGGCCCGGCGCGCTCAGCCGGTACTGGCCGAGGGTGCCGTCGCGGGTGTCGGCGTCGGTGGCGGCGAGCACGGTGGTCTGCGTCAGGGTGTACGTCAGCACGAACACGACCGCCATGGCGAGCGGGCTGACCACGCCGGCGACCCGCTGGGCGTAGGCGCGGATGTTGGCCAGCGCCAGCCAGGTCGGCGCGGCGGTGCCCGGCCGCAGCAGCCGTACCGCCGCCGACCCGGCGCGGGTGACCAGGGCGGGACCGGCGAGCGCCAGGCCGATCGCCGAGACGATGCCGGCGAGGGAGGTCGCGCCGGCGCCGAGCACGGTCCGCGACAGCAGCGGCAGCGCCGACATCACGCACGCGGCGGCGATCAGCAGCAGACCGGTGTGGGTCCGCGCCCGGGAGGGCCGGCGCGGCTCGCTGCGCGACTCGGCGACCGCCTCCGTGGCCGCCATCCGCGAGGTCCGCCAGGCCGCCGCTCGGGCGGACAGCCGGACCACGGCGAGCATCAGCAGCACCGTGGCGAGTGCGGGCAGCGGGCCGATGGCGAGCGGGAGGTCCGCGGCCAGCACGCCGCGGTCGGTCAGCAGGTCCCGGAACCGCCCGGCGAGCAGATAGCCGAGGCCCACTCCGGGCGCCAGGGCCACCGCGGCGACCACCGTCGACTGGGCGGCGGCCAGCCTGCGGATCTGTTTCGGGGTGGCTCCCACCGCCCGCATCAGCGCCAGGTCGCGGCGCTGCCCGGCGACGCACACGCCCAGCGCGCCCGCGGTGACGAACCCGGTGACAAGGAGAACGATCCCGGAGAGCGAGCCGGCGAGCAGGATCAGCAGCGAGCGTGAGGCGTCCGCGCCCGGCGACACGGCGGCGCCCACGTCCGCTCCGGTACGGACCTTCAGCCCGCTGCCCGCGACCCGCTCGCGCACGGCGTCGGCGACTCGGTCGCGCGCACCCGGCTCGGTGGTCAGCCCGACCAGGTCCACGCTTCCCGTACGGCCCGACAGGCGTACGGCCGTGGCGTCGGCGACGTAGACCCCGGCGCCCGGCGCGGTCACCACCGCCGAGACCCGGTAGGCGGCGGCGGGCCGGTCGGCCGCGAGGACCCGCACCCGGTCACCGACGCCGACCCCGGCCGCCGTGGCGAGTCCGGCGGAGACGGCGACCTCGGTGGGGCCGGTCGGCGCCCTGCCCTCGACCCGCGCGTTCGCGAGCAGCCCGGTCGAGGACCAGCCGTGCCCCGCGGGTCCGGGGTCCGCGGCCGGCAGGACCCCGCCGTGGGTGTCGACGAGCGAGACGGGGAAGGCGATGTCACCGACCGTCTTCGTGACACCCGGCAGCCCGGCCAGCCGGTCCACGAGCGCCGACGGGACCCTGGCCCGCTCCGGCAGGGCGATCGGCAGGTCGCCCTGCGGGTGGAACTCCTGGTCGGCGCCGACCACCAGGTCCGCGCCGGCGAGCCGGCCCGGGGGCAGATGCGAGCGCAGACCGGTCTCGGCCAGCACCCCCGTGGCGGTGACCAGCGCCCCGCCGCCCAGCACGGCGCACGCCACGGCCAGCAGGGCGGCGATCCGGTGGGCGGCCATACGGACCGCGAGGTGCAGCATGGCTACCGCTCTCCCAACGTGACGAGGCGGTCGGCGAGTTCGGGTGCGGCGGGGGCCTCCAGGGCGTCCACGACCCGGCCGTCGGCCATCACCAGCGCCCGGTGCGCGCGGGCCGCGGCGGCCGGGTCGTGGGTGACCATCACGACCGTCTGGCCCAGTTCGTCGACCAGTTCGCGCAGCAGGTCCAGCACCTGGTGGGCGCTGCGCAGGTCCAGCGCCCCGGTCGGTTCGTCGGCGAAGACGACGGCGGGCCGGGCCGCGAGCGCCCGCACCACGGCGGCCCGCTGCTGCTGGCCGCCGGAGAGCTCCGCCGGGCGGTGACCGAGCCGGTCGGTCAGCCCGACCCGCTCGACCAGGATCCGCAGCCAGTCCCGGTCGGGGCGCCGGCCGGCCAGCCGCAGCGGCAGCGTGATGTTGTCCTCGATGCTCAGCGACGGGATCAGGTTGTATGCCTGGAAGACGAAGCCGACGCGGTCTCGGCGCAGTTCGGTGCGGCGGGTCTCGTTCAGACCGGCCGTCTCCCGGCCGTCGATGCGGACGCTGCCCGTGGTCGGGGTGTCGAGCCCGGCGGCGCAGTGCATGAGGGTGCTCTTGCCGGAGCCGGACGGTCCCATCACGGCGAGGAAGGTGCCGTGGCCGACGGTGAGCGAGACGTCGTCGAGGGCGCGGACGCCACCGTCGTACGTCTTCGTCACGTGCTCCAGTGCGATGGCGGGGGTGCCCAGTGTGGCGCGGGCGGCCGGACCGGCGGCGGTGGTCATCGCCGGCCCCGCAGCCGCAGCACGACGAGGCCGATCACACAGGCCGCGGTGACCAGGCCGCAGGCCAGGCTCACGACGGTGACACCGGCCATCGAGGTCACCGTGTTGGCGGCGGCGCTCAGCACCAGCAGCAACCACAGCAGGGTCCGGCCGACCCGGGGCGACACGGGGCGCGGGCCGCCCTCGTGGGCCGGGGCCTGGGTGAGGCGGTAGGGGTCGTTGTCCGGCATGCGGGGCTCCTCCGGGTGGACGCGCTCATCGGTTTCCGTCACTCCGGGACGCTACGGAGCGAGGGCACCCCGGGCCGATCCCGTGAGCCGCCCGGTCGCGGGTACAGCAGGCTGTACTTTCCGCCCGCGGGCCCGCCGTCCCGCCCGGTGGCGTCGTAGGGTCGGCGGCGAGCGGGGAGGCAGGGATGGGAACGGACCGCACCACCACAGCGAATGCCATGCCTGGCGGTGACACGCCCCCGGGCGGTGCCCGCGGTGACATGCCCCCGGGCGGCCCACGAGGGGACACGACCCCGGGCGGCGCAGGCGGCGGCACCGCCGGGACGGCTCCGGGCGGCGACTCCGGCGACACGGCCCCGGGCGGCGACACCGGCGGGACCGGGCTGAAAGAAGACGCCGTACGGACCGTCCGGGCCGCGCTCGGCGCGCTCGAACAGCTCGTCGGCGGGTTCGGCACGGCCGTGCTCGCGCTGGGCGTGCTGCTGTGGCTCGTGCTCAGCGCGGTCACCGCGCCGGTCGGCGTGGGGCTGCTCCTCGGCACCGGTGCGCTGCGCGCGCTGCACCGCCTCGCCGGCCGGGAACGCGAGCGGCTGGGCCGCTGGGGTCCCGAGGTCATGGCCCCCGACGCACCCCCGGGCGGGCTGCGCGCGGCGCTCGGCGATCCCACCACGCGCCGTGAGCTGCGCTGGCTCGTCCGGCACGGCACCCTCGGCCTGCTGCTGGGCTGGTTCGCGATCCTGCTGCCCCTCGCCGCCGTGCGGGACGCCACCTTTCCGCTGTGGTGGCGTCTGGTCCCGGACGGCGTGACGAGTACGTCGCTGGGGTTCGGGGTCGCGCACTCCTGGACGGCGGCCGCCTCCGTGGCCCTCCTCGGCGTGGCCTGGGTCGCCGTCATCGTGGGTCTGACACCCGGCATGGCCCGGCTGCAGGCCCGGCCCGGCCGGAGCCTGCTCGCCGTCGGCCCGGACACCGACCTGTCCCTGCGCGTCGCCGAACTGACCGCGACGCGCGCCGCCGCGCTCGACGCCCACGCCACCGAACTGCGCCGCATCGAGCGCTCGTTGCACGACGGCACCCAGAACCGGATCGTCACCGTGACCGTGCTGCTGGGGGCCGCCCGCCGCATGGTCGCCCGCGACCCGTCCGGCGCCGAGGAGCTTCTGGAACGCGCGCAGTCCGCCGCCGAGCAGGCGCTGGCGGAGCTGCGCACGGTCTCCCGGAGCATCCTGCCGCCCGTGCTCGCCGACCGCGGTCTCGCCGGGGCACTGTCCGGTCTCGCCGCGAACTGCGCCGTGCCCTGCCGCATCGATGTCGAGGCGCCGCAGCGCTGCGCCGCGTCCGTGGAGGCCACCGCCTACTTCGTCGTGGCCGAGGCGCTGACCAACATCGCCAAGCACAGCGGAGCCGCGTCGGCGGCGGTGACGGTGCGCGGCCGGGGCGGACGGCTGGTCCTGCGGATCGAGGACGACGGCCGGGGCGGCGCGGACGAGGACGGCGGCTCAGGACTCAGCGGCATCCGGCGCCGCGTCGCCGCGCATGACGGTACGCTCACCGTGGCCAGCCCGCCGGGCGGACCCACCGTCCTCGAAGTGGACCTGCCCGCCGGCGCCTGACCGCCGGTCCCGCCCATGGACGACGCGCGGACCGTGCAGGACGGACCGCCGGCTCGGGGCGGTGGCTCGTGAGGCGGGGGCGTAACGCCGTGGACCGGGCCGGCCGGACAGTGACCTGTGGATCGTGACGGGCGGATCGTGACATGCGGATCGTGATAGCCGAGGATGACCCGCTGCTGCGCGAGGGGCTGGCCCTCCTGCTGCGCGCGGAGTCCCTGGACGTGGTGGCCACCGCTGACACCCCCGACGGCGTGCTCGACGCCATCGACCGGCACAAGCCCGACGTCGCGATCCTCGACGTACGGATGCCGCCCACGCACACCGACGAGGGCATCCGGGCGGCCGTCGAGGCCCGGCGCAGACGGCCCGACCTGGCCGTCCTCGTGCTGTCCGCCTATGTCGAGCAGTCCTTCGCCACCGAACTGCTCACCGGCGGGGTGGGCGGTCTCGGCTATCTGCTGAAGGAGCGGGTCGGACGGGTCGAGGAGTTCCTGGACGCGCTGGGACGGGTGGCCGGCGGCGGCACCGCCATCGACCCCGAGGTGGTCGCCCAGCTCTTCACCCGCTCCCGTCAGGACACCCGGCTGGAGCGGCTGAGCCCCCGCGAGCGGGAGGTGCTGGCCCTGATGGCGGAAGGGCTGGGCAATGGTGCCATCGCCGAGCGGCTCGTCGTCACCGAGGGCGCCGTCCACAAGCACATCCGCAGCATCTTCGCGAAGCTCGATCTCGCCCCCACCGACCGGGTCGACCGGCGGGTGGCCGCCGTACTGCACTATCTGGAGGAATCCCGTCGGCGGGCCTGACCGCCCCCATTCGGATGTTTCACGTGAAACACGGGCGTGGGCGGGAGACCCACGGAGGTCTCCCGCCCACGACGGCCGAACGGCTTGATGCCGGGCGTCAGGGCTGCTCGTCGTCCCTGGTGGCGCGCCCCTCGGCCTCCTTGGCCTGTACCTCGGGGTCCAGGACCGAGGCATCGGGACTGCCGTCCACCGAACTCAGCCGGTCCGGCTCGGGGACGTCGGTCGCGGCGGGCGGCTCCACCAGCCAGTCGGGGTTGGCCTGCTTGTCCCACCACTTCCAGACGGCGAAGGCGCCACCGGCCAGGACGCCGACCACGGCCAGCGCCTTCGCCACCCGGCCCGCCTTCGCCCGGCGCTCATGCCTGCGGATCAGCTGCTGGATCTCCTGGGGCGAGACCTGGCCGCGCAGCGCGGCCAGCGCGGCGGCGCTGCGTGCGGCGGCCTCTTCACGGACCGGCCCCGCCACGGCGGCGGCATGCTCGATCTTCGGCCGCGAGTATGCGGCGGCCTGCCGGGCCGCCCTGCGGGTACGGGCGGCCGCGTCGTGCGCCGCCTGGTCCACCCTCGGCGGCACATGGGAACGCGCCTGTTCCAGGCGCGGAACCAGCCGGGCGTCGTACTGGACGCGGGCCTGTTCGGCGGCCTGCGACATCACGGGCGCGAGCCGTACGCGTGCCTCTTGTGCGTAGTACGCGGCACGCTCCTTGGCCGTGTCGGCGTAGGGCGCCACCACTTCCGCGGCGTGCAGCACGCTGTCCTTCGCCGAGCCGGTCGCGGCGCGCACGCTGTCGATGCGGGTCACGGGATCCTCCTCCTCGGTGGCGTACGGTATTTCGACTTTCCACCCTTTTCAGGATCATGCCTGCCCGCGCGTCGTGTGGCATGCGGGGCGGGCATACGGGTGCCGATCCACCCGATCAACGGACAAGAGCGGGCGAATCGCGGATTCCGGTCAATGGGGGCTTTCCGTCGACAATGCCATGGATCGCCGTCGAACGCTTCCGGCCCGGGGGGAGACGGCTGATTTTTCCGCATTTCTCGCAAGCGATTCCGTGCGGATGCGGACCCGCCCACGGCCGTCGGGCGACGCGGGGGCCGTGCCGTGCGAGGATCGGGGGAGTCACAAGCAGACAACGGAAGGCAGATCGTGGCCGAGCAGCTTTACGCCACCCTGAAGACCAACCACGGCGACATCGAGGTCCGGCTCTTTCCGAACCACGCGCCCAAGACGGTCAAGAACTTCGTCGAACTCGCACAGGGCGAGCGGGCGTGGAAGCACCCGGAGACCGGCGCCACGAGCCAGGACAAGCTCTACGACGGCACGATCTTCCACCGGGTCATCAGCGGCTTCATGATCCAGGGCGGCGACCCGCTGGGCACCGGCATCGGCGGCCCCGGTTATGAGTTCGAGGACGAGTTCCACCCGGACCTGTCCTTCAACAAGCCGTACCTGCTGGCCATGGCCAACGCCGGCCCGAACACCAACGGCTCGCAGTTCTTCATCACGGTCGGCCCGACCACCTGGCTGAACCGCAAGCACACCATCTTCGGCGAGGTCACCGACCCGGCCAGCCAGAAGGTCGTGGACGCCATCGCCGGTGTCCCGACCAGCCGGCCGAACGACCGGCCGGTCAACGACGTCGTGCTGGAGTCGGTCGTCATCGACAAGCGCGAGGGCTGAGACCGCCCCGCTTCCCGGGAGCCCCGCGCTCCCCGGTCGCGCCCCGCGCCCCGGCGGACCCGCGCCGCCCGGCGGCTTCGCGAGCTTCCCGGCGGCGCCGCGCTTCCCGGGAGCTCGGCGGTTCCTCCCGCAGGGAACCAAACGCCCCGCTCGTCCGTAAGGATGGGCGGGGCGGTGTAGTGCCCAGGATCGACCGAGGGGACCCCATGGACCAGGCCACAGGCCGCGCGCAGGACGCCCGGAGCGTGCCCGTGTGCTACCGGCACCCGGACCGCGAGACCGGCATCCGCTGCACCCGCTGTGAGCGCCCGATCTGCCCGGAGTGCATGGTCAGCGCGTCCGTGGGCTTCCAGTGCCCCGACTGCGTGCGCGGCGGTTCCGGCACCGGGCACCCCCCGGCCGCCGCCCAGCCCCGCACCCTCGCGGGCGGCACCCTGACGGCCGATCCCCGGCTGGTCACCAAGGTCCTGATCGGCCTCAACCTGGCCGCCTTCCTGGTCCAGCAGGCCGTCGGCAATCGGTTCACCAACCAGTTCGAGCTGATCGGCCAGGCCTCCTACCAGTTCTTCGGGCCGGTCGAGGGCGTCGCGGAAGGCCAGTACTACCGCCTGCTGACCTCGATGTTCCTGCACGGCAGCGTCATCCACATCCTGTTCAACATGCTCAGCCTGTGGTGGATCGGCGGCCCTCTGGAGGCGGCCCTCGGCCGTGCCCGCTATCTGGCGCTCTACTTCGTCTCCGGGCTGGCCGGCAGCGCGCTCTGCTATCTCCTCACCGCGCCCAACAAGGCCGTGGTGGGCGCCTCCGGAGCGATCTTCGGGCTGTTCGGCGCCACGGCCGTGCTGCTGCGCCGGCTCAACTACGACATGCGCCCGGTCATCGCCCTGCTGGTGATCAACCTGATCTTCACCTTCAGCCCGGGCTTCAACATCGCCTGGCAGGCGCACATCGGCGGCCTGGTCGCCGGCGTCGTCACCGGTTACGCCATGATCCACGCCCCCCGGAAGAACCGGGCGCTGATCCAGTACGGCACCTGCGCCCTGGTGCTGGTGGTGGTCGTGGTCCTGACGGTGATCAGAACGGCCCAGCTGACCTGATCGGGAGGGACCTTCCGCTCGGCCGATACCGAACCGTTGTCCACAGCGCGTGCCGGATCTTGTGCACAGTGTGCGGGAACAGCTGTTCCCCCTGTCGCTCGGGTGTGTTTTCCCAGGTCGGACAGGGGGCGAACAGGTTTGCGGCGACCAGTAGGCCAGTCACACCGGCGTCAACACTCGATGAGTTATCCACAGATCGTCGTCTTTTCCCCAGGGGGATGTGGAAACGACCCCAGGCCTGTGGATAACTCAGCGGATAGCTCTGGGCAGAGCCGTGTTCACCGGAAAGCGGCCGCTACTTCCACTGGGTGGAGACACCGAACCCGGCGGCGATAAAGCCGAAACCGACCACGATGTTCCAGTTGTCCAGGGAATCGACGGGCAGTGAGCCGTCGGTCACGTAGAAGACGACGATCCAGGCCAGGCCGATCAGGAACATGGCCAGCATCACGGGTGCGACCCAGGCGCGGCTGTTCAGCTTGATGGCGGCCGCCTGCTTCGCCGGCGGCGGCGTGTAGTCGGCCTTCTTGCGGATACGTGACTTCGGCACGAGGGTCTCTCCTGTCGATGCGCTGCGTGGCCGCGCAGGGAACTGGATCGGGCTCAGGGCAGCGTACAAGGGGACACTGAGCGCTCCCCCGGGCGTCCGTTAGCGTAGTGCTTCCGCGGCGCCGAAGGAGATAAGGGTACGTTGAGCAATTCTGCCGACTCCCCCGGGACGGGATCAACGGGTTCCCCGCCGGTTCGCCACGCTTCCTTCCGGCCGGTGCGGATCCTCACGGTGGGCGTCTTCGCCCTCGCCGGGCTCATCTTCTTCACCAGCTTCGACACGGCCAAGGGCACCGACATCCGCACCGACGCCTCCTTGCTGAAGCTGTCCGACCTGATCCAGGAGCGCAGCCGCAAGAACAAGGAGCTGGACGAGGGCAACGCGGGCGCGCGCGACGAGATCGAGGCGCTGGCCGAGCGCGACGACGGCAGCAGCAGGGCGCAGGACGAGAAGCTGTCCGGGCTGGAGAAGAGCACGGGCACCCACAAGCTCACCGGCAAGGCGGTCACGGTGACGCTCAACGACGCCCCGCCCAACGCCACCGCGAAGCTCCCCGGCTACCCTGAGCCGCAGCCCGACTACCTGGTCATCCACCAGCAGGACCTGCAAGCCGTGGTGAACGCCCTGTGGCAGGGCGGGGCCGAGGGCATCAAGGTGATGGACCAGCGGCTGATCTCCACCAGCGCCGTGCGCTGTGTGGGCAACACGCTGATCCTCCAGGGCCGCGTCTACTCGCCGCCGTACACGATCACCGCGGTCGGCGACCCGGAGAAGCTGCAGAAGGCGCTCGCGGATTCGCCGGCCATCCAGAACTACATGGTGTACGTGAACGTGTACGGCCTCGGGTGGAAAGTCACCGACGACGGCACGGTGACGCTGCCGGGTTACTCGGGCACAGTGGACCTGCACTACGCGAAACCCGTCGACTAGCACGTAGGGGCGTCCGTACAGGAGCTGCCGGTGCGCGTGATCGTGAGGACCGTCAGTGAGCTGTGCATCACCATCGGCGCCCTGATCGTACTGTTCGTCGCGTATGTGCTGTTCTGGACCGGGGTGAAGGCCGACGGCCTCATGAGCGACCAGGTCGAGCGGCTTCAGCAGCAGTGGTCGCGGGGGAGCGTGCGCGAGCCGCCCGGCGCCGGCGCCGCCGGCGGCCCCGCCACGCCCACGCCGTACCGGCCCGGCAGGGCCTTCGCGATCATGTACATCCCGCGGTTCGGTTTCACGTGGAACAAGCCGGTGCTTGAGGGCACCGGCACCGACCTGCTGAAGAAGGGGCTGGGCCACTACGCGCGCACCGCCCGGCTGGGCCAGCGGGGCAATTTCTCGGTCGCGGGCCATCGGCGCACCTACGGCGATCCGTTCAAGGACTTTCCCGCGCTGCGGCCCGGCGACGCGGTGGTGCTCACGGACGGAACCACCTGGTTCACGTATCGGATCGACAAAGGGCCCTACAAAACCGTCCCGACGGCCGTTGAGGTGATCGATCCTGTGCCACGTATGTCCGGGTACACGCGTCCGGGCCGCTATCTGACGCTGACCACCTGCGAACCGGAATGGGGCCACAGCCACCGGCTGATCGTCTGGGCGCACCTCGATTCCACCCAGCCTGTGGAGGCAGGCAAACCGAGGGCACTGCGCCGTTAGTCTGGTGCCGTACGGCGTGAGTAGGTGCCGTGGCGCTACGGAAGGGACGGCATGTACGGCTGGATCTGGCGGCATCTGCCGGGCAACACGTGGGTGAAGGCGCTGGTCTCCCTCGTGCTGGTCCTGGCCGTGGTCTACATCCTGTTCCAGTACGTCTTTCCCTGGGCCGAACCGCTGCTGCCCTTCAACGATGTGACGGTGGACAACCAGTGAGTGCGCGGATTCTCGTCGTCGACAACTACGACAGCTTCGTCTTCAACCTCGTCCAGTACCTGTACCAGCTGGGCGCCGAGTGCGAGGTGCTGCGCAACGACGAGGTGTCGACGGCGCACGCCCAGGACCGTTTCGACGGCGTCCTGCTGTCACCGGGTCCCGGCACCCCCGAAGAGGCCGGGGTCTGCGTCGAGATGGTGCGCCACTGCGCCGCCACCGGCGTCCCGGTCTTCGGCGTCTGCCTCGGCATGCAGTCGATGCAGGTGGCGTACGGCGGCGTCGTGGACCGCGCCCCCGAGCTGCTGCACGGCAAGACCTCCCCGGTCGAGCACGACGGCAAGGGCGTCTTCGCCGGGCTGCCCTCGCCCTTCACGGCGACCCGCTACCACTCGCTGGCCGCCGAGCCGGCCACCGTCCCGCCGGAGCTGGAGGTCACGGCCCGCACGCACGATGGCATCATCATGGGCCTGCGCCACCGGGAACTGCCCGTCGAGGGCGTGCAGTTCCACCCCGAGTCGGTGCTGACCGAGCACGGCCACCGGATGCTGGCCAACTGGCTGGCGGAGTGCGGGGACCAGGCGGCGGTGGCGAGGTCGGCGGGGCTCGCCCCGGTGGTGGGCAGGGCCACGGCGTGACCGCGCTGCGCCCGGAACGCGAGTCCGGCGCCTCGTACGAGGACCAGTCGTACGGGGCTTCCGGCGCGCTCGGGGACCGGCCAGGGCCGACAACGGACGAGACGGCCTACCTTCCCCCCATCGACGAGGAGACGGTCGCCCTGCGGATCCCGGATCCGCCGCCGGCCGCCGACGCCTCCACGACCGTCGCTGGACCGGCCTCTGGCGCCTCTTCGGCCTCATCCCCACCTGGACCCGCGCCGGGCGGCCGTGCGGCCCGCAGAAAGGCCGCCAAGCGGCGTGGCGGGCGTCATGGCGGCGGCGGCAGGGTGACCGAGCCGGCGACCGAGGGGAGCGAACCCAGGGCGCCGCTGTCCCGGGTCGAGGCACGGCGGCAGGCGCGGCTGCGCAGGCCCGGCCCGGCGGTCGTCGCGAGCCGGGCGATAGGCGAGGTGTTCATCACCACCGGGGTGCTGATGCTGCTGTTCGTCACCTACCAGCTGTGGTGGACGAACGTGCGGGCGCATGCGCAGGCCGGCAAGGAGGCCAGCGACCTGCAACAGGACTGGGCGAACGGAAAGCGCGCACCGGGCGAGTTCGAGCCGGGGCAGGGCTTCGCCATCCTGCACATCCCCGAACTGGACGTGGTCGTGCCGATCGCCGAGGGCGTCAGCAACAAGAAGGTCCTCGACAAGGGCATGGTCGGGCACTACGGCCAGGAGCCGCTGAAGACCGCGATGCCGTCCGCCAAGACGGGCAACTTCGGGCTCGCGGGCCACCGCAACACGCACGGGGAACCGTTCCGGTACATCAACAAGCTGAAGTCCGGCGACGCGGTCGTGGTCGAGACGCAGGAGGAGTACTTCGTGTACAAGGTCGCGTCGATCCTGCCGGTGACGCCGCCGTCGAACACGGGCGTGCTCGATGCGGTCCCGAAGGACTCGGGGTTCACCGAGCCGGGCCGCTACATCACGCTGACCACCTGTACACCGGAGTTCACCAGCAAGTACCGGTTGATCGTCTGGGGCAAGATGGTCGAGGAACGGCCGCGCAGCAAGGGCAAGCCGGATGCACTCGTCCAGTAAGGGCAGATGAAACAGTGTCAGCGACCGCAGACGACATCGAAGGGCAGACGTCCGCGCCCGGCTCGGCGCCGGGACCGCGGCGACGGACGTCGGGCCTGATCGCCGGCGCGATCAGCGTCCTCGGTGAACTCCTCATCACGGCGGGTCTGGTGCTCGCCTTGTTCGTCGTCTACTCCCTGTGGTGGACGAACGTCGTCGCCGACCGCGCGGCCCACCGGCAGTCCGACAAGGTCCGCGACCACTGGGCCGAGGACACCGGGCCCGGGGCGCTGGACACCAAGGACGGCATCGGCTTCCTGCATGTGCCCGCGATGAAGAACGGCGAGGTGCTGGTCGAGAAGGGCACCTCGGAGAAGGTCCTCAACGACGGTGTGGCCGGCTACTACACCGATCCCGTCAAGGCCACGCTCCCCATGTCCGGCAAGGAGGGCAACTTCACCCTCGCCGCCCACCGCGACGGCCACGGCGCCAAGTTCCACAACATCGACAAGGTGAAGAAGGGCGACCCGATCGTCTTCGAGACGAAGGACCGGTGGTACGTATACAAGACCTACGCCGTCCTCCCGGAGACGTCGAAGTACAACGTCGAGGTCCTCGACAAGGCCCCCGAGGAATCCGGCAAGAAGAAGCCGGGCCGCTACATCACCCTGACCACCTGCACCCCCGTCTACACAAGCCGCTACCGCTACGTGGTCTGGGGCGAACTGGTCCGCGTGGACAAGGTCGACAGCAAGCGCACGCCGCCGAAGGAACTCCGCTAGCGCTCTGCCGGATGTGCCGCGTTGTGCCGTCGGTCGTCTGCGGCGGCATGAGCCGCCCGGCCACGTGCCGCGCGAGGGTGCGTCGCCGAAGCCCGGGGCGGCCCGAAAGAGCCGGGTCGGCCCGCGGCGCGCGCCGTGCAGGAGCGAGCCCGTGGATGGGGAGTCGGCAGGAAGCGGGGCGGGTCGGGGCACGAACGAGTGGGCCCCTGCCGGGGGTTTCCGGTAGGGGCCCACTCGTTGCCGGGGCGGGTCAGCCGTTGCGGCCGCCGAAGATGCCGCCGTTGCCGCCGCCGTTGTTGTTGTTGCCGCCGGCGCCCAGGGTGGTCAGCGTGATCTGCGTGCCCGCGGGGTCGTCGACCTGCTGGTTCTCCTTGGGGTCCTGTGCGACGACCCGCGCGTTGTCGCTCTGGTCGCTGCCGCCCGCGAACTGGATGTTGGTGAAGCCCTGCGCGTTCAGTATCTGCCGGGCCTCGGCCACGGTCCGCCCGCGGACGTCCGGCACCGCCGTCTTCTGCTGCTGCAGCTTGCCGACGGTGATCGTCACCTGCGAGTTCTTGTCGACCTGCTGGTTGGCCTGCGGGTTGGTCGAGATGACCTTGCCGTCCTGGGAGGCGTCCGTCACGGGCGTCTCGACGCAGTTGCCGACCAGGTCGTTGCCCGTCATCTCGGCCTTCGCCTCGTCGCAGGTCTTGCCGACGACATCGGGCACGGTCGACTTCGCCACTGCCTTGGCGACCTCAAGGGTCACCGTGGAAGCCTTCTCCAGTTCCGTACCGGGGTCGGGGTTCTGGCTGAGGACCGTTCCCTCGGTCTGCTGCGATTCCGTCTCCGTCGTCTTGACCTTGAAGCCCTTGTCTTCGAGCTGCTGCGTGGCCGTGTCGACGTCCTTGTTGATGACGTTGGGCACCGCGACCTTCGGCGCGCCCGTCGAGATGACCAGGCTGACCTCGGAACCCTTGTCGACCTTCGTCTCGGGGTCCGGGTTCTGCGAGCAGACCTTGCCCTTGGGCTGGTCCTCGCAGGGCTTCTTGGACGTGGTCACCGTCAGACCGACGTTCTCCGCCATCTTCTGCGCGGTCTGCTGGCTCTGTCCGACGAAGTTCGGCGTGGGGACCTTGCCGTCACCCGCCTTGTTCCCTGGGAACGCCCACATCCCGATCAGGATCGCGCCGATCAGGACCAGGATGCCCGCGATCACGAGGAGGATCGTCGAGGTGTTGTTCTTCTTCTGCTGCCGGCGCCGGTCGGGACGGTCGTCGTAGCCGTAGCCGCCGTCGTCCGGGTTCATCGGCGGCAGCATCGTCGTGGCGCCCGCCCCGGCGTCCGCGCGCAGTGCCGTCGTCGGCTGGTCGTCCGGGTAGCCGCCGTAGCCGACGGCACCCATCGCCGCCGTCGCAGCGACCGGCTGGCCGTCGAGGCACGCCTCGATGTCGGCACGCATCTCGTCCGCGGACTGGTAGCGGTAGTTCGGGTCCTTGACCAGCGCCTTCAGCACGATCGCGTCCATCTCGGGCGTGATCTCGGGGTCGAAGACGCTCGGCGGCTGCGGTTCCTCCCGCACGTGCTGGTAGGCCACGGCCACCGGAGAGTCCCCGACGAAGGGCGGCCGTACCGTCAGCAGCTCGTACAGCAGGCAGCCCGTCGAATACAGGTCGGACCGGGCGTCCACCTGCTCGCCCTTCGCCTGCTCGGGCGACAGGTACTGCGCCGTGCCGATGACCGCCGCGGTCTGCGTCATCGTCATGCCGGCGTCCCCCATCGCACGGGCGATGCCGAAGTCCATGACCTTGACCTGACCGTTGCGGGTCAGCATCACGTTGGCGGGCTTGATGTCACGGTGGACGATGCCGTTGCGGTGCGCGTACTCCAGTCCCTGGAGGATGCCGATGGTCATCTCCATGGCACGCTCGGGCAGCAGCTTGCGGCCGGAGTGCAGCAGCTCACGGAGCGTGGAGCCGTCGACGTACTCCATGACGATGTACGGGATCGAGACCCCGTCGATGTAGTCCTCGCCCGTGTCGTAGACCGCGACGATCGCGGGATGGTTGAGCGAGGCGGCGGACTGGGCCTCCCGGCGGAACCGGGCCTGGAAGGACGGATCGCGCGCGAGGTCCGCGCGCAGCGTCTTCACCGCCACGGTGCGGCCGAGGCGGGTGTCATGCGCGAGGTAGACCTCCGCCATGCCACCACGGCCGAGCACCTGGCCCAGCTCGTACCGGCCGCCGAGGCGACGCGGCTCTTCCATAGCTACCTACCAGCCCTCTCCGTCGGTCCCGGCCGGCACGGTGTGTGCGGCCGGAGGCTGCCGTCCGGGCCTACCGTACCCGGCTCGCTCTGTGTGACCTGGCCAAGCCCGTGACCCGATACAGGACCGGTATCGCAACGTGCACCGATGTGAAGGGGACGTGAGCGGGGTCACTGCTTGGCGTTGATGACCGCCTCCATCACGCTCTTCGCGATCGGCGCCGCGAGGCCGCCGCCGGAGATGTCGTCGCGGTTGGCGTTCTCGTCCTCGATGACCACGGCCACGGCGACCGGCGAGCTGCCGTCGCTGAGCTTGGCATACGAGATGAACCAGGCGTAGGGGTTCTCGCTGTTGCCCACGCCGTGCTGGGCGGTACCGGTCTTGCCGCCCACGGTGATCCCGCCGCCGATCTGCGCGTTCCGACCGGTGCCGTCCTTGACGACCGTTTCCATCATCGATTGCAGGATCTGTGCGTTCTTGGAGGACAGCGGCTGGCTCAGCTGTTCGGGGTCGGTCTGCTCGATGGTGTCCAGGTTCGACGACTGGAGCTTGTCGACCATGTACGGCTTCATCAGCTTGCCGTCGTTGGCGACCGCCGAGGCGACCATGGCCATCTGCAGCGGGGTGGCCGCGGTGTTGAACTGGCCGATCGAGGACTGCGCGGTCTGCGACTGGTCCATGTTGTCGGAGAACACGGAGGCGCTGGAGCGGACCGGGGTGAACTGCTCGGCGTCGAAGCCGAACTTCTTCGCCTCCTCCAGCATCTTGTCGTTGCCGAGATCGGAGCCGATCTTGCCGAAGACGGTGTTGCAGGACACCCGCAGCGCCTCGCGCATCGTGGCGTCCTTGCAGGGGAGGTTGCCCTCGTTCTTCAGCGGCGTGGTCGTACCCGGCATGATCCACGGCAGCGGCGACTTGGTCTTCTCGTCGGCCGAGGTGTACAGCCCGTTCTCCAGGGCGGCCGCGGCGGTGACCACCTTGAAGGTGGAGCCCGGCGGGTAGGTCTCGCGCAGCGCCCGGTTCAGCATCGGGTCGTCCGCGTTGTTCTTCTTCAGCAGCTTGTTCCACGCCTTGGTGTCGGTGTCCGTGGAGTTCCCGGCGAACGACGACGGGTCGTACGACGGGTAGGACGCCAGCGCCAGGATCTTGCCGGTGGACGGGTCGAGGGCGGCGACCGCGCCCTTGCCGCCCTGGGCCTTCAGACCGTCGTACGCGGCCTTCTGCGCGGCCCCGCTGAGCGTGGTGACGACGTTGCCGCCCTGCTTCGGCTTGCCCGTGATCATGTCGAGGGTGTTGCGGAAGAAGAGCCGGTCGTCGTTGCCGGTGAGGATGCCGTCCTCGATGGACTCCAGCTGGTTGGCGCCGAAGGCCTGCGAGGCGAACCCGGTGACCGGCGCCCACATCGGGCCGTTCTTGTAGGTGCGCTTGTACTTCAGGTCGTTCAGACCGCTCGTGCTGGTCGCGGTGGACCCGGTGATGGGGTTGCCGTCGACGATGATGTCGCCGCGCGGCGTGGAGTAGCGGGCGATGGTGACCCGGCGGTTCAACGTGTCGTTCTTCAGGCTGTCGGCCTGGACGTACTGGAGCCAGTTGTCCCGGATGAGCAGCGTCAGGACCAGAAGGCCGCAGAAGATCGCGATCCGGCGCAGGGGCTTGTTCACGGGCGGACCACCTGGGTCATCTCGGCGTCGGGGTTGCTGGCGGGGGTCGGGGCCGGGCGGCGCGCGGTGTCGCTGATCCGGATCAGGATGCCGATGAGGGCCCAGTTGGCGATCACGGAGGAGCCGCCGTACGCCAGGAACGGCATGGTCATACCGGTCAGCGGGATCAGGCCCATGACGCCGCCGGCGACGACGAAGACCTGGAGGGCGAAGGCGCCGGAGAGGCCGACGGCGAGCAGCTTGCCGAAGGGGTCGCGCGCGGCGAGGGCGGTGCGTACGCCGCGCTCCACGATCAGGCCGTACAGCAGCAGGATCGCCATGACGCCGGCCAGGCCCAGTTCCTCGCCGAAGGTGGCGAGGATGAAGTCGGAGTTGGCGGCGAACCGGATGAGGTCGGAGTGGCCCTGGCCGAGGCCGCTGCCGAGGGTGCCGCCGGAACCGAAGGCCCACAGCGCCTGCATGGACTGCTCGGAGTGGCCGGCCACGCCCTGCTGGCTGAGCTTGTACTCGTTCAGCGGGTCGAGCCAGGCCTGGACGCGCTGCTGGACGTGCGGTTCGAAGCTCGCCACGCCGACGGCGCCGGCCGCGGACATCAGCAGACCGAAGACGATCCAGCTGGTCCGCTCGGTGGCGACGTACAGCATGATGACGAACATTCCGAAGAACAGCAGCGAGGTGCCGAGGTCGGTCTCGAAGACCAGGATGAGGATGGAGATCCCCCAGACGACCAGGATGGGTCCGAGGTCGCGGCCGCGCGGCAGGTACAGGCCCATGAAGCGGCGGCTGGCGAGGGCCAGGGCGTCGCGCTTGACCATCAGATAGCCGGCGAAGAAGACAGCGAGGACGATCTTCGCGAACTCGCCGGGCTGGAGGGAGCCGAGGCCGGGGACCCTGATCCAGATCTTGGCGCCGTAGATGTTGGCCCCGAGGCCGGGCACCAGCGGCAGCAGCAGCAGGACCAGCGCGCAGAACATCGAGATGTAGGTGTAGCGCTGCAGGACGCGGTGGTCCTTGAGGAAGATCAGCACGACGATGAACAGCGCGATGCCCATCGCGGTGTACAGCAGCTGGCGGGGCGCGGCCGTCACGTAGTTGGGCAGCGACTGGAGCAGTTTCGACTGGTCGAGCCGCCAGATGACGACGAGGCCGAGGCCGTTGAGGAGCGTGGCCAGGGGCAGCAGCAGCGGGTCGGCGTACGGCGCGAACTTCCGTACGGCGAGGTGGCCGACGCCGGCGAGCAGGCCGAGCCCGCAGCCGTAGCTGAGCAGGCCCGGCGGCACCTGGTCGTTGATGGCCAGGCCCACGTTGGCGTAGGCGAACACCGGGATGGCGACGGCGAACACCAGCAGCGCCAGCTCGGTGTTGCGCCGGCTCGGCGCGCCGATGGAGCCGATCGTGGACGTGTGGTGCGTCGACGTGTGGGAAGTACTGCTCATCGTGTGACGGGGCCTCTCACGGCTTGCCTACTGCTTACCGCACAGCGAGACGACCTTCTGCTCATCCTCCGAGAGGGTGGGGCCGGGGCTGGGGGTCGCGGACGGGGTCGTGGACGGGGGCTTCGACGGGGACGCTGTCGTACCGGCCGAAGCCGACGGGTCGGGTGTCTGCGAGGCCTTGGACGTGAGGGAGGCACGCGTGGTTCCCGTGGTGCCCCCGGCCTCGCCCTGGCCCGTCTTGGCGTTGCTCTCGCTGTCGGCGGCTTGTCGCTGCGCCTCCTTCTTGCAGGCGGATGCCTGCACGGCGAGTTCCTGGACCTTCGACCGGGCGTCCGTCAGGCCGCCCTCGGCGATCGTCGCCTTGACCTGCTTCTGCTGGTAGGGCGGCAGGTACTTGAGTTCGATCTCGGGGTGGTCCTGCTCCACCTTGGACAGCGACACCCAGGCCAGGTCCTGGCTGATGCCCTGGTACAGCGCGACGTGCTCGCCCTTGACGCCGACGTAGTACTGGGTCTGCGTCCAGCGGTAACCGCCGTACAGGCCGCCGCCGATGACGGCCAGGGCGAGACCGCCGTACAGGGAGCGCTTGAGCCATCTGCGGCCCTTGTGCGGCTTGACGAAGTCGTCGTCGCCGTAGTCGCCGAAGCCGCCGGCCGGGACGTAGCCGGTGGTGTCGCCGCTGCCGGGCGGGCCGAACTCGCCGCCGCCCTGGCCCGGCACCTGGCGGCCGAGGTGCGAGGCGCGGCCGGCCGGGGTCTGCATGATGCCGTTGTCGTGCAGGTGGTGCTGGTTCTCGGCGACCGCGCCGACCACCACGGGGGTGTCGGACAGCTGGCCGGCCAGGGTGTCCCCGGTGTCCAGGTCGAGTACGTCGGCGATGATGACGGTGATGTTGTCGGGGCCGCCGCCGCGCAGCGCGAGCTGGATCAGTTCCTGCACGGTCTCCTGCGGGCCCTGGTAGCTGGCGAGGGTCTCCTCCATCGTCTGGTGGGAGACGACGCCGGACAGGCCGTCGGAGCAGATCAGATAGCGGTCGCCGGCCCGGACCTCGCGGATGGACAGGTCCGGTTCGACGTGGTCGCCGCTGCCGAGCGCGCGCATGAGCAGCGAGCGCTGCGGGTGGGTGGTCGCCTCTTCCTCGGTGATCCGGCCCTCGTCGACGAGCCGCTGCACCCAGGTGTGGTCCTGGGTGATCTGGGTGAGGACCCCGTCCCGCAGCAGATAGGCGCGGGAGTCGCCGACGTGTACGAGGCCGAGGCGCTGGCCGGTCCACAGCAGGGCGGTGAGCGTGGTGCCCATGCCCTCCAGCTGCGGGTCCTCCTCGACCAGGGCGCGCAGCTGGTCGTTGGCGCGCTGCACGGCGGCGCCGAGGGAGGTGAGGATGTCGGAGCCGGGCACGTCGTCGTCGAGCGTGACCAGCGTGGAGATCACCTCGGAGGAGGCGACCTCGCCGGCCGCCTGGCCGCCCATGCCGTCGGCGATGGCGAGCAGCCGGGGACCGGCGTAACCGGAGTCCTCGTTGCCCTCCCGGATCATGCCCTTGTGCGATCCGGCGGCGAAGCGCAGTGACAGACTCATGCGCACCTCGCCCGTCGGCTGCTCCGGGTACAGCCGGTCGTGTCGAGCCACACTGCCCACCCTCCGGTCGGGAGCGCGCCGGAGGCCGCCCTGCGGTCCGCCGTCGCGTGCTCGCTCCGCTCGCGCTCACTCATGATGTAGCACTACTTCCGCAGCTCGATGACGGTCTTGCCGATGCGGATCGGCGCGCCCAGCGGGATCGGTGTGGGAGTCGTCAGCCGGGACCGGTCCAGGTAGGTGCCGTTGGTGGAGCCGAGGTCCTCGACGATCCACTGGCCGTCGCGGTCGGGGTAGATCCTGGCATGGCGGCTGGAGGCGTAGTCGTCGTCCAGCACGATCGTGGAGTCGTGCGCACGGCCCAGGGTGATCGTCTGGCCCTGTAGCGCGACGGTGGTGCCGGTCAGCGTGCCCTCGGTCACCACCAGCTTCGTGGGGGCGTTGCGACGCTGCCGGCCGCCGCCACCCTGCTGGCCGCGCGGCTGCGGGGGCGCGGTCTGCTGCCGGGGGGCCTGCTGCCGGGCGGCCTGCTGGGGGCGTCCGGAGTCCCTGCGCGATCCTCGCTGGGTGACGCGCGTGCCGAACAGGTCGCTGCGGATGACCTGCACGGCCACGATCACGAACAGCCACAGTACGGCCAGGAAACCCAGCCGCATGACCGTGAGGGTCAGCTCTGACATTGCCCCCGCTTCACCCTTCGGCTTGCCGGTAAATGATGGTGGTGCTGCCCACGACGATCCGCGAGCCGTCGCGGAGCGTAGCGCGGGTGGTGTGCTGCCCGTCCACCACGATGCCGTTGGTGGAGCCGAGATCCTGGATCGTCGAGGGCGTTCCGGTCCGGATCTCACAGTGCCGGCGGGAGACGCCGGGGTCGTCGATCCGCACGTCGGCGTCGGTGCTGCGGCCCAGCACCAGCGTCGGGCGGGAGATCTGATGGCGGGTGCCGTTGATCTCGATCCAGTAGCGGGTGCGTCCGCTGCCCGCCGGGGCGGCCGGGGGCCGCTGGCCCGCGGGCTGCGGGTAGCCGTAGCCCCCGGGCCGGGCGCCGGGCGGCGGCGCGCTGGGCATGGGGGGCGCGCCAGCGGGCGGGGCGGGCTGCGGGTACCCGTATCCGCCCGGCGCGGGGCCGGTGCCGGGCCGGGCGGCCGGGGCGGCGGGCCCGGGGGCCTGCTGGTTGCTGGAGGAGGCGAGCGTACGGCTGCGGACCCGGTACAGGCCGGTGTCCAGGTCGTCCGCCTTCTCCAGGTTGACCTTGATCGGTCCCATGAACGTGTAACGCTGCTGCTTGGCGTAGTCGCGCACCATGCCGGCCAGCTCGTCCCCGAGCTGGCCCGAGTAGGGGCTCAGGCGCTCGTAGTCCGGGGCGCTCAGTTCCACGATGAAGTCGTTGGGGACGACGGTCCGGTCGCGGTTCCAGATGGTGGCGTTGTTGTCGCACTCGCGCTGGAGTGCTCCGGCGATCTCCACGGGCTGGACCTCGGACTTGAACACCTTGGCGAAGGTGCCGTTGACCAGACCTTCGAGACGCTGCTCGAACTTCTTCAGGACTCCCATGGGGCACCTCCTCCTTCGTTGCCGTACTGCCCTGCCGTACTGCTTGCGCGTACTGCTCTGCCTGGTACTGCTTACTGATCGTATCCACGCCCCCCGGCACTGAGCCGGTTCCCTGGGCGGCCACCCTTCGAACTCCTCCCGCCAAGGATCGTAGAGGCGGGCGAAGACAAGTGTCCCGCACCCGGCTGCGGACCCGGCCCACCTCTTGGGGAGATGGCCTGGACCGGTACGAGGTTGATACGCGAACCGGCACACCGTGGGACGCGTGGCGGGCCGGCGGAGGGCCGACGACAAGTGATGTGAACCCACCCTGTCCGGCGTGCTAATCTTCTGCATGTCGGACGGCGCCGGGCCCCAAGGGGCGGAGCCGGAGGACACACCCAATGCGCGGGTGGCGGAATAGGCAGACGCGCTGGATTCAGGTTCCAGTGCCCGCAAGGGCGTGGGGGTTCAACTCCCCCCTCGCGCACAGTGGAGCACCGATGTCAGGTGCTGCCGAGCATTGACGGAAGGCTCGTCATCGTGATCACGATGACGAGCCTTCCGCTTTGTTGTCGTGGTGCAAGGGATCCGGCGGTGCGGTGGCGTGCCTGGTCGGGCCCGGGACGGTGGGGCCCCGGGCTGATTTCTGTGTGATGTTTCTGGCGGTGTGAGGTCTCTCTCACTTGGTGGTGAGGTGGCCTGTGGGGGTCCAGCTGCCCTGTGCTCTGGTCGGTCGCCGGCGGGTGGGCCGTCGGCGGGGTGGGTGTCCGTCGGGCGGAAGGGTCGCGAGCCTGCGGTCGATCTTGCGGCGGCTGGCGTGGGCGAGCTGGAAAGCCAGCAGGATCGTCTGTGCGGGGATGCCGCGGATGCGGCGGGTGCCGGGCTGCTCGATCGCGTCGTGGAGTGCGTCCTCGGCGAAGCCGTTGAAGCCTTCGACGCCGTTACGGAGCCGGAAGGAGACGCGCTGCCAGTCTTCGCCGCCATAGGGAAGAGTGTTCGGGTCGGCACCTTTAAAGGCTCATGCCCGGCTGCTGTCGGGGCAATTCGGCGTGCCGCACCGCGTCGGAGGCCAGGGCGATGACCACGCCCAGGCCGGCGAAGGTGCCGCAGCCGACGAACACGGGGGCGGATCCCCAGGCTCCGATGGCGGCGCCGACCAGCGGGTAGCTGAGTGGTGCGAGACCGACCATGGTGAGCATGACGACGGAGGTCACTCGGCCGAGATAGGCCGGGTCCGCCGCGGTCTGTATGAGGGCGTTGTCCAGGCTGCCGAAGACCCCCGCACACAGCCCGATGACTGCGGCCAGCACCGCAGCGAGCCAAAGGGCCGGCACCAGCGCAATGGTTGCCGCGCCCGCGCAGCCCACGAGCAGTGTCCCGGCCAGCATGAGACCGGCACGGGGCAGCCATCCGGCGATGGCGAGCAGCGCGGCGCTGGCCGCGGCTCCTGCACTGAAGCTGCTGACGATCCAGCCGTAGCCGGAAGGACCCCAGCCGCGTTCGGCGTTGAGGAGCACCATGCCGACGTTGAGGGTGCCGGTGAGGCCCAGTTCGCAGATGGCGCCGGCGGCGACGAGCGGGCCGATGAGCCGGTGGCGGCGGATGTAGCGCAGGCCGTCGAGCAGTTCATGCCGCGCGGTGCCGGTCTCCGGCTGCACGGCGTCGTGCGACCCAAGGGACCGTATCCGTATGGTCAGCAGGAGCGGCAGGGACAGCGCGATGAAGAGGCCGGCGACAGTGAACGCGGCGGCGGGTCCACCGAGTCCCATGGCCAGGCCGCCGATCGGCGGGCCCGCAATCTGGCTGAGGCGCATCGACAGCGAGCGCATGCCCGTGACACGGGCCAGCTGGTCAGGGCTGGTGATCCGTGGCGGGAGTGCACCGACAGCGGGTACGAACAGCGCGTCGACGGCGCCGAAAACGAGCGCCACCGCGACCAGGATCCACAAAGCCGGTGCCGTCAGCGCGATTCCGGCGGCCACCGCCAGGATGAGGAGGCAGCGCAGTGCGTCACTGCCGAGAATCACCCGGCGGGGGTCGAACCGGTCGGCCACAACACCCCCGCCGAGCATGAGCAACGCTCGCGGTAACGCCCCGGAGGCCATGACGAGGCCGACTTCGGCAGGGCCGGCGGCTTTCTGGGCGGACCAGCCCAGGGCGACGAAGTACACGCTGTCGCCGATGAGGGAGGAGGTGTACGCAGTGAGCCAGCGCAGCACGTTGCCGTCGCGGTGAGCCGGTGTGGTGGCGCGATCGGGCAGGACTGTCTCCGGGGTGGCCATGGAGGGCTCCAGTACGTCGGGAATCCGGCTGCGTCAGGGCCGGAAGGGAAAGCCGTAGAGGTGCACGGACACGTGCTCGCGGTCCTCGGTGTCACCGGTCGCCTTGGCGGCCTTGCCCCGCTCCCGCCAGCGCCGGGCCAGCGCCTCAAGTTCATTGCTCATCTCGGCGAGTTCCGCCGGGGTGAGGTCGAGCAGCCACTCGGAGCTGAAGGCCGCATCGGTCCACGCCTTCCCCCAGGCGGACTTCTGGTCGAGATACGTGCGGTACTGGGCGACGCGCGTGTCGAAGATCCCTCGGGTCACTGCCCCGACGGCGGCGGCGCCCTCGGGCGTGTCAGCGAAGTCCGAATCACGGAAGCCCCAGCCCTCCTCGGACGCCACCTGCCACCACCGCTCGCGGCCGTCGGAGCCCTGGCCGCTCGCCTGGGTCACGAAGCCGTGCTCGGCCAGCTTGCGCAAGTGGTAGCTGACCAGTGACGGCGTCTCGTCGACATGCTCGGCGAGCTGAGAGGCGGTCGCGGTGCCCGCGGCGTACAGCAGCCGGTAGAGCCGCATCCGGAGCGGGTTCATGAATGCCCTCAACCGCGACAGGTCGGTGATCTGCTCAGGCTCGCGCTTCGGTCGCATGCCCGCACCCTAGATATGAAGCAGAAATTTCGCAATAATGCCTTCAGAGTTGCGCGGCGGAAGGCGGACCGGCTGAGGCGTCGTTCCAAGGAGGACCCGGACAGCCACCTGCACGTGACAGCCGCTCTGGAACGGCTCCAGGAGGTGGGCCCCGCTCTCCGCCGCCCGACGGTCGGAGCGATCGAGAGAAGTCGTCTACCGGCACATGCGGGAACTGCGGCCGCGTAGCGGCGGGACGGTGAGCATCCGGATGCTCTTCGTCTTCGACCCCGAGCGACGGGCCATCTTCCTGGTGGCCGGCAACAAGGCGGCGGGGCGGCAGGGGGCAGCCTGGTATCCCCGGGTTCATCGTGATCACGATGGGCCCTTTGTCGTGCGTGGACGCGTCTTCTGTCGTGCCCCGTGCGGGGCTCTGTGAAGGTCCCGCGCGGGGCTTCGCGGTGTGATGAGTCTCTCAGCGGGCCGTGGGGGTCCGTTGTCCACAGGCTGTGCCGGTTGTCCACAGCCGGGCGGTTGTCCACAGGGTCTGACGCGTCGCGGTCACCGGCGGTACGGTCGGCACGAATTGATGTTCGTGTGTGCTCGGGGGAGGCGGTCGCGATGACCGAGGCAGGGGTGGAAACGGCGGGTACGGCGGCCGGGGCGGAGGGCGAGACGGCGAGTACGGCGGCGGCCCGGGTTGGGGTCGAACCGGCGGATACGGCGGTCGGGGTCGGGCGCAGGCTTCCGCGGGTGCGCGGCTTCGCCGGCTGGCCGGCGCAGGGGTCGCCCAAGGCCGAGGGCAAGGCGCTGCGGGCGAGCGTCCCGCGCCGCGCGCACGGCGCCCTGGACCTGGACGGCGCCCGCCCGGACGCGGTGAGCGCGGTCGAGGAGTCCAACCGGGACCGCATCGCGGGCCTCGTTCCGATACGGGTGGGCAGGATGGTGGCCTCGCCCTTCGCCTTCCTGCGCGGTTCGGCCGGCCTCATGGCCTACGACCTGGCGCGCACGCCCATGACCAGGATCGCCGCCCAGCTCTGCGGCGACGCGCACGCGGCCAATTTCGGGCTCTACGGCGACGCCCGCGGCGGCCTCGTCATCGACCTGAACGACTTCGACGAGACGGTGCACGGACCCTGGGAGTGGGATCTGAAGCGGCTCGCGGCCTCGCTGGTGCTGGCCGGCCGGGAGGCGGGCGCGGATGAGGACACCTGTCGTGCGGCGGCGCACGACACGGCGGGGGCCTACCGGCGCACCATGCGGCTGCTGGCCAAGCTGCCGGTCCTGGACGCCTGGAACGCCATCGCGGACGAGGAACTGGTCTCGCACACCGACGCCCACGATCTGCTGGGCACCCTGGAGCGGGTCTCGGAGAAGGCCCGCGCCAACACCAGCGGCCGGTTCGCGGCGCGGTCCACCGAGGCCGTCGACGAGGGCGGGCGCCGGTTCGTGGACGCGCCGCCGGTGCTGCAGCGCATACCGGACGCCGAGGCGGCGGCGGTGGCGGCGTCCCTGGAGACGTATGTGACGACTCTCTCCGAGGACCGGCTGCCGCTGCTGGCCCGGTACGCGGTGCACGACGTGGCGTTCCGGGTGGTCGGCACGGGCAGCGTGGGCACCCGCTCCTATGTCGTCCTGCTGCTGGACCACCGCGGTGAGCCGCTGGTCCTCCAGGTGAAGGAGGCCCGCCCCTCGGCGCTGGTCCCGCACCTGGCCACGGCCGGCTTCGAGACACCGCCCGTCGACCACGAGGGCCGCCGGGTGGTGCTCGGCCAGAAGCGGATGCAGGTGGTCAGCGACATCCTGCTGGGCTGGACGACGGTGGACGGCCGCCCCTTCCAGGTGCGTCAGTTCCGCAATCGCAAGGGCAGCGTCGATCCGGCCGCGCTCGCCGCCGACCAGATCGACGACTACGGCCGGATGACCGGCGCCCTGCTGGCCCGTGCCCACTCCCACAGCGCCGACCCGCGCCTGATCGCCGGCTACTGCGGCAAGAGCGAGGAACTGGACGAGGCGGTGGCCGAGTTCGCGATCGCCTACGCCGACCGCACCGAGGCGGACCACGCGGCACTGGTGACGGCGGTGCGGTCGGGCCGGATCGCGGCGGAGAGCGGGGTGTGACGGGCGGCGGTCGTACGGGCGGCGGTTCAGGATGCGTCGCGGGAGGCGGTGGGCCCTTCGGGGTGCGCGCGGTAAGTGGGCCTGTGGGAGCGCAGAGTTACGAAGCGGGGCGGGAGGTGTGCGTGGGGGATCGGTGCACGGGTCCCGTAGGGGCTCGGGGTGTGGCCTGAGCAGGTCCAGCGAAGTCCGCTGCGGTTCGACAGCGCCCGAAGGGGCGCGGGGAACTGCGCGACCAGCCACAACGGTGCCGCAGACGACCGACGGCACATCGCGGCGCATCCAGCGGAGCGCTTAGGCTGGCCCGGTGACGACCCCGGAAGCTGAGCAGTCCCAGGCGCCCCGGCCGGAGGAACGGTTGGAGCGGGCCGTGCGGGCCGCCGAACAAGCGCTGATCGAGTTCGAGATCGCGGTGGAGACCTTCCGCGTCGAGGTCGAGAACTTCTCCCGGCTGCACGAGCAGAAGCTGGGCCCCATGTACGCCCGGCTGGAAGAGCTGGACGCCCAGATCGCCGAGGCCAGGGCCGCCCGGACCGGCGACCCCGAGGACCTGCGCGCCGCACAGGAGGCGCGCGCCCGCGTCACGCCCATCCCCGGCGTGGAGGAACTGCTGCACGGCTGGATGGACGGGCACGGCCTGTTCCCGGAGGCCGCCGCGATGCTCACCGACCAGGCGGTGCGGCCCCCCGAGCGGGTGCGCCCCAGCGATGAGGCCCGCAAGCTCTACCGCGAGCTGGCCCGCAAGGCCCACCCCGATCTGGCGCAGCAGGAGGACGAGCGGGCTCGGCGCGAGGAGTTCATCACCCGCGTCAACGCCGCCTACGCCCGCGGTGACGAGGCGCTGCTGCGCGAGCTGGCCGCGGAGTGGGCGGCGGGCCCGGCACCCGCCGAGCGGCCCCCGAGCCGCAGCGAGGAGCTTTACGCCCGCCTGGAGTGGCTGGCCCAGCGCAAGGAACTCCTCACCCTGGTCGCCCGCGAACTGGAGGACGGCGCGATCGCGTCCATGCTCCGCCTGGCCCCCGACGACCCCGACGCCCTGCTGGACGAGATCGCCGAGCGGCTTCGGGGCGATGTGGCCCGGCGGGAGGCGGAGCTGGCGGAACTCCTGGCGCAGGGGTAGCCCCGTCCGCCCCGGTGCGCTGCCCGGCGCCGGGCATCCTTCGGGTAGCGTCGAGGCCATGAGTTTTGGAGCTGGTGTGCCCACGGTCGGGGTCGCGGACCTCAAGGACGGCGACTTCCTGCTGGACGTCCGCGAGGACGACGAGTGGCAGGCGGGCCACGCCGCGGGGGCGCTGCACATCCCCATCAGCGAGTTCGTGGCCCGGTACGGGGAACTGGCCGAGGCCGCCCCGCAGGACGGCCGGATCCATGTGATCTGCCGCTCCGGCGGCCGCTCTGCCCAGGTCACGATGTATCTGGTCCAGCAGGGCATCGACGCCGTGAACGTCGACGGCGGCATGCAGGTCTGGCAGGCCGCAGGCCGCCCTGTCGTCACCGATGAGGGCCGGCCGGGGCACGTTCTGTAGCCGGCGCCGCACCGGCCGGCCCGCGGCGGGTCTCAGCGCCGCGTCTCAGTGGCGCGTCTCAGTGGCGCGTCTCAGCCCAGGGGGTGTGCGGCGAGCAGGTCGCCCAGCGCCTCCTCGTGCGCCGCGGCCGGGCCGAGCGAGAGTTCCAGCTGCTTGGCCCAGGCGTGGTAGCGGTGCAGGGCGTAGTCGGTGTCGGCGCCGAAGCCGCCGTGCAGATGCTGTGCCGTCTGCACCACCCGGCGGACGCCCTCCGAGGCCCAGATCTTGGCCACGGCGATATCGCCCTCGGCGGGCAGCGGCCCCTGTGTCCCCGAGCCGATCCGCCAGGCGGCCTGCCACAGCGTGGCCTCCATGGCGCGCAGGTCGATATAGCGGTCGGCGGCCTGGACGGCGACGGCCTGGAAACTCGCGATCGGGTGCCCGAACTGCTCCCGCTTGCTCGCGTACGCGCTCGTCATCGCGAGGACCCGCTCTCCCAGCCCCAGCGCCAGCGCGCACGTCCCGGTGGTCAGCAGCCCGCGCAGCCACTCCCACGCCCCGTCGGCGTCGATGACGTGGCCCGCGGCGAGCCGCGCGGACTCCAGACGCAGCTCGCCCAGCCGCTCCCCGCTGGTGGAGACCTGCTCGGCGAGGGCCACGCCCGCATGGCCGCGGGGAACCAGGGCGAGCACGGTCCGGCCGCCCTCGGTGCGCGCGGGCACCACCACGAGGTCGGCGCCGTACGCCCAGGGCACCGCCGTCTGCACCCCGTCCAGCACCCAGGCGTCGCCGTCCGGCCGTGCGGTGACGGCCAGTTCGGCCGGGTCGTGACCGCTGCGCCCGCTCGCGGCGACGGTGAGCACGAGGGTGCCCCGCCCCGCGCGGGGCAGCAGCTCGGCCGCCAACTCCCTTTCGCCGTAGGTCTGTACGGCCGCGGCGGCGGCGCTGTGCTCCAGCAGGGGCACTCGCGCCAGCACCTTGGCGGACTCCCGCAGCACCAGGCACAGGGCGATGGCGTCCAGGCCCGCCCCGCCGTACTCCGCGTCGAGCAGCAGGCTGAGCAGGTCCGCCTCGGCCAGCCTGGTCCACAGCGGCCGGTCGAAGTCCTCGGCGACGGCGCCCGTGGTGAGCGCGGGGCTCGGCACGGCGTCCGGTGCCACCCCGGCGAGCACCCCCTCGGCCGCCTCGGCCGCCGCCAACTGCTCCTCGGTGAAGGTGAAGTCCACGGTCCTGTCCTCCCGACGGCTCCGCTCGCCCGCGTTCCTGACGGACCGTCAACATAGAACAGGTTCTAGAATAAGGGAACGGGCCCGGCGAGCGGCGCCTGACGGGGAGGGGCGCCCGGTCGGGGTGGGGGCTCGGTTGGGCCGGGCGAGGGCCGCACCCCGAGGCGCTGGTGCTCGGTCGGGGTCGGCGCTCGGCCGGGTCGGCGTCTGGCCGGGTTGGGTGCTCGGTCGGGGGCCGCGCTCGGTCGGGATGGGCGTTCGGTTGGGTTGGTCTGGCCGCGCCCCGGGGCACCGGCGCTCGGTTGGGGGCGGCGGCCGGTCGGTATCGGTGCTTGGTCGGTTGGCGTCTGGGCGGGGGCGTGTGCCTGGGGTGCGTCTGGTTGAGGCGGTTGGTGCCGGTGGGGTGACCCGGAGGGCTCAGCGGTCGAAGTCGAGTTCCACCTTCTCTGTCACCGGGTGCGACTGGCAGGCCAGTACGTATCCGGCCGTCGTCTCCTCGGCCTCCAGGGCGAAGTTGCGGTCCATGCGGACCTCGCCCGAGACCAGGAAGGCCCGGCAGGTCCCGCACACCCCGCCCTTGCAGGCGTAGGGCGCGTCGGGCCGGTTGCGCAGGACCGTCTCCAGCAGCGACTCCCCGTCCCGGACCGGCCAGGTCCCGCCGCGACCGTCGAGCCGGGCGGTGACCGTGCTGTGCGCGGGGGTCGTGACGGGCACCGCCGGGGCCGCACCCGCGTCCACATGGAAGATCTCCTCGTGGATCCGCGCCCGGTCCACCCCGAGATCCCGCAGCGCCCGCTCGGCGCCCTGCACCAGACCGAACGGCCCGCACAGGAACCAACCGGCCACCGCGTCCACCGGCAGCAGCGCGGGCAGCAGCCCCTTCAGCCGCTCCCGGTCCAGCCGCCCGGAGGGCAGGCCCGCCTGCTGCTCCTCCCGTGAGAGCACCGTCACCAGGTGCAGCCGCTGCGGATGGCGGTCCTTCAGGTCGGCGACCTCCTCCAGGAACATCGTCGAGGCGGCCGTGCGGTCGCTGCGTATCAGACAGAACCGGGCCTCCGGCTCGCGGGCCAGGAGCGTCGAGACGATCGACAGCACCGGGGTGATGCCGCTGCCGCCGACGATCGCCGCGTACCGCCCCGGGGCCGGCTCCAGGGTGAAGCGCCCGGCCGGGGTCATCACCTCCAGCTCGTCGCCGACGTCGATCTCCTTGAACGCGTACGTCGAGAAGGCGCCGCCCTCCACGAGCCGTACGCCGACCCGCAGGGTGGACGGGCCCTCGTCGTCGGGCGCGGGCGCGGGGGAGCAGATCGAGTAGGTCCGCCGGATGTCCAGCCCGTCGGTCCGGCGGCGCAGGGCGAGATGCTGACCGGGCGCGTGCCGGTACTCCTCGCGCAGCCCGGGCGGGACGGCGAGGGTGAGGGCCACGGAGTCGTCGGTGAGGCGGTCGACCGCGGCCACCGGGAGCGGGTGGAAGCGGGCCATCACAACTCCTTGAAGTGGTCGAACGGTTCACGGCAGGCCCGGCAGCGCCGCAGTGCCTTGCACGCGGTCGAGGAGAACCGGCTCAGCAGCTCGGTGTCGGCCGATCCGCAGTGCGGGCAGCGGACGGGTTCGGGCACACCGGACGCCGCCGGCACCTCTGACGCCGCTGGCGCCTCTGACGCCGCCGGTGCCGCCGGTGCCTCGGATGTGGTGGCGTGCGTCCGGGTCGGGCCGAGGGCGAGCGGGACCGGACCCGCGTCGCGTCGCACACGCGGGGGAGCGATGCCGAACTCCCGCAGTTTGCGCCGTCCTTCGTCCGTGATGTCGTCGGTCGACCAGGCGGGTGCGAGTACCGTGCGCACGGTGACCCGGCGCATGCCGTGGCCGCGCAGCACCCGCTCGATGTCCACGGACATCGCCTCGATGGCCGGGCAGCCGGTGTAGGTGGGGGTCAGCTCCACCTCGACGGCGTCCGCGCCCCGCAGATGCACCGCGCGCACCACGCCCAGCTCCCGGAGGGTGAGCACCGGCAGTTCGGGGTCCGGCACCGAGCCCGCGAGGTCGAGGAGTTCCGCCTCCAGCGGCGTGGCCGTCGTCGTCACCATGACGCCCCCGGATGGCTGCGGTGCAGATGCTGCATCTCGGCGAGCATCCGCCCGAACGGCTCGGTGTGCAGGCCCTGCCGGCCCGCGCCCGCCGACCAGGCACCGGTGCGCGGCCCCTCGGGGAGCGTCAGGGTGGCCCGGCGCAGCACGTCACCGACCGACTCCAGCCAGGCCGCCTCCATGACCGCCCCATCGGTGTCCAGGCCCGGCACCGGCTGGAACATCTCGCCGGTGAACCGCCACAGGGCCGCACAGGCCCGTGTCATCCGCTCATGGCTGACCTGAGTGCCGTCGCCGAGCCGCAGCGTCCACTGTTCGGCGTGGTCGCGGTGGTAGGCGACCTCCTTGACGGCCTTGGCGGCGAGCGGTGCGAACGGGCCCTGGCCGGTGGCCAGTTCGGCGTACAGCAGGTGCTGGTAGGTGGAGAAGTACAGCTGGCGGACGATGGTGTGGGCGAAGTCGCCGTTCGGCTGCTCGACCAACTGGAGGTTGCGGAAGGCGCGTTCCTCGCGCAGGTACGCCAGTTCGTCCTCGTCGCCGACCATCGACAGCAGCGCGCGGGCCTGGCCGAGCAGATCCAGCGCGATGTTGGCGAGCGCGACCTCCTCCTCCAGGACGGGCGCATGGCCGGCCCACTCCCCCAGGCGGTGCGAGAGCACCAGGGCGTCGTCGCCGAGCGCGAGCGCGGCGGCCGTGGGCACGGTGGCGGTCACAGGTGCTTCACCCCTTCCGGGATGTCGTAGAAGGTCGGGTGCCGGTAGGGCTTGTCCGCGGCGGGCTCGAAGAAGGGGTCCTTCTCGTCGGGCGAGGACGCGGTGATCGCGGCCGCCGGGACGACCCAGATCGAGACGCCCTCGCCGCGCCGGGTGTACAGGTCGCGGGCGTTGCGCAGGGCCAGCTCCGCGTCCGGGGCGTGCAGGCTGCCGGCGTGGGTGTGGGAGAGGCCGCGGCGGGAGCGCACGAAGACCTCCCACAGGGGCCAGTCGGTGTCGGTCATGCCCGCGCTCCTCTTGTTCCGCCGTTGTGCTCGGCCGCCGCGCCGTTGTGCTTGGCGGCGTGGGCCGCTGCCGCCTCCCGTACCCAGGCGCCCTCGTCATGGGCTCGGCGGCGCTGGGTGATCCGCTGCTCGTTGCACGGGCCGTTGCCCTTGAGGACCTCCCAGAACTCCGTCCAGTCGATCGCGCCGAAGTCGTGGTGCCCCCGCTCCTCGTTCCAGCGCAGGTCCGGGTCGGGGAGGGTGAGGCCGAGGGACGCCGCCTGGGGCACGCAGATGTCGACGAAGCGCTGGCGCAGCTCGTCGTTCGAGTGGCGCTTGATCTTCCAGGCCATCGACTGCGCCGAGTGCTGGGACGCGTCGTCGGGCGGTCCGAACATCATCAGGGACGGCCACCACCAGCGGTCCACCGCGTCCTGGGCCATCGCGTGCTGCTGAGGGGTGCCGTTGCTGAGGGCGAGCAGCAGTTCGTACCCCTGGCGCTGGTGGAAGGACTCCTCCTTGCAGATGCGGACCATCGCGCGCGCGTACGGACCGTAGGAGCAGCGGCACAGGGGGACCTGGTTGGTGATCGCCGCGCCGTCCACCAGCCAGCCGATGGCGCCGACGTCGGCCCAGGTCAGCGTGGGGTAGTTGAAGATGGACGAGTACTTCTGGCGACCGCTGTGCAGCTTGTCGAGCAGTTCCTCGCGGCCGGTGCCGAGTGTTTCCGCGGCGCTGTACAGGTACAGACCGTGGCCCGCCTCGTCCTGGACCTTGGCCATCAGGATGGCCTTGCGGCGCAGCGAGGGGGCGCGGGTGATCCAGTTGGCCTCGGGCTGCATGCCGATGATCTCGGAGTGGGCGTGCTGGGCGATCTGCCGGACCAGCGTCGCGCGGTAGGCGTCGGGCATCCAGTCGCGGGGTTCGATGCGTTCGTCCGCGGCCACGGCGGCGTCGAAGGCGCGCTCGTACGCGGCCGTGCCGGCGGTGTCCTCGGCGTCGTACGCCGCCGTGCCGGCCGTGCGGTGCGCGGCTGCTGTGGCCATGCGGTCCCCCTGACCTCGGCGTCTTTCGGAAATCCGGTACCGACCGATCGTTCGGTTCGTGCGATTCCATGGTGGGCGAGCCGCCGTGAGGTGTCAACCGCTGTGGACAACCCCGGCGACGGCCTGTGGACAACCCGGGCGACCCGGGCACGGGCGGGGCCGCTCGGGTCGCCCGCCGGGCGCGGGAGTGGTGACGGCCACGTCCGCGAGCGGTGCTTGTGGGCTGCGCTCGGCGGGCGGGGCTGAGTACCGTTCCGTGCGGGCGCCGACGAGTAGGGTTCGCGGGCCATGCGGGCCGCGCCGGCGGCCGGACGACGGAGCGGTACGGGAACGGGGCGGAATGGACGCGTACGACACGGACTCGCACGCCCCGCAGGGGCCGGACGGGTCGGACGAGACGCCACCGCCTGAGGCGCCTCGCGGCCCCGGCGGCCCCGCGACAAACGGCCCGGGAGCCGCGCCGCCCGCATCCGCACCGCCCGCATCCGCGCTGCCCGCGCCGCCCGGATCGGCGCTGCCCGCACCGTCCGTGCCCGGACCTTCTGCCGCCGAGCCGCCGCGGCCCGCGTCTGCTGTGACGACGGAGGCCGGATCCGAGTCCCTGCCCGAATCCGGCCCTGGGCCTGAACTCGACGCCGGGCCCACCCCTGTTCCCGAACCTGAACCCATCCCCGAACGCGAACCCATCCCCGGGCCTGAACCCGACGCCGGGCCCGCCCCTGTTCCCATCCCCGGTCCCGAACCCGTCCCCGGTCCCGGGCCTGACGCCGGGCCTGGACCTGAGCCAACCTCCGGACCCCAACGCGAACCCGGGCCCGGACCGACCCCCGAATCTGGGCCTCGACCCGGACCCGGGGAAGGGTCCGGGCCCGTGGCCGCCGCCGTGGTCGTTCGGCCGCGGGCGGGGGCGGGCGGGCAGGGGGTCGGTCACTCCGCCGGAGACGGCCCCGCGGCGCCCGTCGCGCGCCGTACCGGTGTCGGGGCGCTGTCCCCGCCGTACCAGATCGGCGCCGCCCTGGCGCTGGCGGTCGTCGCCGTCGCCGCCTGCGTGCACCTCGCCATGGTGTTCCTGAGCGTCGCGCCCGCCAACACGGTCACGAAGCAGCACGGCAAGGCGATCGAGGAATGGATCTACCCGGAGTTCGAGCAGAACTGGAAGCTGTTCGCGCCCGACCCGTTGCAGCAGAACATCGCCGTCCAGGTCAGGGCGCAGGTCCGCACGGCCGACGGCGACATCGAGACGACCGGCTGGTACGACCTGTCCGCGCGGGACGGCGCGGCCATCGATGGCAGCCTGCTGCCCAGCCACACCGAGCAGAACGAACTGCGCCGGGCCTGGGACTTCTACGTCGCCACGCACGACGGTGAGAACCGCCCCGTGGGACTGCGCGGCGCGCTCTCCGAGCAGTACGTGCGGCGGATCGCGGTGATGCGGCTGTACCGGGAGGACGCGGCCGGCCGGGCGGGCACCGTCCAGCGCGTCCAGGTCCGCTCGCGCGCCACCAATGTGCCGCCGCCCGCGTGGAGCGACGAGAAGGTCTCCGGCACGCCGGTCCACCGGGTGCTGCCGTGGTGGACGGTCACGGCCGACGAGGCCGCGGGAGGCGTGCGGTGAACGGTCTCGCCCTGTCGGTCTCGCGCGGTATCGCCCGTGTCACCGAATCCCCGCTCGGCCCCTATCAGTCCGCCGTCATCCGCATCGGCTTCTCCACGACCTGGCTGCTGTTCCTGCTGCGCGAGTTCCCGCACCGCCAGGAGTTGTACGGGCCCGACGGCCCCTGGAGCTGGGACCTCGCCCAGCAGCTGACCTCGGTCAACGAGGCGTTCACGGTGCTGCTGTGGTCGGACGGGCGGATCTGGTTCGAGATCTGCTATCTGCTCGCCGTCCTGTCCTGCGTTCTGCTGCTGCTGGGCTGGCGCTCGCGCACGTCGTCGGTGCTGTTCATGGTCGGCGTGCTCTCGCTGCAGAACCGCAGCGTCTTCATGGGCGACGGCGGCGACAACGTGCTGCACCTGATGTCGATATACCTGGTGTTCACGCGCTGCGGCCGGGTGTGGTCCCTCGACGCGCGGCGGGCGGCGCGCGTCGAGGCGGCACGCGCGCGTGGGGAGCGGTTCCACGACCGTACGGGACCGGTCCTGTGGGCGGGGTTCGGCCTGGTGCTCGGCGCGGTGACCCTGGCCGGCCGGCTCGGCGGCGGCTGGCTGGTGCCCGCCCTCCTGTGGACGGTGTGGGCGGCGCTGGCACTGTGGTGGCTGGTCGGGCGGTTCGCGGCGGACGGCGAGTCGCGGATCCTGCTGGATGTGATCGCCAACGTCGTGCACAACGGCGCGCTGTTCGTGATCATGGCGGAGGCGTGTCTGATCTACGCCACGGCCGGCTGGTACAAGGTCCAGGGTTCGCGCTGGCAGGACGGCACCGCCGTCTACTACCCGCTGCATCTCGACTCCTTCTCGCCCTGGCCCGCGCTCGCCGACCTGCTGTCCGCGAACGGCACCGTGGTGATGCTGGTGACGTACGGCACGGTCATCGTGCAGGTCGCCTTCCCGTTCACGCTGTTCAACCGGCGGGTCAAGAACGTCTTGCTGGCCGCGATGATGACGGAGCACGCGGTGATCGCGGTGGTGCTGGGGCTGCCGTTCTTCTCGCTGGCGATGATCGCGACGGACGCCGTCTTCCTGCCGACGCCGTTCCTGCGCCGGCTCGGCGGCAGGGTGGCACGCGTGTGGCCGGTCCGGCTCCGAAGCGGCGGCGGTGCCGCCGCGCGGGCGACCGGAACGGAACGGGAACCCGAGCCGGAGCCTGCCGCCGGGGTGCGGCACCCCTGAGCCCTCGGCGACCCCCGGCCGCCGCAGGCACGGCGGCCGGACGCGCGGGAGGTCGCCTCTCGGCGGTCCCGGGGGCGGGACCTGCCCTTCGCGGGCCCGCGCACACCGGAGGGCTTGCGCCGGCGTTCCGCGCCGCGGAAGGCGTCGCGTCGTGCCGCGTAGGCTTCCGGCATGACCGACCCCGTGACCCTGTGGCGCGCGCACGCCGGCTCCGCGGTGCTGCTCGACGGCTTCCACGCCCTCAAGCACGCCGTCCGCTTCGGGGCCGAGGTCCCGGTGGCCGTCACCACCGACCGAGCGGCGGCGCTGGGTCTGGCGCAGGAGCTGGCCCCGGACGTGCGGGACGCCCTGGACGCCCTGCTGGCCGAGGTGCCGGGGCCGGCGTACGCGTCCCTGGTGGCCCGGCCGCATCCGACCGCGGTCGCCGCCCTGGCCGTACGGCCGTCCCGGCAGGCCGGTCTGCGGGCGCTCGCCCGCACGCCCCGGCGGGCTCCCGTCGTGGTGCTCGACAACCCGCGCAACCTGGGCAACGCGGGGGCCGTGATCCGGCTCGCCGCCGGTTTCGGGGCCACCGGGGTCGTCACCACCGGCACGCTCGACCCCTGGCATCCCACGGTCGTGCGCGGCGGGGCGGGCCTGCACTTCGCGACCGTGGTGGAGCGGCTGGCCGTCGAGGAGCTGCCGCCCGGACCGCTGTTCGCCCTCGACCCGGAGGGCGAGGACATCCGGGGTACGAAGCTGCCGGACGACGCCCTGCTGGCCTTCGGGTCGGAGCGCAGCGGGCTGTCCGCCGCGGTACGCGCGCGTGCCGACCAGCTGCTGGCCCTGCCGATGCGCCCCCAGGTCTCCAGCTACAACCTCGCCACCAGCGTGGCGATGACGCTGTACCACTGGAGCGCCACCGGGGGCGCGCCCCGCTCCGCCTAGCGGTCCCGGGCCTCCCGGCGCACCTCCACCATCCGGAAGCGGTTCGCGACGAACGCGCCGTCGCACAGGGCCGCGTTGGCCGCCGGGTTGCCGCCCGAGCCGTGGAAGTCGGAGAAGGCGGCGGTCTGGTTGACGTACACCCCGCCGGTGAGGTTGAAGGACAGCTGGGCCGCCTCCTCCAGACAGACCTCCTGGACGGCCTCCTCGATCTGCGAGTCGGTCGTGTACGCGCCGACGGTCATCGCGCCCTTCTCACGGATCGTGCGGCGCAGTAGCTCGACCGCGCCGGCCGGCGAGTCGACGGCGACGGCGAAGGAGACCGGCCCGAAGCACTCGCTCATGTAGGCGGCCTCGTCGTCCGGCTTGGCGCCGTCCAGTTTGACGATCACCGGTGTGCGCACGACCGCGTTCGGAAAGTCCGGGTTGGTGATCTCGCGTGCGGCCAGGGCGACCTCGCCGAGGCCGGCGGCGGCCTCCAGACGTGCCTTGACGTCCGGGTTGACGATGGCGCCGAGCAGGCCGTTCGCGCGCGCGTCGTCCCCGAGCAGGCCGTCGACCGCGCGGGCGAGGTCGGCGACCACCTCGTCGAAGGTCTTGGGGCCCTCGTCGGTGCGGATTCCGTCCCGGGGGATGAGCAGGTTCTGCGGGGTGGTGCACATCTGGCCGCTGTACAGGGACAGCGAGAAGGCCAGGTTGGACAGCATCCCCTTGTAGGCGTCGGTCGACTCCACGATGACCGTGTTGACGCCCGCCTTCTCCGTGTAGACCTGCGCCTGGCGGGCGTTGGCCTCCAGCCAGTCGCCGAAGGAGGTGGAGCCCGTGTAGTCGATGATCCTGATCTCCGGGCGGGTGGCCAGGGTCTTCGCGATGCCCTCGCCGGGCAGCTCGGCGGCCAGTGCCACCAGGTTCGCGTCGAAGCCCGCCTCCGTCAGCACGTCGCGGGCGATCCCCACGGTGAGCGCGAGCGGCAGCACCGCGCGCGGGTGCGGCTTCACCAGGACCGCGTTGCCGGTGGCGAGGGAGGCGAACAGACCCGGGTAGCCGTTCCAGGTGGGGAAGGTGTTGCAGCCGATGACCAGTGCGATGCCGCGCGGGACCGCGGTGAACCGCTTGGTCAGCTCCAGCGGGTCGCGCTTGCCCTGGGGCTTGGTCCACTGTGCCGTGCCGGGCGTGCGGACCTGTTCCGCGTACGCGTACGCCACCGCCTCCAGGCCGCGGTCCTGGGCGTGCGGGCCGCCCGCCTGGAACGCCATCATGAACGCCTGGCCGCTGGTGTGCATCACCGCGTGCGCGAACTCGTGCGTCCGGTCGCTGATGCGTTGCAGGATCTCCAGACAGACCGCGGCCCGCGTCTCGGGGCCCGCGTCCCGCCAGGCGCGCTGACCGGCCTTCATCGCGGGCAGCAGTGTGTCGAGGTCGGGGTGCGGGTAGGTCACGCCCAACTCGATGCCGTACGGGGAGACTTCGCCGCCGACCCAGTCGTCGGTACCGGGCTGGCCGAGGTCGAGGCGGGTGCCGCGTACGGCGTCGAAGGCGGCCTTGCCCGCCGCGGCGCCCAGGCTGGCGCCTTCCCCGTACGCCTTGGGGTGTTCGGGGTGCGGCGACCAGTACGCGCGCGTGCGGATCGCCTCCAGCGCCCGGTCGAGGGTGGGCCGGTGCTTGGCGATCAGTGTGTGCTCGGTGGGTTGGGCGGCCATGCGGGACCAACTCCTCGTCTCAAGAACTCCTCGTCGAGCTCATGACCTGTGCGGAAACGTGGGCAGCGACGCTCGGTCAGAGTTAGAGTAACCGAACGATCGGTCGGGACAAGGGGGTCCGCCGCATCTGTGGAAAACGTCGTGCGGGAGGATCGCGCACATGACAGCACTCGACCTCAGCAGCCCCGTGGCCGTCGTCGGCACCGGCACCATGGGCCAGGGCATCGCCCAGGTCGCGCTGGTCGCGGGCCACCCCGTGCGGCTGTACGACGCCGTACCCGGGCGGGCCGCGGAAGCGGCCGCGGCGATCGGCGCCCGGCTCGACCGGCTCGTGGCGAAGGACCGGCTGACCGGGGCCGACCGGGACGCGGCCCGCGCCCGCCTCCTGCCCGCCGACGACCTCGCCGCACTCGCCGACTGCACGCTGGTCGTGGAGGCCGTGCCGGAGCGGCTGGACGCCAAGCAGGACCTGTTCCGCGAACTGGAGGGCATCGTCGCCGACGACTGCCTGCTCGCCACCAACACCTCGTCCCTGTCGGTGACGGCCGTCGCCGGCGCCCTGCGCAGCCCGGGGCGCCTCGTGGGTCTGCACTTCTTCAACCCGGCGCCGCTGCTGCCGCTGGTCGAGGTCGTCTCCGGGTTCGCCACCGACGTCACCTCGGCCACGCGCGCGTACGAGACCGCACGCGCCTGGGGCAAGACGCCGGTGGCCTCAGCGGACACCCCGGGTTTCATCGTGAACCGGATAGCCAGGCCCTTCTACGCCGAGGCATTCGCGGTCTACGAGGCACAGGCCGCCGACCCCGCCACCATCGACGCCGTCCTGCGCGAGTGCGGTGGCTTCCGGATGGGCGCCTTCGAACTGACCGACCTCATCGGACAGGACGTCAACGAGTCGGTCACGCACTCCGTGTGGCAGTCGTTCTTCCAGGACGTGCGCTTCACGCCCTCGCAGGCCCAGCGCCGCCTCGTCGAGTCCGGCCGGCTCGGCCGCAAGTCGGGGCACGGCTGGTACGACTACGCCGAGGACGCCGAGCGTCCCGAACCGCACACCGCCGAGCCGCGGCAGGCGCCCGCGTACGTCGTCGCCGAGGGCGACCTGGGACCGGCGGCCGACCTGCTCGCCCTGATCAGCGAGGCGGGCATCCAGGTCCGCCAGGAGGAAGAGGACCACGGCAGCCGCCTGGTGCTGCCCGGCGGCGGTCAGCTGGTCCTCGCCGACGGGCAGACCTCGGTGGAGTTCCGGGACGTCGTCTACTTCGACCTCGCGCTCGACTACCGCAGGGCCACCCGCATCGCGCTGTCCGCCTCACAGGACACCTCCCCGCAGACCCTCGCCGAGGCCATCGGCCTCTTCCAGGCGCTCGGCAAGGACGTCAGCGTCATCGGTGACGTGCCGGGCATGATCGTCGCCCGCACGGTGGCGCGCATCATCGACCTGGCGCACGACGCCGTGGCCAAGGGCGTCGCCACCGAGGAGGACATCGACACCGCGATGCGCCTGGGCGTCAACTACCCCCTCGGCCCCTTCGAATGGAGCCGCAGACTCGGCCGCAGCTGGGCCTACGACCTGCTGGACGACCTGCATCTGCGCGACCCCTCCGGCCGCTACGCGCCCTCTCTCGCGCTCTACCGCCATGCGTACGCCACCGACAAGCGGGAGGGCAGCACCTCATGACCACCGCCAGGCGCGACACGTACACCCCCGAGACGCTGCTCTCGGTGGCCGTCCAGGTGTTCAACGAGCGCGGCTACGACGGCACGTCGATGGAGCACCTGTCCAAGGCGGCCGGCATCTCCAAGTCGTCCATCTACCACCATGTCGCCGGCAAGGAGGAGCTGCTGCGCCGCGCGGTCAGCCGGGCCCTGGACGGGCTCTTCGGCATCCTGGACGAGGAGCACGCGCGCGTGGGACGGGCCGCGGACCGCCTGGAGTACGTCGTGCGGCGCATGGTCGAGGTCCTCATAGCCGAGCTGCCCTATGTGACGCTGCTGCTGCGGGTGCGCGGCAACACCGCCACCGAGCGCTGGGCCCTGGAGCGGCGCCGCGACTTCGACCACCGGGTGGCCGAACTGCTGAAGGACGCCGCCGCCGACGGCGACGTGCGCGAGGACGTGGAGGTGCGGCTCGCGACCCGGCTGGTCTTCGGGATGATCAACTCGATCGCGGAGTGGTACCGGCCCGACGGGCGCGGCACCACGGAGCGTGATGTGGCCGACGCGGTGGTGCGCCTGGTGTTCTCCGGGCTGCGCCGGGACTGACGTCAGCCGTTCGGCTCCAAATCCTCCTCCTCGAACACCAGCAGCGTGCGCGTGCTGAGCACTTCCGGGATCGCCTGGAGCCGGGTGAGCACCAGCTCGCGCAGGGCCCTGTTGTCCGGCGTGTGCACCAGAAGCAGCACGTCGAAGTCGCCGCCCACCAGCGCGATGTGGGAGGCCCCGGGCAGCTCCCGCAGCTGCTCGCGCACCGTGCGCCACGAGTTCTGCACGATCTTCAGGGTGATGTAGGCCGATGTGCCCTGGCCGGCGCGTTCGTGGTCGACGCGGGCCCCGAAGCCGCGGATGACGCCGTCCTCGACGAGACGGTTGATGCGGGCGTAGGCGTTGGCGCGTGAGACGTGGACGCGCTCGGCGACGGACCGTATGGACGCGCGGCCGTCCGACTGGAGGATCTGGAGGATGTCCTGATCAATGGCGTCCAGCGGGCGCGGGGGCGGCAGTACGGCACCGGCCTCCGGGCCCTCGGCCATTTGTTCAGGTGTCATGTCCTCCTGCCTTCCCAGCATGGACGCAGTGCGTTCATTTGAAGCTGTGGAGAACCGTTTGTCCACAGCCTGGAGGTGCCTGTAGCCAAAATGTGCCGACGACCGAACAATCGGTAGGTGAGGCGGGTCACAGCCGACACGCCTCCCGTAGCCGCTTCCCACCAGGAGGTGCCGTCATGACGGTCATGGAGCAGCGGGGCGCGTACCGGCCATCGCCGCCGCCCGCCTGGCAGCCCCGTACGGACCCCGCGCCGCTGCTGCCCGACGCCGAGCCCTACCGCGTCCTCGGCACCGACGCGGCGGCGCAGGCCGACCCCGAACTGCTCCTGCGGCTGTACGCCCAGCTGGTGCGCGGCCGTCGCTACAACATCCAGGCCACCGCCCTCACCAAGCAGGGCCGGCTCGCGGTCTACCCCTCCAGCACCGGCCAGGAGGCATGCGAGGTCGCCGCCGCGCTGGTCCTGAAGGACCGTGACTGGCTCTTCCCCAGCTACCGCGACACCCTCGCCGTCGTCGCCCGCGGTGTCGACCCCGTCGAAGCACTCACCCTGCTGCGCGGCGACTGGCACACCGGCTACGACCCCTACGAGCACCGTGTGGCCCCGCTGAGCACCCCGCTCGCCACCCAGCTCCCGCACGCCGTCGGCCTCGCCCACGCCGCCCGCCTCAAGGGCGACGACGTGGTCGCCCTCGCCATGGTCGGCGACGGCGGCACCAGCGAGGGCGACTTCCACGAGGCCCTGAACTTCGCCGCCGTCTGGCAGGCACCGGTCGTCTTCCTGGTGCAGAACAACGGCTTCGCGATCTCCGTACCGCTCGCCAAGCAGACCGCCGCGCCCTCCCTGGCCCACAAGGCCGTCGGCTACGGCATGCCGGGCCGACTGGTCGACGGCAACGACGCCGCCGCCCTGCACGAGGTCCTTGCCGACGCCGTACGGCACGCGCGCGAGGGCGGCGGTCCGACACTCGTCGAGGCGGTCACCTACCGCATGGACGCCCACACCAACGCCGACGACGCGACGCGCTACCGCACCGACGCCGATGTCGCGGCCTGGCGCGACCACGATCCCGTACTACTGCTGGAACGGGAGCTGACCGGCCGCGGACTGCTCGGCGAAGACGGCATCGCGGCCGCCCGGGAAGACGCCGAGGCGATGGCGGCGCGACTGCGCGACCGCATGAACCAGGACGCCGCACTCGACCCCATGGACCTGTTCGCCCACGTCTACGCCGAACCCACCGGGCAACTGCGCGAGCAGCAGGCCATGTTGGCGGCGGAGCTTGCGGCCGGGCAGGAAGGCGGTGACCGATGACCACCGTCGCCGTCAAGCCCGCCACCATGGCGCAGGCACTCACGCGCGCGTTGCGCGACGCGCTGGCCGCCGACCCGTCGGTGCACGTCATGGGCGAGGACGTCGGCACGCTCGGCGGTGTCTTCCGGGTCACCGACGGGCTCGCCCGGGAGTTCGGCGAGGACCGCTGCACCGACACCCCGCTGGCCGAGGCCGGCATCCTCGGCACGGCCGTCGGCATGGCGATGTACGGGCTGCGTCCGGTCGTGGAGATGCAGTTCGACGCGTTCGCCTACCCGGCGTTCGAGCAACTGGTCAGCCACGTGGCCCGGATGCGCAACCGCACCCGCGGTGCGATGCCCCTGCCGATCACCGTGCGCATCCCCTACGGCGGCGGCATCGGCGGCGTCGAGCACCACAGCGACTCCTCCGAGGCGTACTACATGGCGACTCCGGGGCTCCATGTCGTCACGCCCGCGACGGTCGCCGACGCCTACGGTCTGCTGCGCGCCGCCATCGCCTGCGACGATCCGGTCGTCTTCCTCGAACCCAAGCGGCTTTACTGGGCGAAGGACACCTGGGACCCGGAGCGTCCGGCGGCCGTCGAACCGATCGGCCGCGCGGTGGTGCGCCGTCCGGGCCGGAGCGCCACGCTCATCACGTACGGGCCGTCCGTGCCGGTCTGCCTGGAGGCCGCCGAGGCGGCACGGGCGGAGGGCTGGGACCTCGAAGTCGTCGACCTGCGCTCCCTGGTGCCGTTCGACGACGAGACGGTCTGTGCGTCGGTCCGGCGGACCGGGCGCGCGGTGGTGGTGCACGAGTCGGGCGGGTACGGCGGACCGGGCGGGGAGATCGCGGCGCGCGTCACGGAGCGGTGCTTCCACCATCTGGAGGCACCGGTGCTGCGCGTGGCCGGATTCGACATCCCCTATCCGCCGCCGATGCTGGAGCGGCACCATCTGCCCGGTGTCGACCGGATCCTGGACGCGGTGGCGCGGCTGCAGTGGGAGGCCGAGGGCTGATGGCTCAGGTGCTGGAGTTCAAGCTCCCCGACCTCGGGGAGGGGCTGACCGAGGCCGAGATCGTCCGCTGGCTCGTCGAGGTCGGTGACGTGGTCGCCGTCGACCAGCCGGTCGTCGAGGTGGAGACGGCCAAGGCGATGGTCGAGGTGCCGTGCCCGTACGGCGGTGTGGTCACGGCCCGCTTCGGCGAGGAGGGCACCGAACTGCCCGTGGGAGCGCCGCTGTTGACGGTCGCCGTGGGCCCCGACTCCTCGGACGGCGAGCCCGAGGGCTCGGGCAACGTGCTCGTCGGCTACGGCACGGGGGCGCCCCCGGCGCGCCGGCGCCGGGTACGGCCGACGCCCGGCGGGGCCACGGCGGGCCGCGCGGCGGCGCGCGACGAGGCGCCGCGCGGTTCGGCGGGCGCCCGGACGGGCCTCCCCGCGAACGGCTCTCCCGCGCCGGGGCAGGCGCAAGGACCGGCCCCGGCTCAGGCCCCTGCGCAGGCGCACGGTCCGGTTCAGGCACAGGGTCCGGCGCAGACACAAGGTCCGCCCCAGGAGCACGGTCCGGCCGCGGCGCAGGACCTGGCCCAGGCGCAGGGCCAGTCCGAGGAGCACGGTCCGGTTCAGGCACAGGGTCCGGTCGAGGTGCAGGGTCTGGCCCCGGCTCACGGTCCGGCCCAGGTGCAGGGTCCGTCCCCGGTCGCGGCCCCGGGGCAGGACCCGGCGCCGACCGCATTCCGATCTCAGGGCCAGGCCGGGCCTCAGGAGCCCGGCCGTGCACAGGAACCGGCTCGGGATCAGGATGCGGCCCGGGAGCAGAGTGGGGTCACGGGAGTCGGTCCGGTGGTATCCGGTGCCGGTGCCGGTTCCGGGGGCGGCGGTCCTGCCGCGGCTCGCCTGCGCGGAACCGCGCGTGCCGCCGAGGGCCCCGTTCCCGTGATCTCCCCCCTGGTCCGCCGGCTCGCCCGGGAGGGCGGCGTGGATCTGCGGGAGCTGACCGGCTCGGGACCCGACGGGCTGATCCTGCGCGCGGACGTCGAGCGGGCACTCCGGGCCGCCGCGACGGCCGGCGGACGCGCCGCAACCGTGCCCACCGCCGCGCCTGCCGCGCCCGCTGGACCCGCCATGCCCACCGCCGGACCCGCCGGACCCGCCGCGCCTGCCGGGCCCGCTGGACCCGCCGCGCCCGCTGGGGCACCCGTCGCGTCGGCCGCCGTAGCGGCCACCCCGTTCGCCCCCGTCGCCGAACCGGCTCCCGCATCGGCCGGCACGGCCGTCCGCATCCCGCTCAAGGGGGTCCGCGGCGCCGTCGCCGACAAGCTCTCCCGCAGCCGCCGGGAGATCCCGGACGCCACCTGCTGGGTGGACGCCGACGCGACCGAACTCCTGACCGCGCGGGCGGCGATCAACGCGGCGGGCGGCCCGAAGGTCTCCCTGCTCGCGCTCCTCGCCCGGATCTGCACCGCCGCCCTGGCCCGGTTCCCCGAGCTGAACTCCACCATCGACACCGAGGCCCGGGAGATCGTCCGCCTAGACCGCGTCCACCTCGGGTTCGCCGCGCAGACCGAGCGCGGACTGGTCGTACCCGTCGTACGCGACGCGCATGAACGGGACGCCGAGGGGCTGACCGCGGAGTTCGCCCGGCTGACCGAGGCCGCCCGGTCCGGCACGCTGACCCCCCGGGAACTCACGGGCGGCACCTTCACGTTGAACAACTACGGAGTGTTCGGCGTCGACGGCTCCACACCGATCATCAACCACCCCGAGGCCGCCATGCTCGGCGTCGGCCGCATCGCCGCCAAGCCCTGGGTGCACCAGGGCGAGCTGGCGGTGCGGCAGGTCGTCCAGCTCTCGCTCACCTTCGACCACCGGGTCTGCGACGGCGGCACCGCGGGCGGCTTCCTGCGCCTGGTGGCGGACTGCGTCGAGCAGCCCGTGGTACTGCTGCGGACGCTGTGACCGGGCGGGCGGCCACCGGGGCCCACACGGGCGCCCCCCGGAGAGCACGACCGCACTCGCCGGAGACCACGACCACCCCCGGTACCCCCTGCAACCACGACCACCTTCGTCCCCCGGAGACCACGGCCACCCCCCGTACCCCCGAGACCGCGACCAACCCCCGTCGGTTCCCTGTGATCAGCTCGGCACGCATACTCGGAGGGTGACCGAGAACGCTCCCGCCGCCGGGACGACCGAGCCGTACGACGCCGTCGTCCTGGCCGGCGGCGCCGCCCGGCGGCTCGGCGGGGCCGACAAACCCGGCCTGCGGGTCGGCGGGCGGCCCCTGCTCGACCGGGTGCTCGCCGCCTGCGTCACGGCCCGTACGACCGTCGTCGTCGCCGACCCCCGCCCCACCGGGCGCCCGGTGCGCTGGGCGCGCGAGGAGCCCGCCGGCGCCGGACCGGTCGCCGCGCTCGACGCCGGGCTGCGGCACACCGACGCGGAGCACGCGGTCGTACTCTCCGCCGACCTGCCGTTCCTCGAAGTCACCACGGTGAGCGGGCTGTTGACGGCTCTGCGCAGCACCGGCGCCGAGGGCGCGCTGCTCACCGACGCGGACGGCCGCGACCAGCCGCTCGTGGCCGCGTACCGCACGGCCGCGCTGCGCCGCGAACTGACGGCGCTCGGCGCCGCCCACGGCGGTCTCGCCGGGCTGCCGCTGCGCCGGCTCACCGGCGCGCTCGACCTCACCCGCGTTCCGGACCCGCTCGCGTCCTTCGACTGCGACACCTGGGACGACATCGCCACGGCCAGGGCACGGATCAGGGAGCATGAGCACGTGTTGGATGAATGGATCTCCGCAGTCAAGGACGAGCTGGGCATCGACCTGGACGTCGACACCGGCGTCCTGCTCGATCTCGCCCGCGACGCCGCCCACGGGGTGGCACGCCCCGCCGCACCGCTGACCACCTTCCTCGTCGGCTACGCCGCCGCGCAGGGCAAGGGCGGACCCGAGGCGGTCGCCGACGCCGCCCGCAAGGCCGCCGCGCTGGCGCTGCGCTGGGAGCAAGAGGACGACGCCGCCCGGGCCGGGGACGCGGGCCCCGCCGATCGGCCCGATCCGGGCCCCGACGCCGGATGACCGCCCATGGCATCCGGGCCGGCGGGCCCGCGGCGGACACCGACGACCTCGACGTCGAGGAGGCGCTTGCCCTCGTGAGGGAGCACAGGCCACTCGGAGAGCCCGGCGGCGACCGCGGCTCCACCCCCGCGGGCCGGGCGCCCGCGCCCGCACCGACGGACGGGCACCGGGCGACCCCCTGGCCCCGCGCCCGGGAGATCGCCGCCCGCGCCGCCCGGTCCGGTGCCCGTGGCGCCCCGGTCTCCGCGCCGCTCGCCGACGCCCTCGGCCTGGTCCTCGCCGCCCCTCTCGACGCGCTCACCGACCTGCCCTCCTTCGACACCTCCGCGATGGACGGCTGGGCGGTCGCCGGGCCCGGCCCCTGGTCGGTCCGGGACGAGGGCGTTCTGGCGGGCCAGGCACAGCCCGAGCCGTTGACGGACGGCGAGGCCGTGCGCATCGCGACCGGCGCCCGTGTCCCGGCCGACACCACCGCGGTCCTGCGCTCCGAGCACGGCCGCACGGACCCCAAGGGGCGGCTGCACGCCGCACGCGAGGTCGGCCATGGCCAGGACATCCGGCCGCGCGGCCAGGAGTGCCGCACCGGCGACCAGTTGCTGCCCGTCGGCACCCTGGTCACCCCCGCGGTCCTGGGCCTGGCGGCCGCCGCCGGATACGACGCGGTCACCGTCGTCCCCCGCCCCCGCGCCGAAGTGTTCGTCCTCGGTGACGAGTTGCTGACCAAGGGACTGCCGCACGAGGGCCTGATCCGTGACGCGCTCGGCCCGATGCTGCCGCCCTGGCTGCGCGCGCTCGGCGCCGAGGTCATCGCCCTGCGGCGGCTCGGGGACGACGCCGACGCCCTGCGCAAGGCCCTCACCCTGTCCGACGCGGACCTGGTCGTCACCACCGGCGGCACCGCGGCCGGCCCGGTCGACCAGCTCCACCCCACCCTGGACCGGATCGGCGCCGAACTCCTCGTCGACGGGGTCAAGGTGCGCCCCGGCCATCCCATGCTGCTGGCCCGCACCAAGGAGAACCAGCACATCGTCGGTCTCCCCGGAAACCCGCTCGCGGCCGTCTCCGGCCTGCTCACGCTGGCCGAGCCCCTGGTGCGCACCCTGGCCGTCCACCCCGCCCCCGAGCCCTATGCGATGCCCCTGTGGGAGGCGGTGCAGGGGCATCCGCACGACACCCGGCTGGTCCCCGTCGCGGTGCGCGGTGACCATGCCGTGCCGCTGCACTACAACGGTCCGGCGATGCTGCGCGGTATCGCCGCCGCCGACGCGCTGGCGGTCGTGCCGCCGGGCGGGGCGCAGCAGGGCCAGGAGACGGAGCTGCTTGACCTGCCGTGGGCGTCCGCCGGGATCGGGGCGTGTTTCACGTGAAACTTCCCGGCCACGACGCCATAGCCCGCCAGGCGGACGAGCACCTGGTCACCCATCGGGTGAAACTCCCGAGGAAGGTGGTCGAGCGCCCGATCCGCCAGGTCGTCAAGCGGCTGGCCATGGCCCTGGTGGTCCTGGTCGTGACCGCGTTGATCGTCTATGCCGACCGGGACGGCTACACCGACAACTCGGACGGTTCCGTCGACCTCCTCGACGCCTTCTACTACGCCACGGTCACCCTCTCCACCACCGGTTACGGTGACATCACCCCGGTCAGCGACGGCGCCCGGCTGACCAATATCTTCCTCATCACACCGCTGCGCGTCCTGTTCCTGATCATCCTGGTGGGCACCACGCTGGAGGTCCTGACCGAACGCACCCGGGAGGAATGGCGTCTGAACCGCTGGAGGGCCACCTTGCGTGACCACACCGTCGTCATCGGCTTCGGTACGAAGGGGCGGTCGGCGATCCAGACCGTCTGTGCGACCGGCCTGAAGAAGGAACAGGTCGTCGTGGTTGACCCCAGTTCCAAGGTGGTCGACGCGGCGACCGCCGAGGGGTACGCGGGGATCGTCGGCGACGCCACACGCAGCGATGTGCTCAAGCGGGCCGAGGTGCACAAGGCCCGGCAGATCATCATCGCCCCGCAGCGCGACGACACATCCGTGCTCGTCACGCTGACGGCTCGGCAGCTCAACCGCGGCGCGAAGATCGTGGCAGCGGTGCGTGAGGAGGAGAACGCGCCGCTGCTCAAGCAGTCCGGCGCGGACGCCGTCATCACCAGCGCCAGCGCGGCCGGCCGGCTGCTCGGTCTGTCCGTGCTCAGCCCGGCCGCGGGCATGGTCATGGAGGACCTGATCCAGCAGGGCAGCGGGCTCGACCTCATCGAACGCCCGGTGGTCAAGGCCGAGGTCGGCAAGACCCCACGGCAGACGGACGACCTGGTGGTGAGCGTCGTACGCGGGCACCGGGTGCTCGGCTACGACGATCCGTCCGTCGGCACGCTCCAGTTGACCGACCGTCTGATCACGATCGTGCGGGCGACGCCGGCGGCGCAGATCACCCCCGACATCCGCCCGATGCCCCGCGCCTGAGCCCGCGGCCGGCCGGGCGGTCCCTAACGCCGGTTGTACAGCCGCATCGTGATCGGGCCGAAGACCAGCAGGAACAGGCCCGACCAGCCCAGCGTCCAGGCGATCTCGGCGCCCGGCCAGTCACCGGCCATCAACTCCCGCACCCCGGAGGACAGATGGGTGACCGGGCTGTTGTTGACGAACGCCTGCAGCCAGCCCGGCATCGTCCTCGGGTCGACGAAGACGTTGGACAGGAAGGTGAGCGGGAAGATCACCATCATGCTGACGCCCATGACCGACTTCTCGGTGCGCAGCATCAGCCCGAACATCGTCCAGATCCACGAGAACGCGAACGAGAAGACCAGCAGCAGTGCGATACCGGCGATCACGCCCGGTGCGCCGCCGTCCGGGCGGTAGCCGAGGATCAGACCGACCGTGAGCATCACCAGCGAGGCGATCGTGTAGCGCAGGGCGTCGCCGAGCAGATAGCCGACCATGGTCGCCGGCCGCCACACGGGCAGGGTGCGGAACCGGTCGAACACGCCCTTCTCGATGTCCGTGTTCACCGAGACACCGGTGTACATCGTGATCATCACGACCGACATCGCCATGATGCCCGGCAGCAGGAACTGCACGTACTCCCGCGTCGAACCGGCCAGCGCACCGCCGAAGAGGTAGGTGAACATCAGCAGGTTCATGATCGGGAAAGCGGTCACATCGAAAAGCTGCTCCGGCACGTGCTTGATCTTGAGGATCGCGCGCCAGCCGAAGGTCATCGACGCCGACAGGGCGCTGGGCCGGGGCGGGCGGCGCTCGGCGACCAGCAGCGAGGCCAGCGACTCCGCGCTGACCGGGGCGAGTTCCTTGCTGTCGGTGGTCGTCGCGGTGCTCATGCCGTCACCTCGTCCTTCGTCGGCCGGTGGCCCTTGCTCGGCTCGTGCGTGTCGTGCCCGGTCAGGGCGAGGAACACCTCGTCCAGGCTGGGCTGCCCCAGTGCGAAGGTGTCGACGGTGACGCCGGTGCGGGCGAGTTCGCCCAGGGCCCGTGCGGCCTGCTCGGCCGCCGTACCGCTCGTCCGTGTGGTCAGCCGGGCGGTCAGCGCCACCGGGTCGGGCTCCGGCTGCACCTGGGCGTCCAGGGTGCGCCGCAGCACCTCCGCGGCCGTGGACCGCTGTCCCGGATCGCGCAGCCGCAGATGGACGGAGCCGGCCCCGACGGACGCCTTCAGCTCGCCCTTGGTGCCCTCGGCGATCACCCGGCCCCGGTCGATGACGGCGACACGGGACGCCAACTGATCGGCCTCGTCCAGATACTGCGTGGTCAGCAGCACCGTCGTGCCCTGCGCGACCACGGCCCGCACGATCTCCCACACCTGGTTGCGGCTGCGCGGGTCGAGACCTGTCGTGGGCTCGTCGAGGAAGAGCAGATCGGGGGTGTTGAGGATGGACGCGGCGATGTCGATGCGGCGCCGCATGCCGCCCGAGTAGTGCTTGACCTGCTTGCCGGCCGCGTCCGTCAGGCCGAAGGCCGCCAGCAGCCGCTCGGCGCGCTGCCGCGCGGCCTTCTTGCCGTGCCCGAGGAGGCGGCCGAGCAGCACCAGGTTCTCGGTGCCGGTGAGGTCTTCGTCCACGGACGCGTACTGCCCGGTCAGGCTCACCCGGGCCCGCACCTCGTCGGCCTCGCGCACCACGTCACGGCCGAAGACGTGCGCCTCGCCGGCGTCGGGGCGCAGCAGCGTGGCGAGCATCTTCACGGTGGTCGTCTTGCCCGCGCCGTTCGGGCCGAGGACGCCGTAGACCGTGCCGGCCGGCACGGCGAGGTCGACTCCGTCGACGGCCCGCGTCTCGCCGAACCTCTTCACCAGGCCGGCCGTCTCGATCGCGAGGCCGGACGTCTGCGTGCTCATACGTCGGTCCTTCCGCTTCTGCGGTCTTGGGATACGCATGGGAAGACCTTTGCCTTCGCTGGAACTCATCGCCCGGCCCACGGAATTTTTCGCGGACCCCCCGCACCCCGCGTCCGGGGCCGCGGCCGAGGAGTAGCGTCCGGGGCATGCATGCGATCACGATTCCCGAACCTGGTGGGCCCGAGGCGCTGGTGTGGCACGAGGTGCCGGATCCGGCGCCGCCCGGCGAGGGCGAGGTGCTGGTCGAGGTGGTGGCCAGTGCCGTCAACCGCGCCGACGTCCTGCAACGGCAGGGCTTCTACAACCCGCCGCCGGGCGCGTCCCCCTACCCCGGCCTGGAGTGCTCCGGCAGGATCGCCGCGGTCGGGCCCGGGGTCCTGGGCTGGGCCGTCGGCGACGAGGTGTGCGCGCTGCTGGCGGGCGGCGGCTACGCGCAGCGGGTCGTCGTCCCCGCGGGACAGCTGCTGCCGGTCCCCGAGGGCATCGACCTCAGGCGGGCCGCCGCGCTGCCCGAGGTGGTGTGCACGGTCTGGTCCAACGTCTTCATGATCGCCCACCTGCGCCCGGGCGAGACGCTGCTCGTGCACGGCGGGTCCAGCGGCATCGGCACGATGGCGATCCAGCTGGCCAAGGCGGCCGGCGCGAAGGTCGCGGTCACCGCGGGCAGCAAGGAGAAGCTGGACCGCTGCGCCGAGCTGGGCGCGGACATCCTCATCAACTACCGGGAGCAGGACTTCGTCGCCGAACTCGACCAGGCCACGGGTGGCGCGGGCGCGGACGTCATCCTCGACAACATGGGCGCCAAGTACCTCGACCGCAACGTCCGGGCGCTCGCCGTCAATGGGCGGCTCGCGGTGATCGGCCTGCAGGGCGGCGCCAAGGGTGAGCTGAACCTCGGCGCGCTCCTCAACAAGCGGGCCGCGATCACGGCGACCTCGCTGCGCGCCCGGCCGCTCGCCGAGAAGGCGGCCGTCGTGGCGGCCGTACGCGAGCACGTGTGGCCGCTGGTCGCCTCCGGCCGGGTACGCCCGGTCGTCGACCGCGAACTGCCGATGCCAGAGGCAGCCGAGGCCCACCGCCTACTGGAAACAAGCACCCACATCGGAAAGCTCCTCCTGACCACCCCATAAGCACCCCGGATAGGGCCCGCACCGGGGGTGGGGGCCCGGGGAACGGCGCGATCAACCACGACGCTGCCGCGCTGGGAGGACGGCGGGTGCTG
>NZ_BAAJXA010000009.1:0-284264 GCF_057537855.1 Streptomyces diversicolor
ACCGCCGTCTTGCGCGCGGCGAGCACGTCCTCGTAGTGCGTGATCAGCCGGTCGCCGATCGCGGCCCAGGTGCGGCCCTCCACGGTGGCGCGTCCGGCGGCGCCGTACCCGGCCCGCAGCGCCGGGTCGACGGCCAGGGACCGCACGGCGTCCCGGAAGGCGTCCGCGTCGCGCGGCGGGACCAGCAGCCCGGTGTGCCCGTGGGCGACGAGGTCGAGCGGGCCGCCGGCGGCGGGCGCGACGACCGGCACGCCGCTGGCCATGGCCTCCTGGACGGTCTGGCAGAACGTCTCGAAGGGGCCGGTGTGCACGAAGACGTCCAGCGAGGCGAAGATCCGGGCGAGTTCTTCGCCGGTGCGCCGGCCCAGGAAGGCCGCGCCCGGCAGGGCCTCGGTGAGGTGGGCGTGGCTGGGTCCGTCGCCCACGACCACGACCCGCACGCCCTCCAGGCCGCAGGCACCGGCGAGCAGTTCGACCTGCTTCTCGGGGGCGAGCCGGCCGACGTAGCCGACGATCACCTCGCCGTTGGGGGCGAGTTCCCGGCGCAGCGCCTCGTCGCGGTGGTCGGGGCGGAAGCGGTCGGTGTCCACGCCGCGCGGCCACAGCCGCACCCGGGGGACACCGTGGGTCTCCAGGTCGTTCAGGGCGGCGCTTGACGGGGCGAGGGTGAGGTCGGCGGCGGAGTGGACGGAGCGGATGCGCCGCCAGGCCGCCGCCTCGCCCGCGCCCATGTAGGTGCGGGCGTAGCCGGCGAGGTCGGTCTGGTAGACGGCCACGGTGGGGATGCCGAGCCGGGCCGCGGCCGCCATGCCGCGGACGCCGAGGACGAAGGGGCTGGCCAGGTGCACGACGTCGGGGCGGTGTTCGACGAGCGCCGCGGCGAGGCGTCGGCTGGGGAGGGCGACGCGGACCTGGGGGTAGCCCGGGAGCGGTAGGGAGGGGACATGGACGACGGGGCACGGCGCGAAGGCGTCGGGCCTGTTTCCGGGAGCGGGAGCCGGAGCGACGACGAGGGGGGCGTGACCGCGATCGACGAGGTGCCGGGCGGTCTGGAGCGCGCAGTGGGCCACGCCGTTCACATCGGGGGGAAAGGATTCGGTCACGATGACGACACGCATACCCGTGTTCTCGCCGCACTGGACGTGGCCGCGTCAACGTGGATCTTTCCGAACGAGGAACGTCCCATGAGCGTTGCACTGCACACCCGAGCGGGTCAGCCCCCGTCCATCGGCTCCTGACCCATGAGTCACCCCGTGTTCACGCGAACCGCCCGTCGGGTGCGATGCGGCTGCGTACGGCGGTCTGGACCTCGGCTTCCTCGGCCGGATCGGCGGCGAGCCGGCGCAGCCGCTCGACGACCCGGGCGTCACCGGTCTCGGCATGCCGGGCGGCGACCTCGCGCGTGGTCTCCTCGCAGTCCCAGAGGCATTCGACGGCGAATCCGGTGGCGAACGAGGGGTCGGTGGCGGCCAGGGCGCGGGCGGCCCGGCCGCGCAGGTGGGAGGAGGCCGTCTCGCGGTAGACATGGCGCAAAACGGGTGCGGCGCAGGCGATGCCGAGACGTCCGGCGCCGTCGACGAGGGTCCACAGGGTGGGCGCGTCGGGCCCCTCACCGCGTACGGCCTCCCGCAGTGCCGCGAGGACGAGTTCGCTGTCGCGGGCCGCGCCGCGGCAGGCGAGCATGCGCCCGGCGGCGGCGCCGAGGGCGTCGGGCCTGCGGGCCCAGCCGCGCGCCCGGTCGACGGCGGCGACGCTGCGCATCCGTTCGAAGGCGTCGACGGCGGCCTCAGCGACGGGCGTCGGGCCGCCGGTCACCGCGGCCTCGATCAGGCCGAGGGCTTCGGGGTCGTTGCTGTCGGCGAGGTACCGCAGGGCGGTGCACCGGGCTCCCTCGGTGCCGTCCTGGGCGGCGCGGACGATCTCCGGCCGGTCCTCGGGGCCCGCCACGGCGGTGAGACAGCGGGCGGCGGGTACGTGCAGGGCGGTGCCGCGGTCCACGCCCTGCTGGGCCCATTCGAGGACGGCGTGCACGCTCCAGCCCGGGCGCGGTCCGGTCGATCGCAGCTGACGCTGCCACCGGTCGAAGCAGCCCGCCTCCTGGGCGGCACGCACGCGCGTGGCGACGGACTCGCGCGGATCGTCGGCCCACAGCCGCCACGGCCGCGGTTCGAAGGCGTCACGGACGGCGGCGGCCAGCTCGGCCTCGCCCTCGGCGTCCGTGCCGAAGCGCGCCAGGACGGGGACGGCGAGTGCGCGCAGGGCCGCGTCGTCGTCGCGCAGGGCGAGTTCGTCCAGGGCCCAGGCCCAGTTGGCGCCGTGGGCGGCGTACCGGCGCAGCAGCCGCAGCGCGTCGCGCCTGCCGTACGAGGCGAGGTGCCCGAGCACGGCCAGCGCGAGGCCCGTGCGGGACTCGTCGGGCTCAAGGGCGTCCTCCGGGTCGAAGAGGTGCGCCTCGATCGCGTCCAGCCCGCCGTTCAGGTCGAGGTAGAGGCGGGCGTAGTAGAGGGAGCGGTTCTCTACCTGCCAGTCGTGCCGGGGGTCGTGCAGCACGCAGTGTTCCAGTGCCGCAAGCGCCTCGGCGCGGGGGGCGGTGAGCGCGTGCAGGGTGCCGTCGCCGCGGCCCCGCTGGAGCAGGCCGAGCAACGTGCCACTGGGCGCTATGACCGGATCGAACATGGGAAACAGCCTCACATCAAGCGTCGACGCAACCGGGGAACACGCATTACCTGGCCGCGTGACACAACGTCGGGGCGCCCGCCGTCTCTTGCTTGCCGTAGACCATTTTCCTCTGCCTCTCGTCGGTGGCCCATGCGGACCGCTTCACGGTCCGCGCGGTGCGGCAACACCTGCCCAGCCATCGCGTCCGTGAATCACGACGTCATGATGACTCGCGGGTTTCTCCTGCCGCGACCGTATTTCCGGCGGCCTTTTACCGCCTCCCCCGTTTTCCGTGTCGTGCCTGGTCAGAATGGTCTGATCACTGTGCGCCGAACAATTCCAGCAGTTCCGTCCTGCCGAACATCCGGGCGGTGTCGACGGCCGAGGGAGTGCCCGCGGCGGGATCGGCACCGCCGTCCAGAAGGGCTCTGATCACGTCCGGTTCGTCCTTGAAGACGGCGCCCGCGAGCGGGGTCTGGCCCCGGTCGTTGGCCCGGTCCGCGTCGGCGCCCCGGGTGAGCAGGGCGCGCACCGCCTCGGCGTGGCCGTGGTAGGCGGCGAGCATCACGAGCGTGTCGCCGCGGTCGTTGGTGAGGTTGGCAGGAACGCCCGCGTCCAGGTACGCCACCAGCGCCTCGGTCTGCCCCTGCCGGGCCAGATCGAAGATCTTGGTCGCCAGCTCCACGACGTCGGGGTCGGGGGCTTCACTCATGGGCCGGACCGCCTCTCCTGCACTTCGGGCCTTTCGGGAACTGACAGAGCCTACGGCAGCGGGGGGACCCGGGCCGTACGGGTAAATCGCCAGCGTACTGGCTGACGGGGCACGGGGCCGGATGCGCCCGAGGTGAAGATCATCGCGGGACCCGCCGGCCACGGGAGCCGCCTCCGCCGGCCGGGTGAGCCCTGCCCGACCGGGCCAGGACGGCTCCGCCACCTGAGGGAAATCCCCGTTATTTCACCCATTTGCACCTTTTGTCGTATAGATGCATGCTGTGATGCTGGAAGTACTCACGGTGACTGTCCCCCCTCGACACCAGGAGACCTCAAATGATTCTCTCCATGTCAGGCGTCGTCCTGCTCGGCATCATCGTCTTCCTTTTCTTCCGCAAGGACGGCCTCAAGGCGTCGCACGCCGTGGTCTCGTCCCTGTTCGGCTTCTACCTCGCCAGCACGGCCATCGCCCCGAGCATCAAGGCGGGCGGCGAGAGCCTGGCGAGCCTCCTCGGCGGTATCAAGTTCTGACGCCGACCGTCCCGCCCGCACGCACCGTCAGGAGAAAGCAGTGGCCCGGCGCCCCCTCCCCCGCATTCTGGTCAACGGCAGCGCGCAGATCGCCAGGAGCCGGGAGCTGGCCCGGACGGCGGCCGACAGCGCCACCGACGTCCTCCACCCGCTGATCACCGTCTCCCGCGGGCTGGGCCGGCTGGCCGCGGCCGGGCGGCGCAAGTGGGCGGACACACCCAAGGACAAACGCGGGCCGCTGCTGTTCCTGGCGGCCTCGGTGGTCCTGGTCGTGGCGCTCGCCCCGTACGGACCGCTGCTGGCCGCCATCGCGCTGATGGCGGCGGCGGCCTGGCACGGCCGGGACCGCGCCCCGGCCCGGCCCGAGGGTCCCGACGAGTCCCAGGCGCAGCGCCTGCGGTCGCTGTACGAGTCCCTGGTGCCCTACTTCTCGGTCCCCGAGGACCCGGCGCCGCTCTTCGACCACGGCGGGGACTGGGAGAAGGTCTTCCCCCAGCACGACTTCGACGACACGGGGCGCGTGGCCCACCTGGTGATCCGCTACCCGGCCTACTTCCCCGACGGCGAGGCAGACGCCCGCGCCCGGATCGAGCAGTTGCTCGCCGCCAAGGCCGGGCGTGGCCGCGAGTACCACTTCGCGTGGGACGAGGAGGCCAACCAGCTCACGGTCGGCGTCCTCGCGCCGCTGCCCACCGACATCGCCGCCCAGCGCTTCGTCACCGCGCCGGGCGAGACGGTGCTCGGCTTCACCGACGCGTCCGAGGTGCACCGCACGCTCCCGCTCGGCTACGGCGGCGAGCAGCGCGATGTGCCGCCCGTGGTGTGGCGCACCGGCATCCGCTCGACCGAGCCGCACCTGCTGGTGATGGGCCGGCCCGGCAGCGGGACCTCGACGCTGCTGCGGTCCGTCGCCCTCCAGGCGCTCCAGTACGGCGATGTGCTGATCGTCGAGGGCGGCGGCACCGGCGAGTACGCCTGCCTCACCGGCCGGGACGGTGTCCTCGGCGTGGAGTGCGGGCTCACCGGGGCGCTGGCCAGCCTGGAGTGGGCCGCGCACGAGACGGAGCGGCGGCTCATCGCCGCCAACCGGGCCCGGCAGGCCGGGCATCCGCCGCCGGACGACACCAGGCGGCCGCTGTGGATTCTGCTGGACCGGCCCGGCGCCCTCACCCACCTGGCCGCGGCGGAGGGGCGCAGGGACCCGCAGTCCCTGCTCCAGGTGCCGCTGCGGCACGGGCGCGCGGCCCAGGTGACGGTGGTCGTCGCGGAGGGTTTCGACAACGCGGACGTCCTCGGCGAGGCGGTACGCCAGCACACACGCGCGCGTGTCGTGCTCGGGCCCGTGACGCCGGAGCAGTCGGCGTGGGTCCTCGGCGTGCCGCCGCACACGACGGCGCCGTCCCAGGTGCCGCCGGGCCGGGGCTACGCCCGGCTGGGCGACGGCCCCGTGCACCGATTGCAGGTCCCCGCGACGCCGGACCCGTACGACGACGCCACGAGCGAGACCGACCGGCAGGCGGTGCTGGCCCTGCTCCCCGCGCGCACCACCCCCGCGACCGCGGAACCGACCGAACCACAGCCACCGACGACGCTGGAACCGCCCCCTGCGGAACCAGTCCCAGTGGAGCCGGCCCGGAGGACAAGGGCGTCAGCGGAGCCGGCCCCGAGAGAAACGGTCTCAGTGGAGCCGGCCCTGAGGGCAACGGGCCCAGGGGATACGGCCCAGAGGGAAATGAGCCCAGGGGAAGCAACCCAGAGGGAAACGGCCCAAGTGGAAACGGCCCCGGTGAAGACCGTCCCCGTGGAGGCGGTCCCGGTCCCGGTCCCGGTACGGACGTTCGCGGTGGAAGTGGTCCCGGTGAAGACGTTCTCGCCAGAAGCGGTCCCCTTGAGGACGGTCCCCGTGGAAGCGGTCTCCGTGAAGCGGGTCCCGACGGACAAAGTGCCGGTGGACAGGGCCGAGACGGAGAAGGCCCAGACGGAGAACGTCCCGGCGGAGAAGGTCCAGGTGGAGACGGTGCCCGCGAAGACGTCCCTGGCGAAGGCCGTCGCGGCGGACGCCGTCGCCGCGAAGAGCGCCACCTGAGCAACCGAACCGCCTCGCCCCGCCGCCACCGGCCCGGACGGATCAACCCCGCCCACGCCGACCGCATCCGCCCGGCACCGGCCGCGTCCCCGGCATCCTCCCAGCCACCGCCACCACCCGCGGCCAACGCCCGCCGCCACCGGCCCGGGCGGATCAACCCCGCCCACGCCGACCACATCCGCCCGGCACCGGGCGCGTCCCCGGCGTCCTCGCAGTCATCGCCGCCGTCTGTGCCCCCGCCATCGCCAGGCCAGCCGCCGGGCCACGCGGGTGCGGACGCCCGTTGCCGCCGGTGGCGCGGCCGGGGGCCGGGCCCCGGTGGGGGCGGTCAGGTGGTGTTAGGCGACGAACGTGCGCGGTGCCTCCGTTCCCGTGGTCGCGCCCGTGGCGACCAGGTGGGCCGCCGCCGCCAGCCGGGCCGCCGCCTCGTCCGCCACCGCCCCGCCGACCGTGAACGGCAGCCGTACATAGCCCTCGAAGGCGCCGTCGACGCCGAAGCGGGGCCCCGAGGGGACCCGGACCCCGACCCGCTCCCCCACCTCCGCGAGCCGCGAACCCGACAGGCCGCCCGCGCGCACCCACAGCGTGAGCCCGCCGCGGGGCACCGCGAACTCCCAGCCCGGCAGCTCCCGCCGTACCGCCGCCACCAGGGCGTCCCGGTTCTCCCGGGCCTGGACCCGGCGCAGTTCCACCGCCTGCTCCCAACCCCCCGTGCTGAACAGCCAGTTCACGGCCAGCTGCTCCAGCACGGGGGTGCCGAGGTCGGCGTACGCGCGCGCCGCGACCAGGCCGCGGATCACGTCGGGGGCGGCGCGCACCCAGCCGATGCGCATCCCCGCCCAGAATGCCTTGCTGGCCGAGCCGACCGTGATCACCGTCGAGCCGGCCGGGTCGAAGCCGCAGACCGGACGCGGCATCGTGGCACGGTCCAGGTCCTCCTCCAGCCACAGCTCGCTCATCGTCTCGTCGGCGACGAGCACGGTGCCCGCCGAGCGGGCCGCGTCCACCAGCCGGCGCCGCTGGTCGTCGTCGGCGAGCGCGCCGGTGGGGTTGTGGAAGTCGGCGACGACGTAGGCGAGCCGGGGCGCCGCCTCGCGCAGCACCTGACGCCAGCGGTCCAGGTCCCAGCCGGCAAGCCCCTCGGCCATCGCGACGGGCACCAGCCGGGCACCCGCTTCCCGCATCAGCTGGAGGATGTTGGCGTACGACGGCGACTCCACCGCGATGCGCTCGCCCCGCCCCCCGAAGAGATGGCAGATGGCGTCGATCGCGCCCATCGCACCGGTCGTCACCATGATCTGCTCGGGCATGGTCGCGATCCCGCGCGCGGTGTAGCGCTCGGCGATCATCGCACGCAGGGCCGGGAGCCCGGCCGGGTAGTCGCCGTGGGTGTGGGCGTACGGGGGCAGCTCCTCCAGGGCGCCCTGGACGGCGCGGGTGAGCCATGGCTCCGGCGCGGGCAGGGCCGCGCAGCCGAGGTCGATCATCGAGCCCAGCGCCTCGGGCGGGAGCGGTTCGAGCCCGCGCGCGGGCAGCGGGTTCCCGGCCGGTACGGCGGTCCAACTGCCCGCTCCTCGGCGGGACTCCAGGAAACCCTCGGTGCGCAGCGCCTCGTAGGCGGCGGCGACCGTGGTGCGGCTCACGGACAGCGCCAGCGCGAGTTCGCGTTCGGCGGGCAGCCGCGCGGCCACCGGCACCCTCCCCTCCAGGACCAGCAGCCGGATGCCGTCGGCGAGCGCCCGGTAGGCGGGCGGACGGCGGGTACCGGGCCCGGCCGGGCGGTCCTGCTGGGAGGTGAGCAGCCGGGCGAGTTGCGCGGCACCCACCGCCGAGGTCCACTGCGCCATGGTGATCGGTCCACCTTCCTTGAATTGGCCCTGGATGATGTTTCCATCCCAGCCACAGAGTGTCATGAGTCAGGCCACCGACACCACCAGGGGGTGCCTCTTGTCCACTCAGGACCGTCTCGGGCGACGGTTGATCCAGCTGTACGCCGGGCTCGCGCTGTACGGCGCGAGTTCGGCGCTCCTCGTCGAGGCGGGACTGGGCCTGGAGCCCTGGGGTGTGCTGCACCAGGGCCTCGCCCGGCTCACCGGGCTGACCATCGGCGTGGTGTCGATCGTCGTGGGCGCCGCGGTGCTGCTGCTGTGGATCCCGCTGCGCCAGCGGCCGGGCCTCGGCACGGTCTCCAACGTCTTCGTCGTCGGCCTCGCCATGGACGGCACGCTCGCCCTCGTCCCCGACGCGCATGCGCTCGCCGCGCGGATCCCGCTGCTGGTCACAGGTGTCGTGCTCAACGGCGTGGCGACCGGCCTCTACATAGCGGCGCGTTTCGGTCCGGGCCCGAGAGACGGCCTGATGACGGGGCTGCACCGGCGCACCGGCCGCTCGATCCGGCTGATGCGCACGGCGATCGAGGTCGCCGTGGTCGTCACCGGCTTCGCGCTCGGCGGCACCATCGGGGCGGGCACCGTGCTGTACGCGGTGTCCATCGGACCGCTGGCGCAGCTCTTCCTGCGGGTGTTCGCCGTCCCGTCGGCATCCCGCGGCAGCACGGCCGTTGCCACCGGGTCACCCGAGCGGGTGATACTGCGTCCGTGAGCACGCCGACCCGCCACCCGTATCTCGACCATCCCGGCCCGATCCCGTTCGCCCACCGGGGCGGCGCGGCCGACGGCCTGGAGAACACCGTGGCGCAGTTCCGGCGTGCGGTCGGCCTCGGCTACCGGTACATCGAGACCGACGTGCATCTCACGGCGGACGGCAGGCTCGTCGCCTTCCACGACGACACCCTCGACCGGGTCACCGACGGAGCGGGCCGGATCGCCGACCTCCCGTGGTCGCAGGTTCGGCAGGCGCGGGTGGCGGGCAAGGAGCCGGTGCCGCTCTTCGAGGAGTTGCTGGAGACGTTCCCCGAGGTGCGCTGGAACGTCGACCTCAAGACGGAGTCGACGCTGCGGCCGTTCCTCGACCTGGTCGAGCGCACGGGCTGCTGGGAGCGGGTCTGCGCCGGGTCCTTCTCCGAGGCGCGGGTGCTGCGCGCCCAGCGGCTCGCCGGGCCGCGGCTCGCCACGTCGTTCGGCACCCGGGGCGTGCTCGGCCTTCGGTTGCGCTCCTGGGGGCTGCCCGCCGCCGTGCGCCGGTCCGCGGTCGCCGCCCAGGTCCCGGAGTCCCAGTCGGGCGTCCCCGTGGTCGACCATCGCTTCGTACGCGCCGCCCACGCGCGCGGGCTGCAGGTGCACGTGTGGACGATCAACGAACCGGATCGGATGCACCGCCTCCTCGACCTCGGTGTCGATGGCATCATGACCGATCACATCGACACGCTGCGCAACGTCATGCAGGACCGGGGCGTCTGGGCCTGAACCCCGGCCCCGGCGGATGGCGCACGGCACTTCGGGCGGCACCTTCAGCGGAAAGGCGAGGGCACGGGTGGGCACTGAGACCGTGCGGGCGGGGGCGGACGACGTCGCCGGCAGGCGGCGCGAGCAGCGCGGCTGGTACTTCTACGACTGGGCGTGCTCCGTCTATTCGACGAGCGTGCTCACCGTGTTCCTCGGCCCGTACCTGACGTCGGTCGCGAAGTCGGCGGCGGACGCCGACGGCTTCGTGCACCCGCTCGGGATACCCGTGCGGGCAGGGTCCTTCTTCGCCTACTCGGTGTCGCTGTCCGTGGTCCTCGCGGTCGTGGTCATGCCCCTGGTGGGGGGCCTCGCCGACCGGACCGGCCGCAAGAAGCACCTGCTGGGGGCGGCCGCGTACACGGGGGCCGGGGCGACGACGGGCCTGTTCTTCCTGGACGGGGACCGCTATCTGCTCGGCGGGGTGCTGCTGGTCGTCGCGAACGCCGCGCAGTCCGTGGCGATGATGCTCTACAACTCCTATCTGCCGCAGATCGCCCCGCCCGAGGAGCGCGACGCGGTCTCCTCGCGCGGCTGGGCCTTCGGTTACGCGGCCGGTGCCCTGGTGCTGGTCGTCAATCTGGTCCTGTACTCGGGGCACGACTCCTTCGGTCTCTCCGAGACGTCCGCGGTGCGGATCTGCCTGGCCTCGGCCGGCCTGTGGTGGGGTGCCTTCGCGCTGGTGCCGCTGCGCCGGCTGCGGGACCGGCGGTCCACGGCCGCCCCCGTCGCGGCTCCAGGGCTGCGGCAGCTGGCGGCGACCGTCCGCGACATGCGCCGGCACCCGCTGACGCTGGCCTTCCTACTGGCGTACCTCGTCTACAACGACGGCATCCAGACGGTGATCTCGCAGGCGTCGGTCTACGGCTCCGAGGAACTGGGGCTCGGCCAGTCCACGCTGATCGTGGCGGTGCTCCTGGTGCAGGTGCTGGCCGTTGCGGGGGCGCTGGCGATGGGGCGGCTGGCCAGGGTCTACGGCGCGCAGCGCACGATCCTCGGGTCGCTCGTCGCCTGGACGCTGACGCTGGCCGCCGGGTACTTCCTGCCCGCCGGGGTGCCGGTGGGGTTCTTCGTGCTGGCCGCCGGGATCGGGCTGGTGCTCGGCGGCAGCCAGGCGCTGTCCCGGTCGCTGTTCTCGCACCTGGTCCCGCCGGGCAAGGAGGCGGAGTACTTCGCGGCCTACGAGATGAGCGACCGCGGCATGAGCTGGCTCGGTCCGCTGCTGTTCGGTCTCACCTACCAGCTGACGGGCAGCTACCGCTCGGCGATCATCTCGCTGGTGGCCTTCTTCGTCATCGGGTTCGCGCTGCTCGCACGGGTGCCGGTGCGGCGGGCGATCAGCGCGGCGGGCAACCCCGTCCCCGAGAGGATTTAGCGCGGATTTAGCGCCCGGAGCGAAAGGGCGGTAGTGTACGCGTTTGGCCTGCCAGGCGTACCGTTACTGCGCGTCAAAGCTGCTGAAACGCTGGGTGACATCTGCTAGCAGATGTGACAAACCGGGCGCCGGTGGGTACAACAAGGGGCGGCTACGACGGCGACGCATGACCCGGAACGGGACTCGGAACGGGAATCTTTACCGCCGACCGGACGTTGACCGGATGACGACGACAGCGACACCTGTCCTGTGGGCGACAAGCCCGGGAGGCACGATTCATGAGTGAGCGAGCTCTTCGCGGTACGCGCCTCGTGGTGACCAGCTACGAGACGGACCGCGGCATCGACCTGGCTCCGCGCCAGGCCGTGGAGTACGCATGCGAGAAGGGGCACCGCTTCGAGATGCCCTTCTCGGTCGAGGCGGAGATCCCGCCGGAGTGGGAGTGCAAGGTCTGCGGTGCCCAGGCACTCCTGGTGGACGGCGACGGCCCGGAGGAGAAGAAGGCCAAGCCGGCGCGCACGCACTGGGACATGCTGATGGAGCGGCGCACCCGTGAGGAGCTGGAAGAGGTCCTTGAGGAGCGTCTGGCAGTGCTGCGCTCCGGGGCGATGAACATCGCGGTTCATCCCCGGGACAGCCGCAAGTCCGCCTAGCGGGCGGCCGGGACACCACACCACAACACAACGCACGTGCATCACCGCGGGCGCCGTACGTGATCGAGACGTACGGCGCCCGCGGCTTTGCGTGACCCCGGGTGCGGCACGGGCCGCACGGCCCTCAGCGAGTCAGGGGCGGGCGCGGCTCGCGCGCCGCGTCACCCGGCCCGTCCGCGTCCTCCCTGATGACCTCACCCTGGACCACCTTGCCGTCGGGACGGTGAATGCGGGCCTGCTGGAAGGCATCGCCGAGGGAGCCGGGGGCCGCCCGGGAGAGCCTGCGCTCGACGGTGCGCTCCGCATACCGGCTCACGGCCTTCTGCACCGGCGGGATGAGCAGCAGCAGGCCCGCCGCGTCCGAGATCAGGCCCGGGATGATCAGGAGCAGCCCGCCGAGCATCATCAGGCCGTTGCCGCCGCCGCGCTCCGGGGGGACACCGCGCTGCAGCGCCTCGTTCAGGCTCCGGAAGGCGCGACGGCCCGCCCGCTTGATGACCACCGAGCCGGCCACGACGCCGGCCACCAGAAGCAGGAACACCGTGAGGCCGCCCGCCGCGCCGGCGACCTGGGTCAGCAGCCAGATCTCCAGCACGAGCCAGGCGGCGATGCCCAGCGGCAGGTACCGGCGCGGCCGGGAGGGCCGGGGCCGGGAGGGGTGCGGAGGGGTCGGAGCGCCAGTCGTCATGCTCCCAGTGTGCCTGGGTCCGGCTCAGTGCGGGATAAGGAGGACGATCAACGCTCCTGGGGCGGCTTCCCCTTGCCCGCGATCTTGCCGACCCGCTCGCCCACGCCCCACGCGGTGACCCGCCACAGCGCCTCCACGAGGATGTCGCGGCTCATCTTGGAGTCGCCCAGTTCCCGTTCGACGAAGGTGATGGGCACCTCCACGACGTGGAAGCCCGCCTTGACGGCGCGACGGGCGAGGTCGACCTGGAAGCAGTAGCCCTGGGAGGCGACCTCGCCGAGCCCCAGGCCCTCCAGGGTCTCGCGGCGGAAGGCGCGGTAGCCGCCGGTGATGTCGCGCAGGGGCAGGTCGAGGGCGAGACGCGAGTAGAGGCTGCCGCCGCGGGAGATGAACTCCCGGCTCCTGGGCCAGTTCACCACCCTCCCGCCGGGCACCCAGCGGGAGCCGAGCACCAGGTCGGCGCCCTTGAGCGCGGTCAGCAGGCGGGGCAGTTCCTCGGGCTGGTGGGAGCCGTCGGCGTCCATCTCCACGAGCACGCCGTAGCCGTGTTCCAGGCCCCATCTGAAGCCCGCGAGGTAGGCGGCGCCCAGACCCTCCTTGCCCTTGCGGTGCAGCACCTGGACGTGGTCGTCCTGCGCGGCCAGTTCGTCGGCGAGCTTGCCCGTGCCGTCGGGGCTGTTGTCGTCCGCCACCAGCACGTGCGCCTCGGGGACGGCCGTGCGTACCCGGCCGACGATCGCCTTGATGTTCTCCGCCTCGTTATAGGTCGGGATGATCACCAAGGCCGTGCCGAGCGGGCCGAACTGCCTCGCCCCGGACCGTGCGGCTGGGGTCCCGTCGCCGTCGTTCACTGCTGCCCCTTCATGTCGTGCGCAGGCGTCCACCATAGTGGCCGCCGCCTGCGGTGACGTGACGCCTCGTTCGTATGGCGGTGTCGATTCCGCAAGAGCGGGGTAAGACGGCGCGCCCGGCGCCGCCGCCCCGCTGCGGATGGGGGCCCGGCGCCCTTCGGGCCGACCTGGGACCCGCTGGCTGCGGGTCGACCGAGAGCCGTTGTCTACTGAGCGTCCGGGCCCCACCCGGGTCGCACCTCCCCGACCGGCCGGAACGTTCCCTCGTCGGCGCGGGCGCTGAGCCTGGTTCCCAGCGACGGTGCCCCGTGCGGCACACCGTCCCTGACCCAGCGGCGCTGCGACGTGTGCGCGGAACCTCCCCGGTCGGGCGTCCGGTGGTGGACTCGGCCGAACCTACCGGCCCTCGGCCGCAGCCTGTCAACAGCCGTCTGACCTGCACCGATACCGGCCTGTTCGCGTGCGGTACGGAGGATGCGCAGGTCGCGCGACGCGAGGGCGGGCGGCGGCGCAGGCACCGCCGCCCCCGGAGATCACTCGCCCGGGCGTACGAACACCGTCCGGCCGCCCACCACGGTGCGCAGACAGACCGGAAGGTCATGGCCGGGGGTCAGGTCGGGCAGCCCGGGGGTGCCCGAGCGGGGGTCGGTCGACCAGCGCGCGACGCGGTCGTCGGGGGCCTGGACGACGAGCGCGTCGGTGCGCCACACCGCGTAGTCGGCGGGCGCCCCGGGCACCAGGACGCCCGCGTCGTCCCGGCCGACGGCCCGCCAGCCGCCGCGCGTGTGCGCGGTGAACGCGGCGCGCACGGAGATCCGGTGCTCGGGCGTGCGGTGGAAGGCCGCCGCGCGGACCGTGCCCCAGGGGTCGAGGGGCGTGACGGGGCTGTCGGAGCCGAGGGCGAGCGGGACGCCCGCACGCAGCAGGGCCGCGAACGGGTTGAGCGCACGGGCCCGCCGCGGGCCGAGCCGCCGCGCGTACATGCCGTCCTCGCCGCCCCACAGGGCGTCGAAGGCGGGCTGGACGGAGGCGGTCAGGCCCAGTTCGGCGAAGCCGGCGATGGTCTCGGGGGTGAGCAGTTCGGCGTGTTCCACCCGGTGCCGGGCGGCGCGGATGCGGGGGAGGCCGACCTTGTCGGCGGCGGCCCGCACGCCCTCGACCACGGCCGTCACGGCGGCGTCCCCGATGGCGTGGAAGCCCGCCTGGAGGCCCGCCTCGGTGCAGGCGATCACATGCGCGGTGACCGCTGCGGCGTCGAGGTAGGCGGTGCCGGTGTGGCCGGCGTCGGCGTAGGGCTGGTGCAGACAGGCGGTGTGGGAGCCGAGGGCGCCGTCCACGAACAGGTCGCCTGCGGCGCCGAGCGCGCCGAGTTCCCTGGCCTTCGCGACGCCTTCGTCGCCCTGTTCGGCCCAGTAGCCGACGACGCGCGGGCCGGGCTCGCGCGCGGCGAGCCGCAGCAGGCCGGTGAAGTCGTCCTCGGAGGAGATCCGCGGGCCGCCGCACTCGTGGAGGGTGCCGATGCCGAGGGAGGCGGCCCGCGCGAGGGCGGCCCGCTGCGCCTCGGCACGCTGGGCGGGGGTCACGGCCGCGAACGCGGCGGCCCGCACGGCGTGGTGGTCGTCACCGGTCAGCGGCGCGTCCTCGCGGGTGACCGGGTCCGGCAGGAGGTCCAGCAGGGCGGTGGTCACGACGGCCGAGTGGACGTCGATGCGGGACAGGTACAGCGGGCGCCCGCCGGTGGCCGCGTCCAGTTCCGCGCGGGTCGGCGGCCGGCCGCCGGGCCAGCGGGCGGCGTCCCAGCCGTGCCCGAGCAGCACCCGGTCGCCGGGGCGGGCGGCGGCGAAGTCCCGTACGAGGTCGAGCGCGGCCTCGCGGGTGCCGGCGGCGGACAGGTCGAGGCCGGTGAGGGCGAGGCCGGTGGCGGTGGTGTGCACATGGGCGTCGGTGAAGGCCGGGGTGACCAGGGCGCCGTCCAGGTCGACCACCTCGTCCACGCCGTCCGCGAAGGCGTCGGCGGCGCCCTCGGAACCGACCCAGGCGACCTGGCCGCGCTCCACCACCATGGCGGTCGCGAAGGGGTCGGCGGGGCTGTGCACTTCTCCGCGGCGCAGGAGAACGGTCTTCGGGTCGGCGGGGCGCTCGTTCATGCCCCACAGTCTCTCGCGCACGACCGGCTCGACGGCACCCGGGGCGGCGCCGGAAAGCTGCGGCGACCTTGGCGCGCGCCGGCCTCGGGGAGCAGTCCGGATCAGCCCCTCCGCGACCGCGCCTCGCAAGGCGGCACCGGCGGGGACTGCGGCAGCCTTGGCGTGCGCCGAGTCCCGGGAGCGGGGCGGCTCAGACCCCCCGCCGCCGCGCCTCGCAAGGCGGCACCGGCGGGGACTGCGGCAGCCTTGGCGTGCGCCGAGTCCCGGGAGCGGGGCGGCTCAGATCTTCCGCGACCGGGCCTCGCAAGGCGGCACCGGCGGGGAGTGCGGCGGCCTTGGCGTGCGGCGAGTCCGGGGAGCGGTGTGGTTCAGATCCTCGGCGGCCGGGCCTCGCAAGGCGGCACCGGCGGGGAGTGCGGCGGCCTTGGCGTGCGGCGAGTCCGGGGAGCGGTGTGGTTCAGATCCTCGGCGGCCGGGCCTCGTAGGGCGTCGACAGCACCACCGTCGTACGGGTGGACACGCCCGCCAGCGTGCGCAGCCGGGCCAGCAGTTCCTCCAGTTCGTGCGGTGTGGCCACACGCACCTTGAGGATGTAGTTCTCGTCGCCGGCGACGCTGTGGCACGCCTCGATCTCGGGGACGCCGGCGAGGCGGTCCGCGATGTCGTCGGGCGCGCTCGGGTCGAAGGGTTTCACGGAGATGAAGGCGGTCATGGGCAACCCGACGGCCTCGGGGTCGACGACCGCCGCGTAGCCGCGGATGACACCGCGCTGTTCCAGCCGGCGCACCCGCTGGTGCACGGCCGACGTGGACAGGCCCGTGGCCTTGCCCAGGTCGGTGTAGCTCATCCGCCCGTCCTTGACGAGCAGCTGCACGATCTGACGGTCCAGCTCCTCCATGGCGCCAAAACCTACAGTGCGCTTGATCTGCTCGGATACCCGGGCAACCCAGGTCATAGCCGGTTTGTGATGTGCGCGGGGGCCGACGGAGGGACAAATGCGCCGCATCGGGCACCTGCGCACGGCATGTGACGAACGCCACACCCACCGGACGGGCTCCGTGATGTTCTCGTGATTACCGCCGAGAGCGGACGGGAAGTGCTTGCTGTGGTCGAGGCCGCAGCGCCTTCACGGCCCAGCCCGAGGGGGAGAATCCCATGCAGAGTCTTAAGCGCCCTGGTCGTACCGCGTCCAAGCGGCAGCAGCCGGCGGTCGAGCCGCAGCCGGAGGGCGTCGAATCCGACGCCTACGACAGCGACGAACTCGACGCCTACGACACCTTCGAGATGTACCGGGTGATCTGCCCGGACTGCGCGCAGCCCATCGCCCTGCTGGCCGACGAGGACGTGCTGCCGGAGCACGCGCTGTGCGCCTCGCCGTGGAACCCGTTCGGTCTCACGGTGTGCGCGGGCACCGGCCGTTCGGCCGCCGAGGCCCGCTCCGCGGACGAGTCGTTCGCTCCCCAGGAGCAGGACACCGCCCTGCTGCTCACGCTGCCGCAGGGTCTGAACTGGCGCACGCAGCCCTTCTCGCACGTCGGCGGCCCGGGCTCGCGCCCGATGCGCGTGCCGACGATGCGCGGCCAGGCCGCCTGAGCCGCCGCGCCCCGTCCGGACCACTTCCGCACCATGGCGCTCAGGCTGTGGTGCAGGAACGATGCGCCCGGCCCGCCGGCACGGCGGCTTCGGTGAAGCGCGGCTGCCGGCGGCGATGCGCGGGGCGCGGGGTGCGCGCCACCTCTCCCGGTCACGGACGACGGGGACGAAGCCGCCCTGACCGACGTGTCCGATGCGCACGCCCTTGTGGGTGAGCACGGTTTCGGCGGTCTTCCGCGGCACCGGCCCGGCCGACCGGTCGAACCGGCCCTCCTTCACCGGTGAGCGGGCCTGTCGGCCGAACCACCCGGCGCCGTAGGCACCTTGCGCGGCGGCCTCGCGGTGTCTCCGGGCACCTCGGTGCGGCCGGTCTTCGGGTGAGGGCGGACGGGGTGAACGCACGGTCGAATGCGGCGGGCGGTGACCCGGGTGGCCGCGGCGGCGTTGCCCAGGCATGTCCCGCACGCAATCGACAACCGGCCGGCCGCGCCGGCTCTTCGTCCACCGGACCGCGGAACCGGTTCTCCCGCCCCCGCCCCAGGACCCGCCCATCTACCGCGATCTGCTGCGCGCCTGGGCCGACCGGGGCCGCACCCTGCCGGGCCGCGACGACCCGGAGTGGGTGCGGCTTGCGGCCCTGCCGGGTGGCCCGGGCCGGATCAGTGAGTCTCGGGCCCCGCGAGGTGGCGGGCGATGACCATCCGCTGGATCTGGTTGGTGCCCTCGACGATCTGCAGGACCTTGGCCTCGCGCATGTAGCGCTCCACCGGGAAGTCGGCGGTGTAGCCGTACCCGCCGAGGACCTGGACGGCGTCGGTGGTCACCCGCATCGCGGTGTCGGTGCAGTGCAGCTTGGCCATGGCCGCCTGCTTGGCGAACGGGCGGCCCGCGTCGCGCAGCCGGGCGGCGGTCAGGTACAGCGCCCGGCCCGCCTCGATCTGGGTGGCCATGTCGGCGAGCAGGAAGCGCAGGCCCTGGAAGTCGGAGATCGGCCGCCCGAACTGCCTGCGGCCGGTGGCGTAGCCGACGGCCTCGTCGAGCGCCGCCTGGGCCAGGCCGATCGCGCAGGCCGCGATGCCGAGTCGCCCCGAGTCGAGCGCGGACAGCGCGATGCCGAAGCCCTGGCCCTCCTCGCCGATGCGCCGTTCGTCGGGCACCCGCACGCCGTCGAAGTGGACCTGCGCGGTGGGCGAGCCCTTCAGGCCCATCTTCTTCTCGGGTGCCGCCGCGCTCAGGCCCTCGGCGTCGCCGGGCACCAGGAAGGCGGTGATCCCGCGTGGGCCGTCCTCGCCGGTGCGGGCCATCACGGTGTAGAAGTCGGCGATGCCACCGTGTGTGATCCAGGCTTTCGTGCCGGTGATCACCCAGTCGCCGTCCGCGCCGCGCACCGCCTTGGTGCGCAGCGAGGCGGCGTCCGAGCCGGAGGACGGCTCGGACAGGCAGTAGGCGCCGAGCAGCCCGCCGCCGAGCATCACGGGCAGGTGCTCGGCCCGCTGCTCCTTGGTGCCGTGGGCGGCGAGCGCGAAGGAGGCCAGGGTGTGCACGCTGACCCCGAGTCCGACGGTGAGCCGGGCCGCGGCCAGTTCCTCCAGGACCTGGAGGTAGACCTCGTACGGCTGGTCACCGCCGCCGTGCTCCGAGTCGTAGGGCAGGCCGAGCAGGCCGGACTCGGAGAGCAGGGTGAAGACCTCACGCGGGAAGCGGCCGGCGTCCTCTTCCTCGGCCGCCCGCGGGGCGATCTCGCGGTGGGCTATCTCGCGGACGAGCGAGATCAGGTCCCTGGCCTCGTCCGTGGGCAGCTGACGCTCCACCGGCTGAGGGGCGCGGTCGGACATGTCGGCGGTCTCCTCCCTGTGTCGGGCGCATCGGCGGACGTGCGCCTTGGGTGGGGCGGCGCCGCCTGGTCTTCCGCGGTTCCGGCCGAGGTGCGCGCTCCCGGGTCGCGGAAGCGGCTGACCAGCGGCTGTGCGCTGTGAGTATGCCCGATCGGGACCCTTCCGTCACCGGTTAACGACCGCTTACTTCAAGAAACTTCCGGGCGGCTCCCGCCCCACGAAATTGGTCCGAACCATTGACCCGACTGGTCTAGTCCTCCTAATCTCTCGCAGCACCGATTGATCGCGTTCATGCCAATCGGCACGCGTTCCCCTCTCCCCCACGAGGAGACACACCGATGCACATGTCCCACCGTTCCCGCCGTCCCCTGCGGGCGCTGCTGTCCGCCGCGTGTTGCGCCGTCCTCGGCGCCGGGCTGCTGGCCGGAGCGAGCACCGCCACGGCCGCCTCCCCCACCGCGCCCAGGGCGGCCGCGGCCGGCTCCAAGGTCGTCGGCTACTTCACCGAATGGGGCACCTACGACCGCAAGTACTACGTCAAGAACATCGAGACCTCCGGCTCGGCCGCCAAGCTGACCCACATCAACTACGCCTTCGGCAACGTCACCGGCGGCAAGTGCGCGATGGGCGACTCCTACGCCGCGACCGACCGCGCCTACACCGCCGCCGAGTCCGTGGACGGCGTCGCGGACACCTGGGACCAGCCGCTGCGCGGCAACTTCAACCAGCTGCTCAAGCTGAAGAAGAAGCACCCGGGCCTGAAGATCCTGTGGTCCTTCGGCGGCTGGACCTGGTCCGGCGGCTTCGGCGAGGCCGCGAAGAACCCCGCCGCGTTCGCCCAGTCCTGCTACGACCTGGTGAAGAACTCCAAGTGGGCGGGCGTCTTCGACGGCATCGACATCGACTGGGAGTACCCGAACGCCTGCGGCAACACCTGTGACAGCAGCGGCCGGGACGCCTTCCGGAACCTGATGGCGGCGCTGGGTACGAAGTTCGGCTCCGGCAGCCTGGTGACCGCGGCGATCACCGCCGACGCGACGAGCGGCGGCAAGATCGACGCGGCCGACTACGCGGGCGCCGCGCAGTACGTCGACTGGTACAACCCGATGACGTACGACTTCTTCGGCGCCTGGGACGCGGCCGGTCCGACGGCCCCGCACTCGCCGCTGACCTCCTACGCCGGCATCCCGAAGGCCGACTTCCACACCTCGGCGACCATCACCAAGCTGACCGGCCTCGGCATTCCGGCCGCCAAGCTGCTGCTCGGCATCGGCTTCTACGGCCGCGGCTGGACCGGCGTCACCCAGGCCGCCCCGGGCGGCACGGCCACCGGCCCGGCGGCGGGGACCTACGAGCAGGGCATCGACGACTACAAGGTACTCAAGACAAAGTGCCCGGCGACCGGCACGGTGGGCGGCACCGCCTACGCCAAGTGCGGCAACGACTGGTGGAGCTACGACACCCCGTCGACCATCGGCTCGAAGATGACGTACAAGAACCAGCAGGGGCTCGGCGGCACCTTCTTCTGGGAGCTGAGCGGGGACACCTCGAACGGCGAACTGATCAAGGCCATCAACTGAGTCCGGCGCGGCCGGGCGGGCGGGGCGGGGCCGAAGGGCCCGCCCCGCCTCAGCCGTCGCGGCGGGCCGGCGCCGGCGCCGGATAGGACGGGTCCAACTCCTCGATGGCGCGCAGGGCCCCGCCGAGCGTCTTCACCAGCAACTGGCACACGATGTCGCGGGGCAGTTCGGGGCGGGCGATCCAGTCGAGGGTGGCGCCCTCGACGCTGCACACCCAGGCGAGCAGTCCCATCCGGGCCAGCGGCGCGATGTCCCCGCGGCCGTACGCGCCCTGCGCGATGGTCGTGACGATCGCCTCGCGCACGCCGTCCCGGATGGCGTGCACCTCGGCGTCGAAGCCGACGCCGCCGCTGACGATGGTGCGGTAGGCCGCCTGGTGGTGCTCGGCGTAGCGCAGATAGCTGTCGATGGTGCGGTGCACACGGTCCGCGGCCGGCAGGTCAAGGCCGCTCGCGGCGTGGCTGACCAGGTGGGCGACGGAGTCCTCGATGATCGCCAGGTAGTAGCCGCGCTTCGACCGGAAGTAGTAGTAGATCAGTCCCTTGGCGACATGTGCCTGCCGGGCGATGTCGTCCATGGAGAGCGCGTCGTAGGAGGTGTCTGCGAACAACTTCCGCCCGATGGCGATGAGTTCGGCACGGCGCGCCAGCGAGCGCTCGGTGCCGCGCGCCCGCGGCCGGGCGACGGCGGGCTGTTGGTCGATAGGCAATTCGGACCCTGGTCTCAACGGGCTGCGGGACATCCGCAGTATGTCAGAACGTCACAGCAGCCCCAGCTGGGTCACGAGCATCGCCACGACCGCGACCAGGGTCCAGCCCAGGACGTGTTCGAGGATCTTCGGGCCGTCGTCGCGGGGACCGCCCGTGCGGGTGCGGGCGGCGGCTGAGTGTGCGGTCATGGCGTCTCACTGGGGTCGGCTGTGCTGGTTGGACTCCCCCCACCGTGCCGTCCACCATGCCACCGCACGCGGCCCGTGCGGCGGAGAGGTTGGTCACAGGCGCAGGGCCCCCCGCGCGCCCGGGGGCCGTGCCGCCCGCCTCAGCGCACGCCCACCGCCGCGAGCGCCCCGCGCTGGCGCGGCGTCGGACGGACCGGGAAGAAGAGGTAGCACACGCCGCCGGTGCCGGAGACCACCGAACCAGCGGCGTTGTACCGCTTGGTCCTGAGCCAGATGTTCTCCCATTCCCGCCTGAGGTAGACGCGGCGCACCGCCTCGTTGCTCGGCGATGCCGGGTCGTTGGCGATCACATCGCCCTCGGCGGTGAAGCCGATCACGGTCATCAGATGCCCGGAGGTGCCGTACCCGGCCCCGGTCAGCTCGGTCCTGAGGAACGACTGGGACGTTATGGCCGGGATGCCGGCCGCGATCAGCCGCTCCAGATCGGTGAGCGAGCCGAGCCGGGTGACCACGCCCTGCAGACCCCGGAACGTGGCCGCGTAGGCGGCGTTGAAGGGCCAGTTGCCGCAGCCCCGGTACTGGTAGTCGTAGGTGTGGCGGGCGGCGTGGTCCACCTGCGGGTCGGCGTAGCTCGGGTCGACCCAGGACAGCTGCTCGGGGGTGAGCCGGCCGCCCCAGTACTCGATGATCATCTGCGCGGAGGTGGGGCTGCACCATGCCTCGCCGCCGTTGTCGTACTCCGGGTACTGGCCCGCGTGCACCTCCTGCGAGTACCGCGGGACGATCAGCTCCTTCGCGACGCGGTGCGGGGCGGCCGGGACGGTGAAGCGGTCGGGGATGTCGGAGCCCATCGCGCCGAGCCGCCAGACGGTGGGGGTCAGTTGCGAGCCGGGCCTGCGCAACAGGGTGAGCCGCAGCCGGTAGGACACCAGCCGCAGGCCGGAGGCGGCGTCGTCGACGGCGAAGGTGTCCGTCCAGATGCTGCTTCTGCCGTCGGACTGGCCGTCCATGGAGGTCCGTTTGATGTCCTGGTCGCCTGCCGCCCAGCGGCCCATCACATACCAGGGTGTGTCCGTGCCGTCGGAGTACGTCCCGCGCAGCTCGATCTGGATCCAGGTGCCGTCCGGGGTGCGCGCGTTCCAGGAGGCGATGGCCTCGGTGGCCGGGACGCGGAGGTGCTGGACCGGGGAGGTCCAGGTGGCGTACTCCCAGGCGGCGGTGGTGCCGGTGTGCGGGTCCGTGTAGTCGGTGGTGCCCGCGGGGGCGCCGATCACCACGCCGGGGCGGACCCCCGCGACGGCCACGACGCCCTCGGCGACGCCGGAACGCCAGTCGCGGTACGTGGTCCAGGCGCGGTTGTCGACGGGTCGGTCGGGGCCCGGCTCCTCGGCGTCGGGGACGGTCGCGGCGCCCGCCGGCCCCGCGTCGGTGACGACCGCGCCGGAGGTCACCGCGGCGGCGACCGCGGCGGCCAGGACGGTTCTGCGGGACGGCTGTTCGGCTCTGCTCATGGGCAAAAGCACCCCCAGGGTCCGAGTCGGGACGGGTCCGGTCCACGGCGGTCCGGCCCCCGGGCGGTGCCGCCCGTCGGCTCGATCGCCGTGCGGTTGTGCGCCAACTATGGATCAGAGGGCATGCCCCTGCCAGCTTTTCGGGCCATGCCACGCCCATGATTATTGGTCTCGTCCACTGGCACGGCCGCCATGAGGGGCCCGCGGGGGCGTCACCGAACGCTCCGCCGGGAATGCCGCGTTATGCCGTCGGTCGTCTGCGGCACCGACGTGGCCGGCCGGGCCCGCGCGGCGGAGCCGCCTGTCGACACGGCCCCGCGCCCCTTCAGGGCGCTGTCGGCCGGCAGCGGACTTCACCGGGCCTGCTTAGGATGATCCCGGAAAGTCCCCCCTCTCTCGACCCCGGAGGAACCGTCATTCACGACCTCGCCGCCCGGTTGCGCGGCCTCGCGCCGTCCTGCGGTCCGGTCCGGCTGATCGGCGTCGACGGCCACGCCGGCTCGGGAAAGTCCACGTTCGCGGGGGCGTTGGCCGCCGCGCTGGGCGGGGCACCGGTGCTGCACCTGGACGACATCGCCAGCCACGACGAGCTGTTCGGCTGGACCGGGCGGCTGCTGACCCAGGTGATCGAGCCGCTGGCCCGGGGCGAGAGCGCGGCGTACGCGCCCTACGACTGGCGGGCCCGCTCCTTCGGCCCGCCCCGCGCGCTGCCGGCCGCGCCCGTCGTCCTCGTCGAGGGCGTCGGGGCCGGCCGTCGCGCGCTGCGGCCGTATCTGGCCCGCCTGCTGTGGATGGAGTTGGCGCGCGAGGACTCCTGGACCCGTGGCCGCCGACGGGACGGTAGCGAGCAGCGGGAGTTCTGGGCCCGCTGGGTCGAGGCGGAGCGCCGGCACTTCGCCGACGACCCCTCGCGCCCCCATGCCGACCTGCTGGTGCGCCAGTTGCCCAAGGGGTACGAGGTGCTGCCGGGACCCGCCGCGGCCCATGGATCCGCACCGAACGTCACGCACCGTGATGGACCATCCGCTATGTGCTGAATCTGTGAAGGCCCTTGCGTGAGAACTTCTTCGAGTGCTTCAACTCCGCTTGACCCGGGGGCCGTACAGGACTTACGTTCTCAATGTGCGGCCCCTCGGAGCCGCCCGACAGACGCGAAGCCCCCGGTTGTTCCCCCGTGACCGGGGGCTTCGTTCTGCCCGTAGCCCACCCCGCGGACGCCCAACGCGGCGATCCGATCACCCTGGGTCACTGTCGCCGTGTGCGCCCCATCTGCTCCCACCTCGTCAAACGGGCCGTGCGGCACCCTTCGGCGCGCACCCGACGCGCGGGTACGATGCCCCTGGTGCGACCTACGAACGGCTGCTTCGCGCACCTGCAACTCCGGTCCGCGGCACAGCGGTTCGACCAGAGGCGGCCGCCGGGCAGCCGCCCGGCGGTGAACCAACGGGGGCACGGTCTGTGGGGGACGTGATGGACTTCGGCACGCAGGGCCCCAAAGCCCCGGCCGACCTCGCCTGGCTGCGAGGCGTGGACGCCTACACCGTGGGCGCCTATCCGCAGGCGGAGGAGGAGTTCCGCACCGCGGTGCGGATGGATCCCGGGATGGCGGACGCCTGGCTCGGGCTGCACGCGCTGCGCGTCGACACGACGACCGCGCTGCTGCGGATGTTCCGGCACCGCGACCGGTTCGGGGAACAGCGGGCCCGGCACCGCCGCAGCCTCAACTCCTGGTACTGGCTGGGCTGGTGGGTGCAGCCGGTGCTGGAGAGCCCGCGCGACCTGCTGCTCGCGCACTGTTCGCACTGGCTCGACGGCCGCCATGTGCCGGAGCTCGACCGGGCGCTGGCCGGGCTGCCACCCGTGGACACCGACCCGCAGGTCCGCTTTCTGCACGCCTGCCGCGCGTATCTCGTCAAGGACTGGGAACAGCTCGTCCGGCACACCGACCCGCTGCTCGACGACGCCCTGCTCGGCATCGAGGCGGGCCTGTTCGGCGGCATGGCCCGGGTCCGCTTGGAGATGTACGGCCAGGCGGAGCCGCTGCTGTCGGCGGCTCTGATGCGCTGCCGCAGCGAGCAGCCGCAGCGCAAGGAGCTGCGCTACTGGCTGGCCCGCGCCCACGAGGGCACCGGCCGCAGCGCCGCCGCCCTCCCCCTGTACCGGGCCGTGCACCGGGTCGACCCCGCGTTCATGGACACCTCGGCCCGGCTCGCCGCGATCGCCGAGGGCGACGGATACGACGGATACGACGGGTATGACGACGCCGCGGACCTCGCGGCGATCATGCTCACCGGGGCCGGACAGGACAGCGTGGACGGCCCGGACGTGCTCGACCCCCTCTTCGGCGGCGAGGGCCGCGACCTGCGGCTGCCCGAGCCCGACCTGCCGCCGGCCGGCCCGCCGCCGTCGGTGACCGATCCGGCGGTGCGCCAGAAGACGGGCGTGCCGTCGCCGCCGCTGCCCACGGGGCCCACCGATCCCGCCCTGCTGGAGGAGGCGCTTGCCGAACTGGAGCGCATGGTCGGGCTGGAACCGGTGAAACGCCAGGTCAAGGCGTTGTCGGCGCAGTTGAACATGGCACGGCTGCGGGCCGGCCAGGGGCTGCCGGTCCAGCCGCCGAAACGCCACTTCGTCTTCTCCGGCCCCTCGGGCACCGGCAAGACCACCGTCGCCCGGATCCTCGGCCGGGTCTTCTACGCGCTCGGACTGCTCGGCGGCGACCACCTCGTGGAGGCACAGCGGGCCGACCTGGTCGGCGAGTACCTGGGCCAGACGGCCGTGAAGGCCAACGAGCTGATCGACTCCGCGATCGGCGGCGTGCTGTTCGTGGACGAGGCGTACTCGCTGTCCAACTCCGGCTACGGCAAGGGCGACGCCTACGGCGACGAGGCACTGCAGGTGCTGCTCAAGCGGGCGGAGGACAACCGGGACCACCTGGTGGTGATCCTGGCCGGCTACCCCGAGGGCATGGACCGGCTGCTGGCCGCCAACCCCGGGCTGTCCTCCCGCTTCACCTCCCGCGTCGACTTCCCCTCGTACCGGCCGCTCGAACTCACCGCGATCGGCGAGGTGCTGGCCGCGGAGAACGGGGACGCGTGGGACGAGGAGGCCCTGGAGGAACTGCGCTCCATCGCCGGGCATGTGGTCGACCAGGGGTGGATCGACGAGCTGGGCAACGGACGGTTTCTGCGCACCCTGTACGAGAAGAGCTGCGCCTACCGGGATCTGCGGCTGTCGGGCTACCCCGGTGCGCTGTCCCGGGACGACCTCGCGACGCTGCGGCTGCCCGATCTGATGCAGGCGTACGGGGAGGTGCTGTCGGGGCGCGGGCCGCAGGATCCGTCGGCCCTGTGACCCACGCGACGACTTCCGTGCCGCGCAGCGCCCGGACGCCGTGGTGTCCGGTGGGCCGCGGACCGGCCCGGGAGACCGGTGGACGAGGTCGAGCGGCCGCTGCGGGACCACCGGGACGCGGCTGACGACACCCGCGTCGCTCAGACCGCCTCCAGGATCCGCGCGATCGCCGCGATGGCCGACGGCCCCATCTCGCAGCAGCAGCCGATCAGCCGGGCGCCGGCCGCCCGCCACTCCGCGACCCGCCGCGCGCGGAAGCCGACGCGGCCCTCCCCGGCGCGGGCCACGCCATCCCAGGACCCGCCACCGCCGGGGTAGACGACGACCGGCTCGCCAGTGACCCGCGCGGCGACACCCGGCTCAACCGGCCAGCGCCCCCTCCGGTTCGCCGCCATGGCCGGCGGCCCCATCCCGCAGCAGCAGCCGATCAGCCGGGCGCCGGCCGCCCGCCACACCGCGACCCGCCGCGCGCGGAAGCCGACGCGGCCCTCCCGGGCATGGGCCACGCCACCCCAGGACTCGCCACCGCCGGGGTGGACGACGACCGGCTCGCCAGTGACCCGCGCGGCGACACCCGGCTCAACCGGCCAGCGCCCCCTCCGGTTCGCCGCCATGGCCGGCGGCCCCATCCCGCAGCAGCAGCCGATCAGCCGGGCGCCGGCCGCCCGCCACACCGCGACCCGCCGCGCGCGGAAGCCGACGCGGCCCTCCCGGGCATGGGCCACGCCATCCCAGGACTCGCCACCGCCGGGGTGGACGACGACCGGCTCGCCGGTGACCCGCGTAGCACCGCGCGCGCCCGGCTCAACCGGCCAGCGCCCCCTCCGGTTCGCCGCTCACCCGCGACTGAGTCTGCCTGGGCCCGGCGGCCTGCCGGTGCGCGGGATCGCGTACCTCGCCGACCAGCAGCTCCAGCACGTCCTCCAGCGCGACCAGGCCGAGGATGCGGCCGGACGCGTCCGCCACCTGCGCCAGGTGGGTGGCGGCCCGCCGCATCACCGTGAGCGCGTCATCCAGCGGCAGTTCGGCCCGGAGCGTGGTCATCGGGCGCCACACCTGCTGGGGCACGGCACGCTCGGAGTCCTCCAGGTCGAGTACGTCCTTCACATGCAGATAGCCCATGAAGGCGCCGGTCTCCGCGGCGACCGGGAAGCGGGAGAAGCCGGTCCGCGCGGTCAGCCGGACGATCTGCCCGGGCGTGACCGACGGGGGCACCGTCACCAGCGACTCGCGCCTCAGAAGCACGTCGGTGACCGGGCGCGAGCCCAGTTCCAGCGCGTCCTCCAGGCGCTCCTGCTCCTCGGGGTCGAGCAGCCCGGCCTGACCGGAGTCCTCCACGAGGCGGCCCAGCTGCACGCTGGTGAAGACGGCCTCGACCTCGTCCTTGGGCTCGACGCGGAACAGCCGCAGAATGCCCTGGGCGCAGGCGCCGAGCGCCACGGTGATCGGCCGGCACAGCCGGGCGAAGGCGACCAGACCGGGGCTGAGCCACAGCGCGGCCTTCTCCGGCGCCGCCATCGCCAGGTTCTTCGGCACCATCTCGCCGATCACCAGGTGGCAGAAGACCACCGCGGCGAGGGCGATGACATAGCCGAGCGGGTGGATCATGCCGTGCGGCAGATGGATCCACTCGAAGACCGGCTCCAGCAGATGAGCCACCGTCGGCTCGGCGACCGCGCCGAGGGTCAGCGAGCAGACCGTGATGCCGAACTGGGCGGCTGCCATCATCTGCGGCAGGTGCTCCAGGCCGTACAGCACCTGGCGGGCCCGGGCGCTGCCGAGCGGTTCGATCTGGCTGCGGCGCACGGAGACCAGCGCGAACTCGGCGCCCACGAAGAAGCCGTTGGCGAGTACCAGCAGCGCGGCGAAGACGAGTTGCAGCAGGCTCATCGGACCGCCTCCGGGACCGGGGCCACGGGGGCGGTGCGCACCAGCCGGACCCGTTCCGCCCGGTAGTGGCCGACCTGGCGCACCGACAGCCGCCAGCCGGGCAGCTCGGCCCGGTCGCCCGGTGCCGGGATACGGCCGAGCAGATCGGCGACCAGGCCCGCGACGGTCTCGTACGGCCCCTCGGGCACGTCGAGACCTATCCGCCGCAGGACGTCGACGCGGCAGCTGCCGTCGGCGTCCCAGGCGGGCCTGCCGTCCTCGGGCGGCGCCACGGCCAGCTCGGGAAGGTCCTGGCCGTCGTGCTCGTCGCGGACCTCGCCGACCAGTTCCTCGACGATGTCCTCCAGGGTCACCACGCCCGCCGTGCCGCCGTACTCGTCGACGACGACCGCGATGGGCTGTTCGCTGCGCAGCCGGGCGAGCAGCGGCTGCACGGGCAGGGTCTCCGGTACCAGCAGCGCCTTGTGGGCGATCCGGCCGACCGGGGTGCGCAGCCGCTCGTGCGGCGGGACCGCCAGGGCGTCCTTGAGGTGGGCCATGCCGACGATCTCGTCGATCTTCTCCCGGTAGACGGGGAAGCGGGACAGCCCGGTGGCCCGGGTGAGGTTGACGACGTCCTCGGCGGTGGCCGAGGACTGGAGTGCGCTGACCTTCACCCGCGGGGTCATGACGTGCTGCGCGGTCAGCTCACCCAGCGACAGGGTGCGCACGAACAGATCGGCGGTGTCCTGTTCCAGGGCTCCCGCGCGGGCGGAGTGCCGGGCCAGCGAGACCAGCTCGCCGGGGGTGCGGGCGGAGGCCAGTTCCTCGGTGGGTTCGACGCCGAGGGCGCGCACCAGCCGGTTGGCGACCGCGTTGAGCGCGGCGATCACCGGGCGGAACAGGCGGGCGAACCGGTGCTGCGGGCCCGCGACGAACCGCGCGACCTGCAACGGCCTGGACACCGCCCAGTTCTTCGGTACGAGTTCGCCGATCACCATCTGGATCGCGGAGGCGAGCAGCATGCCGACGACGACGGCGACGCCGGGGACGGCGCCGTCGGGGATGCCGGTCGCGGTGACCGGGCCGTTCAGCAGCTCGGCCAGGGCCGGTTCGGCGAGCATGCCGACCACCAGGGAGGTGATGGTGATGCCGAGCTGGGTGCCGGAGAGCTGGAAGGACAGCTCGCGCAGCGAGTCGACGACCCTGCGGGCGCGCCGGTCGCCCTCGGCCGCGGCCTTCTCGGCGTCCGGCCGCTCGACCGTCACCAGGCCGAACTCGGCCGCGACGAAGAAGCCGTTGGCGAGGATCAGCAGGAATGCGGCTGCCAGGAGCAGCAGGGGGGTGGTCATGATGCCGCCGCCTCCGCGGTATGTCGGGAGGGGGCGGCGCAGGTACTACAGGACGATCCGTCCATCGCCTAAGAGGGTCACTCCTCGGGTAGCAGGAACCCCTGTGCGCCGGGCGGCGCGGCGGGGGCGGAGGCACAACGGGAACGCCTCCGCCCACCAGATTAATCAAGACACCGGCCGCCGCGGCAGGGTGGACGGCCCCGAGTCAGCCCTGATGTCGGTCGGGGCCCTGGCCGGCGCGGGCCTCGGCGAGCGCCCGCAGGGCGCTCGCGTCGGCGATGGCCCGCTGTTTGGCGATGCCCGGCTGGATGCCGAGCGCGGGCAGGCTGGTGCCGTCGCTGAGGTCGAGGAAGACCCAGGGGTCGCCCGGACGGAGGTTCACCCGGAGGATCTGCGCCCACTCCAGGCGCCGCCTGCCGGCGATGTTGACGACGGTGACGCCGGACTCGTCGGCGACGACCTTCACCCGGGCGAGCTGGGCCAGCACCCAGAAGATCAGTGCCCCGGTCAGGACGAAGCTCAGCCGCTCTCCCGGGCCGAGCTGTTCCAGTGCCAGCGCGACCCCGGTTATCACCAGGAGTATGGCCACTCCGGCGGTGAGCAGGATCACCCGGGTCAGGTGCGGGCGGAAGGTGACGGGCAGGGTGGGCGGTTCGGGCGGCGCGGACATGCGGGTGCTGCCTCCTCGGCGGTCAGAGGCGGCAGGCGTGGATGGCCGTGGTCAGGATGGCCCGCGCGCCGATGTCGTACAGGTCGTCCATGATCCGCTGGGCGTCCTCGGCCGGGACCATGGCGCGGACGGCGACCCAGCCCTCGTTGTGCAGCGGCGAGATGGTCGGGCCCTCAAGGCCGGGGGTGATGGCGACGGCCTGCTCCAGGTGCTCGGCGCGGCAGTCGTAGTCCATCATCACGTACGTCCGGGCGACCAGGACGCCCTGGAGCCGGCGCAGGAACTGCTGGACCTTCGGCTCGACTGAATCATCGCAGGCACCGTCGGCGCTCGCGCCGGTGCGGCGGATGACGATGGCCTCGGACTTCATGATCGGCTCGCCGATGACTTCGAGGCCGGCGTTGCGCAGCGAGGTGCCGGTCTCCACGACGTCCGCGATGACCTCGGCGACGCCGAGTTCGACGGCGGTCTCCACGGCGCCGTCGAGGTGCACGACGGAGGCGTCGATGCCCTGGTCGGCGAGGTGCTTGGCGACGATGCCCTCGTAGGAGGTGGCGACCGTCCTGCCGCTCAGGTCCGCGACGCCGGACGCGGTGCCGGGCTTGGTGGCGTAGCGGAACGTGGAGCGGGCGAAGCCGAGCGGCAGGATCTCCTCGGCGTTGGCGCCCGAGTCGACCAGCAGGTCGCGGCCGGTGATGCCGATGTCGAGGCGGCCGGAGGAGACGTAGATCGCGATGTCGCGGGGGCGGAGGTAGAAGAACTCGACCTCGTTGGTCGGGTCGACGGTCCGCAGTTCCTTGGACTCCCGGCGCTGCCGGTAGCCGGCCTCATGCAGCATGTCCGCCGCAGGGCCGGACAGGGAACCCTTGTTGGGGACGGCGATGCGCAGCATGAGGTCGGCTTCCTTCGTGTGACGGGAGGGGCTGTACGGGAACTGCGGGGGGTGTGGGTGCCCGTGGCGGGCTCGGCCGTTCGGGCCTACAGATGGGCGTAGACGTCGTCGAGGGAGATGCCGCGGGCCACCATCATCACCTGGACGTGGTACAGCAGCTGGGAGATCTCCTCGGCGGCCGCCTCCTTGCCCTCGTACTCGGCGGCCATCCAGACCTCGGCGGCCTCCTCGACGACCTTCTTGCCGATGGCATGGACTCCCTTGCCGACCAGTTCGGCGGTGCGGGAGGTCGCGGGGTCGCCGTGGGCGGCCTTGTGCTGGAGCTCGGTGAACAGCTCCTCGAACGTCTTCTTGGACATGGTGGTCCCACCCTACGCGGTTGCGGGGACTCCTCAGCGCCAGGGTTCGGATACCGAGCGGAGTGTGGCCGCGGTGGCGACGGCGGCGGTCACCGCCTCGTGTCCCTTGTCCTCCCGGGAGCCCGCAAGGCCGGCCCGGTCCACGGCCTGTTCCTCGGTGTCGCAGGTCAGCACGCCGAAGCCGACGGGTACGCCGGTCTCGACCGACACCTGGGTCAGGCCCTGGGTGACGCCCTGGCACACGTAGTCGAAGTGCGGGGTGCCGCCGCGGATGACGACGCCGAGGGCGACGATCGCGTCGTAGCCGCGGCCCGCCAGCACCTTGGCGACCACCGGCAGCTCCCAGCTGCCGGGGACCCGGAGCAGGGTGGGCTCGTCGATTCCCAGGTCGTTCAGGGCGCGCAGGGCACCGTTCACCAGTCCGTCCATCACCTTCTCGTGCCACTGCGCCGCGATGACGGCGACCCTGAGGTCGCCGACGTTCCGCACGGACAGTTCCGGTGCACCCTTGCCGCTCACGTGTCTCCTCAGTGCTGTTTCTACTGGTTGCCGCAGCCCGACCCGGCCGGTGCGTCCAGCCAGGGCAGGTCGTGGCCCATCCGGTCCCGCTTGGTGCGCAGGTAGCGGAGGTTGTGTTCGCCCGCCTGCACGGGCATCTGCTCGCGTCCGGTGACCTTGATGCCGTGGCGCAGCAGCGCGTCGGTCTTGTCGGGGTTGTTGGTCATCAGACGGACGCTGCGTACGCCGAGGTCGTCCAGGATCCTGGCGCCGGCGCCGTAGTCGCGGGCGTCGGCGGGCAGGCCGAGTTCGAGGTTGGCGTCCAGGGTGTCCCGGCCGCGTTCCTGGAGTGCGTACGCGCGCAGCTTGGACAGCAGGCCGATGCCGCGGCCCTCGTGTCCGCGCAGGTAGACGACGACGCCGCGGCCCTCGTCCCTGATCCGGTCCAGGGCGGCGTCCAGTTGCGGGCCGCAGTCGCAGCGCAGTGAGCCGAAGACGTCGCCGGTGAGGCATTCGGAGTGGACGCGGACCAGGACGTCCTCGCCGTCGCCCAGTTCGCCGTGGACGAGGGCGACGTGTTCGACGCCGTCGGCGGTGGAGCGGTAGCCGTAGGCCGTGAAGGTGCCGTGCCGGGTGGGCAGGCCGACCTCGGCCTCGCGGCGGACGGCGGGTCCGGGCGCGGGCACGCGCCGCTGGGCCGGGGCGGTGGGCGCGGCGGCGCGCAGATGGGCGATCAGGCCCTCGATGGAGATAATCGTCAGTCCGTGTTTGCGGGCGAACGGGATCAGCTCGGGCAGGCGCAGCATACGGCCGTCCTCGCCGGCGATCTCCACGATCGCGCCGGCCGGCCGCAGCCCGGCGAGCCGGGCGAGGTCGACGGCGGCCTCGGTGTGGCCGGGGCGTACCAGGACGCCGCCCGGCCGGGCACGCAGCGGGAAGACATGGCCGGGGCGTACCAGGTCGTCCGGTTCGGCCTTGCCGCTCGCCAGCAGCTGGAGTGTGGTGGCGCGGTCGACGGCGGAGATCCCGGTGCTCACGCCGTGCTCGGCGGAGGCGTCCACGGAGACGGTGAACGCGGTCTTCATGGACTCGGTGTTGTCCTCGACCATCTGCGGGAGGTGGAGCCGGTCGAGTTCCGCGCCCTCCATGGGGGCGCAGATCAGTCCGCGGCACTCGCTCATCATGAACGCGATGATCTCGGGGGTCGCCTTCTCGGCGGCGACGACGAGGTCGCCCTCGTTCTCCCGGTCCTCGTCGTCCACGACCACGACGGGGCGGCCGGCCGCGATGTCCGCGACGGCCTGCTCGATCGGGTCCAGGGCGATCTCCTCGACGGTGTCGGTGCCGTCGGTGGCGTCGGTGCCGTACAGGATCGGTGCCGTGGTCATGCGGGCGCTCCTTCCAGGACGGGCCGCGCGTCCCTGCGGGAGCGCAGCCACCAGTCGCGCAGGCCCCACAGGACCAGTGCGCCGTAGATGACGTAGACGAAGCCGGAGAAGGCGAAGCCGTTGGCGAAGTTGAGCGGGACGCCGACGGCGTCGACCAGGAGCCAGGCGAGCCAGAACTCGACCATGCCGCGCGCCTGGGCGTACATCGCGACGACGGTGCCGACGAAGATGTAGGCGTCCGGCCAGGGGTCCCAGGACAGCGAGGGGTAGGCGTGGAACAGGCCGGACACGGCGAGGGTGCCGACGGCCGCGGCGGCGAGCAGGGCGGCCCGCTCGCGCCAGGTGGCGAACCGTACGGCGATGTGGCCGTCCGCGCCCCGGGCGGAGCCGCGGTTCCACTGCCACCAGCCGTAGCCGGCGACGACCATGACCACGACCTGCTTGCCGGCGCTGCCGGAGAGGTGGGCGGTGGCGAACGCGGCGAACAGGACGAGCCCGGACAGGAACTGCGTCGGCCAGCTCCACAGGGAGCGGCGCCAGCCGAAGGCGAGACCGGCCAGGCCGATCACGTTGCCGATCATGTCGGACCACTTGATGTGCTGGCCGAAGAGGGTGAACGCCTGTGAGTTGAGCCAGGTCACCGGGTCGCCCCCTGGCTCGCGAGCAGCCGCTCGACGTACTTGGCGATGACGTCGACCTCCAGGTTGACCGGGTCGCCGGGCTGCTTGTGGCCGAGCGTGGTCAGGGCGAGGGTGGTCGGGATCAGGCTGACGGTGAAGTGGTCGTCGCCCGCCGCCACGACGGTGAGGCTGATGCCGTCGACGGTGATGGAGCCCTTCTCGACGACGTAGCGGGCGAGGTCCGCGGGCAGGGAGATCTTCACGATCTCCCAGTGGTCGGAGGGGGTGCGCTCCAGGACTTCGCCGGTGCCGTCCACATGGCCCTGCACGATGTGCCCGCCGAGGCGCGCGCCGACGGCGGTGGGGCGTTCGAGGTTGACACGGGAGCCGACGGTGAGGACGCCGAGGCTGGAGCGGTGCAGCGTCTCGGCCATGACGTCGGCGGTGAATTCGTCGCCCTCGTGGTCCACGACGGTGAGACAGACCCCGTTCACGGCGATGGAGTCGCCGTGCCGCGCGCCCTTGGTGACGACGGGTCCGCGGAGCCGGAAGCGGGAGGCATCGCCCAGGTTCTCGACGGCGGTGACTTCACCCAGCTCTTCGACGATTCCGGTGAACACTTCCCGGGTCCTCCTGCCTCTTCGGGCACGGACTCCGGGGCCTGTCGATGACGACAGAAGAAGCGGATGAGCACTCGGGGAACGACGCCGGACGGACCCGTCCGCGGGGGACGCGTCCCAGGACGGCGGCGTGCACGGATGCCCGCCCGCCGCGCACTGCCTCCCATCCGGACTTTAACCGTCGGTCCAGGAATTTCACCTGGTCAACCGGTCGCTGGAAGCGACCGGGTCGCGGACTGTAACCGCCGGTTCGGACTTTCACCGACCCCGGAGTGCGCTGCTTCTGGTACATGCCCAGTGTGCCACGGCGGATCCCCGTCCCGACAGGGCCGCCGTGTGGGGTGGCTCACAGCGCGGCGCGCCGGGCTCGGCCGCTGGGCCGCCCTAGGTCAACTCGCCTGTCCGGGACGACACCTGACCGTGATTCACACCCATTGACCTTACTGGTCTAGTCCTTTTAGGGTGCGGGCGGGCCCGGTGGCGGTGACGACGGCCCTTGCCCGCCGCCGGGCCGCCACCCTGAGCACACCGACCGACGGCGGCGAAGCGCCCCGAAAGGGGCGCGGGGAACTGCGCGACCGACCACGACGACGCCGCAGACGAACGACGGCACCTCCCGGCCCATCCCGCGGAGCGATCAGCGGTCCGCCGGCGTGAACAGGTCGTCCTGGGCGCGCTCTTGGGCGGTCAGCAGGGCCCCGCGGAGCACGGCCGCGCCGCCGAGGGTGCTCGGCCGTACGTCGGTGGCCAGCGGCGACATCCGCCGCACCCGGTCCCGCACCCGGTCCGCGAGCGGGTCGCCGCCGGCCTGGCCGACCTCTCCGCCGAGGACCACACAGCCCGGGTCCAGGACGGCGACGACGGAGGCCGCGCCGATGGCGATCCGGTCGGCGAGGGCGGCGAGAAAGCGGTCGGCGACCGCCGTGGCGGCCCCGGTCACGGCCGTCCGCACCAGGCCGGCGGCGCGCGGCCCGTCCGTGTCGTCGGCGGCGCCGGTCAGCCCGCACGCGTCGGCCAGCGCCTCGATGGCCGCGGCGCCCGCCAGGGAGTGGAAGCCGCCCTCGCAGTCCGTCGCCGAGGGCAGCGTCGCGGTGCCCGGGACCGGCAGGAAGCCGATCTCGCCGGTGCCGCCGGAGGCGCCGCGGCGCAGGGTGCCGTCCAGGACGACGGCGGCGCCCGCGCCATGGCCGAGCCAGAGCAGGACGAAGGTGTCGCGGTTGCGGGCGGCGCCCTCGCGCTGTTCGGCCACGGCGGCGAGATTGGTCTCGTTCTCGACGCTGACCCGGGCCTCGGGCAGGCGTTCCTGAAGGGCCGCGACCAGCCGCCGGTGCCAGGCGGGCAGGCCGGAGGAGTCGCGCAGTTCGCCCGTGGCCGGATCGATCAGGCCCGGTGCGCCGATGCCGACGGTGTGCAGCCGGTCGGCGCCGGCCTCCTTCGCGGCCCGCTCCACGAGCGTCACCGCCTGCTCCACCGCGGGCCCGGTCCCGATGTCCCCGGCGATGGGCAGGGACGCCTCGGTGAGCACCCGGCCCAGCAGGTCGGACACCAGCACGGAGACGCCCTCCGTGCGGACGTCGAGCGCGGCGAGGTGGGCGCGGTCGGCGACGATGCCGTAGAGCCGGGCGTTCGGGCCGCGGCGCTGCTCACCCGATTCGCCGACGACCGTGATCAGGCCGCGGTCCGTCAGCCGCTCGACGAGGTCGGCGACGGTCGGCCGGGACAGCCCCGTCAGCTGCTTCAACTGCCCTGCCGTGAGCGGGCCTTCCTCCTGTAGCAGCCGCAGGGCGAGCCGGTCGTTGATGGCCCGGGCGGTGCTCGGGGATGCGGGCATGACGGGAATCCTCCCAGATCGGCGGAGCCGGCCGGCCGGCCGCTGCGTGCCGGGACGGCGACGATACTCCCTATCTATCAGGCAGGGTCCCTGATAGTTTACGGCCCGAGACAGCGGGGCGACCGTCCAGGGAGGGGCCGGAAGATGAGCGGCGTGCGCTACGCGCAAGGTGAGGTGAGACGCGCCCGGTACGCCGTAGCGGCCGTGTTCGCCGTGCACGGGGCCGTCACCGGCTCGTTCGCGACCCGGGTGCCCTGGATCCAGGACCATGCCTCCCTGGGCGCGGGACAACTCGGGTTCGCGCTCGCCTTCACGGCGTTCGGCGCCTCGTGCTCGATGCCGGTGGCGGGCCGGATCAGCCATCGCTTCGGCAGCCGGACCGCGCTGCGCGGACTGATCGCGCTGTGGACGCTCGCGCTGATCCTGCCGAGCCTCGCGCCGAACCTTTACACGCTGTGCCTGGCGATGTTCGCCTACGGCGCGAGCGCCGGCATGGCCGACGTGGCGATGAACGCGCTCGGGGTGGAGGTGGAGCGGCTGCTCGGCAAGTCGATCATCTCGGGGCTGCACGGCATGTGGAGCGCGGGTGCCCTGATCGGCTCGGCCGCCGGCACCCTCGCCGCGCACCTGGGCTCGGACGCGCGGCTGCACTTCGGGCTCGCGGCGGCCGTGCTCACGCTGCTCGGTGTGCTGGCCGCCGGCTGGGTGCTGGACCTCAAGCCCGCCGAGGACGAGGAGCCGCCGCCGCGGTTCGCGCTGCCGCCCCGCTCGGCGCTGCTGATCGGCGCGGTCGGCTTCTGCGCGGTGTTCGCGGAGGGCGCGAGCCTCGACTGGTCGGCGGTGTTCCTGCGGGACCGGCTGGACAGCTCCGCCGGGCTCGCCGCGGCCTCGACGACCGGGTTCATGCTGACCATGGCGATCGCCCGGATCGCCGGGGACGCAGTGGTGAACCGCTTCGGCGCGGTGCGCACGGTCCGGGCGGGCGGGGTACTCGCCGCGGGCGGCGGTCTGCTGATCGTGATCGCGGGGCATCCGGCGGTGGCGATGACCGGGTTCGCGCTGATGGGGTTCGGCATCGCGGTCGTGGTACCGCTGTGCTTCGCGGCGGCCGGGCACAGCGGCCCCAATCCGAGCCAGGCCATCGCGGGCGTGGCGACCATCACGTACACCTCGGGCCTGATCGCGCCCAGCCTGATCGGCGGGGTGGCCCAGGCGACCAGCCTGATGGTGTCGTTCTGCCTGGTGACCGTGCTGGCGTGCGGGCTCGCGGTGTTCGCGGGCGTGCTGGGCCCTGGCGGGCGGGGCCGGACGGAGGTCGGCCGCCCCGCGGCGGCGGTCCCCGAGCCACGGCCCTGAACCCCCGCTCCTCCCCCGGCGCCCGTCGGGCGCGTCACGGCGGCCGGCCCCAGCGGTTGCTGTCGCGCTCGCCGTGACACGGGATGCCGTCGGCCGGGTGCGGCGTTGTGGGGGTTGAGCGCGCAGTTCCCCGCGCCCCTTCGGGGCACAGTACGCCGTCGGCCCAGTGCGGCACTGTGGGGGTTGAGCGCGCAGTTCCCCGCGCCCCTTCGGGGCACTGCTGGCCGTCGGTCGGGTGCGGCACTGTGGGGGCTGGGCGCGCAGTTCCCCGCGCCCCTTCGAGGCACAGCACGCCGTCGGCCCGGTGCGGCACTGTGGGGGCTGAGCGCGCAGTTCCCCGCGCCCCTTTGGGGCGCACGTAGCCCTGACAATGGGGTGGATCCACTTCACGTACAGGGAAAGCGAAACCTCACCATGGACCTCGGCGTGCGCTGGAAGCTGCACGGGGACGGGCGTACGCCCGCGCCCGGAGCGGTGGTACGCCCCGACGAACGGCTGTCCTGGCCCCGCACGATGGGCCTCGGCGCCCAGCACGTCGTGGCGATGTTCGGCGCGTCCTTCGTGGCCCCCGTCCTGATGGGCCTCGACCCCAACCTCGCGATCATGATGTCGGGCGTCGCGACCGTGATCTTCCTGCTCGCGACCCGCGGCCGGGTGCCGAGCTATCTGGGCTGCTCCCTGTCCTTCGTGGGCGTCGCCGCGGTCATCCGCGCCCAGGGCGGCACCAGCGCCACGGTCACCGGGGCGGTCTTCGTCGTCGGCGTCGCCCTGTTCCTCGTGGGGCTCGCCGTGCAGCGCTTCGGGGCGCGCATCATCCACGCGGCGATGCCCCCGATCGTCACCGGCGCCGTGGTCATGCTGATCGGCTTCAACCTGGCACCGGTGACCGCGTCCACCTACTGGCCGCAGGACCAGTGGACGGCGCTGCTCGTGATGCTGTTCACCGGTCTGGCCGTGGTCTGTCTGCGCGGCTTCTGGTCCCGTATCGCGATCTTCCTGGGCCTGGTCTTCGGATACGTCGTCTCCTGGGCCTTCGACCGGATCTTCGGCCGGATCCACTCGGTGGACGCGAGCGGCAGGCTCACCGACCACTGGCGCCTGGACCTGTCCGGCGTCGGCAAGGCCGACTGGATCGGACTGCCCTCCTTCCACGGCCCCTCCTTCCAGTGGTCGGCGATCCTGGTCGCCCTGCCGGTCGTCATCGCGCTGGTCGCGGAGAACGCCGGACACGTCAAGGCGGTCGGCGAGATGACCGGTGACCCCCTCGACGACCGGCTCGGCACGGCGATCTCGGCGGACAGCGTGGCGTCGATGCTGTCGACCGCCGTCGGCGGCCCGCCGAACACCACGTACTCCGAGAACATCGGCGTGATGGCCGCCACCCGCGTCTACTCGACGGCCGCGTACTGGGCCGCGGCCGGCTTCGCGCTGCTCTTCGGCCTGTGCCCCAAGTTCGGCGCGGTCGTCGCCGCGATCCCGGGCGGGGTGCTCGGCGGCATCACCGTCATCCTGTACGGCATGATCGGCCTGCTCGGCGCGCAGATCTGGCTGCACGCCGAGGTGGATCTGCGCAACCCGCTGAACCTGGTCCCGGCCGCCGCCGGCATCATCATCGGCGTCGGCAACGTCTCCATGAAGTTCACCGACACGTTCTCGCTGAGCGGGATCGCCCTCGGCACGCTGGTCGTCATCACCGGCTACCACGCGCTGCGCGCCTTCGCGCCCGCCCATCTCAAGGGACAGCGGCCGCTGCTGGACGAGGGCACCTCCGCCTACGACGAGAGCGCCGACCCCGACGGGGAAGGCCACCGCGCCGGTTCGTAGGCGAACTCCGGCGTGCACCTCCCCGCGGCGCCCTCGCGGCCCGCGGTGCCCGCCCCGTGGCACACCCCCGCGCGACGGGCCGGTTCGCCCGTTCCGGGGACGCGCCGGGCCCGTCGGCACGCGGGTCGGCCACGGGCTGGGACGCTGCCCCCATGGCGCAGTTGGAACAGTTCACGACGTCCGTCCACACCGTGGACTCCGTCGTCGCGCGGATGCGCGCCCTGGACGCCGCCCTGCCGGCCCGGGACGGGGTCGCGGTCTTCAACCGCGTCTACCTCACCGTCACCGAGGAGGTGGAACGGCGGCTGGACGCCGGGTACTTCACCGACCGGCGGGCCGCGACCGCGCTGGACGTGCGGTTCGCGCACCGGTACCTGGACGCGGTGGACGCGGCGGCGGACGGACGGCGCGCCCCCGCCTGCTGGCGGCCGCTGTTCCAGCTCCGCCGCCATCCGGGCGTACGGCCGCTGCAGTTCGCGCTGGCGGGCGTCAACGCACACATCGGCCACGATCTGGCGCTCGCCGTGGTGGACACCTGCCGGACGCTCGGCTGCGCACCGGACGACCTGGAGGACGAGTTCGACCGGGTGGGCGATCTCCTCGTCTCGCTTGAGGAACGCGTCCGGGAGGATCTGATGCCGGGGCCCGACCTCCTCCAGATCGCCGACCCGCTCACCCATCTGCTGGGCTCCTGGAGCCTGGAGCGGGCCCGGGACGCGGCCTGGTCGGCGGCGCGGGCCCTGTGGGCGCTGCGCCGGTACGGGGACCTCGCCGAGGAGTTGGCCGAACGCCTCGACGCGGCCGTCGGCCTCGCGGGCCGGCTGCTGCTCACCCCCCTACCGGACTGATCCGGCCATTGCCCGAGCGTTGCCCGGAAACCTGTGTACAGGGCAGGTACGTTGACCGGCAGGCACCCGATTGCGAAGGAGCAGCGGTATGGCGATCCGGCTCGGTCTCGGTCTTCCCCAGATGCGGCAGTACTCCATCGGCAAGGACGTACCCGACGTGGCCCGCGCGGCCGAAGGGATCGGCTACGACAGCCTGTGGGTCTTCGAACGGGCCCTGTTCCCCGAGCCGGCCACCCAGGGGCTGTACGGCATCGAGGGGCTTGCCTGGCCGGACGGTTACCGCGATGTCGCCGATCCGCTGGTCACGCTCACCCTGGCGGCGTCGGCCACCGAACGGGCCCGGCTCGGCTCCAGTGTGCTGGTCGGGCCGCTGCACCAGCCGTTCCAACTGGCCAAGGCCCTCGCCTCGCTGGACGCGGCGAGCGGTGGCCGGGTCCTCGCCGGCTTCGGCACGGGCTGGTCCCTCGACGAGTACGCGGCGGCCGGGATCCGGCCGTTCGAGGAGCGCGGCCGGGTGCTGGACGAGTTGATCGAGGTCTGCCGGGCGGTGTGGGGCCCCGACCCGGTGCGCTACGAGGGCGGCATCACCAAGATCGCCTCGGCCGTGGTCGGGCCGAAGCCCGCCCGGCCGATCCCGATCCTGCTGGCCGCGGGCACCAAGCGGGCGCTGCGGCGGCTGGTCGACCACGCCGACGGCTGGCTGCCGGTGGGCCTGGGCGCCGACCAACTCGCCGCGCAGTGGCGGCAGGTGCAGGACCTGGCGGCCGAGCGGGGCCGCACGGAGCCCGTCAGAACGGTGCTGCGGGCGAACACGATCCTGACGGCCGCGCCCTACGCCGGCGCCGACCGCCGGCCCTTCCAGGGCGATGCCGGCCAGATCGTCGAGGACCTGGTGGCCCACGCGGCCGTCGGCCCGGAGGAGATCATCGTCGATCTGCAGAGCGGCGCCCGCGACGCCGCACACCTCAAGGACGTCGCCGCGGAGGTGTACGAGAAGGCGCGGGCCGCGGGCGTCTGAGCGCGGTCATTCCTCGGGGAGTTCCACCGGGGCTATCGCGTCGTAGACGTCGCCCGGCCCTGGGTTGGTGGGGTCTGTCGCCCCGCCGAGGTGGTGCAGCACGCCCCAGACCGCGTTGAGCGCGGTCTGGACGGCGCCCTCGGCCCAGCCGGCCGTCCAGGAGATGTCGTCGCCCGCGAGGAAGATGCCGCGTTTGCCGGCAGGCAGCCGGTCCTGCATGAAGTGGGTGAACAGGCGCCGCTGATAGCGGTAGTGGCCGGGCAGGTTGGCCTTGAACGCGCCCATGAAGTAGGGCTCGTTCTCCCAGGAGACCGTCACCGGGTTGCCGATGATGTGACTGCGGATGTCGACGTTCGGATAGATCTCGCCGAGGGACGTCAGCATGACCTCCATCCGCTCCCGGGCGCTGAGCGGCAGCCACTTCAGACTGTCGTCGCACCAGGTGTAGGACAGGCAGATCACGGCCGGCCGGTCCGGGCCGTCGTCGAGCAGATAGGTGCCGCGCGTCATACGGTCGGTGAGCGTCATCGACATCACGTCCCGGCCGGTGGCCGGGTCCTTGTCCCGCCAGAACGGCCGGTCCACCGGGACGAACAGTTTGCTGGACTCCATGTAGTGGGTGCGCTCGATCGCCGTCCAGTGGTCGATCGGGAAGAGCGAGTCGTCGCAGGCGATCTGGGAGAGCAGCATCCAGGACTGGGCGGTGAACACGACCGCCCGGTAGGTGCGGATGTCGCCGTGCGCGTCCGTCACCGTGATCCGGTCGCCCGCCGTGCGGTGCAGCCGGGTCACCGCGGGCCGGGGCGCACCGTCGTGGTGCAGCGCCGCGAGGGAGGTCCCCTGGGCCCAGTGCACGATCTTCTCCGGCGCCCGCTCCCACAGCCGCAGCGGCAGTTGCTGGGAGCCGCCGACGATGCCGCGGTGGTGGTCGTCGGCCTCGGTGTAGACGACGCGCAGGATCTCCAGGATGGAGTTGGGGAAGTCGGTGTCCCAGCCGCCGGTGCCGAAGCCGACCTGCCCGAAGATCTCCCGGTGCCGGAAGGAGCGGAACGCCGGGGAGTCGCACAGGAATCCGTAGAAGGTCTGGTTGTCGAGTCCGGCCACCAGCCGTGCCCAGATCTCCCGGATGCGCGGCACGTCCCGCTCGCGTATCGCCCGGTTCATGGCGGAGAAGTCCGCGCCCTCTTCGAGGCACCTGTGCCAGGCGTCGGCGACGTCCCGGTAGACCTGCGGCAGGTCGTCGATCGTCTCGGCGTAGTGCGACTCGCCCTTGAGGTCGACGACGGTCGACGGCGTCGCCTCGGCGAGGGGGTTGGGGAAGGGGCGCGTGCGAAGGCCGACCAGGTCGATGTAGTGCTTCAGGGCCGTGGAGGACGGCGGGAAGCGCATCGCGCCCATCTCGGCCGTCAGGGACGGGTCGCAGCCGTCGAAGCCCACCGTGCGCAGCCGGCCGCCGAGCCGGTCGGCCTCGTACACGACGGGCCTCAGGCCCATCTTCATCAACTCGTAGGCGGTCACCAGGCCGGACAGGCCGCCGCCGACGACCGCGACCTCGGTGCCGTGCTCGGTCGCGGGGATCTGGCCGAGGCCCGCCGGGTGGGCGAGGTAGTCGTCGTACGCGTACGGGAAGTCCGGTCCGAACATGGTGATCGGCGGCTGCTGCCCAGGGGCGCGCCCGGCGGCACCTGGCACCGTGGACGTCATGGGGTGGGGACTCCTTGCTCGGGTGAACTCGGGTGAGATGTAAGGAGGTTCAGCGGGCGGCCCGGTACAGGCCGGGGCGGCGGTCGCGCAGATACGGGTTGGCCTCGCGGGATGCCGCCAGGAAGCCGGGGTCGACGTCGGCGACGAGCAGGTCCTCGGTGCGGCCGGCCCGGGCGCGGGCGGTGCCGTCCGGTCCGGCCAGCGTGGACAGCCCGACGAAGTCGAACTCGCCCTCCGGTCCGACCCGGTTGACGTAGGCGACGTACATCTGGTTCTCGAAGGCCCGCACGGGGACCAGCGACTCGGCGACGAACTGGTAGGGGTGCATCTGTGCCGTCGGCACGACGAGCAGGTCGGTGCCGGCCAGCGCGTGCGCGCGGACGTTCTCCGGGAACTCGACGTCGTAGCAGATCAGCAGGCCGACGGTGAGGCCGTCCAGGTGGGCCTGGACGACCGGCCGGTCGCCGGGGGTGAAGTGCGCGCGCTCGAAGGGGCCGAAGAGATGGGTCTTGCGGTAGCCGGCGAGCCGGGTGCCGTCGGCGGAGATCAGCTGGGCGGAGTTGTGCACGGCGGCGCCCGCGCGCTCCGGGTAGCCGTAGGCGATGGCGAGGCCGTGCCGGCGGGCGATGTCGGCGACCGCGTCGGCCCGGTCGCCGTCGGCGGGTTCGGCGAGGCGGCCGATGTCCGCGCCGATCGCGTACCCCGTCAGGAACATCTCCGGCGTCGCCAGCAGCGCGGCGCCCGCGGCGGCGGCGCGGGCCGCGGCCTCGTCGAGGACCGTGAGGTTCTCGACGACGGAGCCGGGGCGGCCGGAGCTCTGGAGCAGGGCGATGCGCATGCGTGATCCTCACCGGTGCGGGGGGTTGGGGGGCCACCTAGACCGTACGGTCGGCGTACGGGCCGGACAAGAAGCACCCGTTGCGCGCCGACGAGCGGTTCATTGCGCGCATCCGGACCCACCCGGCGATTCGTTGCGAAGCGCTCCGCTGGATGGGCCGTGCTGCGCCGTCAGTTGTCCGCGGCACCGTCGTGGCTGGGCGCGCCCGCGCGGCGGAGCCGCACATCAATACAGCCCCGCGCCCCTTCAGGGCGCGCTGCCGCACCGTGTTGCGAAGCGCTCCGCCGGATGGGCCGCACTGTGCCGTCAGTTGTCCGCGGCACCGTCGTGGCTGGGCGCGCCCGCGCGGCGGAGCCGCACATCACTACAACCCCGCGCCCCTTCGGGGCGCGCTGCCGCACCGCAGCGGACTTCGTCGGGTCTGCTCAGCGCCGTCGGCAGCGCGCCGGTTCCGGGTCGCTGCCGACGCGGGACGCGGCGATGTCGCTCAGGTCTTCCAGGGTGAGACCGACGAGGCTTGCGCGGACGGTGCGGCCGGGTGCGGCGTCGATCGGCGCGAGGGACGGCACGGCCAGGACGGCGCAGCCGGCCGCCTCGGCGGAGGCGACCCCGGTGCCGGTGTCCTCGACCGCCACACAGGCCGCCGGGTCGACGCCCAGGGCGCGGCAGGCGGCGAGGTAGGGGTCCGGGTCGGGCTTGGTGCGGCCGGTGTCGTCGGCGGTGACGGAGACCGCGAACCGGCCGGGTCCGAGGGCGTCGAGCACGATGTCGGCCACGGCCCGCGGGGACGCGGTGACCAGGGCGGTGGGGATGCCGGCCCGGCCGAGCGCGTCGAGCAGGCCGACGGCGCCGGGGCGGGGCACGATGCCCGTGCGGACGCGGGCCGTGAACTCCCGGTGCAGTTCGTCCGCGAGGCCGGCGGCCGGGCGCCCGGCCGCCGCGGCCAGCCAGCCGGCGGTGTGCTCGACCGCGCGGCCGAGCACTTCGGGCCGGTCGGCCGCGGTCAGCGGGCGCCTGGCGACCCGCTCCACCGCCTCCCACCACAGCCGCTCGGTGTCCACGAGCGTGCCGTCCATGTCGAACAGGACGGCTTTCAGCGGGAGTCGGGGATGGGGGATCACGTCGGTCTCTCTCCTCACTTCTGGATACGTTCCGCCACCAGCACCGGACGCTCGGGCAGCGCCACCCGCACGGTGGTTCCCGCGCCGAGCCCGGCGGCCTCGTGGGCGGGCAGATCGGCCTTGGCCTCGGTGCCGTCGGCGAGCCTGACGGTGACCCGGACCACGGCGCCCAGGAAGGCGGTGGCGGCGATCCGGGCGGTGCCCGTCCCGTCGGCGCGGACCCGGACGGCCTCGGGCCGTACCAGGACGTCCACCTCGGTGGCGGCCGGGGCCGTCCCGTCGACGGGCAGCCGCTGACCGAGCACGTCCACCGTGTCTCCGGCGAGGGTTCCCGGGATCCGGCTCATCGTGCCGACGAACTCGGCGACGAATGCGGTGGCGGGCCGTCCGTACAACTCGGCGGGCGCCGCGCACTGTTCGAGCCGGCCGGCCCGCATCACGGCGACCCGGTCGGCGACGGACAGCGCCTCCTCCTGATCGTGCGTCACGAACAGCGTGGTGATGCCGAGTTCCCGCTGGAGCCGGCGGATCTCCTCGCGCAGCGTCAGCCGCACCTTGGCGTCGAGCGCCGACAGCGGCTCGTCGAGCAGCAGCACGCGCGGGCGCAGCGCGAGGGCCCGGGCCAGCGCGATGCGCTGCTGCTGGCCGCCGGAGAGCTGGTGCGGGAAGCTCCGTCCCTTGTCGGCGAGGCCCACCAGCTCCAGCAACTCGGCGGCACGGGCCCGCCGTTCGGCGGTGCGCACGCCCCGCATGCGCAGTCCGAAGGCGACGTTGTCGAGGGCGTTGAGGTGCGGGAAGAGGCTGTACGACTGGAACACCATCCCGGCGTCGCGGCGGTGGGCCGGCACCCGGGTGATGTCCTCGCCGTCCACCAGCACGGCGCCGGCGTCCGGCTGCTCGAACCCGGCGAGCATGCGCAGCGCGGTGGTCTTGCCGCACCCGGACGGGCCGAGCAGCGCCAGGAACTCCCCCTGCCCAACGGCCAGGTCGAGCCCGTCGAGGGCGACGGTGGTCCCGAACGCGCGGCGCAGTTCGCGGAATTCGACGGTGGCGGCCCGCTGAGCGACGGCCTTCTCCAGCGTGGTGGCGGTCATGGTGTCTGTCATCCCTGGGACGAAGCGGTTCGGGTACGCCCGCCGGCACCGGCGAGCGCGAGGAGCAGGGCCCAGGTGACGAGCAGGCTGAGCACGGACACGGCGACGGACAGCTGGGCCTGGGAGCCGCCGACGTTGTAGATCCATACCGCGAAGGGCTGGAAGCCCAGCAGCCGGGCGACGGTGAACTCGCCGAGCACCAGCGCCAGCGTGAGGAAGGCCGCGTTCAGCAGCGCCGGGCGCAGATTGGGCAGGACGGCCCGCAGCAGGGCCTGCGGCCAGGAGGCGCCGCAGCTGCGGGCGGCCTCGACCAGGGTGCGCACGTCGACGGCGCGCAGCCCGGCGTCCAGCGCCCGGTGCACGAACGGCAGCGCCATCACGACGTAGGCGAGGACGAGCACGATCGGGAAGCCGGGGTTCTGGACGGCCACGAACGTCTGGAACAGCGGCGTACGGGAGAGGTGTTCGGGTCCCCATCTGAGCACCGTGGCGATCCCGGCGACGAACGCGATGGGCGGCACGACCAGTGGCAGTGAGCACACCACCTCGACGACGGGCCGCAGCCGGGGCGCGCCGAGCCGCAGGGCGACCAGGGCGGGCACCATCAGCAGCAGGACGACGGCGATGGTGGCCGCGGCCAGCTCCAGCGAGAGCAGCAGGCCCGGGACGAAGCCGTCGGCGGACAGGAGCCGCGCATAGGCGTCGACGGTGAGGCCCTGCCCGGGCACGTCCACCGTGAAGACCACGGACGCGGCGAGGGGCACCAGGAAGTACAGCGCGGCGAGGCCGAGCACGGCCCACCGCCCGGGGTTCAGGCGTCGAGCCATCGGGTGCTCCGTCGTTGCAGGGGCAGGTACACGGCCATGACGAGGCCCGCGACCAGGACCATGTCGAGGCTGAGGGCGAGCGCCACGTTCTCCTGGCCGACCAGCACGTTGCCGGAGATGGCGTCGGCGATCTGCAGCGTCACCAGCGGGACCGTGCTGCCCACCATGGCGGCGGCGGTCGCGTACGCGGCGAACGCGCTGCCGAAGAGCAGCACGAGGGCACCGAGCAGCGACGGCGCGAGGACGGGCAGGGCCACGTGCCGCCAGTACTGCAAGGCGGTGGCGCCGTTGTTGCGGGCGGCCTCGCGCCACTGGGAGCGCAGTCCGTCCAGCGCCGGGGTGATGGTGAGGACCATCAGCGGGATCAGGAAGTACAGGTAGACGATCACCAGCCCCCAGAAGCTGTAGAGGTTCCAGCCAGCGTCCGCGAGGCCCAGGTGCCGGGTCAGCACGCCGGCGTTGCCGAGGGTGGCGACGAAGGCGAAGGCCAGCGGGACGCCGCCGAAGTTCGCGAGGACGCCGGAGCCGGTGAGCACCGCGTCGCGCAGCGCCGGGGAGCGGGAGGCCACGACCGCCTGCGCGAGCGGCAGTCCGAGCAGGACCCCGAGGACGGCGGTGACGGCGGACAGCTTCACGCTGCCGGCGAGGGCGGTGAGGTACGGCCCCTGGAGCGAGGTGGTCAGGTTCTCTACGGTGTACGACGTCGTGCCCGTGGCCCGGTCCTCGACGGTGAAGGCGCCGTGCAGCATGGCCAGCGCGGGCACACCGAACGCGACGGCGGTGAAGACCAGCAGCGGGGCCACGGCGAGCCAGCCGGGGGCGCGGCGCCGCCGCTTGGGGGAAGCGGTCGGCGCCACGTCCGCGCGCGGAAGGGCGGTGGTCATCCGGAGACGGCCTTCGACCAGCCCTGGGCGAGGACCGTCTTGGCCTTGCCCTGCTGCTCCTCGGTGGGGAAGGCGGGCGTGCCGGTGACGCTCGGGAGCTTGGCGGCGGCCTCCTTGTCGAGGGTGCCGGCCTTGTCCAGGGCGGCCATCAGGACCGGGCGTGCGTACCCCTTGAGCCACAGGTTCTGGCCCTCGGCGCTGTAGAGGTACTCCTGCCACAGCCGGGCGGCGGCCGGGTGCGGGGCGTCCTTGTTGACGGCCTGGGAGTAGTACTGGGCGAACTTTCCGTCGGTGGGCACCGCGACCTTCCAGTCGACGCCCTTGGTGCGGAACTCGTCGGCGTAGCCGGCGTTGAGGTAGTCCCAGTCGATGCTGATCGGTGTCTCGCCCTTCTCGACGGTGGCCGGCGTGGACTCGACGGGCGTGTAGTTGCCGTTCTTCTTCAGTTCGGCGAAGAAGTCGAGGCCGGGCTGGATGTCGTCGAAGGAGCCGCCGCCCGCCAGCGCCGCCGCGTACACGCCGCCGAAGGCCGAGCCGGACCGGGTGGGGTTGCCGTTGAGCGCGACCTGGCCCTTGTACTGCGGCTTCAGCAGATCCTTGAACGTGGTCGGGCACTGCTCGACCCGCTTGGCGTCGCAGCCGATGGAGATGTAGCCGCCGTAGTCGTTGTACCAGCGGGCCTGCGCGTCCTTCTGGCCCTCGGGGATGTCGGCGAACGAGGCCACCTTGTAGGGCGCGAGCAGCCCCTGCTCGGCGGCGCTGAGCGCGAAGGAGCTGCCGAGGTCCAGGACGTCGGGGGCGCGTTTTTGTCCCTTGCGGGAGGTGACGGCGTTGATCTCGTCCTGGCTTGAGCCGTCGGGGCTCTCCACCGCGATCTTGATGCCGTACTTCTTCTGGAAGCCGTCGATGAGGGCGCCGTAGTTGGCCCAGTCACGGGGCAGCGCGATGGCGTTCAGCGTGCCCTCCTTCTTGGCGGCCTCCACCAGCGCGTCCATGCCACCGAAGTCGGCCGCGGAGGCGGCGGTGGCGGCGCTCTTGCCGTCGGCGGTGGTGGAGGCGTCGTCGGGGGCGGCGCCGCAGGCGCTCAGGGCGAGCGCGGCTACGACGGCGAGGGAGCCGCTGAGGTGGGCGGTTCTCGGCAGGGACACGGTCACGGTCTCTCCAGGAGTACGCACGAGGGTGAGGTGACACAGAAAACTTGTCTGAACAAGTCGGCACTCAGTACGCCCGCCGACGATGTCCTGACCGTGAACATCGCCCAAACCCCGACCAGAGATTCCCTGCACAATCCCGGCCGGCACACAGCACGGCAAAGCGTCGATTAGGCTGCTCACGCTGTGCACAGCGACCTACGCAGAGGGGATACATGGCCGCGCGACACGAGGAGATCGCCGACGAACTGCGACGGGCGATCGACCGCGAGGAGTACACAGTCGGCAGCCGGCTGCCCGCGGAGACCGAACTCATGGCGCGCTACGGCGTCTCGCGCGGCACAGTGCGCCAGGCCGTCGCGGCCCTCACCGCCGAGGGGCTGATCGGCTCCCGCCAGGGCGCCCGGCGGGTGGTCCTGGCCAGCCGCCGCAGCCAGAGCTTCGCGGAGCTGCGCAGCTTCGCCCAATGGGCGCGGGCGATGGGCCGCGAGGCGCGGGGGCAGGTGGTGGCGCAGGAGCGCCGCGCGGCCACCGAGGAGGACGCCGTGCGCCTCCAGCTGCGGGCCGGGACACCGGTGTTGCATGTGCTGCGGGTGCGCGGTCTGGACGGCGAACCGGTCCTGCTGGAACGGACCGTGTACGCGGACTGGATCGCGCCGGCGGTCGAGGCGATCGAGCCGGACTGCCCGTCCGTCACCCAGCGGCTGTTCGAGGACACGGGTCTGGTCTTCGCCTACGGCGAGCATGTCATCGACGCGGTCGCGGCGGGCGCCCAGGACGCGGAACTGCTCGGCGTGCGCCGGACGAGCCCGCTGCTGCGGGTCCGCCGGGTGACCACGACCCGCGAGGGCCGTCCGGTGGAGTGGTCGGACGACCGCTACCGCTCGGACGCCGTCAGCTTCAGCGTGCGCAATTCGATCGGGAACAACGCCCTGGCCCGCAAGACCGCCGACCGACCCGACTGAAGCGGACCCCACGGCCCCGCACCGCCGCACACCACCAAGCCCACGCCGACCGCGACGACGGACCACGACACCGCCCGACGCGGACTCGGCACTCCCCCCGAGGGGCCTTTCCCCCACTACGGCACGGACTCGGCACTCCCCCGGAGGGGCCCTTCACCCGCCACGGCGCGGGCCCGTCACGCCCGCCCGGTGGGCCGCGTCGACCGCACCGCGTCCGGGCCGCGACCGCTCGCCGAGAACTCGATGTCCGGGTTCCGGGTCGCCGCCGTCCCGTGACGGGAGCCGGTGGTCTGCGGACACCGTCGCCGCTCCCCTGCGCGCCGGCCCTCCGCGAAGCCGGCCGGCGCTCCGTGCGGCGGCGGATCAGGCCGGTGTGCCCGAGGTGAAGCGGCGGAGCAGGGGGGACAGGACCAGCACGGACTTGGTCCGCTCCACGAACGGCTCGCCCGCGATGCGCTCCAGCACCCGCTCGAAGTGGCGCATGTCGGCGGCGAAGACCTGCACGACGGCGTCCGCGTCCCCGGTGACGGTGGACGCGGCCACCACCTCCTGGTAGCGCTCCAGGCCCCGCTGGATGGTCTCAGGTGAGGTGTTGCGCCGGCAGTACAGCTCGACGAACCCCTCGGTCTGCCAGCCGAGCGCCGCCGGGTCCACCCGCACCGTGAATCCGGTGATGGCCCCGGTGGCGCGCAGCCGGTCCACGCGCCGTTTCACGGCCGGCGCGGACAGGCCGACCAGCTGCCCGATGTCCGCGTAGGAGCGGCGGGCGTCCTCGGCGAGGGCGTGCACGATGCGTTCGTCGAGTTCGTTCAGCACTGCGCGTGGTTCACTTCTTCGTTCGGGTCCTCCTCCGCCGCCGCGGTGGCCTGCGCCGGCGCGGGACGGGAACGGCGATGGCCGTACCGGAAGTAGAACACGAGCCCGGCCGCCGTCCGCACGCCCAGGCCGGAGCCCGGCGCGGACGGCACCGGTGACGGCGGTCAGTTCCAGCTGGCGTGCAGGGGCTTGCCCTCGGCGTAGCCGGCCGCGCTCTGGATGCCCACGACGGCCTTCTCGGCGAACTCCTCAAGGGAGCCCGCCCCGGCGTAGGTGCACGCCGAGCGGACGCCCGCGATGATCGAGTCGATCAGGTCCTCGACGCCCGGACGGACCGGGTCGAGGAACATCCGGGAGGTGGAGATGCCCTCCTGGAACAGCCCCTTGCGGGCCCGGTCGTAGGCCGACTCCTCCGAGGTGCGGTTGCGCACCGCGCGCGCGGACGCCATGCCGAAGGACTCCTTGTACAGGCGCCCCTCGGCGTCCTGCTGGAGGTCGCCCGGCGACTCGTACGTGCCCGCGAACCAGGAACCGATCATCACGTTGGAGGCGCCGGCGGCCAGCGCCATCGCCACGTCCCGCGGGTGGCGGACCCCGCCGTCGGCCCACACGTGCTTGCCGTACTTGCGCGCCTCGGCGGCACACTCAAGGACGGCCGAGAACTGCGGCCGGCCCACGCCGGTCATCATGCGGGTCGTGCACATGGCGCCCGGCCCGACGCCCACCTTGACGACGTCCGCGCCCGCCTCGATCAGATCCCGTACGCCCTCGGCGGAGACGACGTTGCCCGCCACGACCGGGACCCGCGGGCCGAGGTCGCGCACCAGCTTGAGCGCGCTGATCATCGACTCCTGGTGGCCGTGCGCGGTGTCGATGACGAGTGTGTCGACCCCGGCGTCCAGCAACTGCTGCGCCTTGCCCGCCACATCGCCGTTGATGCCGACCGCGGCGGCGACGCGCAGCCTGTCGTGCGCGTCGGTGGCCGGCGTGTACAGCGTGGCGCGCAGCGCGCCCTTGCGGGTGAGGATCCCGGCCAGCTTGCCGTCCCCGTCCACCGCCGGGGCGTAGCGGCGGTTGGCCGCGTCCAGCGTGTTGAATGCCTCGCGCGGGTCGATGTCCGCGTCGAGCAGCAGCAGGTCGCGGGACATGACCACGGTGAGCTGGGTGAAGCGGTCGACGCCGGACAGGTCCCGGTCGGTGACGACGCCGACCGGCCGCCCGGCCTCGTCGACGACGACACCGGCGTTGTGCGCACGCTTCGGCAGCAGGGCCAGCGCGTCGGCGACGGTCTGGTGCGGGGCGAGCACGATCGGTGTGTCGAGGACCAGGTGGCGGCTCTTCACCCAGGTGATGACGTCCGTGACGACGTCGATCGGTATGTCCTGAGGGATCACCACCAGGCCGCCGCGCCGGGCCACCGTCTCGGCCATGCGGCGGCCCGCGACGGCGGTCATGTTGGCGACGACCAGCGGAATCGTGGTGCCCGTGCCGTCCGGGGAGCTGAGGTCCACACCCTGACGCGAGCCGACCGCGGAACGGCTCGGCACCATGAACACGTCGTCGTACGTCAGGTCGTACGCGGGCTGGATGTCGTTGAGGAAACGCACGTGCTGCACATCCCAGTCGATCAGAGGTGGCCCCCGGACAGGTCTGCCCAGGGGAAGAGCACGTACTTCATTGTCCCATGGCGACCGGAATGCGCGGACCGGGCAGATCGTCCAGGCAGGTCAGGGGCGGATTCGGAGGATCCGACGACGACCGGCCGGGCGCCGCCGCGGCGACCGCGACGGGGCCGCCGTCAGCCGAGAGCGAGGGCGACGGTCAGCCGCGGTTCACGCCCGGACGCCTCGGTGAACACCTCCTGCGCGACGGACCACTCCTCGGGCCGCTCACGGGCATACTCCCGCCAGCCGGTGACGACGACGAGCAGCGCGCGGCCGGCCGTCGCCGTCGGCCACACGGACGGATCGGCGAGGCTGTCGGCGAGGGCGTCCCAGTTGCGGCCGAACCAGTCGGGCAGGCCCAGGGCGTGCGCCGACCGGTCCATCAGCCCGGCCTTGTCGGCGATGCCGCCGAGGTCGACCGTCACCACGTACGGGGTCGTCATCTCAGCACCGCCCGGAACGACTCGTAGTGGTCATCGGTGTAGTAGACCTCCTTGCCCTGCCCCGTGACAATGCGCCGGGCGCCGCGGTCCCGCGATCCCGGGGTCCGCACGGTGTATTCGTGGTAGTAGCCGCGCGGGTGCCGGGGCAGCCGTTGCTCGAAGTTGCCGAAGACGACGCCGTCCTTGGCGTAGGGGAAGGGGCCGCCCCGGTCGATGAGGGCCAGGGTCTGCCGGGCCTGCGCCGGCAGCCGGGACTCGGCGACGGTGGGCAGGCCGGCCGCCCAGGGCGGCGCGGAGGCGTCCGCGGCACCGGTCCGGGCCGACGAGCAGCCCGCGAGCAGGACGGTGAGACAGAGCAGGAGCGCCGAAAGCGCACGGGGGACGAACCGCGGCAGCATGGGTCGATGCTGTCACGGCCGTCCCCGCATCGCTCCGCCGCCGCGACCGGTCAGGGTCCGTCGGGGTCCGCCCGGTTCAGGGCGGGGCGCGGCGTGGGGCCCGCGGTCATCAGGTAGTCCGCGGCCGAAGTGTCCGTCACCAGGCTGGTGACGAGACCGGAGCGCAGCACCGCATCGATCGCCGCCGCCTTGCGCTGCCCGCCCGCGATCGCGACGACCTCGGGGACCCGGCGCAGCTGGTCGGCCTTGACGGTGATGCACCGCTCCCCCAGGTCACGGCCGACCCGGCGGCCCTCCGCGTCGAAGAGGTGCGCGGACATCTCGGCGGCGACCCCGAGCGAGTTGTAGTGGCCGCGCTCCTCGTCGCTGAGCATGTCGTGCACCGTCGAGATGCCCGGTTCCCAGGAGCCGATCGAGACACAGGCGACCGTGACCTTGTCGAAGTACTCGAAGGCCCGGGCGATCCCCGTCTGGTTGCGCAGCGCCGCCGCGGTGGCCGCGTCCGGCAGCAGCATCGGCGCGTAGATGGGGTGCGCGTCGCCGCCGGACACCTGGGCGGCGCGGCGGACGGCCTCGACCGAACCTCGCTCGGCGGTCCCGGCGTCGTACACACCGGTCAGCTGGACCACCGTGCACGGCGGCAGCCGGTCGAGGGCGGCGGCCATGTGGATGGTGGACCGGCCCCAGGCCAAGCCCAGCACGTCTCCCTCGTTGACCAGCTCGCCGAGCAGGTCGGCCGCGACCTCCCCGAGGTTCTCCGGGTCCGGGGTCTCCTCCGCCTCGGCCGGGGACTCGACCACGACGGCGTGTCTGAGGCCGTAGCGGGCGCGGAGCGCGTCGGAGCGATCGGCGTCCAGTTCGGCCGGCACACGGATCTCGATGCGCACGAGATCTCGTTCCAGGGCCGTCTCCAGGACCCGGGCCACCTTGAAGCGGCTGACGCCGAACTCCTCCGCGATCTGGATCTTGGATTTGCCCTCAAGGTAGAAGCGGCGGGCCATGGCCGCCGCCTGCACCAGCTCAGCGGGTCCCATCCGCATGCGGCCCGCCGACATACCCGACACGGCGCTCTCCTCACTGCTGTTCACACTCTGGATTCGCCGTTCATCCTTGCAGATCCGGCGCGGTTGATCGGCCCTGATGGCCGCCGTTCACGTACCTGTGGCTCAGTGGTCGCATGCCCAGGACGCCTTCGCGGTGGCCGTCTGCGCCTGTGCGCGCAGTGCACGGACCGCCGCCGCCGGGTCCTGCGCCCCGTAGACGGCCGAGCCGGCCACGAAGACGTCGGCTCCCGCGTCCGCGCACCGCTCGATCGTGGCCGCCGAGACGCCGCCGTCCACCTGGAGCCACAGTTCGAGGCCGTGTTTGTCGATCAGCTCACGGGTGCGGCGGATCTTCGGGAGCATGATGTCGAGGAACGCCTGGCCGCCGAAGCCGGGCTCGACCGTCATGATCAACAGCATGTCGAGTTCGGGGAGCAGGTCCTCGTACGGCTCGATGGGCGTCGCGGGCTTGAGCGCCATGGAGGCGCGGGCGCCCGTGGCCCGGATCTCGCGGGCGAGCCGCACGGGCGCGGCGGCCGCCTCGACATGGAAGGTGACCGAGGAGGCGCCCGCCTCGACGTACTGCGGGGCCCAGCGATCGGCGTCCTCGATCATCAGATGGCAATCGAGCGGCGTGTCCGTGGCCCGGGCCAGGGACTCCACGACCGGCACGCCGAGCGTCAGGTTCGGCACGAAGTGGTTGTCCATGACGTCGACGTGGAGCCAGTCGGCGCCCTCGACCGCCTTCGCCTCGTCCGCGAGACGGGCGAAGTCGGCGGACAGGATGCTGGGGTTGATCTGCACGGCCATGCCCCAAGCCTGCCACGCCGCTGCGCTGGGCTGTAACGGCGGTCCATTCGGTTGTGGTTTGTCTGCGGGTCGGTGGGGGCCGGTCGCGCAGTTCCCCGCGCCCCTTTCGGGGCACCTGCCGGTCCTCGTCTGCGGCGCCGTCGTGGTTGAGCGCGGCTCCCCTGCGGGGCAGCTGCCGATCCTCCTCTGCGGCGCCGTCGTGGTTGAGCGCGGCTCCCCTGCGGGGCAGCTGCCGATCCTCCTCTGCGGCGCCGTCGTGGTTGCGCGCGCAGTTCCCCGCGCCCCTTTCGGGGCACCTGCCAGTCCTCGTCCGCGGCGCCGTCGTGGTTGAGCGCGCAGTTCCCCGCGCCCCTTTCGGGGCACCCGGAGGCGGCCGGCCACCGGCCCCGATCACCCTGGCCGAACGAGGTGTTTCAGCCGGTTCTGCGGATCAGGGCCAGGTACATGGCGTCCGTGCCGTGCAGGTGCGGCCACAGCTGGATGTCGGGGCCCTCGCCGAGCGCGGGCATCCCCGGCAGCAGCGGCCGGGCGTCGATGAGTTCGGTGTGCGGGCGCTGCTTGAGCACGTCCGCGACGACCGCCCGGGTCTCGGCGAGATGCGGCGAGCAGGTGGCGTAGCCGACGACGCCGCCGACCCGCACCGAGTCCAGCGCGCTGCGCAGCAGGGCCCGCTGCAACGGCGCGAAGCCGTCCAGGTCCTCCGGGCGCCGCCGCCAGCGGGCCTCGGGCCGCCTGCGCAGGGCGCCCAGACCGGTGCACGGCACGTCCACCAGCACCCGGTCGAAGCTGCCCGCCCGCCACGGCGGCCGGGTCCCGTCGGCGACGACGACCTGGTAAGGACCCGGATTGCCGTGCAGTGCCCTGGCCACAAGACCGGCGCGGTGCGGCTGTCTCTCGGCGGCGACCAGGACGGCCCCGCGCTCGGCCGCCAGCGCCCCGAGCAGCGCGGCCTTGCCGCCGGGCCCCGCGCACCCGTCGAGCCATGTCTGGTCCGGCCCGTCCAGGGGCGCGCCGGCCAGTGCGAGCGCGACCAGCTGGCTGCCCTCGTCCTGCACACCGGCGCGGCCCTCGCGTACCGCGTCGACGGCGCCGGGCTCCCCGCCCTCGGTGAGCCGCACGGCGTACGGCGACCAGCGTCCCGGCACGGCGGCGTCCTCGCCGAGCAGTTCCCGCGGGTCGGCCCGGCCCGGCCGGGCGACGAGGGTCACCTCGGGGCGTTCGTTGTCGGCTTCCAGCAGCGCCTCGATCCCGGCCCGCCCGCCTCCGAGCGAGTCCCACAGCGCGGAGACGACCCAGCGCGGGTGCGAGTGCACGACCGCGAGATGGTCCTCGGGGTCCTCGTCGTAGGACGGCGCCACCTTGGCCAGCCAGCCGTCGAGGCCGTCCTGCGCGACCTTGCGCAGCACCGCGTTGACGAACTTGGCCCGTCCGTCGCCGAGGACGACCCGGGCCAGCTCTACGGAGGCGGACACGGCGGCGTGCGTCGGGATCCGGGTGCCGAGGAGCTGGTGCACGCCGAGGCTGAGCACGTCGAGGACCGGCGGGTCGACCTCGCGCAGCGGGCGGTCGACACAGGCCGCGATGATCGCGTCGTAAGTGCCCTGCCGGCGCAGCGTCCCGTACACCAGCTCGGTGGCGAGGGCGGCGTCCCGGACGTCGAAGTCGTCCTTCTCCCGTGCCTTGCGCAGCAGCGGCGGCAGGACGAGGTTGGCGTACGCGTCCCGCTCGTCCACGGCCCGCAGGGCGTCGAAGGCGAGGATGCGGACGGGGTCCTTGTGGGGACGGCGGTAGGGCTTGCCGGGCCGACGGGGCCGGCGGGACTGCTCGCTCACGAAAAAGGTGCTCCGGTGGTGGAATGGGGTGCGCCCGCCCAGCGTACGTCGCCCGGCGGGCGCCGGGGCCGGGCGGGGCGTCAGCCGTCCAGCGTCTCCCCGTCGGCGATCCGCACGCCGCGCGCCCAGTCCGCGGCCCGCATCGGCTTCTTGCCCTGGGCCTGCACCCACAGCAGCTCGACGGCGTACGAGCCGGTGCCCACGTGGACGCTGTTCTTGCCGACCGCCGCCTGCCCCGGCGCGAGGTCCGTGCGCTCCGGTACGGGGGTGACCTGGATGAGCTTGAGCCGCTCGCCGCGGAAGGTGGTCCAGGCGCCCGGCGCCGGGGTGCAGCCGCGTACCACCCGGTCTACGCGCAGCGCGGGGGCGCGCCAGTCGACCCGGGCGTCCTCGACGGTGATCTTCGGCGCGACGGTGACGCCGTCCGTCGGCTGCGGTACGGCCTTCAGCGTGCCGTCCTCGATGCCGTCCATGGTCGCGGCGAGCAGCCCGGCACCGGCGAAGGCGAGCCGGGTGAGCAGGTCGCCGCTGGTGTCGGTGGGCCTGATCCGCTCCGTGACCGTCCCGTAGACGGGGCCCGAGTCGAGCCCTTCCTCGATCAGGAAGGTGGAGGCGCCGGTGATCTCGTCGCCCGCCATGAGGGCGTGCTGCACGGGCGCGGCGCCGCGCCAGGCGGGCAGCAGCGAGAAGTGCAGGTTGACCCAGCCGTGGGCGGGGATGTCCAGGGCCACGCGCGGCAGCAGCGCCCCGTAGGCGACGACGGGACAGCAGTCGGGGGCGATCTCCCGGAGCCGTTCCAGGAATTCCGGGTCGCGTGGCTTCGCCGGCTTCAGCACCTCGATGCCGGCCTCCTCCGCCCGCTCGGCCACGGGGGACGCGACCAGCCGGCGCCCGCGCCCGGCCGGCGCGTCGGGCCGCGTGACGACGGCGGCCACCTCGTGCCGCCCGGCGGCGATGAGTGCGTCCAGGGCGGGAACGGCGACCTCGGGGGTACCGGCGAAGACGAGCTTCATGGGCGGGTGGGGGCCTCTCGGGCGGGGGCGGACGGGCAGCGCACCAGTCTATGCCGACGGGGCGGCCCGGGGCCGGGCGGCCGCGTGCGGGGCCCGGCTTCCGCTCGACTTCCACGTCCGGGTGGTGTGTGGGTGGGCCGACGGCGTACGCATAAGCCCACGCGCCCCCACACCGTGACCAGCCGCGGGCAGACGCGTTGGTCAAGAAAGAGTTGACCACAACGGGCCGCCAGCGCGGCCCGATTCCTTTCAACGCCGGTTCGAGAGGCTTGTTCATGGCCGACCACGCAACCCACGACGCCCAGGCCCGGGCCAGCCTGCACTTGTTGGTGCGGGACATCGAGCGGGTCCGCCGGCAGGTGGACGCACTGCGTACGCTCACCGCCCAGTTGGGCAATGTCTACCGCCCGCGCCGCTCCGGCCCCTCCACGGGCTTCGTCGTCTACGGACGTGCCCCCGCCCCGACCGTCCGTCTCGCCCAGGAACTCCGGGACAGTGTGGAAACCCTGGTCACGGCCGCCGTGGACTTCGACCGCTCGCTGGGCTTCTCGTGGGACGCGGTGGGCTCGGCCCTCGGCGTCACCAAGCAGGCGGTGCACCGCCGTTACGGCGCCCGTCGGGCCGCGGCCCGGGCAGCGGCGGAGGCCGAGCACGCGCCGGAGCCGACGGGCACCCGCACGGTGAACGTGAACACCGGCCTGCCCGCGGTGCCGACGGTCCCCGCGGCCCGCTCGATGCCGACCCAGCCGACCGCGGGCAGCCCCACGCTCCGCGAAGAGGTCCGCCCCACGGCCTTCCCCGCCCCCCGCAACGGCTGACCCCAGCCCCCCGCCCTCCCGCCCAATCCCCCGGGAGGGCACCTGAGGGACCAGCCAAAAGGCGCCCCCGAAGGGGCGCGGGGCTGTATCGATATGCGGCTCCGCCGCGCGGGCGCGACAAGCCACGACGATCTCGCAGACAACCGACGGCCCGACACCGCCCCGATGGGACGCGGGCCTGTATCGATATGCGGCTCCGCCGCGCGGGCGCGCCCAGCCACGACGACGCCGCAGACGACTGACGGCCCAACACGGCCCACCCAGCGGAGCGCTTAGCCGATGTCCGGGGGGTCGATCCGGATCCGTACCGGCTCGCCCCCACCCCGTACCATCCGTGCCGCCTGGGCCGTCTTCAGGGCCGCCGCCAGTGCGGACCCGCTGCCGGGCGGTACCCGCACCAGCGCCCGTTCCCACCGCTCCCCTGGCGGCGGCCCCCCGGTACGCCGGGGCCGTCCGGCCGCCACGACCGGCAGCGGCACCGGCCCCAACACCTGGGCGTCCGGTGGGAGTTCGACCGTCGCCAGGAATCCGGCCACGGTCTCGACCGGGCCCGACACGGCCGCCATCCGGGAGACCGGCGGGAACCCCAGCTCGGCCCGCTCCGCCAGCTCCCGCACCGCGTGCCCGACCGGGTCCCACCGCACCAGGGCCTGCACCGGCCGCAGGGTCGGCTCGGCGACGACCACCACCGTGCCCCCTTCCCCCTGCGGCCGCACCAGCGCCGCGGCCCCGAGCCAGCGCCGCAGCGCGTCCTCCCCGGCGCGCAGGTCCGGCCGGCCGAGCATGGCCCAGCCGTCGAGCAGCAGCGCCGCCGCATAGCCGCCCTCGGCGACCGGCTCCGCCCCCGGTGTGCTGACGACCAGCGCGGGCGTCCCCGGCACCGTGTCCAGCACCTGCTCGCGCCCCGAGGTGCGCACCGGCACCGCAGGGAAGGCCCGCCCCAGTTCCTCGGCGGTCCTGCGCGCCCCCACGACCTGCGCGCGCAGCCGGAACGAGCCGCACTCCGGGCAGTGCCAGGCGGCCTCCTCACGACCGCACCAGCCGCACCGGAGCGCCCCCGCGTCCCGCGCCTCCAGCGGCCCGGAGCAGTGCCGGCACCGGGCGGGCGCCCGGCATGTCGCGCAGGCCAGGCGCGGCACGTATCCGCGCCGTGGCACCTGCACCAGTACCGGGCCGTGCCGCAGTCCGTCCCGGACCGCCTGCCAGGCGAGCGTCGGCAGCCGGGCGGCACGTGCGGCCTCGTCCCGCGCCAGGTCGCCGTCGCCCACGGTCCGCACCAGCGCGGCGGCCCGCCGCACCTGTTCCCGGCCGGCGAGAAGGGGCCGCGCCCAGCCGCTCTCGACGAGCTGCGCCGCCTCCACGGTGCAGCTCCAACTACCCAGCAGGAAAGCGCACTTGTCCAGGGCGGCGCGCAGCAGGAGTACATCCCGGGCATGCGGCTGGGGGGCGTGCGGCTCGCTGTGGCTGTCGTCCCCGTCGTCCCAGATGGCGAGCAGCCCGAGGTTGCGCACGGGCGCGAACATGGCGGCCCGCGTCCCGACGACGGCCCGTACCGCCCCCCGGCGCACGGCGAGCCACTGCCCGTACCGCTTCTCGGGCCCGGCGTCCGCGGTGAGCAGTGCGTGCCGTCCCTGGCCGAGCTGCGCGGTGAGCGCGGCGTCCACCCGGGCCGCGGCACGCCCGTCCGGTACGACGACGAGCGCGCCGCGCCCCGAGGCGAGCGTGGCGGCGACGGCGAGGGCCAGTTCCTCGCTCCACCGCGGGCCCGGCAGCGCGTTCCACACGGCGCGCGGCGTGCCCCCCGCGGCCAGCGAAGCGATGAACGCCGCCCCCCGCTCGTACCGGGTCCATGGCCCGGCCTCGGGCGGCGCAGGCGGTGGCGGCGGCTCGGGCGACGGCCGTCGCTCGGCCCGCGCGCTGCGCGGTGGCACGGCCAGCTGGAGCACATCGGCGAGGCTGCCCGCGTACCGGTCGGCGACGGCGCGCGCGAGCCCCAGCGACTCCTCGCTCAGCACCGGCTCGGGGGACACCACCTGGGCCAGCGCGGCCAGCGGCCCGGAGTAGTCGGACGCGGCCCGTCGCTCGATGAGGAACCCGTCGATGAGCCCGCCGCCCTCGCGGCGGCCCTCCCGCACCCGGTGCCGGCCGGCCCCGAACCGCACCCGTACCCGCACCCCGGGCTGTGCCTGCTCGTCCAGTTCCTCGGGCACGGCGTAGTCGAAGTACCGGTCCAGGTGGAGCACGCCCTTGTCGACCAGTACCCGCGCGACGGGCAGCTCCTTGGCCAGTGCGGCCCCGCGCCAGGTCCGCGGCTTGGCCCGCGGCACCTTGGCGCCGCGCACGCTCTCCCGGATGAGCGCGAGCTGCTCCGGCGGCGCCCCGTCGGCCCCGCCGTGCCGCTGCCCGTTCTCGCTGCTCACGCTTGCATTCTTACCAAATCCCACCGACAACCGACGGCTGACCGCCGCACCGGCGGCCGCCGCGGGCCCCGGCCTTCCGCGCGCGGCCCGTGCCATGGCACGGCGAGGCCCGGCTTCCCGCGGGAAGCCGGGCCTCGCTGTCGTGCGTCGTCGGGGCTACAGGCCCACGGCCTGGCGCAGGGCGTCCACGCGGTCCGTGCGCTCCCAGGTGAAGTCCGGCAGCTCACGGCCGAAGTGGCCGTAGGCGGCGGTCTGGGCGTAGATCGGGCGGAGCAGGTCGAGGTCGCGAATGATGGCGGCCGGGCGCAGGTCGAAGACCTCGTCGATGGCCTTCTCGATCCGCTCGGGCTCGACCTTGTGCGTGCCGAAGGTCTCCACGAAAAGACCGACCGGCTCGGCCTTGCCGATCGCGTACGCCACCTGGACCTCGCAGCGGGCGGCGAGGCCCGCGGCCACCACGTTCTTCGCCACCCAGCGCATCGCGTACGCCGCCGAGCGGTCCACCTTGGACGGGTCCTTGCCGGAGAACGCGCCGCCGCCGTGCCGCGCCATGCCCCCGTAGGTGTCGATGATGATCTTCCGGCCGGTCAGGCCGGCGTCGCCCATCGGACCGCCGATCTCGAACCGGCCCGTCGGGTTCACCAGCAGCCGGTAGCCCTCCGTGTCCAGCTTGATGCCCTCGTCGAGGAGCGTCTTCAGCTCCGGCTCGACGACGAACTCACGGATGTCGGGGGCGAGCAGCGACTCCAGGTCGATGTCCGAGGCGTGCTGGCTGGAGACGACCACCGTGTCCAGGCGCACCGCCTTGTCGCCGTCGTACTCGATGGTGACCTGCGTCTTGCCGTCCGGCCGCAGATAGGGGATCGTGCCGTTCTTGCGCACGTCGGACAGCCGCTTGGACAGCCGGTGCGCCAGGAAGATCGGCAGCGGCATCAGCGTGGGCGTCTCGTCGGTGGCGTAGCCGAACATCAGGCCCTGGTCGCCCGCGCCCTGCCTGTCCAGCTCGTCTCCCTGCTCCCCGCGCAGGGCGCCCTCGACCCGGGACTCGTACGCCGTGTCCACGCCCTGGGCGATGTCCGGGGACTGTGCGCCGATCGACACCGAGACACCACAGGAGGCGCCGTCGAAGCCCTTCTTCGAGGAGTCGTAGCCGATCCCCAGGATCGTGCCCCTGACCAGGGTCGCGATGTCCGCGTACGCCTTGGTCGTGACCTCGCCGGCCACATGCACAAGGCCGGTCGTGATCAGCGTCTCCACGGCGACCCGGGACGTCGGGTCCTCGCGCAGGAGCGCGTCGAGAATGGTGTCGCTGATCTGGTCAGCGATCTTGTCGGGGTGGCCCTCGGTCACGGACTCCGAGGTGAACAGGCGACGGGACACAACGCTCCCTGGGGTTGCAGCGGCTGCTGTCTGATCATTGACGGACGACGCGGGGGCTGCGCCCAGCGCCGTCCGACAACAGTTTATCGGTCGCACTCCGTCGCAGGGGCACCCTCCCCCGCTCTCGCCTTCGCTCGACGGGGGCGCGCCCACCGGCTGTCGGGGGCGCCATGACCTGCGGCACGGGCATTCTGCCCAATGCCCGGCCCCATTGGCCAGAGGCTCCCCGGGACAATGTCTGGTTCGCGGAAACCGTCGAACGGCTGAAACACCTCAGGCCAAACGGGCGCGCACCAGGTCCCAGACGGCCTCGGCAAGGGCCTCCTTGGGGCCGCGCGGCACGGGCGTCTCGCTGCCGTCGGCGCCCAGTACCAGGGCCTCGTTCTCCTCGGAACCGAACGTCTTCCCCTCTCCCACCTCGTTGACCACGAGGAGGTCGCACCCCTTGCGCGCCAGCTTCGCCCGGCCGTTGGCGAGGACGTCGTCGGTCTCGGCGGCGAAGCCGACGATCACCTGTCCGGGCCGCGCACGCTCGGCCGAGATCTCCGCGAGGACGTCCGGATTGCGCACCAGGACGACGGGCTCCGGTTCCTGGCCGTCCTTCTTCTTGATCTTCCCGGTGGCGTAGTGGGCCGGACGGAAGTCGGCCACGGCCGCGGCCATCACCACCGCGTCGGCGTCCGCGGCGGCCTTGAGGACCGCCTCGCGCAGCTGGACGGCCGTGCCGACCCGGACGACGTCCACCCCGGCCGGGTCGGGCAGGCCGGTGTTCGCCGCGACCAGGGTCACTCGGGCGCCCCGCGCGGCTGCGGTGCGGGCGAGGGCGTAGCCCTGCTTGCCGGAGGAGCGGTTGCCGAGGAAGCGGACCGGGTCGAGGGGTTCGCGGGTGCCGCCGGCGGAGACCACGACATGCCGGCCGGCCAGGTCGGGCTCGGTGACCCCGCGGGCCAGCACCCGCCGGCAGACCTCGAAGATCTCCACGGGATCGGGCAGCCGCCCCTTGCCGGTGTCGACGCCGGTGAGCCGCCCGACCGCGGGCTCGATGACGACGGCACCCCGGCGGCGCAGCGTCGCCACGTTCTCCTGGGTGGCCGGGTGCTCCCACATCTCCGTGTGCATGGCCGGGGCGAAGACGACCGGGCAGCGGGCCGTCAGGAGCGTGTTGGTCAACAGGTCGTCGGCGAGGCCGTGGGCGGCCTTGGCGAGCGTGTCGGCGGTCGCGGGGGCCACCACCACCAGGTCGGCGTGCTGGCCGATGCGGACGTGCGGGACCTCGTGGACGTCGTCCCAGACCTCGGTGGCGACGGGGTTGCCGGACAGCGCGGACCAGGTGGCGGCGCCGACGAAGCGCAGCGCGGCGGCGGTGGGGACGACACGCACGTCATGGCCCGACTCGGTGAATCTGCGCAGCAGCTCACATGCCTTGTAGGCGGCGATGCCACCGCTGACCCCCAGAACGACCTTCGGCTTGTCCACCGTCTCTCCCCGGACTCGGAACGTATATCCCCATGCTGCACAACGGCGGGGACGCGTTTGCCCGCACCCCCGAGCAGACCACAGGCCCGGCAGTCGTGCTGCCGGGCCTGTGGAAAAGCAGACCGCAGTCTGAACGTACGAACGTACGACTGCGCGTGCTCCCGCTGACCGCGCGGGTTACTGCGCCGGGCCCTCGATGGCCTCGGAGGTCAGCAGACCCGCGTTGATCTCGCGCAGGGCGATCGAGAGCGGCTTCTCGTGGACATGGGTGTCGACGAGCGGACCGACGTACTCAAGCAGGCCCTCGCCGAGCTGCGAGTAGTACGCGTTGATCTGACGGGCACGCTTGGCCGCGTAGATCACGAGGCTGTACTTCGAGTCGGTGGCCTCAAGCAGCTCGTCGATCGGCGGGTTGATGATGCCCTCGGGCGCGGTGATGGAAGAGGACACGCTCTACCTTCCGAAAGATGGGAAAAGATCAGACACAATCACACAACGTCCATCAAGGCTAGCAGCTCGCGCGCCACGTCCTCGACGGAGGTGTTGACCAAGGTCTCGTCGAACTCCGGCTCGGCCGCCAGCTCGATCCTGGCCGCCTCAAGGCGGCGCTCGATCACCTCGGGCGGCTCGGTGCCGCGTCCGGTGAGCCTGCGCACCAGCTCCTCCCAGGAGGGCGGAGCCAGGAACACCAGCTGGGCCTCCGGCATGGACTCGCGGACCTGCCGGGCGCCCTGGAGGTCGATCTCCAGGAGGACGGGCTCGCCCGCCTCCAGGCGGTCCAGCACGGCGGCACGCGGCGTGCCGTAGCGGTTGCCGGCGAATTCGGCCCATTCCAGCAGCTCGCCGTTGGCGATCAGCTTGTCCATCTCCTCATCGGTGACGAAGAAGTAGTGGACGCCGTGCTGCTCGCCGGGGCGGGGCTCGCGGGTGGTCGCCGACACCGAGAGCCAGACCTCGGGGTGTTCCTTGCGCATATGGGCGACGACCGTGCTCTTGCCGACCCCGGAGGGGCCGGAGAGCACGGTCAGCCGCGGACGTTCACTCATGCAGCGATTATTCCAGCAATCCCGGGGTGCCCGGGACTCAGGAGCCGGTGCTGCCGAACTCGCGCTCCAGGGAGGCGATCTGGTTGGAACCGAGGCCACGCACGCGGCGGCTCTCGGAGATCCCGAGTCGCTCCATGATCTGCTTGGCGCGGACCTTGCCCACGCCCGGCAGGGACTCCAGCAGGGCGGAGACCTTCATCTTGCCGATGACCTCGTTCTCCTGACCCTGCTTGATGACCTCGTGGAGGGAGGCGCCGGAGTGCTTGAGTCGATTCTTGACCTCGGCCCGCTCCCGGCGAGCCGCGGCGGCCTTTTCGAGCGCGGCTGCGCGCTGTTCAGGGGTAAGGGGCGGAAGAGCCACGCCTACGTCACCTCGGATGTCGAACTGTCGGATACGGACCGGTGAGGAACCTAGTCGCCCCACACCTGGGGAGGCACGAGCAACACGCTGCCCGTTCTCCCCCACTGCCTTGAGCAGCGTGGGAGGTGTCCCCACTGCTCGGAGACTAGCGGGCAAGTCCGCCAGAGTCAGCGAGAACAGCGGAAAAGTCCTGGTCAGCCTCCATCAGGCCGGACATTTGAGACATATTGCCCCGGATTTGAGGATGTATTCAGGCTCAAGGCGGCCCGGCGGCGCTCCTCAGCGCCCCGTCACGGGACTCAGGCACCCGCCACACCGGCCCGGATCGCGTCCGCGAAGCGTTCCGCGGCGCCCCGCAACGCCCCGACCTCGGGACCGTGACGAAGAACACTCCGGCTGATGTGCGGCACGACGTTGCGCACGGCCGGCCCGAAGAGCCCGGGCAGATCCGCCGGGCTCGCCCCCTGGGCGCCGATGCCCGGCGCCAGGAGCGGCCCGTTGATGTCGAGGTCGTAGGCCGACAGATCGCCGAGCGTCGCGCCCACGACCGCGCCGAACGAGCCGAGCGGCGTCGCGCCGGCGTTCTCCGCGGCGAGGTGGGCCAGCATCGTCGCGCCGACGGTCCGGCCGTCCGCGCGCACCGCGTGCTGCACCTCGGCGCCCTCCGGGTTGGAGGTCAGCGCCAGCACGAACACACCCGTCCCGTGCTCCCGCGCCAGGGCGAGGGCCGGGCTCAGCGAGCCGTAGCCGAGGTAGGGCGAGACGGTCAGGGCGTCCGAGAACAGCGGCGCGTCCGGGTGCAGGAACGCCTCGGCGTAGCCGGCCATGGTCGAGCCGATGTCCCCGCGCTTGGCGTCCATGACGACCAGGGCACCGGCCGCGCGCGCCTCCCGCACCGACGCTTCCAGGACGGCGATGCCGCGCGAGCCGAAGCGCTCGAAGAACGCGCTCTGCGGCTTGAGGACCGCGACCCGGCCGGCCACCGCCTCGACGACCGTGCGGCTGAACCGCTCAAGACCGGCGACGTCGTCGTTCAGGCCCCACTCGGCGAGCAGGGAGGCGTGCGGGTCGATGCCCACGCACAGCGGGCCCCGCTCGTCCATGGCGCGGCGCAGCCGGGCGCCGAAGGGTTCGGCCTGTGTGGCAGGCGGCCCGGACGGACTCGCCGAGGGCCGCCGGCCGGGTGACGGGTGGGCACTCATGCGGCTGCCTTCCTCACATCGGCGCCGACCGCGTCGGCGAGGGTGGCGTACGGGCTGGTGCGAAGGCGGGCGGCGAGGCCCTTGTGGACGGCGCGGCTCCAGAAGGGCCCCTCGTAGACGAAGGCGCTGTAGCCCTGGACCAGGGTCGCGCCGGCCAGGATGCGCTCCCAGGCGTCCTCGGCGTTCTCGATGCCGCCGACCCCCACCAGGGTGATCCGGTCACCCACGCGCGCGTATAGGCGGCGCAGCACTTCCACAGCGCGTGCCTTCAGGGGCGCTCCCGACAGTCCGCCGGTCTCCTTCACGAGCGCCGGGTCGCACGCAGGGCCGAGGCCGTCGCGGGCGATGGTGGTGTTCGTGGCGATGATGCCGTCCAGGCCCAGTTCCACGGCGAGGTCGGCGACGGCGTCGACGTCCTCGTCGGCGAGGTCGGGCGCGATCTTCACCAGCAGCGGCACCCGGCGGCCGGGCACCGCGCGGTCGGCGGCCCCGCGGACCGCGGTGAGCAGGGGGCGCAGTGCCTCGGTGGCCTGCAGATCGCGCAGCCCCGGCGTGTTGGGCGACGACACGTTCACGACCAGGTAGTCGGCGTACGGGGCCAGCCGCTCGGCCGACTTCACGTAGTCGGCGACCGCGTCCTTCTCGGGGACGACCTTGGTCTTGCCGATGTTGACGCCCACGACGGTCCGGAAGACGGGTTCGCGCGCGGCCAGCCGGGCGGCGACGGCGAGCGAGCCCTCGTTGTTGAACCCCATGCGGTTGATCAGCGCCCGGTCGGCGACGAGCCGGAACAGCCGCTTGCGCGGGTTGCCGGGCTGCGGCTCGCCGGTCACCGTGCCGATCTCGACGTGGTCGAAGCCGAGCATCGCCATCCCGTCGATCGCGACGGCGTTCTTGTCGAAGCCGGCGGCGAGGCCGAACGGGCCGTGCATGCGCAGCCCGAACGCCTCGGTGCGCAGTTCCTTGTGGCGGGGTGCGAGGGCGGCGGCGAGGAACGTGCGCAGCACCGGGACGCGGGCGGCGAGACGGATCCAGCGGAAGGCGAGCCCGTGCGCCCGCTCCGGGTCCATCCGGGTGAAGACGAGTCGGAAGAAGAGCTTGTACATGTGGATGTCCTCGTGGAGAGCCCCGGCGAGGGGCCCAAGAAGAGGGGGACACCGTCTCCGGTGTCCCCCTCGGGGCTGCTAGTCGCGGGCCGCGGTCAGGTGGTGCGCGTGTTCCTGGAGCGAGCGGACGCCCACGTCGCCGTGGGTGAGCGCGTCGATGCCCTGGACCGCCGCGGCGAGCGCCTGGACCGTCGTCAGACAGGGCACCGAGCGGGCCACCGCGGCCGTGCGGATCTCGTAGCCGTCGAGGCGGCCGCCGGTGCCGTAGGGCGTGTTCACGATGAGGTCGACCTCCCCGTCGTGCACGAGCTGGACGATGGTCCGCTCGCCGTTCGGGCCGGTGCCCTCGGACTGCTTGCGCACGACCGTGGCGTTGATCCCGTTGCGCTTGAGGACCTCGGCGGTGCCGGAGGTGGCGAGCAGTTCGAAGCCGTGGGCGACCAGTTCCCGGGCCGGGAAGATCATGGAGCGCTTGTCGCGGTTGGCGACCGAGATGAACGCGCGGCCCTTCGTCGGCAGCGGCCCGTACGCGCCCGACTGCGACTTGGCGTACGCCGTGCCGAAGACCGAGTCGATGCCCATGACCTCGCCGGTGGAGCGCATCTCCGGGCCGAGCACGGTGTCCACGCCCCGGCCGTGGATGTCCCGGAAGCGCGACCAGGGCATGACGGCCTCCTTGACGGAGATCGGCGCGTCCAGCGGCAGCTCGCCGCCGTCGCCGTGCGCCGGGAGCAGCCCCTCGGCGCGCAGTTCGGCGACGGTCGCGCCGAGCGAGATCCGGGCGGCGGCCTTGGCCAGCGGCACCGCCGTCGCCTTCGAGGTGAAGGGGACCGTGCGGGAGGCGCGCGGGTTGGCCTCCAGGACGTACAGGATGTCGCCGGCCAGCGCGAACTGGATGTTGATCAGGCCGCGGACACCGACGCCCCGGGCGATCGCCTCCGTCGAGGCGCGCAGCCGCTTGATGTCGAAGCCGCCGAGGGTGATGGGCGGCAGCGCGCACGCCGAGTCGCCGGAGTGGATGCCGGCCTCCTCGATGTGCTCCATGACCCCGCCGAGATACAGCTCCTCACCGTCGTAGAGCGCGTCGACGTCGATCTCTATGGCGTCGTCGAGGAACCGGTCGACGAGCACCGGCCGGGAGGGACTGATCTCGGTGGACTCGGCGATGTAGGAGGCGAGACGGGTCTCGTCGTAGACGATCTCCATGCCGCGTCCGCCGAGGACGTACGAGGGCCGCACCAGAACCGGGTAGCCGATCTCGTCGGCGATGGCCTTCGCCTCCGCGAAGGCGGTGGCGGTGCCGTGCTTGGGGGCCGGCAGACCGGCCTCCGCGAGGACGCGGCCGAAGGCGCCGCGGTCCTCGGCGGCGTGGATCGCCTCGGGCGGGGTGCCCACGATCGGCACCCCGTTGTCCTTGAGTGCCTGCGCGAGGCCGAGCGGGGTCTGGCCGCCGAGCTGCACGATCACGCCGGCGATCGGGCCGGCCTGCGACTCCGCGTGGACGATCTCCAGTACGTCCTCCAGCGTCAGCGGCTCGAAGTAGAGGCGGTCGGAGGTGTCGTAGTCCGTGGAGACGGTCTCCGGGTTGCAGTTGACCATCACGGTCTCGTACCCGGCGTCGGACAGCGCGAAGGACGCGTGCACGCAGGAGTAGTCGAACTCGATGCCCTGGCCGATCCGGTTGGGTCCGGAGCCCAGGATGATCACCGCGGGCTTCTCGCGCGGCGCGACCTCGCTCTCCTCGTCGTAGGAGGAGTAGAAGTACGGCGTCCGGGCGGCGAACTCGGCGGCGCAGGTGTCGACCGTCTTGTACACCGGGCGGATGCCGAGGGCGTGCCGCACCTCGCGGACGACGTCCTCGCGCAGCCCGCGGATCTCGCCGATCTGCTGATCGGAGAAGCCGTGCCGCTTGGCCTCGGCCAGCAGGTCGGCGGTCAGCTCGGCGGCGGCGCCCAGCTCGTCCGCGATCTCCTTGATCAGGAAGAGCTGGTCCACGAACCACGGGTCGATCCGGGTGGCCTCGAAGACCTCCTCGGGCGTGGCGCCCGCCCGGATGGCCTGCATCACGGTGGTGATCCGGCCGTCCGTGGGGCGCACGGACTGCGCGAGGAGGGCGGTCTTGTCGCCCGGATCGCCGACGAACGTGAACTGGCTGCCCTTGCGCTCCAGGGAGCGCAGCGCCTTCTGGAACGCCTCGGTGAAGTTGCGGCCGATGGCCATGGCCTCGCCGACCGACTTCATGGTGGTGGTCAGCGTGGAGTCGGCGCTCGGGAACTTCTCGAAGGCGAACCGCGGCGCCTTGACGACGACGTAGTCGAGGGTCGGTTCGAAGGAGGCCGGGGTCTCCTGGGTGATGTCGTTCGGGATCTCGTCGAGGGTGTAGCCGACGGCGAGCTTGGCCGCGATCTTGGCGATCGGGAAGCCGGTCGCCTTGGAGGCGAGGGCCGACGAACGCGACACGCGCGGGTTCATCTCGATGACGATCACGCGGCCGTCCTCGGGGTTCACCGCGAACTGGATGTTGCAGCCGCCGGTGTCCACGCCGACCTCGCGGATCACAGCGATGCCGATGTCGCGCAGGATCTGGTACTCGCGGTCGGTCAGGGTCATCGCCGGGGCCACGGTGATCGAGTCACCGGTGTGCACGCCCATGGGGTCGAAGTTCTCGATGGAGCAGACGACCACGACGTTGTCGTGTCTGTCGCGCATCAGCTCCAGCTCGTACTCCTTCCAGCCGAGGATCGACTCCTCCAGAAGCACCTCGGTGGTCGGGGACAGCGTGAGGCCCTGGCCGGCGATGCGGCGCAGTTCGTCCTCGTCGTGGGCGAAGCCGGAGCCGGCGCCGCCCATGGTGAAGGAGGGCCGCACGACGACCGGGTAGCCGCCGAGTTCGTCGACGCCCGCCAGCACCTCGTCCATGGAGTGGCAGATCACGGAGCGGGCGGACTCGCCGTGTCCGGTCTTGCGGCGGACCTCCGCCACGACCTCCTTGAACCGGTCGCGGTCCTCGCCCTTGTGGATGGCGTCCACGTGGGCGCCGATCAGCTCGACGCCGTACTTCTCCAGGACGCCGTTGTCGTGCAGCGAGATCGCGGTGTTGAGGGCCGTCTGACCGCCCAGGGTGGGCAGCAGGGCGTCGGGGCGCTCCTTGGCGATGATCTTCTCGACGAACTCCGGGGTGATCGGCTCGACGTAGGTGGCGTCGGCGATCTCCGGGTCGGTCATGATCGTCGCCGGGTTGGAGTTGACGAGGACGACGCGCAGTCCCTCGGCCTTGAGCACCCGGCACGCCTGCGTGCCGGAGTAGTCGAACTCGGCGGCCTGGCCGATGACGATCGGACCGGAGCCGATGACCAGGACGGACTGGATATCGGAGCGCTTAGGCACGCTGGCCCTCCATCAGGGATACGAAGCGGTCGAACAGGTAGGCGGCGTCGTGCGGGCCCGCTGCCGCTTCGGGGTGGTACTGGACGGAGAAGGCGGGCTGGTCGAGCAGTTGCAGCCCCTCCACGACGTCGTCGTTGAGGCAGACGTGGGACACCTCGGCGCGGCCGAAGGGCGTCTCGCTGACCCGGTCGAGCGGCGCGTCCACGGCGAAGCCGTGGTTGTGCGCGGTGACCTCCACCTTGCCGGTCGTACGGTCCTGCACCGGCTGGTTGATGCCCCGGTGGCCGTACTTGAGCTTGTAGGTGCCGAAGCCGAGGGCGCGGCCCAGGATCTGGTTGCCGAAGCAGATCCCGAACAGCGGCGTGCGCCGTTCGAGGACGGCGGTCATCAGCGCGACGGGGCCGTCGGCGGTGGCCGGGTCGCCGGGCCCGTTGGAGAAGAACACGCCGTCGGGCGCGACGGCGTACACGTCCTCGGGGGTGGCGGTGGCGGGCAGCACATGGACCTCGATGCCCCGCTCGGCCATGCGGTGCGGGGTCATGCCCTTGATCCCGAGGTCGATCGCGGCGACGGTGAACCGTTTCTCGCCGATCGCCGGGACGACGTACGCCTCCTCGGTGGCGACCTCCTCGTAGAGGCTCGCGCCCTTCATGTGCGGCTGCGCCCGCACGCGCGCGAGGAGGTCCGCGTCGGCGGCGATCGCGTCGCCGGAGAAGACTCCGGCGCGCATGGAGCCGCGCTCGCGCAGATGGCGGGTGAGGGCGCGGGTGTCGATCCCGCAGATGCCGACGACGCCCTGCGCGAGCAGTTCGTCGTCAAGAGAGCGCTTGGCGCGCCAGTTGGACGGCACGCGCGCGGGGTCGCGCACCGCGTAGCCGGCCACCCAGATGCGGCGGGACTCGTCGTCCTCGTCGTTCCAGCCGGTGTTGCCGATCTGCGGTGCGGTCGCGACGACGATCTGCCGGTCGTACGACGGGTCGGTGAGGGTTTCCTGGTAGCCGGTCATGCCGGTGGCGAACACGGCCTCGCCGAAGGTCTCCCCCATGGCCCCGTAGGCGCGGCCGCGGAAGATCCGGCCGTCCTCCAGGACGAGTACCGCGGGAGGCACCTCCTTCCTCTGCGAGGCGTTTCCCTTCGTGGAGGTCGTCATCGTTCGGCGCCTTCCGTGCTGTCTGTCTTGATCATGGAGTTGATGGCGTCGACCCAGTCGCCGTGCTCGGCCGCGCGGTCGGAGCGGAAGCCGGAGTCGATCAGCCGGTCGCCGTGCGCCCAGGTCACCACGAGCAGGCCGCCCTCGGTGAGGACCTTGCCCGCGATGCCCTTGTCGAGCCGGGCCTCGCGCAGCGCGCCGGCGGGGACGAAGAAGTCGGCGGCCCCCGGGCGTACGACGTCCAGGCCCGCGTCCGTCAGCGTCAGCTCGGCCCTGCTGCGGGTGCCCAGGCCGTGCGCCACGATGCGGTCGAGCCACTGCCCGGCGGTGGTGGAGCCGTGGTAGCGGCCGCTCATCGTCAGCCTGGCCGGGCCGGGGTCGTGCGGCGCGGGGTGCAGCGCGGGCAGGTCGCCCTGGAGGTGGCCGCGCCACTTCCAGCCCTCGCGCATCAGCCAGTAGACGAGCGCCACGAAGAGGGCGAGTGCGACAAGCCAGCCGATCCGGGCGGCCCAGTCGGTGACCGGGGCCGACTTCTGTTCGGCGGCGAGCGCGGGCACCAGTCGGGCCGCGAGCTGGGGTGCAGGTGTCACGTGAGTTTCCCGTCGACGAGCGTGGCCTTGCCCCGCAGCCACGTGTGGGTGACACGGCCCGGCAGCTCGCGGCCCTCGTAGGGGGTGTTGCGGCTGCGCGAGGCGAAGCCCGCGGGGTCCACCCGGCCACGGTATGCCGTGTCCACCAGGGTGAGGTTGGCGGGCTCGCCTGCCGAGACGGGACGGCCGTGCCCGGTGGCCCGGCCGATGCGCGCCGGTGCGCACGACATGCGCTCGGCGACGCCCGCCCAGTCCAACAGGCCGGTGTCGACCATGGTCTCCTGGACCACCGACAGCGCGGTCTCCAGGCCGACCATGCCCATGGCGGCCGCGGCCCACTCGCAGTCCTTGTCCTCGTGCGGGTGCGGCGCGTGGTCGGTCGCGACGATGTCGATGGTGCCGTCGGCGAGGGCCGCGCGCAGGGCCCGTACGTCGCGCTCGGTGCGCAGCGGCGGGTTGACCTTGTAGACCGGGTCATAGGAGCGCACCAGTTCGTCGGTGAGCAGCAGGTGGTGCGGGGTGACCTCGGCGGTGACGGCGATGCCGCGGGACTTGGCCCAGCGGACGATCTCCACGGATCCCGCGGTGGACAGGTGGCAGATGTGGACGCGGGAGCCGACGTGCTCGGCGAGCAGTACGTCACGGGCGATGATCGATTCCTCGGCGACCGCGGGCCAGCCGCCCAGGCCCAGCTCGGCGGAGACGACGCCCTCGTTCATCTGGGCGCCCTCGGTCAGCCGCGGCTCCTGCGCGTGCTGGGCGACCACGCCGCCGAACGCCTTCACGTACTCCAGCGCGCGCCGCATGATCACGGCGTCGTCGACGCACCTGCCGTCGTCGGAGAAGACGGTGACGCCCGCGGCGGACTCGTGCATGGCGCCCAGTTCGGCGAGCTGCTTGCCGTCGAGGCCGACGGTGACGGCGCCGATCGGCTGCACGTCGCAGTAGCCGTGCTCCCGCCCGAGCCGGTAGACCTGCTCGACCACGCCCGCGGTGTCGGCGACCGGGAAGGTGTTGGCCATGGCGAACACGGCGGTGTAGCCGCCCGAGGCGGCGGCGCGGGTGCCGGTCAGCACGGTCTCGGAGTCCTCGCGGCCGGGCTCGCGCAGATGGGTGTGCAGGTCGACGAGGCCGGGGAGCAGGACCTTCCCGGCGGCGTCGACGATCTCGGCGCCGTCGGCGCCCAGCCCGGTACCCACCGCGGCGATGGTCTCGCCGTCGATCAGCACGTCCTGCGGTGCGCCGCCGAGCACGTCGGCACCACGGATCAGGGTCTTGCTCATGGTTCTCACTTCTCCTCGGTGGTGCGGGCGTGGGTGACGGCGGGCTCGTTGCCGCCGAGCAGCAGGTAGAGGACGGCCATCCGGATGGACACTCCGTTGGCGACCTGTTCGACGGCGGTGCAGCGGTCGGAGTCGGCGACCTCGGCGGTGATCTCCATGCCGCGGACCATCGGGCCGGGGTGCATGACGATGGCGTGCTCGGGCATCCGCGCCATGCGGTCGGCGTCGAGGCCGTAGCGCCGGGCGTACTCGCGCTCGGTGGGGAAGAAGGCGGCGCTCATCCGTTCCCGCTGCACACGCAGCATCATCACCGCGTCGGACTTGGGCAGCGTGGCGTCGAGGTCGTAGGAGACCTCGCAGGGCCATGTCTCGATGCCGACCGGCAGCAGGGTGGGCGGGGCGACCAGGGTGACCTCGGCGCCCAGGGTGTGCAGCAGGTCGACGTTGGAGCGGGCGACGCGGCTGTGCAGGACGTCACCGACGACGGTGATGCGCCGGCCGGCGAGGTCCCGGCCGAGGCCGGCGTCCCGGCCGACCAGCCGGCGGCGCATCGTGAACGCGTCGAGCAGCGCCTGGGTGGGGTGCTGGTGGGTGCCGTCGCCCGCGTTGATCACGGCGGCGTCGATCCAGCCGGAGTTGGCCAGGCGGTAGGGGGCGCCGGATGCGCCGTGCCGGATGACGACGGCGTCGACGCCCATGGCCTCCAGGGTCTGTGCGGTGTCCTTCAGGGACTCGCCCTTGGAGACGCTGGACCCCTTGGCGGTGAAGTTGATGACGTCCGCGGACAGCCGCTTCTCGGCGGCCTCGAAGGAGATCCGGGTGCGGGTGGAGTCCTCGAAGAAGAGGTTGACGATCGTCCGGCCGCGCAGGGTCGGCAGCTTCTTGATCGGCCGGTCGGCGACCCGGGCCATCTCCTCGGCGGTGTCGAGGATCAGGACGGCGTCGTCGCGGGTGAGGTCGGCGGCCGAGATGAGATGGCGCTGCATCTGTCAGGCTCCGTAAGGCAGTTCAGGTATCGGGAGAATCCGGGCAGGCGTGGGCGCGGTGACGCGGCGCACGGCGTGGCGCGCGCGCCGACGTGCTACTGGTCGCCCGGGGCGGCCTGCTTGACGCCGAGCAGCACGGTGTCGCGACCGTCCTCCTCGGTGAGCTGGACCTTGACCGTCTCCCGCAGCGACGTGGGGAGGTTCTTGCCGACGTAGTCGGCGCGGATGGGCAGCTCGCGGTGGCCGCGGTCGACGAGGACCGCGAGCTGCACGGCACGCGGGCGCCCGATGTCGCCCAGGGCGTCGAGGGCGGCGCGGATGGTGCGGCCGGAGAAGAGCACGTCGTCGACGAGGACGACGAGGCGGCCGTCGATGCCGTCGCCGGGGATGTCGGTGCGGGCCAGCGCGCGCGGTGGGTGCAGGCGCAGGTCGTCGCGGTACATCGTGATGTCGAGTGAGCCGGCCGGAACCTTGCGGTCGGTGATCTCGGCGAGCTTGGCGGCGAGCCGCTGGGCAAGGAAGACGCCCCGGGTCGGAATGCCGAGGAGCACCACGTCGTCGGCGCCCTTGGCGCGCTCGACGATCTCGTGGGCGATGCGGGTCAACACCCGCGCGATGTCGGCCCCTTCGAGCACGGGCCGGGCATCGGACGCTTGCATGTCCATACGAAACGGACCTCCTTCTCCGCCTCACGGGACGGACCTTAAAGGACGTCGGAATTGCGCCATCCACCGTAGCAGGTCACCCGGAGCGCCCCGCTCACCCGATTGGCGCAATCGTTCGCCGGCACCACGGAAGAGTCGGTGTGGACCATTCGGCTTGACGCAGAAGTGTCACGCTGCGTAACCTCACAGTGAGTTACCAGCCGCGCGGCGGGAATCGCAGCCGGCCGCGTCGACACAGTGTCCGGGGAGCTATATGTCCAGCGAATACGCCAAACAGCTCGGGGCCAAGCTCCGGGCCATCCGCACCCAGCAGGGCCTTTCCCTCCACGGTGTCGAGGAGAAGTCCCAGGGCCGCTGGAAGGCAGTCGTCGTCGGCTCGTACGAGCGCGGCGACCGCGCCGTGACCGTGCAGCGCCTCGCGGAGCTGGCGGACTTCTATGGCGTTCCCGTGCAGGAACTGCTGCCCGGTACGACCCCGGGCGGCGCCGCCGAGCCGCCGCCGAAGCTGGTCCTGGACCTGGAGCGGCTGGCCACCGTGCCGGCCGAGAAGGCGGGTCCCCTGCAGCGTTACGCGGCGACGATCCAGTCGCAGCGCGGAGACTACAACGGCAAGGTGCTGTCGATCCGCCAGGACGACCTGCGCACACTCGCCGTCATCTACGACCAGTCGCCGTCGGTCCTCACCGAGCAGCTGATCAGCTGGGGTGTGCTGGACGCGGACGCGCGCCGTGCCGTGGCCGCCCACGAGGAGAGCTGAGCCGCTGAACGACTCAGCAGAAACGTGCCGCCGGGGTGGCCGGAACCTGATGGTTCCGGCCACCCCGGCGGTTTTTCCTGTCGTACGACCGTTCAGGGGTGCGGCGACCTGCGTGGATGGCCCGAGGGGCGCCCCAGCCGCCCTTCTGCCGCCTTCCCGCGGCGCCCATGCCCCAGCGGGCGGGAGCCGGGCTAGTCGCGCCGCAGGGAGGGCTTCAGCTCCTTGAGCCGGCCGAGCAGCCCGTTGACGAACGCGGGCGACTCGTCCGTGGAGAACTCCTTGGCCAGCTGCACCATCTCGTCCAGGACGACGGCGTCCGGGGTCTCATCGCCCCAGATCAGCTCGTGGGCGCCGAGCCGCAGGATGTTGCGGTCCACGACCGGCATCCGGTCGAGCGTCCAGCCGACCGAGTACTGGGCGATCAGCTCGTCGATGCGCTCCGCGTGCTCCGCGTAGCCCTCGACCAGCCGCATCGTGTACTCGCTCACCGGCGGCTGCCGCGGGTCGGTCCGCGAGAGCCGGATCCAGTCCGCGAGGACCGTCAGGACCCCGGCACCGCGCTGGTCGGCCTCGAAGAGAATCTGGAAGGCACGTTTGCGGGCCGTGTTGCGGGCAGCCACGGTTAGCTGTTCACCCGGCCGAGGTAGTCGCTCGTGCGGGTGTCGACCTTGATCTTCTCACCGGTGGTGATGAAGAGCGGAACCTGGATCTGGTGGCCGGTCTCCAGCGTGGCGGGCTTGGTGCCGCCGGTGGAGCGGTCGCCCTGGACGCCGGGCTCGGTCTCCTGGATGGTCAGCTCGACGGCGGCGGGCAGCTCCACGAAGAGCACTTCGCCCTCGTGCTGCGCGACGGTGGCCTCGAAACCCTCGATCAGGAAGTTGGCGGCGTCGCCGACGACCTTGCGGTCGATGTGCAGCTGGTCGTAGGTCTCCATGTCCATGAAGACGAAGTAGTCGCCGTCCATGTACGAGAACTGCATGTCGCGCTTGTCGACAGTGGCCGTCTCGACCTTGACACCGGCGTTGAAGGTCTTGTCGACGACCTTGCCGGAGAGCACGTTCTTGAGCTTGGTACGCACGAATGCCGGGCCCTTGCCGGGCTTGACGTGCTGGAACTCGACGACGGACCAGAGCTGGCCGCCTTCGAGCTTGAGCACCAGGCCGTTCTTGAGGTCGTTCGTGGAAGCCACGGTTGCGGAATCTCCTGGACTGACGTGGACGACCCCGGGGCACGAACCGAGCGGCGGCGGGACGTGCCTGCACCTCCCTGCGTTCGCTACAGCGCGAGCAGCTCCTTGGTCGTGATGGTGAGTAGCTCGGGTCCGCCGTCCGCCTCGGGGCGCACGACGAGCGTGTCATCGATCCGGACACCGCCCCGTCCCGGGAGGTGGACCCCCGGTTCGACGGTGACCGGCACGCAAGCGTCCAGTTTACCCATGACGGCGGGGCCCAACTGAGGGTCCTCGTCGATTTCGAGTCCGACGCCGTGTCCGGTGACCGGTGGCAGGCCCTCGCCGTAGCCCGCGCAGTCCAGCACCTGGCGGGCGGCGCGGTCCACGTCGCGGAACGCGGCACCGGGCGCCAGGGCCTCCCGGCCGGCCCGCTGGGCGGCGAAGACCAGGTCGTACAGCTCGACCTGCCAGTCGGCGGGTGACGTGCCGATGACGAAGGTCCGGCCGATCTCGCAGCGATAGCCCCGGTAGGCGGCGCCCAGGCAGACGGAGAGGAAGTCGCCCTCCTCGACCCGCCGGTCGGTGGGGCGGTGACCGCGGCGCCCGGAGTGGGGTCCGGTGGCGACCGAGGTCGAGAACGCGGGCCCGTCGGCGCCGTGGTCGACCAGGCGCCGCTCCAGCTCCAGCGCGAGGTGCCGCTCGGTGCGGCCCACCAGGATCGACTCAAGCAGCTCACCGAGGGCCTGGTCGGCGATCTCCGCGCCGATCCGCAGCAGCGAGATCTCCTCCTCGTCCTTGACGACCCGCAGCTGCTCGACGGCCGCGCCGAGATCGGTGAGGCGCAGACCGGGGGCGACCGAGGCGGCGGCCCGGTAGCGGGCCATGGTGAGGTGGTGTTCCTCGACCGCGAGGGTGTCGGCCCCCTGGCCGGCGGCGAGACCCGCGGCGGCCACGGCCGGGTCACCGCCGGGCATGGGCAGGACGTGCACGCGCAGACGCTCGTCCGGCCGCCCCTCGGTGGGGCGGTCGTCGGGCGGCTCGGCGCACACCAGCAGGTCCTCGCTGCTGCCGAGCAGCATGACCGCGCCCTGCGGGGCGGCGCCCGCCAGATAGCGCACATTGGCGGGGCGGGTGACCAGCGCCGCCGCGGTGCCGGCCGCGGTGCAGCGCTCCCTCAGCCGGGAGCGGCGGTTCGCGTACACCTCTGACATGAGTCGAGCCTAGAAGCGCCGACCGGATTGTGCCGGTCGGGAGGCTGCCGTTCGAGGGATCGGGGGGCGCAGACGGCCGTGTCCCGGGTGCCGGGCAGCCCGTCGTCGGGCACCGGCGAGGGGCGCGCCCGTCCCGGTCACCAGGTGGGCGGGCTCGCTATCGCCCTGGCCAGGACGTCGTTCAGGACGCGGGCCGTGCCGGGCACGTCCAGCTGGGAATTGTCGATGATCGGCAGCCCCGAGCCGTACCACCCGGCCATGCGGCCGTGGATGCGGGCGACCTCCTCGTCGGTCAGCCTGCGGTTGCCGGTGCGTTCGGCGTTGCGCTCCAGGACGATGTCGAGGCCGGGCAGCAGCACCACCGGGAGCAGGCCGGGGCCGACGTGCCGCTTCCAGCCGCCGAGGCCCACCACCGGACGGTCCGGGAACACGGCGTCGTCCAGGATGCAGGAGATGCCGTTGGCCAGGAAGTTGCGGGCGGCGAAGCCGCAGGTGCGGCGGGCCAGCCGGTACTGCGCCTCGGAGTGGTCGTTCCAGCCGGACTGCGGGTCGGCGAAGCCGGAGCGCACCCATTCGCGTACGTCGTCCAGGCTGATGTGGGCGGTGGGGACCCGTCGGTGGTCGGCCCAGTACTTGGCGACGCTCGTCTTGCCGGCGCCCGCGGGGCCGATGAGCAGCACGGCCAGCGTCGTGGTGGTGGCGTCCGGCGCGGTGGCGGTGGCGGGCGGTGTGCTCGGCGCGGGGACGGGGCCGCCGGGTGGCAGCGGCACATGCCCGGTGCTGTCCGGCACGGGCGGGGCGGGGGTGTGCCGCGGGGGTGCGGGCGGCACCGGTCCCGCGGGGGCGCCTGCGCCGGAGTAGCCCGGCACGGGTGGCGGTGGGGGTGCGGGTGCGGGACCCTGGTGGGCTCCCGCACCCGGGTGGTGTGCGGCCGGCGACCAGCCGGCGGCCGGTTCCTGCCCCGGCTGGTGGGGCTGCGGCAGCGGTGACCCCACTGCGTGCTGCATCCGGTGCCACTCCGTCTCGTTCCTTACGGGCTCGGTCCGCCGCTGGCCCTGGGCGCCGGCCGCGGAGTGCGAGCCCCCGCTCGCTACCGAACGGTACCGTCCCCGGCCGTCGTTTGGTGAAACGGACGGGGACGGTCCGAAGTGCCCGCTGCGCGCGGCGAATCGGACGGACGGAGCGCGGACGGACCTACTGCCCCACTTCGCCGTAGGCGGCGAGCAGCACGGCCGGGTCCGGTCCTTCGAGGACGGTGGGCTTGGCGAGCCCGTCGAGGACGATGAAGCGCAGCAGGTCGCCGCGGGACTTCTTGTCGACCCTCATCGTCTCCAGCAGCTTGGGCCACTGGTCGTGGCGGTAGTGCAGGGGCAGCCCGACCGACTCCAGGACGGTGCGGTGGCGGTCGGCCGTCGCGTCGTCCAACCGGCCCGCGAGACGGCCGAGTTCGGCGGCGAAGTGCATGCCCACGGCCACGGCCGCGCCGTGCCGCCACTGGTAGCGCTCGTTCTTCTCGATGGCGTGGCCGAGCGTATGGCCGTAGTTGAGGATCTCCCGCGGGCCGGACTCCCTCAGGTCGGCGGAGACCACCTCCGCCTTCACCCGGATCGACCGCTCGATCAGCTCGGCCGTGTGCGGTCCCGCCGGGGTGCGCGCGGCCTCGGGGTCCGACTCGACGAGGTCCAGGATGACCGGGTCGGCGATGAACCCGGCCTTGATGATCTCGGCGAGTCCGGAGACGTAGTCGTGCACGGGCAGCGTCTCCAGCGCGGCGAGGTCGCACAGCACGCCCGCGGGCGGGTGGAAGGCGCCGACGAGGTTCTTGCCCTCGGCCGTGTTGATGCCGGTCTTGCCGCCGACCGCCGCGTCCACCATGGCCAGCACGGTCGTCGGTACGGCGATCCAGCGGACGCCGCGCAGCCAGGTCGCGGCGACGAATCCGGCGAGGTCGGTGGTCGCGCCGCCGCCCACGCCCACGATGACGTCGGTGCGGGTGAACCCGGACTGGCCGAGCGCCTTCCAGCAGTAGGCGGCGACCTCGGCGGTCTTGGCCTCCTCCGCGTTCGGCACCTGGACGGCGATCGCCTCGTAGCCCTGCTCGGCCAGGTCGGCGCGGAGCGCGTCCCCGGTCTCGGCCAGCGCTTCGGGGTGGATGACCGCGACCCGCTTGGCGCGCGGTCCCACCAGGTGGGGCAGTTCGCCCAGCAGCCGGCGGCCGACCAGCACCTCGTAGGCTTCGGTGCCCGCCGGGCCGGCGACCTGGATCCGCGTCACCGTCTCGCTCATGCTTCCTTCAACTCCAGTGCGTCCAGGGCTTCTTGGGTGACCTCTTCGGGCGTGCGGCCGTCGGTGGCCACGACCGCGGTGGCGACCTCCTCGTACAGGTGCCGACGCGCCTCCATCAGCTCCCGCCACTGCCGGCGCGGATTGACCGCCAGCAGCGGCCGGGCCGCGTTCAGACCGGTGCGCCTGACCGCCTCCTCCACGTCCATGGAGAGATAGACCACCCGGTGCCCGGACAGCAGGGCGCGGGTGTCCGCGTCGAGGATCGCGCCGCCGCCGAGCGCCAGCACGCCCCCGTGCTCGGCGAGCGCGGTGCGCACCGCCCGCTTCTCGATCGCGCGGAACGCGGCCTCGCCGTCGTCCACGAAGATCTCGGCGATGGTCCGGCCCTCGGCGGCCACGATGTCGTCGTCGGTGTCCCGGTAGGGCACGCCGAGCCGGACGGCCAGCAGCTCACCGACGGTGGACTTGCCGGCCCCCATCGGACCCACGAGCACGATCGCAGGCACGGCGCTCACCGGATCGTGAGACTGTCGAGGTAGGAGCGCACGTTGCGGCGGGTCTCCGGCACGCTGTCGCCGCCGAACTTCTCCGCGACCGCGTCCGCCAGCACCAGGGCGACCATCGCCTCCGCGACGATCCCCGCGGCCGGCACCGCGCACACATCCGACCGCTGGTGGTGCGCCCTGGCCGGCTCACCGGTGGCCACGTCGACGGTGGCCAGGGCGCGCGGCACCGTCGCGATCGGCTTCATCGCCGCCCGCACCCGCAGCAGCTCGCCCGTCGACAGCCCGCCCTCGGTGCCGCCGGAGCGGCCCGACGCACGCCGGATGCCCTCCGGCGTGGTCACGATCTCGTCGTGCGCCTTCGAACCCGGCACCCGCGCCAGGCCGAACCCGTCACCCAGTTCGACACCCTTGATCGCCTGGATGCCCATCAGCGCCGCGGCCAGCCGCGCGTCCAGCTTCCGGTCCCAGTGCACATGCGAACCGAGCCCCACCGGCACCCCGTAGGCCAGCACCTCGACCACACCGCCGAGCGTGTCACCGTCCTTGTGGGCCTGGTCGATCTCCGCGACCATCGCCTTCGAGGCGTCCGCGTCCAGGCAGCGCACCGGGTCCGCGTCCAGCCGCTGCACATCGGCGGGCGTCGGGTACACGCCGTACGGCGCCTTCGCCGCGGCCAGTTCCACGACGTGGCTGACGACCTCGATCCCCGCGGTCTCCTTCAGATACGACCTGGCCACCGCGCCGAGCGCCACCCGCGCCGCGGTCTCCCGCGCCGAGGCCCGCTCCAGGATGGGCCGGGCCTCGTCGAACCCGTACTTCTGCATCCCCGCCAGATCGGCGTGACCCGGCCGCGGCCGGGTCAGCGGCGCATTGCGGGCCAGACCCTCCAGCACCTGGGGATCCACCGGGTCGGCCGCCATGACCTGCTCCCACTTCGGCCATTCCGTGTTGCCCACCATGACCGCCACCGGCGAGCCCAGCGTCAGCCCGTGCCTCACCCCGCCCAGGAAGGTGACCTCGTCCCGCTCGAACGACATCCGCGCGCCCCGCCCGTAGCCGAGCCGCCGCCGGGCCAGCTGGTCCGCCACCATCTCCGTGGTGATCGGCACGCCGGCGGGAAGGCCCTCCAGCGTCGCGACGAGTGCGGGACCGTGGGACTCCCCCGCGGTCAGCCAACGCAGCCTGCTCAACGGTGCTCCTCTGGGATCGCGCCCTGGTACTGCCCTGCGTACGCGCGTCCTCGCGTACGGCGACGGCGTGCCCGGGTGCGCGGCCCCGGTCCGCCACCTCCGATCCTCCCACGTCCGGCCCCGCGCAAGGCCGCCGGTCCAGCAGGCGGACGCCGAATGGACACCTCAGCGTTCGGCGAGGGCCTTCTCCCCCGCCCGGCGCATGGCCTCCAGCGGGGCCGGTGCGCGGCCGGTCATCTGCTCGACCTGGAGCACGGCCTGGTGCACGAGGAGGTCGAGGCCGCCGACGACGGCCCCGCCCGCCATGGACCAGCGGGCCGCGAGGGCGGTCGGCCAGGGCTCGTAGAGCACGTCGAAGAGGGTGGCGGGCCGCTCCGGTACGGCGGCGGTGAGGACGTCGGTGGTGCCCGCCGGCGTGGTGGCGACGACCAGCGGGGCGTGCAGCGCCTCGGCGGCGTCGGCCCAGTTCGCGGTGCGGACCTCGACGTCGAGCCGTTCGCCCCACTGCCGCATCTCGGCGGCGCGGGCCGCGCTGCGGACGTAGGCGACGACCTCGCCGGTGCAGATCCGCGCCAGGGCGGCGAGCGCGGAGGAGGCGGTGGCGCCGGCGCCGAGGATCGCGGCGGAGTCGACCTGTTCGATTCCGTGCTCGCGCAGCGCGGCCACCATGCCCGGGATGTCGGTGTTGTCGCCGACGCGACGGCCGTCCTCGGTGCACACGACCGTGTTGACCGCGTCGACCGAGGCGGCCGTCTCGCTGATCTCGTCGACCAGCGGGATGACGGCGCGCTTGAGCGGCATGGTCAGCGAGAGCCCTGCCCACTCGGGGCCCAGCCGCGCGAAGAAGCCGGGCAGCCCGGCCTCGTCGACCTCGAAGCGCTCGTACACCCAGTCGGTGAGCCCGAGTTCGGCGTACGCGGCGCGGTGCAGCACCGGGGAGAGCGAGTGTGCGATGGGGGATCCGAGCACGGCGGCCCGCTTGTACCGAACGTTTTCCATCACCGCTCCGCCGCTGTCGACCGACCCGATCCGCACCGGCTGCAACGGTACCGGAGCCGCCCGCCGCCGAGTGCGGCGGGCGGGCGGTGTCAGCGGCCGTTGTTGGCGTTGAACTTGTCCTTCAGTCTCTGGAACTCGTCGTAGGTCTTGGCGAATTCCGTGTTGCTCTGGCCGTCGGTCGCCACGAAGTAGATCCAGCCGTCGTGGGTCGGATTGAGCGCGGCCTTCAGGGCGTCGTCGCTCGGGTTTCCGATCGGGCCGGGCGGCAGGCCCGCGTTGGTGTAGGTGTTGTACGGGTCCTTGTTGCTGTTGATCTCGGACTCGCTGATGTGGATATTGCTCTGGCCCTTCAGATAGTTGAAGGTCGAGTCGAACTGCAGCAGCCGGTTGGTCTCGGTGTTCGTGGGCTTGAGACGGTTGTAGATCACTTCCGCCATCTTGCGGAAGTCGTCGTGCGTCTTGCCCTCGGCCTGGACCAGGCTCGCGACCGTGACGAGCTGGAAGGGGTCGGCCAGGTCGAGTTCCTTGGCCTTGGCCTCCAGGCCGTAGCCGGCGTACTTCTGTTTGGCCTGGGCGACCATCTGCTTCAGGACGGCGTCGGGCTTCATGCCCTTCGCGGCCGGGTACGTGCCCGGGAAGAGGAAGCCCTCCAGCGGGTCCCGGATCCGGCTGTTCTTCTGCGCCCAGCTCGGCATCCCGAGCTTCTTGTACTCCTTCTGGGCGGTCTTTTGCGTGGTGCCGGACGCGAGGCCGAGCTGTTTGTCGATCGCCTGATACACCTGGGCATTGCGTTCACCCGGCTTGACCAGCACATTACTCTGGGCCGTCGGGTCGAGCATCAATTTCACGGCGCTGGCGGCTGACATCTCTTTCTTCAGCACATAGGCGCCGGCCTGGATCGTGCCGCCCTCGGGATTCTGCGACTGGGCGGAGACGAAAGCGTCGACGCTCTTGACGACCCCGGCGTCCTTCAGCCGCCGCCCGATCTCATAACCGCCCGCGCCTTTGGGGATTTCCACGGTCACGGTTTCGTTCGTACCGCTGCCCGCATAGTCCGGGGCCGCGCCGAAACGATTTTGGTAGAACTTCAATCCGAAGTATCCGACCCCGCCGAGGCCACCGCCGAAGACGAGCACGACGACCATGCACGCGCAGCCGTTGCGCCGTTTCTTGGCTCCTTTGCCGCCCTTGGCGCCCTTGCCCCTGCGGTCGCCGCGCCCGCGCCGCGTCGTCGGGTCGTGGTCGAGGTCGTCGTCGGCATCGTCATCGCCGCCGCCCGCGAAGAACGCGTGCTCGCCCTGGTCAGGGCCGGGGTCCCAGTCGGTCTCGGGCTCCGGCTCGGGTCGTCTGCGGCCGGGCGGCCGAGGCGGCGGATAGGCGTCGGGGGTTCCGTAGCGGTCGGGCTGCTCCGCGCCGTACGCCCCCGGCTGCTGGCCGTAGGGGTCGCCCGGGTCGGGGGCGTAGGGCACATGGCCGTGGGTGCCGGTGGCGTCCCAGCCGCCCTGCGGGTACTGCGGCTGGGACTGCCCCGGGTACTGCTGCTGGTCGTGCTCGGGGTACTGCTGCCGGCCGTGGCCGCCGTAGGGCTGCTGGTCGTGGCCCGCGTGGGGCTGCTGCGGGCCGTGACCGGGGTAGGGCTGCTGACCGTGACCGCCGTAGTGCTGCTGATCGTGACCCGCGTGGGGCTGCTGCTGGTGACCGGTGTGGTGCTCGTCGCCCTGCTGTGCGTAGTGCTGATGGCCCTGCTCGCCGTAGTGCGGGTACTGCTGCCCGCCGTACTGGTCGTACCCGGACTGCTGCTGGTGCCAGCCGTCGTACTGCGGCTGCTGCGGGTGGTGCTGGGGCAGGCCGCCGTAGGGGGCCTGCTGACCCGCCTGGGTCTGCTGGCCTCCCCATCCGCCGTCCCCGTACAACGGGTCCTCCGGATGCCACGGTTCGGAGCCTTGGCCCCGGCCATACTCAGTCATCGATCCCCTAGAGCCGCGAAGAGCCGCGAGGCGCCGGTCACACGGCTGTCGCCGGTCCCGCTCCGCCTCTTGCTGTGCGGCAGCTGTTCGAACACCACCGCATCGCGCGGAACGTTACCGTATCGCGATCAGATGACCACTTCGACGCCCTCGCCGGGTGGCCTGCCTGACACCCGTTCGGATTCGAGGGTCTGCTGGAGGATGACCACGGCCGCGGCCTGGTCGATGACGGAGCGGCCCTTCTTCGACCTGACCCCCGAGGCGCGCAGTCCCTGGCCGGCCGTCACGGTGGTCAGCCGCTCGTCCACGAGCCGCACCGGGACGGGCGCGATGCCCTTGGCCAGCTCCTGGGCGAAGGCGCGCACCTTGACCGCGGCCGGGCCCTCGCCCCCCTTGAGGGAGCGGGGCAGGCCGACGACGACCTCGATCGGCTCGTACTCCTCGACGAGTTGCCCGAGCCGACGGTGGGCGGCCGGGACGTCCCGGCCAGGGACGGTCTCCACCGGGGTGGCGAGGATTCCGTCGGGGTCGCACGAGGCGACCCCGATACGGGCGTCCCCGACGTCGATCGCGAGCCGACGTCCTCTGCGCATGATCTGGGCCGTCCCCTACTTGGCGGTCTCGGCGACCAGGCGTTCCACGGCGTCCACGGCGTCGCCGATGGCGGCCGGGTGCTGGCCGCCGCCCTGGGCGACGTCCGGCTTGCCGCCACCGCCGCCGCCGAGCGTCTTGGCGGCGGTACGGACCAGGTCACCGGCCTTGAGGCCGCGCTCGCGGGCGGCCTCGTTGGTGGCGATGACCGTGAGCGGCTTGCCGTTCGCCACGGTGAACAGGGCGACGACGGCGCCCCGGCCGCCCTGGATGCGCCCGCGCACGTCGAGGACCAGCCTGCGCAGGTCGTCCGGCGTGGTGCCGTCCGGCACCCGGCCCGTGACGACGGCGATCCCGCGGACGTCCTTGGCGGACTCGGCGAGACCGGCTGCGGCCTGGAGCACCTTCTCGGCGCGGAACTTCTCGATCTCCTTCTCGGCGTCCTTCAGCTTGCCGAGCATCGAGGAGACCTTCTCCGGCAGGTCCTCCGGGCGGCCCTTGAGCAGTTCGGTCAGCTGGTTGACGACCGTGTGCTCGCGGGCGAGGAAGGCGTAGGCGTCCACGCCGACCAGGGCCTCGATGCGGCGCACACCGGAGCCGATGGAGGACTCGCCGAGCAGCTTCACCAGGCCCAGCTGGGCGGTGTTGTGCACATGCGTGCCGCCGCACAGCTCCTTGGAGAAGTCGCCGATGGTCACGACGCGGACCCGCTCGCCGTACTTCTCGCCGAACTCGGCGATGGCGCCCTGCTTCTTGGCCTCGTCGATGCCCATGATCTCGGCGTGCACGTCGAGGTCGCGGGCCAGCACCTCGTTGATCTTCTGTTCGACGTCGGTCATCACGGCCGTGGGCACGGCGGACGGGGAGCCGAAGTCGAAGCGGAAGCGGCCGGGCTGGTTCTCCGAGCCGGCCTGGGCGGCGGTCGGGCCGAGGGCGTCGCGCAGCGCCTGGTGGGTGAGGTGAGTGGCCGAGTGGGCGCGGGCGATGGCCTTGCGCCGGCGGTGATCGATGGCGGCGTGGGCCTTGGCGCCGACCGTCACCTCGCCGACCTGGACGACGCCCTTGTGGACGTACACGCCGGGCACCGGCTTCTGGGTGTCGCGGACGTCGATGACGGCGCCGGAGTCGACCCTGATCCGGCCGGTGTCGCCGATCTGGCCGCCGCCCTCGGCGTAGAACGGGGTGCGGTCGAGGACGATCTCGACCTCGTCGCCCTCCGTGGCGGCGGGCGAGGAGACGCCGTCGACCAGGATGCCGACGACCGTGGACTCGCCCTCGGTGTCGGCGTAGCCGATGAAGTCGGTCTCGCCGGCCGAGTCGGCGATCTCCCGGTAGGCGCCGAGGTCGGCGTGGCCGGTCTTCTTGGCCTGGGCGTCGGCCTTGGCGCGCTCCCGCTGCTCCTTCATCAGGCGGCGGAAGCCGTCCTCGTCCACGGACAGGCCCTGTTCGGCGGCCATCTCCAGGGTGAGGTCGATGGGGAAGCCCCAGGTGTCGTGGAGCAGGAAGGCTTTGTCGCCGGGCAGGACCGTGCCGCCGGCGGCCTTGGTCTCGGTGACGGCGGTGTCGAGGATGTTGGTGCCGGCCTTCAGCGTCTTCAGGAAGGCGGCCTCCTCGGCGAGGGCGACCTTCTCGATGCGCTCGCGGTCGGTGACCAGCTCCGGGTACTGCCGGCCCATCGTGCCGATCACGGTGTCGATCAGGTCCTTGACGACCGGGCCGGTGGCACCCAGCAGCCGCATGTTGCGGATGGCGCGGCGCATGATGCGGCGCAGCACATAGCCGCGGCCCTCGTTGCCGGGGGTCACGCCGTCGCCGATGAGCATGGTGGCGGTGCGCATGTGGTCGGTGACCACGCGCAGGGACACGTCCGAGTCGTGGGCGTCGCCGTAGGCGACACCGGTCAGCTCGGTGGCCTTGGCGATCACGGCCATGGAGGTGTCGATCTCGTACATGTTCTGCACGCCCTGCAGAATCATGGCGAGGCGTTCCAGGCCGAGGCCGGTGTCGATGTTCTTGCTCGGCAGGTCACCGAGGATCTCGAAGTTGTCCTTGCCGGTGCCCTCGCCGCGCTCGTACTGCATGAAGACGAGGTTCCAGATCTCCACGTACCGCTCGTCGTTGACGGCGGGGCCGCCCTCGGCGCCGAACTCGGGGCCGCGGTCGTAGTTGATCTCGGAGCAGGGGCCGCACGGGCCGGGGACGCCCATGGACCAGAAGTTGTCCTTCATGCCCAGGCGCTGGATGCGCTCCTTGGGCACGCCGACGACCTCGTGCCAGATCTGCTCGGCCTCGTCGTCGTCCTTGTAGACAGTGATCCACAGGCGCTCGGGGTCGAGGCCGTAACCGCCCTTGTCCTGGGGGGTGGTGAGCAGTTCCCAGGCAAGCTTGATGGCGCCTTCCTTGAAGTAGTCGCCGAAGGAGAAGTTGCCGCACATCTGGAAGAACGTGCCGTGCCGGGTGGTCTTGCCGACCTCCTCGATGTCCGGCGTGCGTACGCACTTCTGCACGCTCGTGGCGCGCGGGAACGGCGGCTTGACCTCACCCAGGAAGTAGGGCTTGAAGGGCACCATGCCGGCCGGGACGAGGAGCAGAGTCGGGTCGTCCGCGATGAGCGACGCCGAAGGGACGACGGTGTGACCGCGCTCCTCGAAGAAGCTCAACCAGCGGCGACGAATCTCGGCCGACTCCATCAGTGGTCCTCATTCCGGTCGTGCGCGTACGTCGTGGGGTCGACGTACGTCGGGTTGCTGCGGTTCTCGATGGCGGCGTAGCGCCTTGGGGCGGGGAGCTGCGGGTCCTCGTGGATACCGAGGGCGTCTTCGAGTTCGGCTTCCCGCTGGGCCATGTTGTCGCGGACGTCGAGGGCGAAGCCCACCGCTCGGTCCTTGACGCGCCGGCCCGTCACGAGCGCCTTGGTGGCCGCGGTCGCGGCGAGGCTTTCCGGGGTCAGCTGCTTCAGCTTGCGGTTGACCTTGGTGGTGGCCCACACACCGGCGGCGACGCCCGTGGTGAACCAGAACGTACGGCGGAACATCGCTCGGTCAGTCTCTCTTTTCCCGGGTGTTCCGCTTCCCCCGCCGCGCGGACGGGATGGTGCGGCCCACGATCACGGTACGCCGGGGCGCCTTGCCGGGCACGTCCTCACGCCGGCCGGTGATGGCCCGGCGCACGCCGTAGCCGAATGCCGCGACCTTGACGAGGGGGCCGCCGAAGGTGGACGCGACGGTCGTCGACAGCGCCGAGGCGTTGGACGTGACCTCCTGGACGTCCGAGGCGATGGCGTCGACCCGGTCGATCTGGGTCTGCGCGGAGCGCACCGCGGCGGAGGCGTCGGCGAGCAGCGGGACGGCCTGATCGGTCACGTCCGCCACCAGTTTGGTGGTCGCCTTGAGCGTCTGGGCCAGCCTCGCCAGGGCAACGGCGAGGAAGGAGACCAGGATCGCCCAGAAGACGGCCACCAGGATTCCGGCAACCTCTCCACCGGACACGCTGCACCGCTCCCTGCTGTCACTGGGGTGCCCACGGGCTGTCGCCGGGCGCTCGCCGACGGGCACTTCCGAAAGTCGCCATCCGACCCTATCGCGCCCGCGGTGGCCCGCCGTACCGGATTTCGGCTTCCGGTGGGCGACGGGTGGACGAAAGCGCCCGCCGCTTCCCACCGGTGCGGTGGGAAGCGGCGGGCGAGGCACAAGGCCCGGTGGTACTGCCGCCGCCGAGGGTGATCAGCGGGCGTAGTACTCGACGACGAGCTGCTCGTCGCAGATCACCGGGACTTCCTTGCGGTTCGGCTCGCGGTCCAGGCGGAACGCCAGGGCCTTGAGGTTCACCTGGAGGTAGCGCGGGGTCTCGCCGTCGGGGGCGAAGCCGCCCTCGCGGGCGATCTGGAAGAGCGTCTTGTCCTTGCTGCGGTCGCGGACCTGGATGACGTCGTCCGGGCGCACGCGGTAGGACGGCTTGTCCACCTTCTGGCCGTTGACCTGGATGTGGCCGTGGACGACCATCTGGCGGGCCTGGTAGATCGTGCGGGCGATGCCCGAACGCAGGACCAGCGCGTCGAGACGGCGCTCCAGCTCGACGATCAGGGCCTCACCGGTCTTGCCCTGGACCTTGGACGCACGCTCGTAGGCGCGCACCAGCTGGCGCTCGGAGATGTCGTACTGAGCGCGCAGGCGCTGCTTCTCCAGCAGACGGACCTTGTAGTCCGAGTTCTGCTTGCGGCCGCGGCCGTGCTCACCCGGCGGGTAGGGACGGGCCTCGAAGTACTTGACGGCCTTCGGGGTCAGCGCGATGCCGAGGGCACGCGACTTCTTGACCTTGGGGCGGGACTGGTTCGCCACTGTTCCTGTCTTCTTTCGTCGTTCGGCTTGTCAGTGTTGAGGGAGGTCGCATCCGCAGCCGGGGAATCCCGCCGGGTCCGCAGGGGACCTGCCGGGCAGCCGCTTCCCTGGTCTGGGCACATACGTGCAGCACGCGAGTGGCCCACCGGCCGGTCCCGGGACTCCGGGTGGTGGTGGGCTGCCCGCGACACCGTTCGACGGTGCGCGACGCTCCTGGAGCCAGCCCCGAGGGACTGGGTCTCCGGCTGGCTGTCCCGCTCTGACGGCGCGGGACTCAGCGCTTCGACGAAGTCTACAGGGCGGTCAGGACCGCTTGCGACCGAGGTGCTTCCTGGTCCATTCGACCGCGTCCGCGTACCGGGCCTCGGCGCCGTGCCGGGTGGGGGCGTAGTACTCACGGTCCTGGAGGGCGTCCGGCGCGTACTGCTGGGCGGCGATGCCCTCGGGCAGGTCGTGCGGGTACACATACCCCTGGGCGTGGCCGAGCTTGGCGGCGCCCTTGTAGTGCCCGTCGCGCAGATGCGGCGGGACGGGGCCCGCGAGCCCCTTGCGTACGTCGTCCAGGGCGGCGCCGATCGCCGTCGTCGCGGCGTTGGACTTGGGGGCGAGGGCCAGGGCGATGGTGGCGTGGCTGAGGGTGAGGGCCGCCTCCGGGAAACCGATCATGGCGACGGCCTGGGCGGCGGCCACCGCGAGCGGCAGGGCGTTCGGATCGGCGAGGCCGATGTCCTCACTGGCGGAGATCATCAGCCGGCGGGCGATGAAGCGGGGGTCCTCGCCGGCCTCGATCATCCGCGCCAGGTAGTGCAGGGCCGCGTCCACGTCGGAGCCTCGGATGGACTTGATGAGCGCGCTCGCCACGTCGTAGTGCTGGTCGCCGTCGCGGTCGTACTTCACGGCGGCCCGGTCGACCGTCTCCTCCAGGGTGCCGAGCGCGATCTGAGGCTCGCCCTTGTCGAGCGCGGCGCCGGCCGCCGCCTCCAGGGCGGTCAGGGCGCGCCGGGCGTCGCCGCCGGCGATCCGCAGCAGGTGGTCCTCGGTGTCCTCGGGGAGGGCGACGGCCGCGCCGAGGCCCCGCTCGTCGGCCAGGGCGCGGCGGAGCAGCCCGCGCACGTCGTCGTCCGTGAGGGGTTCGAGGGTGAGCAGGAGGGAGCGGGACAGCAGGGGGGAGATCACGGAGAAGTACGGGTTCTCGGTGGTGGCCGCGATCAGGGTCACCCAGCGGTTCTCGACCGCCGGGAGCAGGGAGTCCTGCTGGGCCTTGCTGAAGCGGTGGATCTCGTCCAGGAAGAGGACCGTCTCCTTGCCGAAGCCCCCGGTGGCGCGGCGTGCGCCGTCGATGACCGCGCGGACCTCCTTGACGCCCGCGGTGATCGCGGACAGTTCCACGAAGCGTTTGTCGGTGGCCTTGGAGACGACGTACGCCAGGGTCGTCTTGCCGGTGCCGGGCGGGCCCCAGAGGATCACCGAGGAGGGCCCGGCCGGGCCGCCCGCTCCCTCGCCGACCAGCCGGCGCAGCGGCGAGCCGGGCTTGAGCAGGTGTTGCTGGCCCACCACCTCGTCCAGGGTGCGCGGGCGCATCCGCACCGCCAGGGGGCTGCCTGCCGGGTCCTTCTCCTGGCGCTCTTCGGCTGCCGCGGTGAACAGGTCGGGTTCCACGCTGAAACCCTAAATCACCGCACTGACAACGCGGCCGGGACCCGGTGCCGGCGTCGCGGCCGGGACCCGGTCTGGGCTCAGCCGGTCCAGAAGTCCCACCAGCGGGTCAGGATCAGCATGCCGATGACGCCGACGTGCAGCACCGGGAGCACCCAGGTGAACTCACCGAAGAGGCCCTTCAGCCAGCGCGGGGCGGGCAGGAAGTCCTTGCGGACGTTGAACGACGTCACGTACCAGAACATGGTGATCGTGGCGACCCAGGCCAGGCAGCACCACAGGCACAGCGCGTTGATCCGGTACAGGGACTGGAACTGCAGCCAGGTGCAGAAGCCCACGCCGAAGAGCGTGCCGGCGTTGAAGGTCAGCCAGTACCAGCGCGGGAAGCGGGCCCGGGTGAGCAGGCTCATGCCGACGCAGATGACGACGCCGTAGCAGACCAGGCCGAGCATGGGGTTCGGGAAGCCGAAGACGGCGGCCTGCTTGCTCTCCATGACGCTGCCGCAGGAGACGACCGGGTTGAGGCTGCACCCGGGGGTGAAGGTCTTGCCCTCGACCTTCGCCTCCAGCAGCTTGAACTTGTCGATCGTGATGACCCAGGCGGCGAGCACCCCGGCCGCGCCGGTGATCACCAGCAGCAGGGCGAAGGCGCGGCTGCCGCCCTCGGTCCGCGCTCCGGCGGCGCGCTCGGGCCCGGGCTCGGTGGAGACGTCCTTGACTGTCGTCTTGCTCATCACGCCGATTCCGTCTGCTTGAGAGTTGGACCTTCTTCGGGCAGGGGCCATTGTGCCGCACCGGGGGTCCTGTCCACCGTTCGGTGGACATAAGGAGGTACGCACGGTCGTCCCGGAACGCTCGGTTCTGGCCGACCCTCAGTGCCATGACAGCACACGCGAACGACTTCGCCGTGGACGTACGGGGGCTGCGCAAGCAGTACGGGGACGTGACCGCGGTGGACGGCATCGATCTCGGCATCCGGCGGGGCGAGGTGTTCGGCCTGCTCGGACCCAATGGAGCGGGCAAGAGCACCACGGTGGAGATCCTTCAGGGCAACCGGTCCAGGGACGGCGGCGAGGTCTCGGTCCTGGGGGCGGACCCGGCGACCGCCACGCGCGCGTGGCGATCCCGTGTGGGAATCGTCTGGCAGGACGAATCGGCACCCGCCGAGTTGACGGTGCGCGAGAGCGTCGGGCATTTCGCCCGCTACTACCCGTCCCCGCGCGACCCGGAGGAGGTGATCGGCCTGGTCGGCCTCCGGGAGAAGGCGGACAGCCGGATCAAGTCCCTCTCCGGCGGGCAGCGCCGCCGGCTCGATGTGGCGCTCGGGGTGATCGGCGGGCCCGAACTGCTGCTCCTTGACGAGCCGACGACCGGTTTCGACCCGGCGGCCCGCCGGCGGTTCTGGGAGCTGATCCGGCTGCTCGCCGCCGAGGGCACGACGATCGTGCTGACCACGCACTACCTGGAGGAGGCCGAGGCGCTCGCCGACCGGCTCGCCGTCGTCGCCCGGGGCCGGGTCGTCGCCCTGGGCGAGCCCGGTGAACTGCGCGACCGGTACGGCCGCGAGGCCACCGTGGAGTGGACCGAACCCGACGGCCGGGTGCGCACGGAACGCACGGACACCCCGACGCGCACGATCGCCCGGCTCATGCGGCGCTTCGCCGGCGAGATCCCGGGGCTGCGGGTCGGCCGCCCCACGCTGGAGGACGTCTATCTGCGGCTCATCGGACAGATCACGGACCCGCCCGGCGCGCGGCCCGCCGAAGAACGCGCCGCTGACCCTCACGGCAAGGGCGCCGACGGCCTCCTCGGACAGGAGGACGCACGGTGACCGCGACCGAGACGCGTGCCCGCGCACAGACGCCCGCCGACCGGCTGCCCGGGGCCTTCGCCGTCGGGCTGCACCGGGGCGCACTGGAGATCAGGCAGTTCTTCCGGCAGCGCGACCAAGTGGTGTTCACCTTCGCCTTCCCGGTCGTCTTCCTCTTCCTGTTCGCGTCGATCTTCCAGGACGACGTGCGCGGCAGCGGCGTGACCGCCTCCCAGCTGTACGTGCCCGCGATGATGGCCTCGGGGATCATGTCGACGAGCTTCCAGTCGCTGGGCATCTCGATCGCCGTGGAACGGGACGAGAAGGTGCTGCGGCGGCTGCGCGGCACCCCGATGCCGCCGGCGGCGTACTTCCTCGGCAAGATCTGGCTGGTTCTGTTCACCGGGATCCTGGAGACGGCGATCCTCCTGCTCGTCGGCACCACGCTGTACGGCGTCGACCTGCCGTCCGACGCGGGCCGGTGGTTCGACTTCGGGTGGATCTTCGTGCTCGGTCTGACCGGGTGCGCGCTGCTCGGCATCGCGATCAGCTCGGTGCCCAGGTCGGCCAGGAGCGCGAGTTCCGTCGTCGTACTGCCGTTCCTGGTCGTGCAGTTCATCTCCGGGGTGTACATCTCCATCGACACCATCCCGGAGTGGATGCTGAACATCGGCGCCCTGTTCCCGCTGAAGTGGCTGTGCCAGGGGCTGCGCGGGGTGTTCCTGCCCGACTCCGCGCGGGTCCTGGAGCAGGCGGGCGGCTGGGAGTTCGGCCGGATCGCCCTGGTGCTCGCCGCCTGGTGCGTCGGAGGATTGGCGCTGTGTCTGCTGACCTTCCGCTGGAAGAACCGGCGCGACGGATGACCGGCCGGGGCTCGGCGCGCGACGTGCACGCCTGGGACCGCACGATGCGGCTCTGGGACGCGTACTTCGCCATCGCCTGGGCGGCCACCCTGGTCCTCGTCCTCACGGCGGGCCGACCGGGGTGGCCCGTCCGGGCGCTCGCCGCCGGGCTGCTGCTCCCGCTGGTGCCCTGGTACATGGCGCTCGGCCGGCCGCTGCTGCGGGAGGACATGCCGGACGGGCGGCGGGTGGTGCGCTATCTGTCCGGGGCGATCGCGCTGTTCCTGTCGTCGGCGGTGCTGGCGGGCGAGGCGCGGCTCGCGACGTTCGCGCTCGTCCCGCAGTGCTTCATGACGCTGCGGCTGCGCGGGGCGCTGGTCGCGGTCACCGTGATCAACCTGGTGCCGGTGCTCGGCGGGGCGCTGCTGTGGCGGCCGGCCGGCGCGGAGCTGTTCGCCGAGGCGCTTTCCGCCCTGGTCTCCCTCACCTTCTCGATGGCGGTCGGCGGCTGGATCATCCGGATCATCCAGCAGAGCTGGGAACGGGCGGAGCTGATCGCGGAGTTGGACGCGAGCCGACACGAGGTCGCCCGGCTGTCGGCCGCGCACGGCGCGCTGGCCGAACGCGAGCGCATGGCTCGCGAGATCCACGACACCCTCGCCCAGGGCTTCACCAGTCTGCTGATGCTGGTCCAGGCGGTCGAGGCCGAGCTGGAGCACGACCTGCCGCTCGCCCGGCGCCATCTGGCGCTGATGGACGAGACGGCCCGGCAGAACCTCGCCGAGGCCCGGGCGCTGGTGGCCGACGGCACCCCGGCCGACCTCGACGGCGCGTCCCTGCCGGACGCCCTGGGCCGGCTGGCCGCCCGGCACGGCGCGGCGCTGGAGGTGACCGGACCGGTGCGTGCGCTGCCCGCAGGGCCGGAGGTCGTGGCGCTGCGCTCCTGCCAGGAGGCGCTGGCCAACGCCCGCAAGCACGCGGGGAGTCCGGCGTCCGTGGGCATCCGTCTGCGGTACGCCGCGGGGACCCTGACCGTCTCGGTGCGCGACGACGGCCGCGGCTTCGACCCGGCGGCCGCCCACGGCGGTTACGGTCTGGCCGGGCTGCGCGCCCGGGCCGCCGAGGCGGGCGGGACGGCTTCGGTGCGCAGCGCGCCCGGTGCCGGCACGACGGTCACCGTGTGCCTGCCCGTCCTCGCGGCCGCCGCCGACACCGGTCACGACAAGGGACCCGGCGCGGGGCCGGACACCTGCCCCGCAGACGGCCCCGACCGGGATCACGGCACCGCGGCGGACACCGACGCCCCCGCCCACCCCCGCGCCGCACTCGCCCCGGATGCCCGTACCGCGGCGGACACCGGGGCCAAGGCGCGCCCCCGTACCGGACCCGGCGCGGATCCGCACACCGGCACGGACGCCGCTTCCCAGGCCGACCCCGGTGCCGCACCCGACGCCGGTGCCGGTCCGGCATCCGCCGCCGTTCCGTTCGCTGTGAGGAGTGAGAACCCGTGATCCGGATCGTCCTGGCCGACGACCATCCCGTCGTACGGGAGGGCCTGCGCGCCATGCTGAGCGCCGAACCGGACCTGGAGGTGGTGGCGGACGCGTCCAGCGGTCCGCAGGCGGAGGCGCTGGCGGCCCGGCTGCGGCCCGACATCGTGCTGATGGACCTCAGAATGCCGGACGGCGGGGGCGTCGAGTCCATCGTGCGGATGGCCGAGTCCGGGCTGACGTGCCCGGTGATCGTCCTGACGACGTACGAGACGGACCGGGACATCCTGCGGGCCGTGGAGGCGGGGGCCGCCGGCTATCTGCTCAAGGACCTGGCGCGGGGCGAACTGGCCGCCGCGGTACGGGCCGCCGCGCGCGGCGAGACGGTGCTTGCGCCGTCGGTCGCGGCCCGTCTGGTGGACCGGCTGCGGACCAGGCCGGAGCGCCCGCGGCTGTCTCAGCGGGAGGTCGCGGTGCTGCGGCTGGTGGCCGAGGGCCGCACCAACGCCGAGATCGGGCGGGAGCTGTTCATCGGGGAGTCCACGGTGAAGACCCATCTGCTGCGGATCTTCGGCAAGCTGGGCGTGGCCGACCGGACGGCCGCGGTGACCACGGCGATGCGCGACGGGCTGTTGTGACGTTCGCGTTCGCGTCGTCACCGCCGACGCGGGGAGCGGGGCCGGACGGCGGTGCGCCGTCCGGCCCGCAGGTCACCCGAGCCGTGCCTCCAGCTCCGCCACGATCTCGTTCACGCTGACGGGCTGCTGCTCGCCGGACACCATGTCCTTGAGCTGGACGACACCCTCCGCCAGGTCGCGCTCGCCGAGCACCAGGGCGTACCGCGCGCCGGAGCGGTTGGCCGCCTTCATCGCGGCCTTGAGTCCCTTGGCGCCGTAGGAGAAGTCCGCCGCGACGCCCACCTTGCGCAACTCGGTCACCTTGCCGAACAGCACGCGCCGGGCCTCGTCCCCGAGGGGGACCGCGAACACGCTGGTGGGGGCCGGCAGATCGAGCGCGATGCCCTCCGCCTCCAGGGCCAGCACCGTGCGGTCGACGCCGAGGGCCCAGCCGACCGACGGGAGCGCCGGGCCGCCGATCATCTCCGACAGGCCGTCGTAGCGTCCGCCGCCGCCGACCGCGGACTGCGAGCCCAGGCCGTCGTGCACGAACTCGAAGGTGGTGCGCGTGTAGTAGTCCAGGCCGCGCACCAGCTTCGGGTCGTCCTCGAAGGCCACACCCGCCGCGGTGATCAGCTCACGGACCTCCTCGTGGTACGTCTTGCAGGCGTCGCACAGGTAGTCGCGCAGCAGCGGCACGCCCGCCAGCTGCTTCTGCACCGACTCACGCTTGTCGTCGAGCACCCGCAGCGGGTTGATCTCGATGCGGCGGCGGGTTTCCTCGTCCAGGTCGAGGCCGCGCAGGAAGTCCTGGAGCGCGGCCCGGTACACCGGCCGGCACTCCCGGTCGCCGAGGCTGTTCAGCAGGATCCGGAACTGCCGCAGCCCCAGCGAGCGGTACGCCTGGTCCGCCAGGATGATCAGCTCGGCGTCGAGCGCCGGGTCCTCGGCGCCGATCGCCTCGGCGCCGACCTGGGAGAAGTGCCGGTAACGGCCCTTCTGCGGGCGCTCGTAGCGGTAGTACGAGCCGGAGTACCAGAGCTTGACCGGGAGGTTGCCGGCCTTGTGCAGATTGGCCTCAAGTGCCGCGCGCAGCACGGACGCCGTGCCCTCGGGGCGCAGGGCGAGCCGGTCGCCGCCCTTGGTCTCGAAGGCGTACATCTCCTTCGTCACGATGTCGGTGGACTCGCCGACACCGCGCGCGAAGAGTTCCACGTTCTCGAAACCGGGCGTTTCGATGTAGCCGTAGCCGGAGTTGCGCAGGGGCGCGGCGATCGCCTCGCGGACGGCCAGGTACGTGGCGCTCTCCGGCGGGATCAGGTCGTACGTGCCCTTGGGGGCGCTGAAGGTGCTCACGAAGGTCTCTCGTCACATTCCTCGTCGGGGAGCGTCGGCACGCGCTCCCGGGCCGGCGGCCACCTGCCGCAGATACGGATTGGTGGCGCGCTCCTGGCCGATGGTCGTCTGGGGGCCGTGGCCGGACAGCACCACGGTCGAGTCGTCGAGCGGCAGGCACACGCGGGCCAGCGAGTCGAGCATCTCGGCCATGTCACCGCCGGGCAGGTCGGTGCGTCCGATGGAGCCGGCGAAGAGCAGATCGCCCGAGAAGAACACCGGCGGGACGTCCGCCGACTCGGGCATCCGGAAGGTCACCGACCCCTTGGTATGGCCCGGTGCGTGCGCCACGGCCAGCTCAAGACCGGCCAGTTCGAGCGTCGCCCCGTCCGTCAGCTCCTTGACGTCGTCCGGCTCCCCCACGGTCAGCTCACCCATCAGGGGCATGCCGATGGAGCGGCCGAGCGCCTTCTCGGGGTCGCTCATCATGTACCGGTCCTCGGGGTGGATCCAGGCGGGCACGTCGTGCGCGCCGCACACCGGGACGACCGAGGCCACATGGTCGATGTGGCCGTGGGTGAGGACGACGGCGACGGGCTTGAGCCGATGCTTCGCGAGTGCTTCCTCGACTCCTGGGGCGGCCTGGTGGCCCGGGTCGATGATCACGCACTCCTCGCCGACGGCGGGGGCGACGAGATAACAGTTCGTCCCCCAGGCCCCGGCGGGGAACCCGGCAATGAGCACGATCGTCCTTCGTTGTGTCGATTACGGGCGGCTTCCGCTGTCGTCAGAGCCTACCGGCGCTGCCGTTTCCTCAGCTAACCCATATACGGTACGGGGCTACACGCAGCGGTCGGCTCACAGGACACACGCGTACCGGTCGACACACGACACGCATGAGGAGAGAACCCGGTGGTCAGCCAGGAGCAGCGGCGGCGTCAGCTCGCCCGGGAGAAGTTCTTGCGGCAGCAGCAGCGGCGTACGTCCGCGCGGCGCAAGGCACGGATGCGGAACTCCGTGATCGCGTCGGTACTCGGCGTGGTCGTCATCGGCAGCCTCGCGCTGTACACGACCGGAGTGCTCAAGAACGACGACGACAAGGCCAACGCGAACGCCGAGGTGACGCCCAGCGCCTCGGCGAGCAGCAAGGCCCCCGATCCGTGCGAGAAGGCCGCCAAGGGGTCGGTCGAGAAGCTGAGCTGGAAGAAGGAGCCGGCGATGACGGTCGACAAGTCGGCCGACTACACCATGAAGCTCGCGACGACCTGCGGTGACATCGACGTCGCACTGAAGACCTCGGCGGCGCCGCACACCGTCAACTCGTTCAACTTCCTCGCCGGCAAGGGCTACTTCGACCACACCAAGTGCCACCGGCTCACCACGAACGGCATCTATGTGCTGCAGTGCGGCGACCCGACGGGCACCGGCAGCGGCGGTCCCGGCTACACGATCCCGGACGAGAACCTGAAGGACAAGAGCCTGAAGAACAACGTGTACCCGGCGGGCACGGTCGCGATGGCGAACACCGGCCAGGCGCACACCGGCGGCAGCCAGTTCTTCCTGGTGTACCAGGACAGCCAGTTGCCGCCCAGCTACACACCGTTCGGCACCATCGACGAGGCAGGATTGAAGGTGCTCAAGAAGATCGCCGACGCCGGCGAGAACACGGGCGCCGGCGACGGTGCTCCGAACGCGACGGTCGTGATCAACAAGGCGACGGTCGCGAAGTCCTGACGCACATGACGGCCCACTGCGGAATTTCGGTCGCGCGGGATGCGGACAGGCCACCCGCCGGTCGCCTATGTTGGCCGTGACGAAACTGTGGACGATGCCCGGGGGTGCACAAGCCCTGCGCAGGCATCATGTGGAGGAGGCGCTGTGAGCAGCGACCCGTGGGGCCGCGTCGACGAGACGGGGACCGTGTACGTGCGTACGGCCGACGGCGAGCAGGTCGTCGGTTCCTGGCAGGCCGGCTCCCCCGAGGAGGCGCTGGCCTACTTCGAGCGCAAGTACGAGGGCCTGGTCGTCGAAATCGGCCTCCTCGAAAAGCGAGTGCAGACCACCGACCTGTCGGCGAAGGACGCCCACACCGCGATCGGCCACCTGCGCGAGCAGGTGGACGCGCATCACGCGGTGGGTGACCTCGAATCGCTGCGGGCCCGGCTGGACAAGCTCGTGGCGACGGTGGACGCCCGCCGCGAGGAGCGCAAGGCGCAGCGGGCCAAGCAGACCGACGAGGCCCGCAGGTCCAAGGAGGAGCTGGTCGCCGAGGCCGAGCGGCTGGCGCAGTCCGACCAGTGGCGGGCCGCCGGTGAGCGGCTGCGCGCCCTGGTGGACACCTGGAAGGGCCTGCCGCGGCTCGACCGCAAGTCGGACGACGAACTGTGGCACCGCTTCTCCCACGCCCGGTCGGCGTTCTCCAAGCGTCGCAAGGCGCACTTCGCGCAGTTGGACGCGCAGCGCGAGGACGCCCGCAAGATCAAGGAGCGGCTGGTCGCCGAGGCCGAGTCGCTGTCCGACTCGACGGACTGGGGTCCGACGGCGGCCCGCTACCGCGAGCTGATGGCGGAGTGGAAGGCCGCGGGCCGCGCCCAGCGTGAGCACGAGGACGACCTGTGGAACCGCTTCCGCGGCGCGCAGGACGTGTTCTTCGCCGCCCGCAGTTCGGTGTTCGCGGAGCGTGACGCCGAACAGGCGGAGAACCTGAAGCTGAAGGAGGAGCTGGCCGAGGAGGCCGAGAAGCTGCTGCCGATCAGCGACCTCAAGGCCGCCCGGGCCGCCTTCCGTTCGATCAACGAGCGCTGGGAGGCCATCGGCCATGTGCCGCGCGACGCGCGTCCCAGGGTCGAGGGCCGGATGCACACGGTCGACCGGGCGATCCAGGAGGCCGAGGAGGCCGAGTGGCGCCGGACCAACCCGGAGGCACGCGCGCGTGCCGAGGGCCTGACCGGTCAGCTCCAGGCCGCCGTGGACAAGCTGAAGGGCCAGATCGAGCAGGCCCGGGCGCAGGGCAACGCGTCCAAGGCCGAAAAGCTCCAACGGGAGCTGGAGGGCCGCCAGGCGCTCCTCGACCAGGCCATGAAGGGCCTGCAGGAGTTCGGCGGCTGACTCCACCGCGTCCGCTTCTGCCGTCGCGCGTCGCGCGAGAGGGCCCCGTACACGCCGTACGGGGCCCTCTCACCGTCCGCGGTGCCGCGTCACCTGCTGCGGGCCGAGGTCACCCGGTACACGTCGTAGACGCCCTCCACGCCCCGCACGGCCTTCAGGACGTGCCCGAGGTGTTTCGGGTCGCCCATCTCGAAGGTGAAGCGTGAGGTGGCGACGCGGTCGCGGGAGGTCTGGACGGCCGCGGAGAGGATGTTGACGTGCTGGTCGGACAGGACGCGGGTGACGTCCGACAGCAGCCGGGAGCGGTCAAGGGCCTCGACCTGGATGGCGACGAGGAAGACCGAGGACTGGGTGGGTGCCCACTCGACCTCCAGGATCCGCTCGGGCTCGCGCGACAGCGATTCCACGTTGACGCAGTCGCTGCGGTGCACCGAGACGCCGCTGCCGCGCGTGACGAAGCCGATGATCGGGTCGCCGGGCACCGGCGTACAGCAGCGGGCCAGCTTGACCCACACGTCCTCGACGCCCTTGACGACCACGCCCGGATCGGCGCTGGAACGCCGCTTGCGGCTCCGGCCGCGCGAGGGCGGCACACTCTCGTCGATCTCCTCGGTGGCCGCCTCCTCGCCGCCGAGCGCCTGCACCAGTTTCTGCACGACGTTCTGCGCGGAGACGTGTCCCTCGCCGATCGCCGCGTACAGCGCGGAGATGTCCGGGTAGCGCATCTCGTGCGCGAGCGTGACGAGCGAGTCGCCGGTCAGGATCCGCTGGATCGGCAGGTTCTGCTTGCGCATCGCGCGGACGATGGCGTCCTTGCCCTGCTCGATCGCCTCGTCGCGGCGCTCCTTGGAGAACCAGGCGCGGATCTTGTTGCGGGCACGCGGCGACTTGACGAAGCCCAGCCAGTCACGGGAGGGTCCTGCGCCCGCCGCCTTGGAGGTGAAGACCTCCACCAGATCGCCGTTGTCCAGGGTGGATTCGAGGGGTACGAGGCGGCCGTTGACCCGCGCTCCTATGGTGCGGTGGCCGACCTCGGTGTGCACCGCGTACGCGAAGTCGACCGGGGTGGCACCGGCGGGCAGCGCGATCACATCGCCCTTGGGTGTGAAGACGAAGACCTCGTTGCGGGACAGGTCGAAGCGCAGCGACTCCAGGAACTCGCCCGGGTCCTCGGTCTCCTTCTGCCAGTCCAGCAACTGCCGCAGCCACGCCATGTCGTTGATGGCGGCGGATTCCTTGCCGGCCCTGCCGGCGGGCTTGGGCACGTCGGTGCGGACCTTGGAGGCGCCGGCGACGGCCTCCTGCTTGTACTTCCAGTGCGCGGCGATGCCGTACTCGGCGCGGCGGTGCATGTCGAAGGTGCGGATCTGCAGTTCGACGGGTTTGCCGTTGGGGCCGATCACCGTCGTGTGCAGCGACTGGTACATGTTGAACTTGGGCATCGCGATGTAGTCCTTGAAGCGCCCCGGAACCGGGTTCCAGCGCGCGTGGACGGTGCCCAGCGCCGCGTAGCAGTCGCGGACGGTGTCCACCAGGACGCGGATGCCCACCAGGTCGTAGATCTCCGCGAAGTCACGGCCGCGGACGATCATCTTCTGGTAGACGCTGTAGTAGTGCTTGGGCCGGCCGGTGACGGTCGCCTTGATGCGGGCGGCGCGCAGGTCGGCCTGGACCTCGTCGGTCACTATGGCGAGGTACTCGTCCCGCTTGGGCGCGCGCTCGGCGACCAGCCGGACGATCTCGTCGTACATCTTGGGGTAGAGGATCGCGAAGGCCAGGTCCTCCAGCTCCCACTTGATGGTGTTCATGCCCAGCCGGTGGGCGAGCGGCGCGTAGATCTCCAGCGTCTCGCGCGCCTTCTTCTCCTGCTTCTCCCGCTTGAGGTAGCGCATCGTGCGCATGTTGTGCAGGCGGTCGGCGAGCTTGATGACCAGGACGCGGGGGTCCTTGGCCATGGCGACGACCATCTTGCGCACGGTCTCGGCCTGCGCGGCCTCGCCGAACTTGACCTTGTCCAGCTTGGTGACGCCGTCGACGAGGAGGGCGACCACATCGCCGAAGTCGCGGCGCAGATCGTCCAGGCCGTACTCGGTGTCCTCGACGGTGTCGTGCAGCAGGCCCGCCATCAAGGTGGCCGGGTCCATGCCCAATTCGGCGAGGATGGTGGTCACGGCGAGCGGATGCGTGATGTACGGGTCGCCGCTCTTGCGCTTCTGACCGCGGTGCCAGCGCTCGGCGACCTGGTAGGCGCGTTCGATCTGACGCAGGGTGGCGTTCTCGATCTTGGGGTCGTTGCTGCGCACTATCCGCAGCAGCGGCTCCAGGACCGGGTTGTACGGGTTGGCACGCTGCACGCCGAGCCGGGCGAGGCGGGCGCGGACGCGGTTGGAGGAGCCGGAGCGGGCCGGCTGCCCGGCGCCGGGACGGACCGCGGGCGGGGCGGGCTTGGGGCGCACGGGCTGGATCGACTGGTCGACCGGCGCTGACTGGGCGTGCTCGACCGGCCCGCGGGTGTCCTTCTTGGCGGGCAGCGCGGGCTTCGCCGCGGGCGCCGAGGCGGACTCGGGCTTGGCGGCGGTCAGTGGCTGGGCCTCATCTGGCAAGAGGACTCCTCGTGCGCGATCCGGGTCCCCCGGCAGGCTCCGGAGACCCCATGGTATCGATTGCGGGCTTCGGCATCGCCTTGAGACCGAAGTGCGGACCGTCTACAGGGGCAACGCAAGAGGCGGGCGCCGGATTCCTCCGGGCCCGCCTCGGCGGTGTCCCACGGGTGTCGCGGGGGTGTCCCGCGGTGTCCGCACGGGTTTGCGCGCTGCCGCGCACGCCCCGGCTGCGGTGCTCAGAGCTGGAGCAGCGCCTCCAGCGGAGCCCCGTCCAGCGCCCGTTCCAGCCGGGTCCGGCCGCCCAGGAAGCCCAGTTCCATCAGCACCGCGACGCCCGCGACCTCGGCGCCGGCCCGCTGGATGAGCTGGATCGCGGCCTCCGCGGTGCCGCCCGTGGCGAGGACGTCGTCGACGATCAGGATGCGGTCGGCCCCGGTCAGGTCCTCGGCGTGCACCTCGATCTCGGCCGAGCCGTACTCCAGGTCGTACGCCTGGCGCAGGGTGGCTCCGGGGAGCTTGCCGGCCTTGCGGACGGGCACGAAGCCGAGGCCCGCGCGGACGGCGACCGGGGCGCCCAGGATGAAGCCCCGGGCCTCCAGGCCGACGATCTTGGTGGCGCCGGTGGCACCGGCGACGTCGGCCAGCGCGTCGGTGAGGGCCGTGAACGCCGCCGGGTCCGCCAGGAGCGGGGTGATGTCCTTGAACATCACGCCCTGCTCCGGGTAGTCGGCCACGTCGCGGATGCGGCTGAGCAGCAGCTCCTGGATGTCGGTCATCGACGCTTCCCGGAGGGTCGGCCGCGGCCCCGGTTGCGGGAGGCGGGCTGGTTGCGCGGTCCCACCACGGCGGGTGCGGCGTCCTCCGGGTCGCTGTCGGGCCCGGGCCGGCCGGCCGCCGGGCCCTCCTCGGCCACGGCCTGGGCCCGCTTGGCCTTGACCCGCTTCCTGAGGGCCTTCAGCTGCGGCTCGCGTTCCTTGAGGTCGGCGACGAGCGGCGTGGCGATGAAGATCGACGAGTACGCACCGGCCGCGAGGCCGACGAACAGCGACAGCGAGATGTCGTTGAGCGTGCCGGCGCCGAGGAAGCCGCCGCCGATGAACAGCAGGCCCGCGACCGGCAGCAGCGCGACCACCGTGGTGTTGACGGAGCGGACCAGGGTGCCGTTGATCGACTGGTTGGCGATCTCGCTGTAGGTGAAGCGGGTCTGCTTCGTGATGTCCTTCGTCTGCTCCTTGAGGCTGTCGAACACGACGACCGTGTCGTACAGCGAGTAACCGAGGATGGTCAGCAGACCGATGATCGTGCCGGGCGTGACCTCGAAGCCGACCAGGGCGTAGATGCCGGTCGTGATGGTGATGTCGTGGATCAGCGCGACGAGCGCCGCGACGGCCATCCGCCACTCGAAGGCGATGGCCAGGTAGATCACGACGAGCACCATGAAGATCGCCAGGCCCTCCCAGGCCTTGTTGGCGATCTGCTCACCCCAACTGGGGCCGACCAGGTCGGCGTTGATGGTCTCCGGGTTGACCTTGAAGTCCTGGGCGAGGGCGGACTTGACCTCGTCGGACTTCTGGGTGTCCATGCCCGCGATCTGGATGCGCAGACCGCCGGTGCCGAGCTTCTGCACGACCGCCTCATGGTCGGCCGCGTCCTTCGCGAACTCCTCGGCCTGCGCCACGGAGACGCTGGTCTTCGGAGTGGTGAAGACGGCACCGCCCTGGAAGTCGATGCCCATGTTCAGGCCGCGCACCGCCAGGCCGACGATGGCCGTGATGGTGATCAGGATCGAGATGCCGTACCAGAGCTTGCGGTGGCCGATGAAGTCGTAGCTGATCTCGCCGCGGTGCAGTCGGGCGCCGAGGTTGCCGAGTTTCGACATCGCTCACGCTTCCTTCGGGTCGACAGAGCCGGCGGCAGGACCGGCGGGACGGCGGGTGCGGCGCAGCGGTGGCTTGGCACCCAGGCTCTTCGGGTCGAGTCCGGACCACTTGTGGCCCTGTGCGAAGAACTTCCGGCGGGCGAGGATGGTCATCAGCGGCTTGGTGAAGAAGAAGACGACCACGACGTCGAGCACGGTGGTCAGACCGAGCGTGAACGCGAAGCCCTGGACCTTGCCGACGGTCACGACGAACAGCACCGCGGCGGCGAGGAACGACACGAAGTCGGAGACCAGGATGGTGCGCCGGGCCCGCGGCCAGCCGCGTTCGACGGCCGGACGCAGCGAGCGTCCCTCGCGGATCTCGTCCCGGACGCGTTCGAAGAACACGATGAACGAGTCCGCCGTGATACCGATCGCGACGATGGCACCGCAGACCGCCGGAAGGTTCAGCGCGAAGCCGATCGTCGGGCCGAGCAGCGACATGATCACGTAGGTGAGGGCGGCGGAGACCAGCAGCGAGGCGATGGCCACGAGCGACAGGCCGCGGTAGTAGACCACCAGGTAGAGGACGACCAGGGCGAGGCCGATCGCGCCGGCGAGCAGACCGGCGTGCAACTGCTCACCGCCGAGCGCGGCGGTCACCGTGGTCACGCTCTGCTCCTTGAAGGACAGCGGGAGCGCGCCGTACGACAGCATGTTGGCGAGGCTCTGGGCCTCTTCCTGGGTGAAGCTGCCGGAGATCTCCGCCTGGCCGCCGGTGATGGACTGGCTGACGTACGGGCTGGAGACGACCTCGCCGTCCAGGACGATGCCGAACTGGTTCTGCGGGGAGGAGTTCTTGGCGAGCTGGCCGGTGATGTCGGCGAACTTCTTCGCTCCGGTGGAGTTGAAGTTCATCTGGACCTGCCAGCCGGCCGCGGTCTGCGTGTCGAAGACCGCCTGCGCCTTCTTGACCTCGGTGCCGTCGACGGCGGCCGGGCCGAGCATGTACTTGTACCAGGCGCCGCTGATCTCGCCGCAGGCCACGGTCGACTCGGACGGCTTGGCCGTCTTCCCGGCGGTGGCCCGGTCGGCCTGCTTGGAGCAGTCCAGCTTGGCGTACTGGTCCTCCAGCTTGCCGCCGGAGGAGCCGGTGCCGCTCGCCGAGGGGCTGGCGGAGTCCGCGCTCGGGGTCGCGGACGGCGTGGCGTCGGCCTTCAGCGCGTCCGTGAGGGCCCGTCCCTGGGAGGTCGCGGAGGTCGAGGGCGACGGCGATGACGATGATGACGACGAGGACGCCTTCTCGTCCGCCGACGCGCTGCCCGACGGCGACGGGGAGGCGCTGCCGCCTGCGGAGCCGCTGGGCGAAGGGCTCGGTGAGGCGGCGGCGCCGCTGGGCTCACTGGCCAGGACCGGGCGGAAGTACAGCTTTGCGGTGGTGCCGACCTGCTGGCGGGCCTCTTCGGAGTTGGTGCCCTTGGGGATGTTGACGATGATGTTGCTCGTCCCCTGGGTCTGCACCTCCGCCTCGGAGACACCGAGGCCGTTGACACGGCGGTTCATGATCTCGACCGCGGTGTCCATGTTGGCCTTGTTGATCGCGGACCCCTGGTCGGCCTTCGCCTGGAGCGTGATGCTCGTGCCGCCGGCAAGGTCGATGCCAAGACGTGGGGTGGTGTGCCCGGAGGCGAACATGCCCCCGGTGAGCGCCACGATGGCGATCAGGATGAGGGCCAGCGAGCGCCCCGGCTTGCCCGGGGCACTCGCGCTCCGGCCCTTCTTAGGTGCTGCCACCTTCTCGTACTCCCTCTCGGGCCGCCCCGCGCCGGATGGGCGCGGCGGCGGCCATGACGTGGTTCGGTACCCCCTGCGAGGAGTACACGCCGTGGGACGCGCGAGCCGGAACCGCGCGCCCCTCGGCGTGTCTACTTCGCTTCGGAGCCGCCGTCGGTCTTCTTCGCCTCGTCGTCCGCCGTCGGCTCCGCGTCCGTCTTCTGCTCGGCGTCCGTCTTCTGCTCGGCGTTCGTCTTCTGCTCGGCGTTCGTCTTCGCGTCGGCGGCCGGCTCCTCGGCCGCGTCCTTCTTGCCGAGGTCGACGGCCTGGTCGGAGGCGGCGTCGGCGGGCTCGTCGTGCTCGGTGAGGGAGGAGGCGTCGTCCGGGACGATGTCGGCGTCGGACTTCAGTTCATGCTCGATGCCGTGCACGATGCGGTTGTACTCGTCGTCGGTGAGGACGGCACCGATGGCGTTCTTCGCGAAGAGCAGGTCGACGCCCGGACCGGCGTCGAGGAGGACCGTGTCCTCGTTGACCTCCTTGACCGTCGCGTACATGCCCCCGATCGTGCGGACGCCGGAACCGGGCTGCATCTGGTTCCGCATGTCATTGGCCTGCTGCTGCTTCTTCTTGGCCGAACGCGTCATCAGGAACATGGCCGCGATGAGCACGATGAACGGGAGGAGGGTCAAGGTATTCACGGGACGGGGTTTCCTTCGCACGACCGCGGCGGACTGCGGCCTGGTGGCTGGGGGTGTGGACGGCGCCGCCCACAAGGGCGGCATCGGCGGAGTCTAAGCGAGTCCGCGCGCATGGAACAACGCTCAGCATGGCACCTGGGTTCCTGCCCCGGCCAATGCGCTCGCCGTCACGCCCCGAACAGGTCCTGTTGTCCGTTTCCCGCCGCCGCCGAGCGGGGCGGGGCGAGGCCGAGATGCGCCCATGCGGCGGGCGTGGCGATCCGGCCGCGCGGGGTGCGGGCCAGCAGGCCCTCACGGACCAGGAACGGCTCGGCGACCTCCTCGACCGTCTCGCGCTCCTCCCCCACCGCCACGGCCAGCGTGGACAGGCCGACCGGGCCGCCGCCGAACAGCTTCAGCAGGGCCCGCAGCACGGCGCGGTCAAGGCGGTCGAGGCCGCGGGCGTCGACCTCGTAGACGGCGAGGGCCGCTTGGGCGATCTCGCGCGTGATGAGACCGTCGGCCTTGACCTGCGCGTAGTCCCGGACGCGGCGCAGCAGCCGGTTGGCGATGCGGGGCGTGCCGCGCGAACGGCCGGCGATCTCGGCGGCTCCCTCCCGGTCTATCTCGACGTCGAGCAGCCGGGCCGAGCGGTGCACGACGCGCTCCAGTTCGGCGGGCTCGTAGAACTCCATATGGGCGGTGAAGCCGAAGCGGTCGCGCAGCGGGGGCGGCAGCAGACCCGCGCGCGTGGTGGCGCCCACCAGGGTGAACGGGGGCAGTTCGAGCGGGATGGCGGTGGCGCCGGGGCCCTTGCCAACGATGACGTCGACGCGGAAGTCCTCCATCGCCATGTACAGCATCTCCTCGGCGGGCCGGGACATGCGGTGGATCTCGTCCAGGAACAGGACCTCGCCCTCCTGGAGGGAGGAGAGGATCGCGGCGAGGTCGCCCGCGTGCTGGATGGCGGGGCCGCTGGTGATGCGGATCGGGGCGCCCATCTCCGCCGCGATGATCATCGAGAGAGTGGTCTTGCCCAGGCCGGGGGCGCCGGAGAGCAGCACATGGTCGGCGGTTGCGCCACGCGCGCGTGCGGCGCGCAGGACGAGGTCCAACTGCTCGCGGACCTTCTCCTGGCCGATGAACTCGTCCAGGTCCTTGGGGCGCAGGGCGGCCTCGACGGCCTGGTCCTCGCGGTCGGCGACCGAGCCGACCAGCCGCTCCGCTGCGGGGCCGCCCGGCCCCTCGGAGGCGGGGGTGCCGGTCGTGTCGTCCCAGTTCACTGAGGTCTCCTAGCTGCGGCTCGGGGCGCAGGCGGTCAGCGGGCGCGGTTGAGGGTCTGGAGGGCGGCCTTCAGCAGCTGTCCGACCTGGGGGACGCCGTCGGCCGCCTCGGCCTGCGGGGTCACGGCGGCGACCGCCTCGTCGGCCTCGCGGGTCGCGTACCCGAGGCCGATCAGGGCGGCGTGCAACTGGTCGCGCCAGCCCTGGCTCACCGGGGCGCCGACGGCCGGGGCGCCGACCGGCTCGCCGAGCCGGTCCTTCAGCTCAAGCAGCAGCTTCTGCGCGCCCTTCTTGCCGATGCCGGGTACGGCGACAAGCGCCCTCTCGTCGGCCGTGGCGACCGCCCGGCGCAGCGCGTCCGGGGTGTGCACCGCCAGCATGGCCTGGGCGAGCCGCGGGCCGACGCCGCTGGCGGTCTGGAGCAGTTCGAAGACCTGACGCTCGTCGTCGTCCACGAAGCCGTACAGGGTCAGCGAGTCCTCGCGCACCACGAGGGAGGTGGCGAGCTTGGCGGGCTGTCCCACGCGCAGCGTGGAGAGCGTGTTCGGCGTGCACTGGACGGCCATGCCGACGCCGCCCACCTCGACGACGGCGGTGTCGGGAGCGAGTGCGGCGACCGTGCCGCTCACGAAGGCGATCATGCCGTACGGCCTTTCGGTGCTTTGGCTGCGTGCAGGGCCACGGCCTGCTGGAGTCGGTTCTGCGCGGGGGCGCGCCAGATGTGGCAGATGGCCAGGGCGAGGGCGTCGGCCGCGTCGGCGGGCTTCGGCGGCGCGTCGAGCCGCAGCAGCCGGGTGACCATGGCGCCGACCTGCGCCTTGTCGGCGCGGCCCGTGCCGGTGACGGCGGCCTTGACCTCGCTGGGGGTGTGCAGGGCGACCGGGATGCCCCGGCGGGCCGCGCAGAGCATGGCGACGGCGCTTGCCTGGGCCGTGCCCATCACGGTGCGCACGTTGTGCTGGCTGAAGACGCGCTCCACGGCGACGTACTCGGGGCGGTGTTCGTCGAGCCAGGTCTCGATGCCCCGCTCCAGGGCGACCAGCCGGTGGGCCGGCTCCGCGTCCGCGGGGGTGCGCACGACGCCGACGCCGAGCATCGTCAGCGGGCGCCCCGCGACGCCCTCGACCACCCCGATGCCGCAGCGGGTCAGCCCCGGGTCCACCCCCAGCACGCGCACGCGCCCCTCCCTTCGATCTGCTGTTCATGCAGGCTATCGGCTGCCACCGACAACGCCCCGCAAAGGGACGGGCCGACGGGTGTGTCCCGTCGGCCCGTGCGCCCGTGCAGTCCGTCGCGGCGTTACGCGTCGACCTTCTCCATGACCTCGTCGCTGACGTCGAAGTTGGCGAAGACGTTCTGCACGTCGTCGCTGTCCTCCAGCGCGTCGATCAGCTTGAAGATCTTCTTGGCGCCCTCCTCGTCCAGCTCGACCTGCATGGTCGGGACGAAGTTGGCCTCCGCGGAGTCGTAGTCGATCCCCGCGTCCTGGAGGGCGGTGCGGACCGCGACCAGGTCGGTGGCCTCGCTCAGCACCTCGAAGGACTCACCGAGGTCGTTGACCTCCTCGGCGCCCGCGTCCAGGACGGCACCGAGCACGTCGTCCTCGCTCAGCTCGCCCTTGGGGACGATGACGACGCCCTTGCGGTGGAACAGGTACGACACCGAGCCGGGGTCGGCCATGGAGCCGCCGTTGCGGGTCATGGCGACGCGGACGTCGGAGGCGGCGCGGTTGCGGTTGTCGGTGAGGCACTCGATGAGCACCGCGACGCCGTTGGGGCCGTAGCCCTCGTACATGATCGTCTCGTAGTCGGCACCGCCGGCCTCCAGGCCCGCGCCGCGCTTGACGGCGGAGTCGATGTTCTTGTTCGGGACCGACTGCTTCTTCGCCTTCTGGATGGCGTCGTAGAGAGTCGGGTTGCCTTCCGGGTCGGCGCCGCCCATCCGCGCCGCGACCTCGATGTTCTTGATCAGCTTCGCGAAGAGCTTGCCGCGCTTGGCATCGATCACGGCCTTCTTGTGCTTCGTCGTGGCCCATTTAGAGTGGCCGGACATCTGCCTGTCTCCTTCGCGTAACCCATCTCTGCAACGAACGCCAGCGATCCTACAAGGACTCCGCCGCCCGGTTCGCGTGCACCATGTCGACGAACAGGGCGTGCACGCGGTGGTCGCCGGTCAGTTCCGGGTGGAACGACGTGGCGAGCGCGTTGCCCTGCCGGACCGCGACGATGTGACCCTCGTGTGCGGCCAGCACCTCGGCCGCCGCGCCGACGGACTCGACCCAGGGTGCGCGGATGAAGACGCCCTCTACAGGATCGCCCGCGATCCCCGCGACGTCGACCGCCGCCTCGAAGGACTCGTTCTGCCGTCCGAAGGCGTTGCGGCGCACGATCATGTCGATCCCGCCGACCGTCTCCTGGCCCGAGCGCGGGTCGAGGATCTTGTCGGCGAGCATGATCATGCCCGCGCAGGTGCCGTAGACGGGCATGCCGTCCCGCACGCGCGCGCGGAGCGGGTCCATCAGGCCGAAGAGCACGGCGAGCTTGGAGATGGTCGTGGACTCACCGCCGGGCAGGACGAGCCCGTCGACGCCGGACAGTTCCTCGGGGCGCCGCACCGGCCTGGCCACGGCGTCGGCCGCGGCCAGGGCGACAAGGTGCTCCCGTACGTCGCCCTGGAGGGCCAGGACGCCGATGACAGGAGTGCTCATGGGTCACCAGCCGCGGTTGGCGTAGCGCTCGGTCTCGGGGAGGGTGTCGCAGTTGATGCCGACCATGGCCTCGCCGAGGTTGCGGGAGGCGTCCGCGATGATCTTCGGGTCGTCGTAGAAGGTGGTGGCCTTCACGATGGCCGCCGCGCGCTTGGCCGGGTCGCCGGACTTGAAGATGCCGGAGCCGACGAAGACGCCCTCGGCGCCGAGCTGGCGCATCAGCGCGGCGTCGGCAGGGGTGGCCACACCGCCCGCGGAGAACAGCACGACGGGGAGCTTGCCGAGGTCGGCGACCTCCTTGACCAGCTCGTACGGGGCGCGCAGCTCCTTGGCGGCGGCGTACAGCTCGTGCTGGTCGTAGCCGCGCAGCCGGGCGATCTCGTTCTTGATCTGGCGCAGGTGGCGGACGGCCTCGACGACGTTGCCGGTGCCGGCCTCGCCCTTGGAACGGATCATCGCGGCACCCTCGGCGATGCGGCGCAGGGCCTCGCCGAGGTTGGTGGCACCGCACACGAACGGCGTGGTGAAGGCCCACTTGTCGGAGTGGTTGACCTCGTCGGCCGGGGTCAGGACCTCGGACTCGTCGATGTAGTCCACACCGAGGGACTGCAGCACCTGGGCCTCGACGAAGTGGCCGATGCGCGACTTGGCCATCACGGGGATCGACACGGCGTCGATGATGCCCTCGATCATGTCCGGGTCGGACATGCGGGCCACGCCGCCGTCCTTGCGGATGTCGGCCGGGACCCGCTCCAGGGCCATGACGGCGACGGCGCCCGCGTCCTCGGCGATCTTCGCCTGCTCCGGCGTGACGACGTCCATGATCACGCCGCCCTTGAGCTGTTCGGCCATGCCGCGCTTCACGCGGGCGGTGCCGGTCTCGGGGGCCTGGTTTTCGGGAAGCGTGGTGGACACGGGGACCTCACTCGATGCAAGAGGGTTTCTGCCGCACCGAGGAAACGTGAACGGACCAGTCCACAGCAAGGGCCAATGGCGAGCGGGTGGATCGTTTTGCCCCGCCGGGACCCGTGCGGTGCCGGTGCTTGCGCCGTGTTTGTGCCGTGTTTGTGCCGCGCCGTGCAGGTGTTCGTGCCGCGCCGTGCAGATGTTTGTGGCGCCCCTTGCCGTCGGTCGTCTGCTGCGCCGTTGTGGCTGGTCGCGCAGTTCCCCGCGCCCCTTCGGTCTTCGGGGGCGCTGCTCAGTTGGCCCGGTCTGCCAGGGCGGGGGGTGGTTCGTCATCCATTTCGAAGGCCAGGGGGAAGGGGGCGTGGCCGGCCAGGCGGAACCAGCGGACCTTGCGGTGCTCGCGCAGCCTGCGGGCCGCGCCCACGGCGTCGTTGTGGAAACGGCGGGCCATCGGCACCCTGCGCACCGCCTCGGTCAGCTCGTGGGCCGCCGCCTCGCCGCCGGGTGCCCTGCGGACCTCCTCGACCTGCTGGGGCTCGGCGAAGACCGCGCGCAGCGCCTGGCTCAGCTCGCTCTCGGCGACCTCCCGCTGTTCCTCCTCGGCCTGTCTGGCGGCGTGCGCGGCCTCGTACAGCACCATCGACGCGGCCGGGTCCAGCACGCCCGAGGTCGCCAGCTCCTGGGCCACCGAGGCGCGGCGCAGCAGCTGGGCGTCGAGTGCGGCGCGGGTCGCGTCGATCCTGGAGTGCAGTCGGTCGAGGCGGCCGGCCGTCCAGCTCAGGTAGAGGCCGACGGCGACCAGGACGACGAGGATCCAGATGAGGGTTGCGGTCACGGCGGGCAAGGCTACCTGTGCGCTCCGCTGGGTCGGCCGGGGCTGGGGGTGCCGTTTCTCGCCGGGCTGCCCGGGTCGGGGTTGCCGTCACCGGGGGCTGCCGCCCCCGGACCCCCGCTTCGGCCTGAACGGCCTCGTCCTCAAACGCCGGACGGGCTGATCATGACCGCCCGCCACCACACGGCCCACAACAGCCCCGCCCACAAACACCGGACCCGCTGATCACAACCGCCCGCCACCACACAACCCACCAGGCCCAGCCACGGCCCAGGACCAAGCCGAACCCGCACACCACCACACCCACCACGGCCCCGCCGACAAAACATGCCCCGCTGATCACAACCGCCAGTCACACACCTCACCAGGCCCAATCACCGCCCACGACCCAGCCGAACCCGCACACCACCACACCCACCACCGCCACACCGCCCACCACGGCCCCGCCCACAAACACCGGACCCGGTGATCATGACCGCCCGCCGCCACACGACCCGTCGGGCTCAGTCGCGGTCGCGGGCCAGGCCGAAGCGGGCGCGTAGGCCCGTGGTGCGTTCGTCGGTCGCCACCGCTGCCGCGCCCGTCGTCACCGTCTCGTAGACGGACAGGATGTCCGCTCCGACCGTGGACCAGTCGAAGCGGCGCACGTGGGCGCTGCCGCGCTCGCGCAGCGCGGCGCGGCGTGCCGGGTCGGCGAGCAGGCGGACCGCCGCGTCGGCGAGCGCGTCGGCGTCCTCGTTGGCGAACAGTTCCCCGGCCGCGCCCTGGTCCAGGACCTGGGCGAAGGCGTCCAGGTCGGAGGCGAGGACGGGGGCGCCCGCCGACATCGCCTCGACGAGGACGATGCCGAAGCTCTCGCCGCCGGTGTTGGGTGCCACGTACAGGTCGATGCTGCGCAGCAGCCGCGCCTTGTCCGCGTCGCTGATCATGCCCAGGAACTCGACCCGGGAGCGCAGCTCGGCGGGGAGCGTTTCGACGGCCTCCTCCTCGTCGCCGCGCCCGGCCACCAGCAGCCGGGTCCCCGGACGCGCGGCGAGGATCTTCGGCAGGGCCCTCATCAGCACCGGCAGGCCCTTGCGCGGCTCGTCGATCCGGCCGATGAAGCCGATCGTGTCGCCCTGCCACTGCGCCTTCGGTTCGGCGCGGGCGAAGAAGCCGACGTCGACGCCGTTGGGGATGACCACCGCGTCCCCGCCCAGGTGCTCGACCAGCGTGCGCCGTGCGTACTCGCTCACCGCGATGCGCGCGCTGATCTTCTCCAGCGCCGCCTGAAGGATCGAGTACGCGGCGATCATCGCGCGTGAGCGGGGATTGGAGGTGTGGAAGGTGGCCACGATGGGCCCCTGGGCCGCCCAGCAGGTCAGCAGGCCCAGCGACGGCGATGTCGGCTCGTGGATGTGCACCACGTCGAAGGCGCCGTCGTGCAGCCACCGGCGCACCCGGGCGGCCGAGAGGAAACCGAAGTTCAGGCGGGCCACCGAGCCGTTGTAGGGCACGGGCACCGCGCGGCCGGCCGAGACGACGTACGGCGGCAGCGGGGTGTCGTCGTCGGCGGGCGCGAGGACGGAGACCTGGTGGCCGAGGCCGATGAAGTACTCGGCCAGGTCCCGGATGTGGAACTGGACGCCGCCCGGCACGTCCCAGGAGTACGGGCAGACGATACCGATCCTCACGAGGCTCCCTCCGGCGGGTCCAGATCAGCGAGCCACAGCCGCTGCAGCATGTGCCAGTCCTCCGGATGCTCGGCGATCCCCGAGGCGTAGGCGTCGGCCAGCGCCTGTGTCATGACAGACGTCTTCTCGGCCCGCGTACCTGTCTCGGGTACCTCGATCGGGGGATGGACCCGGCCCCGCATCACCGGCGAGTCGTCGTACCAGAGCGTGACGGGCAGCAGCAGCGCGCCCGTCTGCTGGGCGAGCAGCGCCGGGCCCGCGGGCATCCGGGCCGGCTCGCCGAAGAAGCCGACCCGCACGCCGGAGGCGGACAGGTCGCGGTCGGCGACCAGGCAGACCAGGCCGCCGTCGCGCAGCCGCCGGGCCAGCGTGCCGAACGCGGAGCCGCCGCTGTGCGGCAGGACCTCCATGCCAAGGCCCTCGCGGTAGGCGACGAAACGGTCGTACAGGGTCTCCGGCTTCAGGCGTTCGGCGACCGTGGTGAAGGGAGTGCCCAGTGCGGTGGTCACCCAGGCGCCCGCGAGGTCCCAGTTGGCCATGTGCGGCAGCGCGAGGACGACGCCCCGGCCGGCGGCCAGGCCGTCGGTCAGGTGGTGGACGTCCTTGGGGTCGAAGCCGTTCCTGATCCGCTCGCGGCTCCAGGCGGGCAGCCGGAAGGACTCCATCCAGTAGCGCAGGTAGGAGCGCATGCCCGCGCGCGACAGCTCGCCCAGGCGCTCGGGACTCGCGTCGGGCAGCACGCGCGCGTAGTTGCTCTCCAGCCGTCGTACGCCCTTGCCGCGCCGCTTCCAGGCGAGGTCGGCCACGGTGCGGCCGAGCCGCACGGCGACCGGCTCGGGGAGCGTCTTGACGGCGCTCCAGCCGAACCCGTACAGGGCGTCGGTCAGGCGCTCCTGAGCGCTCACTTGGCCGCCTCGCTCCCCTGGGACTCGTTGCGGTGGCCGGCCGCCTCGTCCGCCTCGGCGGCCTCCCGGCGGACCGTGACGACGCGCTGGACCAGGGTGACCAGGCTGCCGACGGCGACGATCCACAGGGCGATCGGCAGCAGCCACTGGATGCCCGGTACGCCGAACTTGTGGAAGCCGGCGAAGCCGGCGGCGACCAGCGAGATCACCAGCCGTTCGGCACGCTCGACGAGGCCGTTGACGGCCACCGGGAGCCCGATCGACTCGCCGCGCGCCTTGGTGTACGACACCACCTGGCCGCTGGCCAGGCAGAAGATGGCCACGGCACACAGCACATTGTTGTCGCCGTTGCCCGCGTACCACAGGGCGAAGCCGCCGAAGACGGCGCCGTCCGCGACCCGGTCCAGGGTGGAGTCCAGGAAGGCGCCCCAGCGGCTTGAGCGGCCCAGCTGGCGGGCCATGTTGCCGTCGACCAGGTCGGAGAAGACGAAGAGCGTGATCACGACGGTGCCCCAGAAGAACTCGCCCCTGGGGTAGAAGACCAGTGCGCCCGCGACCACACCGGCCGTGCCGATGAGCGTCACCGTGTCGGGACTGACGCCCCTGCGGATGAGAAACGCGGCGAACGGTGTGAGGACACGCGTGAAGAATGCACGCGCGTACTTGTTCAGCATGGCCTTCCCGACGGTCGGTGTCGCCGCGCGGCCCCTCTGGCCACGTCGGCTGGCCCATCGTAGCCACGCGCGCGGGTGCCCGACGGCCGGGCACCCGGACCGGCGCGGAGCGGGGCGGCCGGGCCGCAACTCCCGGCGGGCGTCGCGATCACGTCGCTTGTATGGACGCACCGTGACGGGAGTGGAAAGCTCGAATAACCGCGGGCGTCGCCGAAGCCGCCACCGCACGCGGCTGACGCGTGTCCCGCGCCCACTGTGACCTCACCGTGCACGGGAGGCTAGGCCATGGGCGACAAGGCGAACACACACCCTGGGGCCGCCGGCAGGGCTACGGCGGCCGACCACCCCGCGTCCGTACGGAATGTGGTGCTGGTCGGCCACTCCGGATCGGGCAAGACCACCTTGGTGGAGGCTCTCGCGCTGGCCGCGGGAGCGGTGAACCGGGCGGGCCGCGTGGAGGACGGCGGCACCGTCTCCGACTACGACGAGATCGAGCACCGGCAGCAGCGTTCCGTACAGCTGTCCCTGGTGCCCGTCGAATGGGACGGTTTCAAGATCAATCTTCTGGACACCCCCGGGTACGCCGACTTCGTCGGAGAGCTGCGGGCCGGTCTGCGCGCCGCGGACGCGGCCCTCTTCGTGGTGTCGGCCTCGGACGGCGTGGACGGCTCGACCCGGATGGTGTGGGAGGAGTGCGCGGCCGTCGGCATGCCGCGGGCCATCGTCATCACCCATCTGGAGGCCGCCCGCGCGGACTTCGAGGAGATGACGCGGGTGTGCGCGGAGGTGTTCGGCGCGGCCGACCCGGACGCCGTGCTCCCGCTCTATCTGCCGCTGCGCGGTGCGCAGGCCGCCGACGGGCACGCGCCCGTGACCGGGCTGATCGGGCTGCTGTCGCAGCGGCTGTTCGACTACTCCTCCGGGGAGCGCACGGAGTCCGAGCCGGGCCCCGACCTGCTGCCGCGGATCGAGGACGCCCGCAACCGGCTCATCGAGGGGATCATCTCCGAAAGCGAGGACGAGACCCTGATGGACCGCTATCTCGGCGGTGAACAGGTCGACGTCAAAACGCTGATCGACGATCTGGAGCGGGCCGTCGCGCGCGGGGCCTTCTTCCCGGTGCTGGCCGCCGCGCCCGCCGCCGAGGGCGCCCGCCAGGGGCTCGGCACGGTGGAACTGCTCGACCTGGTCACCCGCGGCTTCCCGACCCCGCCGGAGCACGCGGTCCCGGAGGTCACCACGCTCGACGGCAGGCCGCGCGAACTGAAGCCGTGCGATCCCGACGGGCCGCTGGTCGCCGAGGTCGTGAAGACCTCCTCCGACCCCTATGTCGGCCGGGTCTCCCTGGTCCGCGTCTTCTCCGGGACGCTGCGCCCCGACGAGACGGTGCACGTCTCCGGGCACGGGCTGGCCGACCGCGGCCACGAGGACCACGACGTCGACGAGCGGATCGGCGCCCTGTCCACGCCGTTCGGCAAGCAGCAGCGTCCGGTGACGCACGCCGTCGCGGGCGACCTGGCGTGCGTGGCGAAGCTGGGCCGCGCGGAGACCGGGGACACGCTCTCGGCCAAGGACGATCCGCTGCTGATGGAGCCGTGGCAGATGCCCGACCCGCTGCTGCCGCTCGCCATCCAGGCGCACAGCAAGGCGGACGAGGACAAGCTCTCGCAGGGCCTGGGCAGGCTGGTCGCCGAGGACCCGACGATGCGTCTGGAGCAGAACCAGGACACGCACCAGGTGGTGCTGTGGTGCCTGGGCGAGGCGCACGCGGACGTCGCCCTGGAGCGGCTGCGCAGCCGGTACGGCGTCCAGGTCGACGTGGTGCCGCACCAGGTGTCGCTCCGGGAGACGTTCGCGACCCGGTCCGCCGGGCGCGGCCGGCATGTGAAGCAGTCCGGCGGGCACGGGCAGTACGCGATCTGCGAGATCGAGGTCGAGCCGCTGCCGGGCGGCTCGGGCATCGAGTTCGTGGACAAGGTGGTCGGCGGCGCCGTGCCGCGGCAGTTCATCCCGTCGGTGGAGAAGGGCGTAAGGGCCCAGGCCGCCAAGGGAGTCGCGGCCGGCTATCCGCTCGTCGACGTGCGGATCACACTGCTGGACGGCAAGGCGCACTCGGTGGACTCCTCCGACGCCGCGTTCCAGACGGCGGGCGCGCTGGCGCTGCGGGAGGCCGCGGCGGACGCCACGATCCATCTGCTGGAGCCGGTGGCCGAGGTGTCCGTCCTGGTCGGCGACGACTATGTGGGCGCCGTGATGAGCGACCTGTCGGGGCGGCGCGGGCGGGTGCTGGGCACCGAACAGGTGGGCACGGGCCGGACACTCGTCCGGGCCGAGGTGCCCGAGTTCGAGATCGGCCGGTACGCGGTCGACCTGCGGTCCCTCTCGCACGGCACGGCACGCTTCGGCCGCTCCTACGCCCGGCACGAGCCGATGCCGGTACAGATCGCGGAGAAGATCCGCGCGCAGGCGAAGGAGGCTTCGTAGGGGGCCGGTTGAGAGTCCGCCGCCGGCTTCGGTGAGGTCGCGTGGCCGGCGGTGGACGCGGTGCTCTGCTTCGCGCGCCCGCGCCGCGCGCGATCCGCAGGGTGCCGGTGCCGAGCGGCCCGGCGCGCGAAGGGCCCGAAGGGATCGGCACGTTGGGCCGCTCGCCTTTGGCCGGAGCGTGACCGGAGGGTGCCGGCCGGGAGGTGTCTTTGGCCGGTCCGCCGACGGATGTCGGTGGCTGCGGATACGCTGATCACCTGATCAGGTCGTGCCGAATCGGCACGACGAGCTGATCAACAGGTATGCGGAGCACGGAAGTCGGGAAGGCCGCAGAAGCGACACCGGCGGCGATCGGGGGCGGGCATGTCGATTGGAACCGAGTGGGACGGACCACAGGTACCCATCGCGGGCGACGGAAGCCAGGCGGCGACCTACGCGCTGGCCTCGGCCGCCTACCGGGACAGCGCGATGGAGGCCATCAAGAAGGCCGACAACGAGTGGCACCAGTCCACCGTCAAGGCCGGCCGGATCGCCCTGTTCAAGCCGAATCTGGGCGAGGCGTTCTCACGGGCCGTGGTCGACCGCATGCTCGGCTCCGGGCGCAAACCACTGATCCAGTCCTTCGGTTCCGAACCGCAGGTCGTCGTGGAGCACTGCCTGGCGGCCAACAACATCCGCCGCACCCGTGACAAGCAGCTCAGCACCGTGATGGTGCTGTGCGGCCTGCTCGTCCTGCCCGGGCTCCTGGTCTGGCTGCTGGTCTTCCAGCTGCGTACGTTCATGGCCAAGCGGGACGCCAAGCGCGCCGGGGCGCTCGCCACCGCCCTGCTCGTCGCGGTGGGCGCGGTCGTCCTGATCTTCCTGATCCGCATGCCGTTCACCGGGTTCTGGGGCTGGTACGCGCGCGCGGCGGCCGTGCTGCCGGTGCTCGGCTGGTTCTGGGCCCGGCGGATCTGCGAGCGCGCGGCGAAGGACCTGCGGGCGCGCTGGGACGGCCTGCTCTCCGGCACCAGCGTCGGCGCCAAGGTCCCGGAGGCCGTGCCGAGCAGCCCGGGCGAGACGGCCGCGGAACAGCTGCGCCAGTCTCTGGCCCGGCTCAGCGCCGAGCAGCAGTCCAACTCGGTCTTCTACGCCGGGCCCAAGGGCATACTCGGCATGGGCACGCGCTGGGGCAGCTGGCAGCTCGCCGAGGATCTGCTGCCCGCCGACCCCACCCGGGAGATCCACCCGTTCCGCAGCTGGGACGTCATCCGCGCGATCCACGACCAGCTGGGGATGCTGGAGCGCGGCCCGCTGAACACGGGCGGCTTCCCGAAGCCGTCCATCCGCCACTGGATCGTCACGCCGATCGGCGAGAACGCGAAGGCGGTGTCCCGTCCGGAGGGCGCGGACGTCGAGGCGTTCCAGGTCAAGCCGCATGCGATACAGGAGATCTGCAACAAGCAGCAGTTCGGCGGCGGCGACCGGTACTACCTGGGCGTGCAGTGGACGCTGTGGGACGGGCAGTTGATCATCACGATGCTGATCACGGTCACCGTGCTGCACCAGACGCTGCGCATCGAGGTGACGGGGCATGCGCTGGGGCCGGTGCACTCGCTGTTCACCTCCAAGCCGGAGGCACCGAAGAAGGAGGTCACCAAATCCTTCAAGCCGTGGGAGACCCGGTCGATCAATCTGCCGCTGGTCGGCACCGACGAGGTGGTGCGGCTCGCGGCGAGGGCGCCGCTGACCTGGTACCCGCCGCTGCTGAACTGGCTCGGCGGCTCGCTGGGCCTGCCCGAGCCGTTCGGTCTGCGGCACGCGTGGGCGGACAAGCCGTGGCGGCACCGGTTCATGGCCGACGACGCGCTGCGCGCGGCGGCGCCGGTGCTGCGGGTGGTGCACTCCGCGGCGATCCGGGTCCTTGAGGAACACGGCGTGGACACGGACAAGTTCGGTGCCCGTTCGGCGTTCCTCAGCACGAATGTGCAGGACCCGTCACCGCGGAAGGCCGATCTGTACGACGCGTAGCGCCCTGTGGCCGACGCCTCAGGGCGTCGGCCAGGCCCGCGCCAGCATGGTGCGCGTGTCGGCCAGCAGCTGCGGCAGCACTCTGGTGTGGCCGACCACCGGCATGAAGTTGGTGTCGCCGCCCCAGCGGGGCACGATGTGCTGGTGGAGGTGGGCGGCGATGCCGGCGCCCGCGACGGTGCCCTGGTTCATGCCGATGTTGAAGCCCTGGGCGCCCGACGCGGTGCGCAGCGCCGTCATCGCCTGCTTGGTCAGCTCGGCCAGCTCCGTGGTCTCCGGCCCGGTCAGATCGGTGTAGTCGGCGACGTGCCGGTAGGGCACGGTCATCAGATGGCCGCCGTTGTACGGGTACAGGTTGAGCACCGCGTACACATGCTCGCCGCGGCGGACGATCAGCCCGTCCTCGTCGGACTTGGCCGGGATCGCGCAGAAGGGGCAGCCGTCGTCGGCCCCCGGACCGGTCGGCTTGTTCTCGCCCTGGATGTAGGCCATCCGGTGGGGCGTCCACAGGCGCTGGAACGCGTCCTGCGTCCCCACTCCGATCTGCTGCTCCGGCTCACTCGTCATGCTACGCAGCATATGGCGTCGCCCGTTCGCGGCGTGTCGTCGGGGTTGCGGCACCCGGCTCCCGGGCGAAGCTGGGCCGGTGTACGACGACAGCCCCGCAGATCGCTGGGAGCGCCGCGCGGAGGCCCCGCTCGCCGTGGCGTCGCTGGTCTTCCTCGGCGCGTACGCGGCCCTGGTGCTGGGTTCCGGCGTCGGCAGTGGGTGGCGCCTTCTGTGCCGGGCGGCGCTCTTCGCGGCCTGGGCGCTGTTCGCCGTGGACTACGCGGTGCGCTGGCGGCTGAGCGGGCAGCGGCTGCGCTTCGTGCGGGCGCGCTGGCTGGACACGCTGGTGCTGCTGTTGCCGCTGCTGCGCCCGCTGCGCGTGGTCCGGCTCTACGAGGCGGTGCAGCGCCGGCACGGCCGGCCCCGGCTGGCGCTGCACGCGCGCGTGATCGTGTACGCGGGCCTGTCCGCCGTGCTGCTCGGCTTCTCCGGCGCGCTCGCCGTCTACCAGCAGGAGCGCGGGGCGCCCGATACGTCGATGCAGACGTTCGGGGACGCCCTGTGGTGGACCTGCGCGACGCTGAGCACCGTGGGCTACGGGGACGTCGTCCCGGTGACCCGGCTCGGGCGGACGATCGCGGTGGGCATGATGGCCGGCGGTCTCGCCCTGCTCGGCGCGGTCACCGGGTCGTTCTCGTCCTGGATGCTCCAGGTCTTCGCGCGCGAGGACGGAGACGAGACCGCAGGCGGGGACAGAGACGACGAGCGGCCCCCGAGGCGCTGAGCCCGACGCTGTGGGTCAATGGCGTCCGCTGAGCCTGTCCGGGGGCCGCCGTGCGGGTCCGCTCAGACCTGTGCCCGCTCCTCCACGACCTTCACGATCTTGGCGATGGCCTCGTCGACCGGGATGCCGTTCTCCTGCGAGCCGTCGCGGTAGCGGAAGGACACCGAGCCGTTCGACATGTCCTCGTCGCCCGCGATGACCATGAACGGAACCTTCTGCTTCTGCGCCGTCCGGATCTTCTTCTGCATCCGGTCCGAGGACGAGTCCACCTCCACGCGCAGGCCCTTCTTGCGGGCCTTGGCGGCGAACTTCTCCAGGTACTCGACGTGCGCGTCGCCGATCGGGATGCCCACCGCCTGCACCGGCGCCAGCCAGGCCGGGAAGGCGCCCGCGTAGTGTTCGAGGAGCACCGCGAAGAAGCGCTCGATGGAGCCGAACAGGGCGCGGTGGATCATGACCGGGCGCTGCTTGGAGCCGTCGGGGCCGGTGTACTCCAGGTCGAAGCGCTCCGGCAGGTTGAAGTCGAGCTGGATCGTCGACATCTGCCAGGTGCGGCCGATGGCGTCGCGTGCCTGCACGGAGATCTTCGGGCCGTAGAAGGCGGCGCCGCCCGGGTCCGGCACCAGCGGCAGGCCCTGCTTCTCGGCGACCTCGCGCAGCGTCTCGGTGGCCTCCTCCCAGGCGTCGTCGGAGCCGACGAACTTCTCCGGGTCCTTGGTGGACAGCTCCAGGTAGAAGTCGCTCAGGCCGTAGTCGCGCAGCAGGCCGAGGACGAAGGTGAGCGTCTTGTCCAGTTCCTCGGACATCTGCTCGCGGGTGCAGTAGATGTGCGCGTCGTCCTGGGTGAAGCCGCGGGCCCGGGTCAGGCCGTGCACGACGCCCGACTTCTCGTAGCGGTACACGGTCCCGAACTCGAAGAGCCGCAGCGGCAGTTCGCGGTAGGAACGGCCGCGCGCGTCGAAGATCAGGTTGTGCATCGGGCAGTTCATGGGCTTGAGGTAGTAGTCCACGCCCTCGTCGAGCTGCATGGGCGGGTACATGCCCTCGGCGTACCAGTCGAGGTGGCCCGAGGTCTCGAAGAGCTTCCCCTTGGTCGCGTGCGGGGTGTAGACGAACTCGTAGCCCTCCTCCTCGTGGCGGCGCCGCGAGTAGTCCTCCATCACGCGGCGGACGATGCCGCCCTTGGGGTGGAAGACGGCGAGGCCGGAGCCGATCTGCTCCGGGATGGAGAACAGGTCGAGTTCGCTGCCCAGCTTGCGGTGGTCGCGCTTCTCGGCCTCGGCGAGGAAGTCGAGGTACGCCTTCAGTTCGTCCTTGGACGGCCAGGCGGTGCCGTAGATGCGCTGGAGCATGGGGTTCTTCTCGCTGCCGCGCCAGTAGGCGGCCGCGTTGCGCATCAGCTTGAACGCCGGGATGGCGCGGGTGGAGGGCAGGTGGGGGCCGCGGCAGAGGTCCTTCCAGCACAGCTCGCCGGTCTTGGCGTCCAGGTTGTCGTAGATCGTCAGCTCGCCGGCGCCGACCTCGACGTCCGCGCCGTCGTCGGCGGACGCGGCTCCCTTGAGGCCGATCAGCTCCAGCTTGTACGGTTCGTCGGCCAGTTCCTCGCGGGCGGCCTCGTCGGTCACGACCCGGCGGGAGAACCGCTGCCCCCGCTTCTGGATCTCCTGCATCTTCTTCTCGACGGCCTTCAGATCCTCCGGCGTGAACGGCTTCTCGACGTCGAAGTCGTAGTAGAAGCCGTCCTTGACGGGCGGGCCGATGCCCAGCTTGGCCTCCGGGAACAGCTCCTGCACGGCCTGAGCCATGACGTGCGCGGTGGAGTGGCGCAGGATGTTCAGACCGTCCTCTGAGGAGATCTCGACGCCCTCGACGGTCTCGCCGTCCTTGACCTCGTAGGCGAGGTCCTTCAGCTCTCCGGCCACCCGGGCGGCGATGATCGAGCGCTCGCCGGCGAAGATCTCGGCGGCCGTAGTGCCCGTCGTCACCGTGCGCTCTTCCCGCTCGGAATCGCGTTGGATGATCACACGGACGTCTGACACCGGTCTCTCCTGACTGCTGGTGGATGCGGGCGCCGTACCAGGAGCGCGCGCAATAGGGGATCGTACCGACCCGGGCCCGCCGACGGCGAAACGGTGGCCCTGTGTGAGGGGCCGCCCCCGGTCAGTCGCAGTCGTCGCCGCTGCACGCCTCCTCGAAGAAGTCGAGATCTTCCTGCAGGGACTTCATGAGACGGTCCCGCTCGGCCTCGTCCACCTGCACCGGTACCACTCCGAGGGCGCCGGACAGCCGGCGGAACCCGCCCCGGCTCTCCAGCCGGCCCTGCACCCGCACCGGCAGCCCGACGAGGTGCGCGTGCCCGGCGATGCGGTAGTCCTCCTCGTCCAGGGTGACCCGGACGTGCGGCACCTCGGCGCCGGACATCACCCGCAGTCGTACGGTGCCCGCGCCGCGCGGGCCGGAGCGCCGCAGGCGGACCACGGTGCCGGTGACCCGGACCGGGACGGCGGGCTCGTCGCGCACATAGCGTTTGCCGGCCTCGCGCAGCACGGGCAGGTCGCCGGGCGAGAACTCGACGGGCTCGGCGGCGCTCGCGCAGTCCTCGGGGACCTGGGCGGCGGGCGCCCAGGCGACGGCGATCCGGGCGCCCTCGGTGCCGCGCACGAGGGCCACCAGCGCCTCGGTCAGCTCGCGGCTGACGCCGGCCTCGACGGCCGCGTCGAAGGCGTCCATGCCGCCGGTGGCCCGCTGGTAGTCGATCGCCTCGCGGGCCGCGTACAGGGCCTGGTGCAGGCGCACGCACAGGGGTCGTCCGGTGTCCACCGGGACGAAGGCGGCGAGGTGGCCGCCGGCCGCCGGTCCGACCAGGACGTCCGCCAGCGCCGCGGCGGCCGACCGGCGGTGCCGGGCGCCGTAGTAGCCCGCGCGCCCGCGGCCGGCGAGCGCGCCCGCGAGCAGCATCTGCCGGGCGGCGGTGCGCAGTTGTTCCTCGGCGTTCCAGGGCGTGGCGCCCGCGGGGCCGCTCGGCACGTCCCGCCACCAGTGGATCTCGTCGCTGGGCACGGCGAGCCCGAGCAGCACCTCGTGCGCGGCGGGCGTACCGCTGCGGGAGAGCGCGACCAGGGCCTCGCCGAGCAGGTCCTCGCTGTCGGGGAAGTCCCGGCTCTCGGGCACCAGCAGGCTGGTCCCGCCGCCGCCCGGTCCCGGTGGGGTCCAGCGGCCGTACCGTCCGGGGGCCCCGCCGCGGCGCTGCCAGCCGTGCCGGTGCAGCAGGGCGCCGAGCACCGCGGGGTCGACGGTGGCGGGGTCGGGCCCGGCGGGCTCGGGCGGGTGGTGGCCGTGGGGGTCGACCGGGTGCGGCCTGACCTCCCGCAGCGGCTCGTCGGCCGGACGGTGCCTCATGGTCTGCCTCCCGTCCCGACCCGCGTCATGATCTCGCACAGCGCCCGGTCGTCGAAGATGCGCGCGGTGGGGATGCGCACGGTGGTCCGGTGCCGGCCGGTGACCGGGTGGCCCGCCAGGTTGACCCAGTAGCAGCAGTGCCGCAGGTCGAGCCGGTCGTGGCTGGCGCGCAACCAGTCCTCCTGGGAGCGCGGGACGAGCATCACGACCAGGATCTTGTGCACCGAGACGGGGGTGCGGGCGAGCTTGCGCAGGTGGTCGTTGTCGAGGGTGAAGGAGAAGAAACGGCCCGGAGGGTTGGGCGCGATCTGATAGGTGCACTTGAGCTGCACCTTGATCGTCACCTCGTCGTCGACGGTGTGTCCGGGCGCGCTGTGGCTGACGTGCCAGTCGATGCCGTTGTCCGGGAACGGCTGGGACAGCGAGCAGCCCGCGGCGGCGGCGACCGCGTGCAGATAGCCGACCTGCAGTGTCTCCATGCAGGCGGTGGTGGCGAGTGTGCCGCGATGGGGGCCCGTGCGTTCGGGCAGCAGCCCGCCCCGCTCGGGCTGCGCTATCGCCATGACCAACAGCCTTCCAAGCCAAGTGTTTTCCCGCAACGAGCCGCTGAACTGCAAAGACCCGTACTCCTGTTGTGTCCTTGCGGCGTACGGCGCAAACGGCCCGGGTATCACCAAACTGGCAGAAGACGGGTCGTCATCTGCCGTGGGTGAACGAGGAGTTGTGTGGGCATGACGTGCTGGTACGAGGGACCCCTGGCCGCCTTCGACACGGAGACCACGGGCGTGGATGTCGAGACCGACCGGATCGTGTCGGCCTCCGTCGTCGTCCAGGACGCGCCGGGCACCCGGCCCCGGGTGACCCGCTGGCTGGTGAACCCGGGCGTGCCGGTGCCGCGGGCGGCGACGGCGGTGCACGGGCTGACGGAGGAACACCTGCAGCGCAACGGCCGCTGGCCGGCGCCGGTGATGTTCGAGATAGCCGAGGAGCTGGCGGGGCACGCGGCGCTGGGCCGGCCGCTGGTGGTGATGAACGCGCCGTTCGATCTGACATTGCTGGACCGGGAGTTGCGCCGCCATCGGGCGTCGTCGCTGGACCGCTGGTTCGAGTCGGCGCCGCTGCTGGTGCTGGACCCGCGGGTGCTGGACAAGCATCTGGACCGCTATCGCAAGGGCCGCCGGACGCTGACCGATCTGTGTGCGCACTACGGTGTGGCGCTGGAGGGCGCGCACGAGGCCGCCGCGGACGCGCTGGCCGCGCTGGGCGTCGTACGGGCGCTCGGGCGGCGCTTCGCCGCCCGGCTGGAACGCCTGTCCCCGGCCGAGCTGCACACGCTGCAGACGACCTGGCACGCGGCGCAGGCCCGAGGTCTTCAGGCATGGTTCGCGCGCAGCGGCTCCGACGAGGCGGTGAGCACGGACTGGCCGCTGCGTCCGGAACTGCCGAGGGCCGCCTGAAGCACGACGACGGCGACGGTGCCCGCATCGGATGCGGGCACCGTCGCCGTCGGGCTGTGGGCGATACTGGGTTCGAACCAGTGACCTCTTCGGTGTGAACGAAGCGCTCTCCCACTGAGCTAATCGCCCGGGAACGCACTGAACAATACAGGTCCCGGCGGGATTCGTTCAAACCGCTCCCAGGTGCCCGAGCAGGCCGCGCCGGCCGGCCCGCATCATCAGCCGGTGGTTGGCGCGGAAGAAGGGCCGGCCGGGCACGGCCAGTCGCCGCAGCAGCGGCTTGGTGACGACGACGGCCTGGTCGTAGCGGACGAGGGTGCCGGTGCCGCGGGCGGTGACGGTCCAGCGGGCCCAGCCCTCGATGTCCCCGCTCAGGGCGCCCTCCAGGACGCCGGCGGCGGGATCCCGCCGCGTAGCGCGCACGGTGAACGTCATCTCGAAGGGCAGGACGGAGCGGACGGTGACGACTCCGGTGCTGTCGTCGAGCCGGCTCACCGTGCGCACCTGGGGCCACCAGCGCGGATACTCCTCGGCCCGCTCCAGCGCCGCGAAGACGGCGGCGGGCGGCGCGGGCAGGGGCCACCGGCTGCGGAAACGGTAGTGGGTCCAGTCCATGGGCGGAGTCTGCCCGCGGGGGTCATCTGAGTACGCGTACTCATGCCGTACGGGGTGCGGTGGGCCACACTCCTCGGTACGAGCGCCGCCGCCCGTGCGACGGCGCTCCCCCTCGTCCGCAAAACGCTCTGCCGGACATGCCGCGCTGTGCCGTCGGTCGTCCGCGGCACCGTCGTGGCTGGTCGCTCCCCCACGTTCTCGGCTTCGCTCGAACAGGGGCCCCCATCGCGGCTAAGCCGCATGTCGACACAGCCCCGCGCCCCTTTGGAGCGCCGTCGAACCGCAGCGGACTTTGCTGGACCCGCTCAGGCGGGCATCCGGTCGCCCAGCAGCGCCAGGTTCTCGATGGCGGCGAGGCCGTACAGGGCGGTGTCGTTGGTGGACACCCAGCTCGCCTCGCTGCCCGGGACCAGGGTGGCCGGTCCGGTCAGCCGCTCCGTCTTCCACGGCGCCGACTCGGTGTAGCCGTCGGAGGCGTAGAACTTGCTCCAGGCGCGCCGGGCGAGAGCGGCGTCGCCGGTCTGCACGGCGGCGTAGGCGTCGAGGCGCGAGTGGCCCTGGAAGAGCAGCAGGCTGCCGAAGTCGCTGCCGTAGCGGGCGGCCTGCTCGGCCTTGGTGGCGTTGAAGTAGCGGCAGTAGTCCAGGTATGCCTCCTTGAACCGCGGCATGTCCACGAGGTGGATCAGCTCGGCGCACAGTTCGCCCAGGCCGAAGACCGCCGAGAGATGCGAGACGGACACCACGGGCGTGCCGGCGACGGCGAACCGGCCGGTGTCGAGGTCGTACAGGCCGCTGCCCTGCACGAATCCATTGGGCTGGGCGGCGATGGTCTCCATCGTGGACAGCACGCGGGCCCTGGCCTTCTCCCACTGGGGGCCTCTGCGCTCCCACTCGGTCAGCCAGGCCGAGACCAGTCCGCTCCAGTCCGTGCCGAACCCGATCGACAGGGCGTGCCGGTCGGGGGTGTAGGGCTCGGTGCGGATCTTGCGGATCGGGTCGAGGACGAGGAACGTCTCGTCGGAGTCGACGTTGGCCCGCATCAGGTCGCCGACCCGTTCGTCGCCGGTGAGGAAGTAGTAGTAGCGCCGGTAGGTGGTGTTGGCGATGCGCTGCTGCTTGGCGCTGTCGGCGTAGTGCTGGACCCCGTGCCGGGTGCCGAGGCCCGCCCATCGGCCCAGGTGGTAGACGTCGACCTCGCCGGTGTGCCGGGTCATCGCCTCGGCGAAGCGGAAGATGTCGGCGCGGCCCGAGCGGAGGTAGGCGAACCAGAGCCAGAGGTCCGGGGACAGTTCGGAGTTGTCCCAGGCGTAGCCGCCGATGTCGTAGCGCCACACGTGCCGGGCGGAGTCGTAGGTGTGCATGATGTCGCCGTAGTCCCAGAAGCCGTACCAACGGCGCATCTCCACCTGGTCCTTGTAGTAGGTGAAGAGGAAGTCGAGATGGTCCTCGATCCTGGCCTTGGCGGGGGTGGAGCGGTCGGGTTCGGCGTAGAGGCCGGGGCCGAAGACCTTGGCCTCGATGAGCTGCCGGGGCGGGGCGGCGAGCTGGGGCAGCACCCGTACGGCCGCCACCTGCCGGGCCAGGGTCTCGCCGGTGGGGGTGGACTCGTTGGCCCAGAAGAGGAGTTCGCTGGTGCGGGCGATGCCGTAGGGGGTGCCGAATCCGGGCTCGTAGTCCTCGTAGGTGATGTTGAGACCTTCGAGCTGTTCGGGGTAGCTGTCCTGGCCCATGCCGTCGTGGTAGAAGCGCAGGTCCATGGGCTGGGCCTCGGGCGACCAGAGCCAGAGGGTGACGGTGGCCTCGTCGCTGTGGGCGTCGCGGATGTCGAGCTGGGCGGGGAACTTCTCCCAGAAGTCCCGCAGGCCGAAGGAGAGTCCGCCGCTCGCCCCGCCCACGTACCCGAAGCCGGAGGCCCGCCTCCCGCCGCCGGCGCCGATCCAGCCGTGGCCCTTCGTGGTGCGCTTGCGGACGGTGAAGCCGTCGGCGGAGAGCTGGGAGAGGGTGTAGTCGCCCCAGTGCGGGACGTACGGGAGGCGGGTGGTGACGCGCTGGTCCCAGGTGGCCGGATCGGGCAGTTTCTCGCCCGCGTACTGGGCCGCCTGTACGGCCGCGCCGGGATCGCGGCGCAGCCCGGTGATGCCCTGGACGGCCTCGCGCAGCAGGCCGGTGCCCTCGCCGCCGATGCGGATGTGCCGGTCGTACGCCGCGTCGCGCATCGGGACGGTGAAGCGGACCCCGAGCCCGCTGACGAAGTCGCCGCTGCCGCGGCCCGGTTCCTGTGTCCCGTCGTAGGTGATGGTGTGCACCATGCGGAAGGAGTCGGCGCCCGCGTAGAAGTAGAGCCGGATCGAGAACGGGAGCCGGCTGCGGTTCCCCTTGCGGTGTCTGCCGTCGATCCGGACGACCGCGCGGACGGGCCCGTCCTGTTCGACGGTGACGGTGTCGATGGCGCCGTCGAAGCGTTCGGTGCGGACCGTGCCCTGCTCCTCGTCCTCGATCTCGGTCCGGCGGAGCAGGACGAGCCGGCCGTTCCCGGCGATCCGAGTGGACCCCCGGGTGACGGACTTGACGAGCGTGGAGCCGTGCTTGCCGATCCTGACGGTGATGACGCCGGTGGAGACATCGATGCCGGCGCCGCGCTCGGCGACGGTGACCCTCCGGGCGGGCGCCGCGGGCGTGCCCGCGGTGAGCGTCAGCCTGCCGGAGCCGGAACCGACCGCGTGCGCGGTCCATTTGAGGGAGCCGTCCGGCCAGTAGGCCAGGGGCCAGGACTGCACGGGCACGGGGGTGCCGTCCGCGTCCGTGAGCGCGAACGTCTGGTCCTCGTGGTACGTGCCCATCGGCCAGGGCACGCCGACGGTGGAGCCGGGGGCGGCGCCGAGGCCGCCGTCCTCCAGCCAGTCCAGGGTCACCGGGTCCGCGCTCTCGGCCGGCGCGCCGGGTGCCGCCTCGGCCGTCCCGGTGCCGAGGGCCCGGCTGAACGGGGCGGCGGCGCCGGCGACGGCGGCCGCCTTGAGGAGGGACCTGCGGGGAATGGGCGACATGGCCTGATCCTTTCCGTGGGAATCCGGTGACTTGCCAGGGGCATGACAGATGGCTGCCGCGCCGCCGGAGGCGCCGGCCGTGGCCGGGTGGGGACCGCGGGTCAGCGGCGGCGGTGGCGCTCCTCCACGGCGACGGCCGCCGCGGCGACCGCCCCGAGCACGGGGACCGCGAGCGGCGCGACGAGCACGGCGCAGCAGCCGACGAGCGCCACTCCGCCGATCAGCAGGAAGGAGCCGGCGAGGTCGAGGACGGTGCGCCGGGCTGCGCCGGTGAGCAGCGTGCGCCAGCTCGCGCCGGGCGCCCAGAGCGCCGCCGCGCGCAGCCCGGCCACGGCGAGGCCGGTCAGCGCGACGAGACCGACGGCGCCGGCGAGCGGCCCGCCGGGCAGCCCGGCCCGCACCGCCTGGACGTCCACCCAGGCCAGCGCCACCGCGACCCACCCGGCGGCCCCGACGGCCCAGCCGCCGCCGAGGGCGGCCCGGAAGTCGGCGGCGAACTCCCGCAGGCCGCCGCGCTCGTGCGCGGTGCGGCGGCGCAGATGCCGGGCGCCCGCCGCGAAGGCGGCCGGGTACGTGACCACGCCGAGGGCGGCCACGGCGATCCACACCCCGGTCAGCAGACACTCGGCGAACAGGCCGAACCGGTCGGCGAACACCGACTCCCCGCGCGGTTTCACAGGCGCTTGCGCCATGGCGATCGCCTCAGCCCTTCAGTCCGGAGGTCGCCATCCCGTCGATCAGATACCGCTGGAAGGCGAGGAAGAACAGCAGCACGGGCAGCAGCGCGACCAGCGACATGGCGATCATGCCGCCGTAGTTGGCGGCGACGCCGTCGGAGTCGCGGAACATCATCAGGCCGAGCGACACGGTGTACTTGCCGGGCTCGTTGAGGTAGACCAGCGGTCCCATGAAGTCGTTCCAGGCGTTGATGAAGGTGAAGATCGCGCTGGTGATGAGCGCCGGGCGGCACAGCGGCAGCACGATCGACCAGTAGATCCGCAGGTGCCCGCAGCCGTCGAGGCGGGCCGCCTCGTCCAGTTCGCGGGGCAGGTTGCGCATGAACTGCACCATCAGGAAGACGAAGAACGCCTCCGTGGCGAGGTACTTGCCGATCAGCAGCGGGGTGTAGGTGTTGACCAGCCCCAGCTTCTGGAACATCACGTACTGCGGGATCAGCAGGACGTGGTAGGGCAGCAGGAGGGTGCCGATCATCAGGGAGAACAGCAGGTTGCGCCCGGCGAACCGGATGCGCGCGAACGCGTACGCGGTCAGCGAGCAGGAGATCAGCACGCCGACGACGGAACCGAGCCCGTAGAAGAGGGAGTTCTGGAAGAACGTCCAGATCGAGATGTCCGCGATGCCGTCCGCGAGGCCCTTGAAGTTGGACAGGATCGGGTCGGCCGGGAACAGCGTGAGGCTGTTGATGATGTCCTTGCTCGGCTTGAACGAGGCGCCGATGACCCAGACGACCGGATAGAGGATGACCGCGAGGATCGCCAGGGCGCCGAGGTGCCAGACGAGGGAGCCGGCGCGCCCGCGGTGCGCCGCCCACGGCTTGGCGGCGGCCGGGGGCCTGCCCTGATCGAGCGGAGCAGGCAGATGGGGGGACGTCATCGGGCCGCCTCCTCGTAGTGCACCCACTTCTTCTGCGACCAGAACAGGACGGCGGTCACCAGGGCCACGGCGAGCAGCAGCATCCAGGCCATCGCCGAGGCGAAGCCCATCTGGGCGTTCTTGAACCCCTGCTGGTACAGGTAGCAGGTGTAGACGAGCGTGGCGTCGGCCGGTCCGCAGTACGTGTTGGAGACGACGTAGGCGGAGCCGAAGATCTGGAACGAATGGATCGTCTCCAGCAGGACGTTGAAGAAGAGGACCGGGGACATCATCGGCAGAGTGATGTTCCAGAACTTCCGGAGCGTCCCCGCGCCGTCCATCTCGGCCGCCTCGTACAGCTCCCTCGGCACCTGTTTGAGGCCCGCCAGGAAGATGACCATGGGCGCCCCGAACTGCCAGACGGTCAGCGCGATCAGGCAGTACAGCACCCAGTCCGCGTTGCCGACCCAGCCGCCGACGGGGAAGCCGAGGAAGGTCTGGGTACGGTCCACGATCGCGCCGTCGGAGAAGAGCGACCGCCACACGAAGCCGACCGAGACGCTCGCGCCGATCAGCGAAGGGGCGTAGAAGGCGGCCCGGTAGACGGCCTGGCCGCGGCGGCTCTGCGCGAGGAGCAGCGCGACGCCGAGCGCGAGCAGCAGCTTCAGCGGGGTGCCGATGACCACGTACTTGGCGGTGACCTCGACCGACTTCTGCCAGCGTGGGTCGTCGAACATCCGGGTGAAGTTGTCGAACCCGATCCACCTGGGGGTGTTGAACAGGTTGTAGTCGGTGAAGGCGAAGTACAGGGAGGCCACCATGGGGCCCGCGGTCAGCAGCAGGAAGCCCGCGATCCACGGCGACATGAAGAGGTAGCCGGCCAGGTTCTCCCGGCGGCGGCCCGGCCGGCCCGCGGCGGTGGGGGCGGCCGAACGTGCCGTGCGGGCGGGCGAGTCCTTGACGAGCGTCACGGGGCCCCCATCAGACCTGGAAGGCGGCCTCGGACTCGGTGAAGAACTGCTTCACCGCGTCCGCGACCTTGGTCTTGCCCTGTCCGAGGTCGCCGCCGATGCGCAGGAAGGCGGCCTCGACGGTGTCGGCTCCGGACGGGTGCGGGGTGATCGTGCCGAGGACGCCGGCCTCGGCGGTGTCCGCCTCGTACCGCGCGATCTCCTTGTTCACCGCGTCGGCGGGCGTGAACGCCTCGTACTGCTCGGTGCTCGCGAGGATGCCCCGGTCGTAGCCCATGATCGTGCCGACCTCGGGGTCGTGGACCATGAAGTCGATGAACTGGGCGACCTCCTTGGGGTGCGAGGTGCGGGCCGAGGCGCTGAGCATCAGGGAGGCGAGGTACTGGCCGGTGTGCTTGCCGTCCGTGGTGGGGATCGGGGCGAGGCCGTAGGTGCTGTCGCCCTCCGCGGAGTAGCGGACGGTGAAGTTGTCCCAGGTGAACTCCGAGGCGCCGTGCCCGGCGGAGAGGGGGGACTTGGGCATGTCCTGCTGGACGACCTTGGGGTCGGTGACGATGCCGGCCTTGACCCGGTTGTAGCCGTCCGTCCACCACTCCGTCAGATCGGCCTGGTCGAAGCCGAGTCCGTCCTTGGTGAAGAACGCCTTGCCGTGCTGCCGCAGGTAGAGGTCGTACAGGTACATGATGGTGAAGTAGCCGGTGTCACCGGGGATCTTCGTCTTGTCGTGGATGGTCTTCAGAGCCTTGAAGTACTCGTCCCAGGTCCAGCCCGCCCGCGGTTCCACCCCGGCCTTCTCGAAGACCTTCTTGTCGACGACGAGGGACATGGTGTTGGAGCCGACGGGCACACCGAGCTGCTTTCCGTCCACCTCGCCCACCTTGATGACGCCGGCGCGGAAGTGATCGAGGCTCAGATTCCCTGCCTGAGCCTGCGACTTGAGGTCGAGAAGAACGCCTCTCTTGTCGTACTTGCGAAGGAACGCCACGGCATTCTGGAAAACGTCCGGTGGATTTCCGCCGGCGGCCTGCGTCTGGAACTTCTCCCAGAACGATTGATACGTCTGGAAGTCCGTCTTCACCTTGATCTTCGGGTACTTCTTCTCGAAGAGCGCAATGGTCTGGTTGATCCTCTTGGCCCGTTCCTCGGCGCCCCACCACGAATAACGGATCGTCACCGTGCCGTCTCCGGAGCCGCTGCCGCCCCCGCACCCGGTCGCCGTGGCCAGCCCCAGCGTGGCGGCCGTGGCTCCGGCCGCCTTCAGGACCGTACGCCGCTCCACATGCCTGTCGGTTCCCACCGTCGGACCCCTCCCCGCGACGCCGTCGTCGCCGGTCTGTGAAACGTTTCAAGTAAGCGCTTGCTGGCACAAGGTACGGAGGGGTCAGGGGTGCGTCAATGATTCGGACAGGAATATCTCAGGCCGCCGCCCGGCCCTTCGGCGGGCCGTTCGCGGGCCGGTGCCGCGCCACCCGGGCGAGGGTGCAGGTCGGGCATGTGCGGCCGACGGGCCGAACACCGCGGCGATCCGCGGCCGGGGCGGGTGGGTGCGCCCCGCGGGCCGCGCCGGACAGCTGAGGGGTGCGGGAGATGAGGGTGGGCGCAGACGACGGCGGCCCGTCCGCACTGTCGCAGACGGGCCGCCGACCCGGGTGGGCGATACTGGGTTCGAACCAGTGACCTCTTCGGTGTGAACGAAGCGCTCTCCCACTGAGCTAATCGCCCGGGCGCAGGTAGAAGGTTACCCCATGTCAGGGAATGCCTCCGACCATGGCGCAGCGGCGCCGGGAGCCGGGGCCATGCCGGGCGCCGGGGCGACGGCGGGAGCCGGGGCGGTGCCAGGAACTGGGGCGGTGCCGGGAGCCGGGGTGGCGCCGGGCGCCGGGGTCGCGCCGGGAGCCGGGGTCGCGCCGGGAGCGTGGGCCGGGCCGGGAGCCGGGGCCGGGCCGGGAGCCGGGGCGGTGCCGGGAGCCGGGGCGGTGCCGGGAGCCGGGGCGGTGCCGGGAACTGGGGCAACACCGGGAGCGTGGACCGTGCAGGGAGTCGGGGCGACGCCGGGAACTGGGGCGATGCCGGGCGCCGGGGTCGCGCCGGGCGCGTGGGCCGTGCCGGAAGCAGGGGCCATGCTGGGAGCCGGGGTGGCGCCTGGGCGGCGGATCACTGGTCCTTGATCTTCCAGGGCATCACGATGCCGAACTTCCAGAGGTAGATCGCGAGCAGCACCGCCACGATCACCAGGCCGATCACCGTCAATGTGATGTTGCGGCGGCGCACCTTGGGATCGAGCGCCCGCTGGGCCGCCTCGGTCACTTTCCGTTTGGTCCAGCGGAGCACGAGCTGGGCCCAGACGAACTCGGTCGCCCAGATCGCCATGCCGCCGAAGATCACCACCCAGCCGGGTCCGGGCAGCGGCAGCATGATGATGCCGGCCACCACGACCGCGAGGCCCACGACGAAGACGCCGGCCTGCCAGCTCACGTGCAGCACGCGACGCGCCTTGATGAACTCCGGCGCCCGCGACCCGAGGCCCCGCTCCTGCGGCACGCCCGCCCCTTCGGACTCCCCCTCGGGCGGGCCGGAGACCGTGGCGGCCTCGCCCGACGTGTCACTCCCCGTATTCATACGACCAAACCCTACCCGAGTGAAACCAGTCACCGGAATGGCGGTGACCCTCACTCGGCTTCTCGGCCGGAAGAGGTACCTAAAGACACGCAAAACACTCAGAGGGGTTTACAACGGCACCGTAGGTGGCATGTCGATTTCGCCGACGTGCGAATCCCCGAGCGCACACTGAGCGAAAGGCCCTGGCGCTTATGAACACCACGGTCAGCTGCGAGCTGCACCTGCGCCTCGTTGTGTCGAGCGAGTCCTCCCTGCCTGTCCCCGCAGGCCTGCGGTACGACACGGCCGACCCCTACGCCGTGCACGCCACCTTCCACACCGGAGCCGAGGAGACCGTCGAGTGGGTGTTCGCCCGCGACCTCCTCGCCGAGGGTCTGCACCGGCCCACCGGCACCGGCGACGTCCGCGTCTGGCCCTCACGCAGTCACGGCCAGGGCGTCGTGTGCATCGCCCTCAGCTCCCCGGAGGGGGAGGCGCTGCTGGAGGCCCCGGCGCGGGCCCTGGAATCCTTCCTGAAGCGAACCGACGCCGCCGTGCCGCCCGGCACGGAACACCGGCACTTCGATCTGGATCAGGAGCTCTCGCACATCCTGGCGGAGAGCTAGGCCGCCCTCGAAGCAGCCCGGCGCCGTCCACTCGGGGAGACGGCTCGGGCCAAGACAACCGCATACGGCGTGGTCGAAGCCGCCGCCGCGAGCCTCGCGGCGGCGGCTTCGGCATGCCCGAGCCGGTCCTGCGGCTCCCTCGGGGCTCGGGCCGCCGGGAACCGCGATGCGCGGGGAGCCGTTCTTCCGGCTACCGGCCAACTACCATCGGCCAGCATCGGCGGGCACCCGCCCGACCCTCACGCCAGGGAGCGAAACGTGCTGATCACCCACGACACCCGGTGCGCGCTCGACACGGTGGTGGATCTGGTGAACACCGTGCCGGAGGACGACGCGACGCCGGACGGGCTGCCGGACGTCGCCACGCTCCAGGATTTCGTACGAAAACACGAAATCAGTGATGTGGGGGTGCTCTCCGAGTTCGATCTGTCGGCGGTGCGCAAGGTCCGCGGGCGGTTCGCGGGGATCTTCGCCGCCCCGGACGCCAGGGCCGCCGCGGGGATGATCAACGAGCTGGTCGCGGCGGCGGGGACGACCCCGCGGCTCACGGACCACGACGGCTACGACTGGCATGTGCACTACTTCGCGCCGGGCGCGTCCGTGGCGGACCATCTCGCCGCCGACTGCGGGATGGCGCTCGCGTTCTTCGTGGTCGCCGGGGAGCAGGAGCGGCTGCGGCGCTGCGAGGCGCCGGACTGCCGGCGGGCCTTCGTCGACCTGTCCCGCAACCGCTCGCGCCGCTACTGCGACAGTCGGACCTGCGGAAACCGGCTGCATGTGGCCGCGTACCGGGCCCGCCGCAAGGAAGCGACAGGCTGACCACGCCCGGCGGCTCCCCCACAGTTCCGGCCGCCCGGCCGCGCTCCGGATTCCCCGCCCCGGCCGCGCTCCGGGTCCCCGGCGCCGGCCGCCCGGGGCGTTCCGGGGGCCGGTCCGGCTGGTCCATGCGGGTGAGTTTTCAAGAGTGATCGCCGCGGGCGTGCGTGGCCGGCGGATCCCGCGCCCCGCCGGGTCGGCCGCGTTCCGGGGGCCGGTCACCGCGGTTGGTGCGGGTGAGTTTTCGAGGGTGGGCGGTCACCGTGGGTGTCCGGGGCCGGGCCCCGGGGTCTACTCGCCGGAGTCGCCGCGGGTTCCGGGGCCGGGGTGACGTTCCGGTGCGGTTCCGGTGGTGGGGTGCTGGCCGGTGCGCTTCCCGTGCTGGGCGCTCGGCGGTGCGGTTTCCGGTGGTAAGGGCTGGGCGGTGCGCTTCTCACGCCGGGGCGCTCGCCGGTGCGGTTTGCGGTGCTGGGCGCTCGGCGGTGCGGTTTGCGGTGGTGAGGGCTGGCGTGCCGGTTCCAGGCTGGGGCCCTGGCCGGTGTGCTTCCCGTGGTGGGGTGGGGGCGACGCCCGTCCCGGCGGGTGGCGCCGGGACCGGCGTGTACGACTCACAGCAACAGCAGATCGTGCAGCGCAGCCATGAGGAGCAGACACCCGATCACCGCCAGGAAGATCATCAGCGGTGGCTGGGAAAGGGCGAAAAGGCACCCGCGCGGCTCGTCCTTCGGCGGCGCGGCCTCGCTCTGTGTCGTGTCCAGCATCTCGGGGGTGATCATGGCCCAGGTGACGGACCGTGCGCGATCAACACGCCCGGATCATGCGGGAGTTCGCCGAATTCCGTGAGGTCCGTTTCGGATCCGCTCGGCTCATGATCACTCGGGGCGCGGTCCCGACGGACTGTGTCGTTTCAGCGCCGGGACCGATGCCGGCTGCCGGGGCTCATATGCCGTGCTTCTTCAGGATGGCCTCTATGTCGCTGAAGTCGTCCGAGGAGTCGGCGGCGCGAGGCGTCGCGGGCCGGGCCGCGGGCCGGGAGGCCGGGCCGAGTGAGGGCGCCGAGGCGGCGGGAGCCACCGCGCCGGGCCGCGCACCACGGGCGGCCTTGCGCTGCGCGCGGGTACCGCCGCGGCGGCGCTCGACCGCGCGCGTGGTCGCGAACAGGGCCCAGGCCGCGCCCAGCACACCGAAGCCCGCCCACGCGGTGGGGCTGAACGCCGTGTCGGCCAGCCAGCCGACGACCCCCGTCATCACCAGGCCCACGGGGACGAGCGAGTAGGCCGCGATACGGGCGGCGGCGAGGAAGCGCTTGCGGTACGCGGTGACCACCGCGATGCCCAGGCCGGCCGCGGACACGGCGGAACAGACGGTCTCGGCAATCATCCGGTCCTCCTGGCGGGCTCGGGCGGGCAGAGCGAAGCACGGGTGCGCTTCGTCCCTTCCATCCTGCACCGTCCCCTCCCCGCGATGCCATGGCCGGGCCCGAGATCAGGGACATCTCCGGGTCGTCTCCTTCGCAGGTGCCGGTGGGCCGCGTACGGCGCCGATTCGGTCATGCGGGCCGCGCCTGGAAGACTGGCGTCCATGAGCGAGTCCTCTCCCGCGCCCAGCGGCGCCCCCGTGCCCGTGCTCGACGTCTGGTGCGAGCTCCAGTGCCCGGACTGCCGCACCGCCCTGGACGACATCCGCGCGCTGCGCGCCCGCTACGGCGAGCGGCTGGAGCTGCGGCTGCGGCACTTCCCGCTGGACAAGCACCGGCACGCCTTCGCCGCCGCGCAGGCCGCCGAGGAGGCGTTCGCCCAGGGGCGGGGCTGGGCGTATGTCGAGGCGGTCCTCGGCCGCGTCGCGGAACTGGACCGCGAGGGAGAGCCGCTTCTGGTCCGTGTCGCCGGTGAACTCGGCCTGGACGCCGAGGAGTTCGACACGGCGCTGATCGACGGGCGGCACATCCTCGTCGTCGACGCCGACCAGGCCGAGGGCAAGGCGATCGGCGTGACCGGCACCCCGACGTACGTCATCGGCGGCGAGCGACTGGACGGCGGCAAGAGCCAGCAGGGCCTGCGCGAGCGGATCGAGGAGATAGCCGACCGGCTGCTGTCCGCGCACACCTGACGGCGCCGCACGCCGCGGTGACGGACCCGGCACCCCGGTGGCCGCCGATCACCGAGCGCGCCTCAGAGCAGGTTCTTGTATAGCGAGTACTCCACCGTCTCGTACCCCAGCGACTCGTACAGCCGCTCGGCCGGTGTGTTGCCCGCGAACACGTTGAGGGCGAGGACGCGCTGTCCTGCGGCCACCGCCTGGGCCTCGGCCAGCAGCATCAGGGCGCGGCCGTGGCCTCGGCCGCGGAAGCGTTCGTCGGCCTCCACGTCGAAGACGAACGCCCGGTCGCCTGCGACCGACAGCCACAGCGTGCCGACCGGGGTGCCCTCGTGCTCCAAGACGCTGAGCAGGGTGTCCGCGGTGGCCAGGCCGTCCGGCAGGGCCCGCGCGTGGTCCCGCTCCGCCTTGGTGCGCGCCGCGTCCGCGGGCACCCCGCGGTCGATCCAGCTCCGCGTGTAGTCCTTGATCGCCTTCTTCAGCCAGGGCCCGAACTCGGCCTCGGTCATGGGCCTGCCCCGGCTGCCCGCCGGCAACTCGGGCGGCGCGTCGCCGAGCGGCTTGCTCATCCGGCGGTTGCGCTGGACGTAGCCGAGCGCCGTGGCCAGCCGCACCGCGGCCACGGCCGCCGCGGGCACCGTGATCTCGACGCGCTCGCAGCCCCAGCCGCGCGCCACCTCCTCGGCGGCGAGCACGGCCACCGTGCCGCGGCCACGGCCGCGGTCCGGCTCGTCGATGCTCAGCTCGTCGAGCCGGGCCACCGTGGGCCCGAACAGCTCGTGCGTGGCGAGGTGCACGCCGCCGACGGGACGGCCGTTCACGCACACCTGGAAGTGCCGGGACAGCGCCCCGTCAGCGGCGTGCTGGAGCGGCCCGGTCGGCCGCAGGGTCGTGGTCATCACCGGATTTCTACCCCCTGCGGCGCCACGCGTCAGCTCTTTTACGCGCCGCCGAGCGCTCCGCGGGAAATGCCGCGCTATGCCGTCGGTCGTCTACCGCGCCGTTGTGGCTGGTCGCGCAGTTCCCCGCGCCCCTTCGGGGCCCTCGAATCCGCTCAGGGGTCGAGGTCGTCCGCGGACCGCTCCGCGAAGGCCCGCATGGCCTTGGCGGTCACCGGGCCCGGCGCGCCGGGCAGGTCACGGCCGTCCACCCGGTGCACCGCCTGGACATCGCGCAGGGTGGAGGTGAGGAAGATCTCCTCGGCGCGCTCCAGCACGTCCAGTGGCAGGTCGGTCTCCTTCGCGCCGGTCCACTCGACGGTCAGCGCGCGGGTGATGCCGGCCAGGCAGCCGGAGGCCGGCGGCGGGGTGTGCAGCTCGCCGTCCACGACGACGAAGACGTTGGAGCCCGTCCCCTCGCAGAGCTGTCCGACCGTGTTGGCGAACAGCGCCTCGGACGCGCCGTGCCGGGCGGCGCGGGCGAGGGCGACGACGTTCTCCCCGTACGAGGTGGTCTTCAGGCCGGTGAGGGCGCCGCGCTCGTTGCGGGTCCAGGGGACGGTGACGACGGCGGTGGAGTCGGGGCGGCGCGCGGTCGCGCCGAGGGCGACCACCAGCGTCGGGCCCTGTCCCCCGCGGTCGGAGCCGAGTGGGCCCTCGCCCGCGGTGTAGGTGATGCGCAGCCGGCCCAGCGGCACCGGGTCGGCCTCCAGGACGGCCGCGCAGGCGCGGCGGACCTCGTCCAGGTCGGGGTCGGGCAGGCCGAGGCCGCGCGCGGAGCGGGTCAGCCGGTCCAGGTGCCGGGTGAGCGCGAACGGCCTGCCCTGCACCGCCTTCACCGTCTCGAAGACGCCGTCGCCCACGGTCAGTCCGTGGTCCAGCACGGAGACCCGGGCGGACTCGATGTCCCGCAGGCCGCCGTCGAGCCAGATCTTCACGTCAGGGCTCCTCCCCGCTCGGGTCGTATGCGCCCGACGCTATCGCGAGCAGCCGTGACGCCTTCAGTTCGGTCTCCCGCCACTCCGCCTCCGGGTCCGAGCCCCAGGTGATGCCGGCGCCGGTGCCGAAGCGCAGCGTCGGCCCGGGCGCGCCGGCCCGGTCGAGCCAGAAGGTGCGGATGCCGACGGCCAGCTCGCCGGTGCCCCGGTCCGCGTCCACCCAGCCGATGCCGCCGCAGTACGGCCCGCGGGGTGCCGTCTCCAGCGCCTCGATGATCCGCAGCGCGCTCGACTTGGGCGCGCCGGTCACCGAGCCGGGCGGGAACGCGGCGGCCAGCAGCTGCGGCCAGCCGGCCCCGGTGCGCAGCAGGCCGCGGACCGTGGACACCAGGTGGACGAGGCCGGGGTGCTTCTCCACGGCGCACAGATCGGGCACGGTCACGCTGCCGGTGGCGCAGACGCGGCCGATGTCGTTGCGGACCAGGTCCACGATCATCACGTTCTCGGCGTAGTCCTTCGCCAAAAGGTCCGCCTCGGTGCGTCCGGTGCCCTTGATCGGGCCGGACTCGACGGCCGCGCCGTCGCGGCGCAGGAACAGCTCGGGCGAGGCGGTGGCGATCTCCACCCCGTGCCCGGGCAGCCGGATCGTTCCGGCGTACGGCGCCGGGTTGCCGCGGGCGAGCAGCGCGGTCAGGGCGTCGACGTCGGTGTCGGCGGCGGCGGGCGCGGACAGCACCCGGCACAGGTTGGCCTGGTAGACCTCGCCGGCCGCGATGTGCTCGCGGATCCGGCCCACGGCCGCCGTGTACGCGGCGTGGTCCAGGGACGACGTCCACTGCCGGGGCGCCGGTCCCCGCCACCGCCCCGGCACCGGGGCCGGTACCGGCTCGGTCCGGACGTCCGCGAAGCGTGCACAGGTCAGCCGGCCCTCGAAGTCGGCCGCGACCGCCCAGAAGCCGGCGGAGTCCAGGGCCGCCGGGTCGCCGGTGACGTCGAGGAGACCGGTGGCGACGCGGTCGCCGAAGCGGGCGAGCGGGGACAGGTGGTGCACGCGGTCGAGTCTAGGGCGGGTGTCCTCGGGGTGATGCGGGTATGTCCCGCGGGTGCCCTGACCATGCCGTTCGGTGAGCGCAGGGCAGCACGCTGCGCAAACGCGTTTTTGTGCTGGCTCGGGAATCCGCTAGAGTTCAACTCGTCGCCGGGACGCTGACGCCGACCGAAACGACAAGCGGACGTAGCTCAGTTGGTAGAGCGCAACCTTGCCAAGGTTGAGGTCGCGAGTTCGAGCCTCGTCGTCCGCTCGAAGGAACCGGGGGTTCGTCCCGATCCCCTACACTCCTGGTGGAGTGGCCGAGAGGCGAGGCAACGGCCTGCAAAGCCGTCTACACGGGTTCAAATCCCGTCTCCACCTCCACGGACGATTAGCTCAGCGGGAGAGCGCTTCCCTGACACGGAAGAGGTCACTGGTTCAATCCCAGTATCGTCCACTGGATCCGCGAGGGTCCCCGCGCGATTAGCTCAGCGGGAGAGCGCTTCCCTGACACGGAAGAGGTCACTGGTTCAATCCCAGTATCGCGCACGCACGATCCGTGACCGCGAGGTCACGGTCCCGAGGACGATTAGCTCAGCGGGAGAGCGCTTCCCTGACACGGAAGAGGTCACTGGTTCAATCCCAGTATCGTCCACACGCCGAAGCCCCCGGCCGTCTCGTACGGCCGGGGGCTTCTTCGTGGCTCAGCTGGAGAACAGCATGTGGCCGAAGCTCTTGTGACGGTGGTGGCCGTAGTGGCCGTGCCCGCCGTGCGGGGCGCCCCATGCGGGAGCGGACGGGGCCGGGTACGCCTGCGGGGCGGGCGGGGGCGGCGGGGCCGGCTGGGACCACTGGGCCTCCAGGCGGGTCAGCGCCTCCAGCTCTCCGTAGTCGAGGAAGATGCCGCGGCAGCCGCTGCACTGCTCGATCTGAACGCCGTTGCGGTTGTAGGTGTGCATCGGCGCATGGCACTTCGGACACTGCATGGTCGGCTCAACTCCTCGCCGGTCGGTCCTGCTTCGCGGTTCGCCAGGACAGACTCCGCCAGGCCCCGACCGGTTGCAGCCTACGTCGGGAAACCGGGCGTCAACTCCGCGGGCGCGCGCTCCATTCGGGCACAGGCGTCGACGAGGGCCGTCGCCACCTCGTCCGGCGGGCGGTCCGCGGCCAGCGCCTTGGCGACGGCCACGGCGGCGGTCTGCGCGGTGAGGGCGCGGGCCGGGACGTCCAGGGCGGGCCAGGGGTCGCCGTGGCCGGGCACGGCGGGGCCGCCGGCGGCGCGGTAGGCGGTCAGGAAGCGGGTCCACTCGTCGGGCGGCAGGAGCCCGCAGGCGTACCAGGCGGCGGGGCGCGCCAGGTCCCAGGCCGGGACGCCGACGCCCAGGTCGTCGACGTCGATGAGCCGCCAGGGACCGTCCGGGGCGGGGTGCCGCACCAACTGGCCGAGGTGTACGTCGCCGTGGCAGAGGGCGGCGGGGCCCGGCATGGGGGCCGCCGCGCGCGCCCAGGCGGGCAGGGCGGCCCACGCGCGCAGGATCACAGGTGCGGCGGGGGTGCCTGCCGTGGTGAGCGCGGCGCGCAGGCGGGTGATCGCGCGGGCGGCCTTGAGCGGGCCGCGCATGGGCGGTGGCGCGGGGGCCGCGCGGAGGGTCGCCGTCACGGGTCCGGCCGCGGGGGTGCGGTGGAGGCGGGCGAGGAGGGTGCCTGCCGCCTCCCACGGCGCCGCGTCGGGGGCGTGCGGGTCGACCGGCATGCCGTACGGCCAGAGCGTCGCGAGCCGGTCGCCGAGGGTGAGCGGTGCCGTGCCGAGCGGTGGTACGAAGACGTCCGGCAGGCGGGCGGCGACGGCGAGCCGGGCGTCCAGTCCCGCGCGGTCGGTGTCGGGGGCGTGGGCCTTCGCGACGACGTCCGCGTGCCGTACGACGGTGGCGTCGGGGCGGTCGGCGAGGGTGACGGCCGCTGTGCAGACGCACGGTGTCCCCTCCGGGTGGGCCGCGCGCCTGGCCTTCGCGGCCAGGCGCGGCAGGACGGCTACGGTCACGAAGATTCCCCAGGTCCGACGGCTGCTGCCGCGAGCCTACGCGGTGCCCCTGGGCTCGGCGGCCGCTTCGATACGGCGGCGTCGCGAAGGACCGGGCGGTGGAAGCGTCGCGGGGCCGGCGCGTGATCGTTGCGGGGTCCGGGCCATGGGCATTGTGGGCCCGAGCGTGAGCCTCGCGGGACCGGGGCGTGAGCCTCGCGGGACCGGGGCGTGAGCCTCGCGGGGCACGGGCGTAGAAGCGTCGCGGGCCACGGGCGTAGAAGCGTCGCGGGCCACGGGGGCGTGATCGTTGCGGCGCGGGGGCATCCGCGGGCAGGGCGTCGTCGCCGTCGGGTTTGCCGGTGGGCAGCGGTGTGCGGACAGAGCAATGCCGGCGCAGCTCCCCAGCTGCGCCGGCATTTGTGCCGTCCGCCGCACCCCCGTCCCCACGGGGTTTCATGGGTGGATGTCCCCGCCCGGACCGCTCTTCCGGGCCTGGGGTCGCCGGTCAGCGCCCCAGCATCACGCCCACGGACGACGCCTGTGTGGCCACCGTCTCCCAGCCGTCGAAGACGACGAGGAGCAGGGCCGCCAGGGGAAGGGCCATGAGCGTCGCCACCAGCGGGTGGCGACGGCCCTGACGGCGGGTACGGAACGCGGTGCGTCCCTGTGTGCGGAGCAGCGTCCGCGGTGCCGTGTAGGCCATGGCCCCTCTCCTGACCGTGTCGGTTGTCCTTGGCAGCGGCGGGCGTCTGACCTCGGGGGACGAGTGCTGCACCCGCCGCTTGACCTCAAATCTAGGGGGGCGGAGCCCGCCGGACGTCATGCCGTCGTACCGATTCGCGGGCCTACGGGAGGATGAGCCGTCACCTGCTGCGTACTCCCCTGGGTGGAGACGCGGTCCTGGGTCTCGGGGTCTTCCCGGAGGGGGCGTCCGAAGTGATCACCCTTTTCCGGGTTGTCCTGCCGAGGCGCCGGCTGCTCGACCAGGGCGAGGACCCGGTTCGCCATGAAACGTGCGGTGCTCACGACCGCGCCGCTTCTGGTGACTTCGCTCACTTCCACCCCCTCTCGGCGCACCGCCGTCCCCACGCGGCGGCCCGCCCCGCTCGCCACCGCCTCGTAGGTTCGCGTCGTGTCCCCGGCGTCCGCGGCCCTCTCCGCGTGGTCACCCTTCGCTGGTCCAATCCCCCTTCTGTGACGGTCGGTTGGAGTCCGGGCTCGGTCAAGGGCCGCACGAGCGCAGGGTCGCTGACCGCTCTTCAAGTCGCCCACCGGGCACCGACAATCCGTCGGGCCGAGAGGGCGCGGCCTCTGCGCGCGGGCGGCCGGGGAAACGTAAGCTGTGCCACGTCACACGGACCGGGCAGCGGGGATGAACATGGCGATGATGCGCCTGAGGCGCGAGGACCCGCGTGTCGTCGGCTCGTTCAGGCTTCACAGACGGCTCGGCGCGGGGGGAATGGGCGTTGTCTACCTCGGGTCCGACAAGAAGGGACAGCGGGTCGCGCTCAAGGTGATCCGGCCCGATCTGGCGGAGGACCAGGAGTTCAGGTCGCGCTTCGCGCGCGAGGTCTCCGCGGCTCGGCGGATCCGGGGCGGCTGCACGGCGCGGCTCGTCGCGGCGGATCTGGACGCCGACCGGCCGTGGTTCGCCACCCAGTACGTGCCGGGCCCCTCGCTGCACGACAAGGTCGCCGAGGAGGGGCCGCTCGGGGCCGCCGAGGCGGCGGCCGTCGGGGCCGCCCTGTCCGAGGGCCTGGTCGCCGTGCACGAGGCGGGCGTGGTGCACCGGGACCTGAAGCCGTCCAACATCCTGCTGTCCCCGAAGGGGCCGCGGATCATCGACTTCGGCATCGCCTGGGCGACCGGCGCCTCCACGCTCACCCACGTCGGCACGGCGGTCGGCTCCCCGGGGTTCCTCGCGCCCGAGCAGGTGCGCGGGGCGGCCGTCACACCCGCCACCGACGTGTTCTCGCTCGGGGCCACGCTGGCGTACGCGTCGACCGGTGACTCGCCGTTCGGGCACGGCAGTTCGGAGGTGATGCTGTACCGGGTGGTGCACGAGGAGCCGCAGTTGCACGGTGTGCCGGACGCGCTCGCCCCGCTCGTGCGGGCCTGCCTCGCCAAGGACCCCGAGGAGCGGCCGAGCACGCTCCAACTGTCGTTGCGGCTCAAGGAGATCGCGGCCCGCGAGGCACAGGGCCTGACCGACGTACGGCCGCCCTCGCCGCGCGTCGCCGAGGCGGACCGGCCCACCGGCCGGCTCACCGAGACCTACCCGCAGCCGCAGCGCACCCAGCGCCGCCCGCCGTCCTCGCAGGGCGGTACGCCGGCGCCGCGGGGCGGGGCCCCGTCGCGGGGCGGCACACCGTCGCGCGGGGGCGGTGCCGCACGCGGGAGCGGGGGCGCCGCGCGGCCCGGCGGTGCACGGCCGGCCCCGGCATCGCGCGGCACGACGCGTTCCGGCAGCGGGAGCAGGCCCGCGCCGCGCAGCGGGGCCGGGCGCACGGGGCCGCGCCCGACGGGCACCGGCAGACGGCCCGCCAATCCGCGGCTGCTACGGCAGCGGCTGTTCGTGTTCGTCGTGGTGACCCTGCTGGTCGCGCTCGGCATCGCACTGGCCCAGGGCTGTCAGGGCCCCGCACGCGGCCTGGGCGTCGGCACGAGCGGCGGTGCCGTCGGCACGCAGGAGCGACATCTCCCACCGGAGCCCGGCCACCGGAGCGGCACGGCTCCGCACTGACCCCGGAACCGGAGCGCCGCGGTCAACAGCCGCGCTACCGCAGCGCCGTGCCCCGGGTCCCCCCAGGCACCGTGGCCCGGGAGCCTTCAGGGCAGGTCGTCGCACGCCTGGTCGTAGACACCCGGCGCGGGTGATGATCCCGTAGCGGCTCGGCGGCGACCTCGGCTGCATCGCCTCGCAACACACCGTGTTCGCCGGGCCCGACGACGTCGCCCGCTCCGCGGCCGAGGCCGGCCGGGCCCACCAAGTCCGTCTGCGCCGGCCCGCGGCGGCGTCGGATGGGCCGGGAGCGGGCCTAACCGCGGGGGCGGCCGGTGGCCACCGCGTAGAAGGCCACCGCTGCCGCCGCGCCCACGTTCAATGAGTCGACGCCGTGCGACATGGGGATGCGGACCCATGCGTCGGCGGCGACCAGGGCCTGGGTGGACAGTCCGTCGCCCTCGGCGCCGAGCATCAGGGCCACCCGCTCCATCCGGTGCGGGGCGGCCTCGTCGAGGGAGTCGGCCTTCTCGTCGGGGGTGAGCGCCAGGAGTGTGAAGCCCGCCTCGCGGACCGACTCCAGGCCCTTGGGCCAGGTGTCGAGGCGGGCGTACGGCACGGAAAACACCGCACCCATGGAGACCTTGACGCTGCGGCGGTAGAGCGGGTCGGCGCAGTCCGGGGAGAGCAGGACGGCGTCCATGCCGAGGGCGGCGGCCGAGCGGAAGATCGCGCCGATGTTGGTGTGGTCGTTGACGGACTCCATGACCACCACCCGGCGTGCGGAGCGCAGGAGTTCGGCCGCCGTGGGCAGGGGCTTGCGCTGCATGGAGGCGAGGGCGCCGCGGTGCACGTGGTAGCCGGTGACCTGCTCGGCGAGCTCGGGGCTGACGGCGTAGACGGGGGCGGGCAGTTCGTCGATCACGTCGCGCATGACGTCGATCCACTTGGCCGAGAGCAGCATCGAGCGCATCTCGTAGCCCGCTTCCTTGGCCCGTCTGATGACCTTCTCGCCCTCGGCGATGAACAGTCCCTCGGCCGGTTCGCGCTTGCGGCGCAGTTCGACGTCGGTCAGGCCCGTGTAGTCGCTCAGGCGGGGGTCGTCGGGGTCCTCGACGGTGATGAGATCGGCCACAGAGTGATACTGCCTTGTCCTGGGTGCGCTGCCAACGGCTCGGGAAGAGTTCTGTTACCCCCGGTTACCCGGGAGGTGCGGTCACCGGGCGCCCGGGCTCACCCGGCGGGCTCCGCGGCGGGGCGCGGGCCGACGGCGACGACCTCGCCGATGACGACGACCGCCGGCGGCTTCACGTCCTCGGCGCGGACGGTCTCGGCGACGGTGGCGAGCGTCGCGTCGACCCGGCGCTGCGCGGCCGTCGTGCCCTCCTGTACCAGGGCGACCGGGGTGTCCGCGGACCTGCCGTGGGCGATGAGCGTCGCGGCGATCTGCCCGATCTTGTCGACGCCCATGAGGACCACGAGCGTGCCGGTGAGCCTCGCCAGCGCCGGCCAGTCGACCAGGGAGCGCTGGTCGTCCGGGGCGACATGGCCGCTGACCACGGTGAACTCATGGGCGACGCCCCGGTGGGTGACCGGGATGCCGGCCGCGCCGGGCACCGAGATCGCGCTGGAGACGCCGGGGACGACCGTGCAGGGGATGCCGGCCTCGGCGAGCGCCTGGGCCTCCTCCATGCCGCGGCCGAAGACGAACGGGTCGCCGCCCTTGAGGCGGACCACCGACCTGCCCTGCCGTGCGTGCTGGATCAGGGCGTCGTTGATGGCCTCCTGGGCCATGGCACGGCCGTAGGGGATCTTCGCCGCGTCGATCACCTCGACGTGCGGCGGGAGTTCGGCGAGCAGGTCGCGCGGGCCGAGACGGTCGGCGATGACCACGTCGGCCTCGGCGAGCAGCCGGCGCCCGCGCACGGTGATCAGGTCGGGGTCACCGGGTCCGCCGCCGACCAGGGCGACGCCCGGGACGCGGGTGCGGTGGTGCGGGGCGACCAGCGTGCCGTCGCGCAGGCCCTCGACGACCGCGTCGCGGATGGCGGCGGTGTGCCGGGGGTCGCGCCCGCGGGCGTCGGTGGTGAGGACCGCGACCGTGACGCCCGCGCTGTGCCCGGTGGCCGGGGTCCAGGCGGTGGCGGCGTCCGCGTCGTCGGAACGTACGCACCAGACGCGGTGCCGCTCCGCCTCGGCGGAGGCGGCGGTGTTGGCCTCCGGGTCGCTGGTGGCGATGAGCGCGTACCAGGCGTCCGCGAGGTCACCCGCCTCGTAGCGGCGCCGCACCCAGGTGATCGCCCCGGCGTCCGCCATGGCCTCGACGGAAGGGGTCGCCTCGGGCGACACGAGGAGGACGTCCGCGCCCGCCGCGACGAGCGCCGGCAGCCGGCGCTGGGCGACCTGGCCGCCGCCGAGAGCGACCACGCGGCGGCCGGCGAGGCGGAGTCCTACGGGATAGGCGGGGTGTTCGGCCATGAGGGGCGGCTCCTCGTGCGGGCGGTGCGGTGGGCGCGCTACGGCTCCGGAGCGACCCTGACGTGCGGATTTTAGGACGCGGGCGGGGCAGGCCGCGCGGGTGGTCCGGCAGCTGAACCCCGGACCACCGCGGTCGGCGGTGCCCGCCTTACGGCCGGGCCCGCCGCGCCTACTTCTCGGTCACTCCGGCCGAGTCGAACGTCGCCACCTCGTGCATCGCCCGTGCCGTGCTCTGCACCAGCGGCAGGGCGAGCAACGCCCCCGTGCCCTCGCCGAGCCGCAGATCGAGGTCGACCAGGGGGCGCAGGCCCAGCTTGTTCAGGGCGGCCACATGGCCGGGCTCGGCGCTGCGGTGGCCCGCGATGCAGGCCGCGAGCACCTCCGGGGCGATGGCGCGGGCCACCAGGGCGGCGGCGCCCGCGCTGACCCCGTCCAGGATCACCGGCGTACGCAGCGAGGCACCGCCGAGAAGCAGGCCGACCATGGCGGCGTGCTCCAGGCCGCCGACCGCGGCGAGGACCCCGATCGGGTCGGCCGGGTCCGGCTGGTGCAGTTCCAGGGCGCGCCGGACGACCTCGGTCTTGCGGGCCAGCGTCTCGTCGTTGATGCCGGTGCCGCGGCCGGTCACCTCGGCGGGGTCGGCACCGGTGAAGACGGCGATCAGGGCGGCGGATGCCGTGGTGTTGGCGATGCCCATCTCGCCGGTGAGCAGCGCCTTGTTGCCCGCCGCGACCAGGTCGCGGGCGGTCTCGATGCCGACCTCGATGGCCTGCTTGACCTCCTCGCGGCTCATCGCGGGGCCGGTGGTCATGTCGGACGTCCCGGCCCGTACCTTGCGGGGCAGCAGACCGGGGGTGGCCGGCAGGTCGGTGGCCACGCCCACGTCGATCACGCAGACCTCGGCGCCCACCTGGCCCGCGAACGCGTTGCAGACCGCTCCCCCGCCCAGGAAGTTGGCCACCATCTGGGCGGTGACCTCCTGCGGCCACGGGGTGACGCCCTGGGCGTGCACGCCGTGGTCACCGGCGAAGACCGCGACGGCGGCGGGCTCCGGGATCGGCGGGGGGCACTGCCGGGACAGGCCGGACAGCTGGGCCGAGATGATCTCCAGCATGCCGAGCGCGCCCGCGGGCTTGGTCATGCGCTTCTGCCGCTCCCATGCCTCGCCGAGCGCCTTGGCGTCCAGCGGGCGGATGCCGGCGACGGTCTCGGCGAGCAGGTCGTGCGGGTCCTCGCCGGGCAGCGCACGGCGACCGTAGGTCTCCTCGTGCACGACCCAGGACAGCGGGCGGCGCTTGGACCAGCCCGCCTGCGTCAGCTCGGGCTCGTCCGGGAACTCGTCGACGTATCCGACGCACAGGTAGGCGACGACCTCCAGGTGCTCGGGCAGGCCGAGGGCGCGGACCATCTCCCGCTCGTCGAAGAAGCTGACCCAGCCGACGCCCAGCCCTTCGGCCCGTGCGGCGAGCCACAGGTTCTCCACGGCGAGCGCGGAGGAGTACGGCGCCATCTGCGGCTGGGTGTGCCGGCCGAGGGTGTGCCGGCCGCCGCGGGTCGGGTCGGCGGTGACGACGATGTTCACCGGGGTGTCGAGGATGGCCTCGATCTTCAGTTCCTTGAACTGCTTGGCCCGGCCCTTGGGCAGCGACTTGGCGTAGGCGTCGCGCTGGCGCATGGCCAGTTCGTGCATGGTGCGGCGGGTCTCGGGGGACCGGATGACGACGAAGTCCCAGGGCTGCGAGTGGCCGACGGACGGCGCGGTGTGGGCGGCCTCCAGGACCCGCAGCAGCACCTCGTGCGGGATGGGGTCGCTGCGGAAGCCGTTGCGGATGTCGCGCCGCTCGCGCATCACCTTGAGCACGGCCTCGCGTTCGGCGTCCTCGTAGCCGGGCGCGGCCGGGCCCGCGGACCGTGGCTCCTCGCCCGTGCCGTCCTCCTGGTCGGCGGCCCTGGTCCGCAGATCCTCCGCCTGCTGTACGACGTCGGGGGCGTCCTGCGCAGATTCGGCCTCCCGGGGTCCGGGGACCGTGGCGACGGGCTGCTGCGGGGCCGCCGGTGCGGGCTGCGGCTCGCCCTGGTCCTGCGCGGGCAGGACCAGGGGCTGGGGCGGGGTGGGGGCGAGGTGCGGGGTCGTGGGCACGGTGCCGTCGACCGGCACGAAGTGTCCCAGGGACTGGTCGCCGTCCGGGACGGCCGCGACGGTGCCGGGCAGGGGCGTCTGCTCACCGGGGACGTCACCCGCGGGCGTGACGGCGCCAGGAGCGTCCTCGCCGGGAATCCCTTCGACCGGAATCCCTTCGACCGGAGTGCCTTCGACCGGAGTGCCGTCGGCAGGCGTGCCTTCGGTGAGGGCACCGCCGTCGGACGCGGCGACGCCGGGACCCCCGGGGTTGGAGGTGTCGTCGCCGGGGGTCTCGGCCGGCGCCTCCGCGGTGGGTTCCTCCGGCCGGACGGCCTCGGCGGGCGCGGGCACCGGTTCGGTGCCGGGCGCGGCCTGGGCGCCGGACAGGGCCACAGCACCCGGCGCGACCTGGGCGCCGGGCCCGTTCTGCGAGCCGGGCCCGCTCTGGGCGCCGGGCCCGCTCTGGGCGCCGGGCCCGCTCTGGGCGCCGGGCCCGTTCCGCGGTGGCTCGGTGGATTCGGGAGGGTGCGGGGCGAACTGCGGCCCGCCGGCCTCGGCCGCGGGGGCGGCGGGAACGGACCCGTCGTCGGCCACCGGGTCCTCCGGAGTGAGGTGTGCCTCCTTGACCGGTACGGCGTGGTCCGCCTCGGTGTGCTGCGGGGCGGCGGGCGTCGAGGTGCCGGCCGCAGGCGTCAGGGTGCCGGCCGCGGGCGTCAGGGTGCCGGCCGCGGGCGTCGGGGTGCCGTCGGCGGTGGATGCCTCCGGCACCGGGCCCGCCACGGACGGCGCGGGCTCGGCCGGCGGCACCGGGACGGCTCCTTGTGATCCGGTGGCGACCGCGGCCTGCTGGAGCCCGTCGGGCCCGGGGAGGTGCGCGACCGGCTGGGCCGGGTCGCCGTGCGGGGCACCCTCGGGCGCGAACCCGGCCTGCGGAGCGAGCGGTGCCTCGGGGGCCGGGGCCTGCGCACCGTCCTCCGGCCCGGCCTGCGCTCCCTGGGCGGCCTGGTCCTGCTGGGGCGAGGCGGTCTCGGCGGTCGGCATTCCCTCGGCGAGCGGCGCGTCCGGTGGCGTGAGGGCGGTCTGCGCAGCAAGCGTCCCGTCCGCTCCGGTGGCGGCCGTGGCGGTCGGCACCGGGCCGTATCCGCTCTCGGGGCTGGCCGGCGCCGCCGTACCGTGGGGGGCTTCGACGGCCGGCGTACCGGCCACCGCGTACGCCCCGTCATGGCCGTGCCCGGGCTGCGCGTCCGCCGCTTCCCGCGGCTCCTGCCCGGTCATCGGCTCCTGCGCGCTCATCGGCTCCTCGGCCGTAGCCGGAGCCGCCGCCTGGACCGCCTGGGCCGTGTGGTCCGTCCTGTCGGTGCCGTCCGCCACGACCACGCCCGGGGCGAGCCGGGGCACGACGCTCTGCGCGGCGCCGACGAGGCCGGGTCCGGCCGGGGCGACCGCCTCCGCGGGCGCGGGCAGGCCGACCGCCTGGGGCACCGCCATCTGCGGCGCGCCCCACGGGGCCGCGCTCTGCGGGGCCAGGTCGCGCAGCGGCTGGACGTCGAGGTATTCGGGGCCGGTCGTGGGCGGCCCCGGGTGCCGCACCGGGGCGCCCGCGGGGCCGCGGTCGGCCAGGGAGCGGACCGGGCTGGCCGAGGCGTCCGGGATCGGCGGGCCGAGGTGCAGCGGCCGGCGCGGGGCCGCGGGCGCGGCCTGGTCGTGCGGGGCCGACAGGATGGGGGACGCGGCGGCGGACACGGGGGCGGGTTCGGGCGGCCGGACGCCGCTGAGGTCGACGGAGCCGCTGTCCCGGCCGGCCGTCTCGTGCGGGCCGGGTTCGTGGACGGCCTCGACGACGGGCTCCGGGGCGGGCGGGGGCACCTCGTTGCCCCAGGCGCCCTGGGCCCCCGGCAGCAGCAGCTCCTCGTCGGCGGCGGGGGCGTCGGAGAGGTAGTGGTACGCGCCGTGCGCGGGGACGCCCGGCTGCTCCACCATGCCTGCGCTCTCCGGCAGCCCCTCGCCCGGGACCTGGCCGGTGTCCGTCATGCGTACCCCTCGCCCATCGGTTAGTGCTCCTACGACCAGCTCGCCCGGAACGGCGCACCGACCGCCCGCAGTGAAGAACGAGCGTGCGTGCCCAGCGGCACGAACGACCGCCCGGAAAAGGCGACAAAGCCATTCGGTGGCATTGTCCCGGCCGTTCCGCCGTCGCGGCAGCGTGATCCGCGACAGCCCGCTGTGGACTGCGCCACGTTGCGCGTCCTCCGGTTCTGCCGTACCACACCCGCCCCAAAAGGGGCGTGTTTTCCGGACATTGACGAACGAATATCCGGGCCGCCCGGTGCGGTACAACGATCGGCCAGCCTACCGCGCGCAGTACGACAACAGGATCACGGGGCGCGATCCGGCGGGGGTCGCGGGCCGTCTCTCAGCGCGGCGTTTCGCGCTCCGGAAGCTCCCCGGTGAGCAGGAACACGACGCTCCGTTCCGTCTCCGTCCAGGCCCTGGTGTCGAGTTCGACGGACTGCAGAAGGGCGCACTCGACCCGGTATCCGTGTTCGGTCAGGTCGCGGCCGACGAGTTCGGCGGCGTCCCGGGTCGCGGCGTGCGTGACGATGCGCTGCGGGCGGCGGTCGGCCACGGCCGAGACCACGGCCGCTCCGCCGCCGCCGACCCGTACGACGTCCGGTTCGGGAAGGTTCTCCAGGGCGTGCGGGGCCGTGCCGTGCACGATCTGGAGCTGGACCCCGAAGGCGCGGGCGGCGTTCTCGGTGCGGGCGCACGCCCCGGGGTCCCGGTCGACGGCGATGACGGCGGCACCGGCGCGCGCGGCCTCGGTGGCGAACGCCCCGCCGGCGCAGCCGATGTCCCACACCAGGTCGCCGACGCGCGGGCCCAGGCGGGCCAGTTGGGCGGCCCGGAGCAGATCGGTCTCGCCCTCGCCTAGTCCGCCGCCGTACGCCTCGTCGGGCTGCACCCAGCCGCGCGGGCCCTGGCCCGGGTCGCGGCCGGCGATCCAGCCGGCGCTGTCCGCGGCGCCGGCCGGCCCGGCCGGGCCGCCGATGACGATCACGAGGTTGGGGTCGCGCCAGGCGTGGTCGGCGGCCTTGTCGGAGGTGACGACGGTGACCCGCTCGCGTTCGGTGCCCAGTTCCTCGCAGATGACGAAGGTGCGGTGCACGCCGTCGAGCAGCAGGCCGAGTTCGGCGGGGCCCGCGCCGGGTGAGGTGAGCACGGCGACCTTGGTGTGGGCGCGGCATACGTTCACCGCGCGTCGCAGGGTGCGCCGGTGTGCGACGACCACCTGGGCGTCGTCCCAGGGCATGCCGGCGCGGGCGAAGGCCGCGGCCACCGCGGAGACGGCGGGGACGACCTCGACCTCAAGGCCGAACTCGGGGGCGCGCAGGGTCCGTACGACTCCGAAGAAGCCGGGGTCGCCGTCGGCGAGCACGACCGCGCTGCCGCGGTGCGCGGCGATGCGCCGGGCGGCCAGGGCGACGCTGCCGAGACGGATGCGTTCGGCGGTGGGCGGCACCTCGGGCAGGGCCAGGTGGTGGGCCGCGCCCGCGACGAGGGTGGCGGCGCCCAGCGCGGAGCGTGCCGCCGCGGTCAGCGGCGAGCCGTCCCAGCCGATCACCGTGACCCGGTCGGCCATCGTCGTCAGTCTCCAGAGTTTTCGCAGGTCGTCAGGGAGCGGGCGCCCGTACGGGGGCTTGGTGAGAGTACCCGGTGGCGCCGTCGGGCGCGCGAGGGGGCAACGGCCGTGGTCCGGTGCGGGTCAGTTCCAGTCGGAGTACGACGTGAAACCGCCGGTGTCGGCCAGTTGCTCGCCCGTGCCCTCCAGGTCCTCCGGGAGGAGGCTCCACACGATGAAGTCGGTGCGCAGGTCGGACCAGCCGCCGTCCTCGGCGCGGACCCGGGCTATGCAGGCGTTGCGCAGCACGCCCTCGCTGATGCTGCCGATCTTCTGGGCGACCTGCTGGGAGGCGGTGTTGCCGGCCGCGGTGCGCAGTTCGATCCGCTCGAACTCCTGGTCGCGGAAGAGCCATTGGGCGGTGGCCAGCGCGGCCTCGGCGGCATAGCCCTCGCCGCGCGCCCAGGGGGCGATGATGTACGACAGTTCGGTGGCCCGGATGCGCCAGTCGGTCCTGGTCAGCTGGACGACGCCGACCAGGCGCTGGGTGAGGAACTCGGTGACCGCGAGGTCGAGTCCGCGGCCGGCGGCCCGCTCGGTGGGCGCGTACTCGGTGATCCAGGTGCGGGCGGCGCTTTCGGTGAACGGCTGCGGGACATGCGTCCAGGCCACGACCTGCTCGTCGTTCATCATCTCGGCAAGGGCGGGCACGTCGTCCTCGTCGAGGGGCCGCAGCACCAACCGCTCCGTGCTGATGGAGATGGTGGGGAAGGTGCCAGTCATGCGCCGCTCCGTAACCTTGGGACGATCCCTCAGGGCCTGCTGAACTGCCCAGCATGCAGCATGCGGGCGGCGCGTCGCACCACGGGGTCCGCACCCGGTGCGAGTGCGGACCCCGTGCGGGCCGAAACGCCGTGCACACGCCTCAGCCGGAGCCGGCCGGCACCGGCGAAGGTGGACGTGCGCATCGGTTCGCTTCCCGGTCCGGCTCAGAAGGACGGGATGACGGAGCCCTGGTACTTGTCCTCGATGAACTTCTTGACCTCGGGCGAGGTGAGGAGCTTGGCGAGCTTCAGCACCCGCGGGTCCTTCTCGTTGCCCTCCTTGACGGCGAGGAAGTTGCCGTACGGGCTGTTCTTCGCGGACTCCAGGACGAGGGCGTCCCCGGCGGGCTTGAGGCCGGCGGAGATGGCGTAGTTGCCGTTGATGACCGCGGCGTCCACGTCGTCCAGGGAGCGCGGGGTCTGGGCCGCCTCGACCTCCTTGAACTTGAGGTTCTTGGGGTTGTCGGCGATGTCCTGCGGGGTGGCCTCGCTGCCGGTGCCGTCCTTGAGGGTGATGAGCTTGTTGGCGGCGAGCAGCTTCAGGGCGCGGGCCTCGTTGACGGCGTCGTTCGGGACGGCGACGGTCGCACCGCTCTTGAGGGCGTCGGCGCTCTTGACCTTGTGGGAGTAGAGGCCGAGCGGTTCCAGGTGCACCGTGACGACGGGCACGATGTGGGTGCCGCGCTTCTTGTTGAAGTCGTCGAGGTAGGGCTGGTTCTGGAAGTAGTTGGCGTCCACCGAGCCGTCCTCGGTCGCGGTGTTCGGGACGATGTAGTCCTGGAACTCCTTGACCTCCAGGTCGAGTCCGGCCTTCTTCGCCAGGTTGTCCTTGACGAAGTTCAGGATCTCGGCGTGCGGGGTCGGGCTCGCGGCGACGATCAGCGGCTTGCCGGTGTCGGCGGAGGACGTGGAGTCGTCCTTGTCGGAGCCGCAGGCGGTGAGCCCGAGGGTGAGGGCTGCGGCGGCGAGGACGGCGGCGGTGGTCTTGGCGGTGTTACGCACGAAAAGTGCCTTTCCTTAAGGGCGGAGCAGTCCCGCGGTCGGTGGTGCGGGAGTTCTGGGGACGCTGGGTGCGGTCAGGCGGTCTTGCCGGTGGGCGCGGACGCCTTGAGCAGCCGCAGCCTGGGGGCGGGCCCGGACCGGCCGGCGCGCCGGTGCAGGGCGCGGGCCGCGTAGTCGCCGGCGAACTGGATGACCGAGATGACGACGGCGAGAACGCCGACCGTGATCCACATCAGCTCGGTCTCGAAGCGCTGGTAGCCGTAGCGGATGGCGATGTCGCCGAGGCCGCCCGCGCCGACCGTGCCGGCCATGGCGGAGTAGCCGATGAGGGCGACGATCGTGGTGGTGGTGCTGGAGATGAGCGAGGGCAGCGACTCGGGCACGAGCACCTTGCGCACGACGGTCCAGGTGTTGCCGCCCATCGACTGCACGGCTTCGACCAGTCCGCCGTCCACTTCGCGGACGGCCGTCTCGACGAGCCGGGCGAAGAACGGGATCGCGCCGATGGCCAGCGGCACGATGGCCGCCTCGCGGCCGATGGTCGTGCCGGTGATCCAGCGGGTGAAACCCATCAGCGCGACCATCAGGATGATGAACGGCATGGAGCGTGCGATGTTCACGATCTGCCCGATCACCTTGTTGGCGACGACGTTCTGCAGCAGTCCGCCGCGGTCGGTGAGGACGAGCAGCACGCCGAGCGGGAGCCCGCCGACGACGGCGATGAGCGTGGACCAGCCGACCATGTAGAGGGTGTCCCAACACGCCTGGGACAGCAGGGGCTGCATCGCAGACCAAGTCACTTGGCACCGTCCTTCATCAGCGCGGACTCTTCGGCGGGGGTGGCGGGCCGGCCGACGACGTCGATCTGCAGGCCCTGTTCGCGCAGGAAGCCGATCGGTACGACGTTGTCCTCGTAGCGGCCGGGCAGTTCGATGCGCATGCGGCCGATCTGGAGGCCGCCGACGGTGTCGATGGCGGCGCCGAGGATCGAGATGTCGATGTTGTACGTGCGCGAGAGCTGGGAGACGACGGGCTGGGTGGCGGCCTCGCCGTGGAAGGTGACGTCGAGCACGGTGCGGTCGCTGCCGGATGCCTCGCCGCCCACCGGGAAGAGCGCGGCGGCCAGTTCGGAGCCGGGGGTCGCGAGGATCTCGCTGACCGTGCCGGACTCGACGATGCGGCCCCGGTCCATGAGGGCGGCCGAGTCGCAGATCGACTTGACGACGTCCATCTCGTGGGTGATGAGCAGGACGGTGAGGCCGAGCTGCCGGTTCAGGTCGCGCAGCAGGTGCAGGATCGAGCGCGTGGTCTCCGGGTCGAGGGCGCTGGTTGCCTCGTCGGACAGCAGCACCTTGGGGTCGCCGGCCAGGGCGCGGGCGATGCCGACGCGCTGCTTCTGGCCGCCGGAGAGCTGGGCGGGGTAGGCCCCGGCCTTGTCGGCGAGGCCGACCAGGTCGAGCAGTCCGAGCGCCTTGCGGGAACGTTCTTTCCCTGACATGCCGAGGATTTCCAGCGGCAGCTCGACGTTGTCCTTGACCGTCCGCGAGGACAGCAGGTTGAAGTGCTGGAAGACCATGCCGATCCGGCTGCGCGCCCGGCGCAGTTCCTTGCCGGCCCGGGAGCCGCGCCCGGCCAGGGCGGTGAGGTCCTGTCCGGCGACGGTGACCGTTCCGGACGTCGGACGCTCCAGCAGGTTGACGCAGCGGATGAGCGAGGACTTGCCGGCGCCGGACTGGCCGATGACGCCGTACACCTCGCCCTCGCGGACGTGGAGATCGACGCCGTCGAGGGCGGTGACCTCGCGGCCGCGGGTGCGGTAGACCTTGGTCAGGCCCGATGTGGTGATCACGTGGGTTTCCGTCACTGTCGGGGGTGGGCGCGGGTGTGCCCGGCGGGTGCGTTCGGGCGGGCGCGGCACGGTCCTCGCGGTGGCGTGGTGACCGGGAGGAACGGGGTGCGGGGCCGGCGTCGGTCGCGTGGGTCGCGCGGCGGCGCACGGACATGCCGCGACGTCTCGCTTCGGGGCGCGGGACTCAGGCGGTGCGGGGGCCCTCTAGCAGGCGCACATTCGACCCGTACAACGAGCACCGGGCGTCATGGTCGCCTCGGTCGCAAGGGCGCGGCTGCTCGTCGTGGTCATGCGGTCAGTAAACCAGACGTACGGTGCTGACAGACCGTCGCTGTCCGCATGCTGGACAGCGGCGGACAGGGTTCAGCCGCGGACGGAGATCTCCACTTCCCCGTCGGTGACCAGTGCCGACAGGGCCGAGAGGTCCTTGACCACCAGGTCGGCGACCAGCTCGTGCGCCGGATGGGTTGTGGCCAACGCCACGGTCGCCATGCCGGCGGCGCGGCCCGCCCGCAGCCCCGCGGGCGCGTCCTCGAAGACGACGCAGCGGGCCGGGTCGACGCCAAGGCGCCGGGCGGCGAGCAGATAGGGCTCGGGGTCGGGCTTGCCGCGCGTGACGTCGTCGGCGGTCACAAGCGTCTTGGTCCTGATGCCGACGGCGTCGAGCCGGGCCTCGGCGAGCCGCCGGGTGGCGGAGGTCACCACCGCCCACCGGTCGGCCGGCAGCGAGTCGAGGAAGTCGCGGGTCCCGGGCAGCAGTCGTACCCCTCCCCCGGTCACGTCCTCGACTTCCAGCTGCTCGATGCGGGCGACGGCCGCGGGCACGGCCGCGGCGGGCAGCAGATCGGCGACGATCTCCGCGGCGGTCCGCCCGTGCAGCTCCACCCGCCCGAACTCCGCCTCCGTCAGCCCGTACTCCCGCGCCCAGCGCGTCCAGCAGCGGCGGACGGATTCGAGTGAGGAGACGAGGGTGCCGTCGTTGTCGAACAGGAGGGCTTGCGCACGGATCGTCATGGCCTCGACCCTACGGCGCCGGGCCCGGACGCGGCCGGGCACCCCGGGCGTAATAGGGTCACCGCATGCTCAATCCCCTGACGCTGGTGACCGGGGTCGCCGCGCTGCTGCTCGCCGCCTGGTGCGGCTGGGCGGCCCATCGTGACCAGCCCACCAAGGACTGGCACTTCATCGGGATGGCCGTGGTGTCGCTGCTGGCCGTCGTGCAGTTGGCGGTCGGCATCGTGCGGCTGGCCCGGGGCGAGGACCCGGAACAGGGGAAGACGATCTTCGTGGCCTATCTGCTGGGCGCGTTCGCGTGCATTCCGGCGGCGGGCTTCATGTCGCTGGCCGAGCGCACCCGGTGGGGCTCGGTGACGGTCGCCGCCGGCGGCGTCGTCCTCGCCGTCCTGGAGGTGCGGCTCTATGACATCTGGGGAGGGTGAGGTGACCACCACGCAGGGCGGGCCGTCGCGGACCCGGCTGATCGGCGGTCCCGGGATACTGCTCGTCTGGCTCTACGGCGTGATGGTCGTCGGGGCCGTGTCGCGGTCCGTCTACCAGATCGCGACCGAGTTCGACCGGGCGCCGCTCGCCTACTCGTTGTCGGCGGTGGCCGGCGTCGTCTACGGGTTCATCACGTACTCGCTGGTGCGCGGCGGCGAGCGGGCCCGCAGGGCGGCGCTGGTGTGCTGCGCCGCCGAACTCGCGGGTGTCCTCGTCGTCGGGACCTGGACGCTGGTCGAACCGTCCGCCTTCCCGGACGCGACGGTCTGGTCCGACTACGGCATGGGGTACGTCTTCATTCCCGTGCTGCTGCCCGTGACGGCGCTGTACTGGCTGCGCCGGGGACGGGCCGGCGTCACGCCGTAGCCGCGTACGTCCCGGCCGCCTTCTCCAGGACGATCATCGGGACGCCGTCCTCGCCCTCGGAGGTGCCCACCGTCTGGTAGCCGACCCGGCGGTACAGCCGCAGGTTGCCCTCGCTGCGGTGGCCGGTGCGCAGCCGGAAGGTGGTGGCGCCGCGCTCCTCGGCGAGCGCGGCCTCGGCGGCGCGCAGCAGCCGGGCGCCGATGCCGTGCCCCTGCAACCGCGGGTGGACGCAGAGTTTGCCGATGGAGGCCGCGCCGTCCTCGGTGACCGTGCCGCGGACGGAGCCGACCACCTCGTCGCCGAGCCGGGCGACGAAGACGCAGTCGGCCGCGACCTCCGCGCGGACCGAGTCGAGGCTCTGGACGAGCGGATCGATGCGGTAGTTGCCGTACAGCGCCGCCTCGCTCTGGAAGCACAGGTACTGAAGCCTGAAGATCTGCTCCGCATCCCGCTCGGTCGCCGCCGAGATGGTCACGCTCATGCCCATGTGCGCATGCCTCCCGCTCACCTGATCGCCTGTGGTTCCTCACTCCTATCCCCGCGCTCAGCCGGCCGCAACCTCCGCTGCCAGCAATCGCCGCAGACATCCCAGACATTTGGAACGTTCCGGCCCGAGACTGCCCTGTGAGATACCCAACTCCCCCGCGATTTCCCGATAGGTGAGGTCCCTCGGGGACAACAGCGCCTCCAGCAGCCGCGGACAGCGGCCCGGCAGCCGGCGCACCGCCTCGCGCAGCGCCCGCTGCCGCGCCGCGGCCAGCACGGCCTGTTCGGGCCCGCGGCCCCTGTCGTCGGCGGGCTCGGTCTCGTACGGCCGCTCGGCGCGGGCCCGGCGCCGGCTGCGCCGCGCCTCGGCGCGCACCGCACGGCGCAGCCAGCCCTCGGGGTCGGCCGGCGGGCCCACGGTGGCCAGGCGCTCCAGGAGGCGCAGCCAGACCGCCTGCTCCAGATCGGCCGGTTCGGCTCCCGCGGCATGCGCCTCGGCGCCCGCCTCGGCGGTGAGCAGGGGGCGCAGGGCGGCAACAAGGTCGTGCGTCATATGCGCAACGACGTGGCCGCCCCGGCGCGGGTTGCCGGGGCGGCCAGGTGTCAACCCGAACGGGCGTGACGCACTCAGTTGTTGACGAAGTCCTCACGGGCGAGCAGACCGGTGTCCGTGTTGTCGGTGAACACGCCGTCGATGCCGGTCGCGAAGTACGCCTGGAACGCGCCGAAGGCGTCTCCGTAGGCGTCCGCGTCGGTGCCCTTGCGGAACTCCTTCGGCAGGAAGGGGTTCTCGTTGCGCATGGTGTAGGGGTGCAGGATCAGGCCCACCTTGTGCGCGTCGGCGACGAGCGTGGTCGGCGCGTCCAGGCTGCCGTCGGCCTTCCTCGTGATGACGAGGTCGAGGGTGGGCCCGATGCCCTGCGCGTAACCGGCGATCTCCCGCAGGCCCTTGGGCGTGATGAGGTCGGCCACGGTGCGCGGGTCGCCCGCCTCGACGAAGTCCCAGGGGCGGGTGCCGGCCGAGGAGAGCAGCACGACCAGCGGGTTGTCGACCAGCGTGTTCAGCCGCTGGATGCTGCCCGGCTCGAAGGACTGCAGGATGACCGGCGAGTTCCGCTTGTCCTTGCCGTACTTGCGCAGCAGCTTGGCGACCCGCTCCTCCAGGCCCAGGCCGAGCTTGCGGAAGTACGTGGGGTGCTTGGTCTCCGGGTAGATCCAGACCTGCTTGCCGCGCTTGCGGGTCTGCTCGTCCTGCCACTTCAGGACCTCTTCGAACGTGGGGATCTCCCAGCGTCCGTTGTAGAGGTTGTTGTGCGGGCGGTTGGCCGGGATGCGCTCGACGGCGCGCAGGGTCTTCAGCTCGGCGAGCGTGAAGTCCTCGGTGAACCAGCCGGTGGTGGAGACGCCGTCGAGGACCTTGGTGGTCCTGCGGGACGCGAACTCGGGGTGGTCCGCGACGTCGGTGGTGCCGCCGATCTCCGGCTCGTGCCGGCACACCAGATGGCCGTCCTTGGTCGGCACCAGGTCACCGGCCTCGACGATGTCGGCGCCCATGTCGAGAGCCAGCTGGTAGGAGCCGAAGGTGTGCTCGGGGCGGTAGCCGCTGGCACCCCGGTGGCCGATGATCGTCGGCACGGGCAGGCTCTTCAGGCCGCCGCCCTGCCCCTTCGACCTGGGCTCCGTGGCCCGCGCGGCGCCGGGCAGTCCGAGGACCGCTCCGCCGGCGCCGAGCACCGCGGCGCCGAGAAGCGCCCGCCGTCCGGTTCCCTGCGTCTGCTCGTTCGACTCGTGCCTGTCCATGAGGGCCTTCCTGCCATCCGGCCGCCGTGTCCGGCGCCCCCTCCGGGCGCCCCGGCCGGTGTCCTCGTGTGTCTTCTGTGTCTTCGTCTGTCTTCGTCGATGCGGGCCGATCGTAGGGTCGTGGACATGACGGACGGGAGACTCGGGACCCAACACGCGGGTGATGTCAGATGTCGCGCGCGAAGCACGGGGTGACGGCGCGTCCGGGGCGGCGCGCGCGGGACCGGCGGGCGTCCGGCGGATGTCCGGGCGATGTCCGTCACACCGTCGCGCCCGTGTCACACGGCGGCCCGGCACGCCGTCGCAGGTAAACCCGCGTCAATAGTGAGTAAGACATCGGTGAACCGGACGCACCCGGTGTGCGCATACCCGCTGGCCGCGAGTATCGTCCTCACCTGCACAGACTCATATCGACCCTCGGCATCGGAGGACCCGTTGTCCCGCTTCGCGCTCATCAAGGCAGTGCTCGGACCGATCATGCGCCTGATGTTCCGCCCACGGGTGGAGGGCGCGGAGCACATCCCGGGGGACGGTCCGGTCATCATGGCGGGCAACCACCTCACGTTCATCGACTCGATCGTGCTGCCGCTGGTGTGCAAGCGGCAGGTGTTCTTCATCGGCAAGGACGAGTACGTCACCGGCAAGGGCTTCAAGGGCCGCCTGATGGCCTGGTTCTTCACCGGCGTCGGCATGATCCCGGTGGACCGGGACGGGGCGAGCGGGGGCGTGGCCGCGCTGATGACCGGGCGGCGGATCCTGGAGGAAGGGAAGGTCTTCGGCATCTACCCCGAGGGCACGCGGTCGCCCGACGGGCGGCTCTACCGCGGCCGCACCGGCATCGCCCGCCTCACGCTGATGACGGGCGCGCCGGTGGTGCCGTTCGCCATGATCGGCACGGACAAGTTGCAGCCGGGTGGGCGGGGCATTCCGCGTCCTGGGCGGGTGACCGTGCGCTTCGGTGAGGCGATGGAGTTCTCCCGGTACGAGGGGATGGACCGGGACCGCTATGTGCTGCGGGCCGTGACGGATTCCGTGATGGCCGAGGTGATGCGGTTGTCGGGGCAGGAGTATGTGGACATGTACGCCACCAAGGCGAAAGTCGCCTGACGGGTTGGCGGTTGTGTCGGTGGGGGTGGGCTGAACCTGGGTGCGCGGTTCCTCGCGCCCCTGGGGGGTGCCGGGTAGGCGTGCTCTCATGGGTGCGGGGACTAGCGGTCGTGAGGTGCGGGTGCGTGGGGGCTGGGCGCGCAGTTCCCCGCGCCCCTGGGGGGTGCCGGGTGGGCGTGCCTTCGCCGGTGCGGGTGGGCTGAACCTGGGTGCGCGGTTCCTCGCGCCCCTGGGGGGTGCCGGGTAGGCGTGCCTTCGCCGGTGCGGGTGGGCTGGAGCTGGGTGCACGGTTCCTCGCGCCCCTATGGCGTTGGATCTGAGGGGGTTTCCAAGGTCTGGTGTTTCAGGAGGTGCCAGGCTGTTGCTGCTGTGGTGAGGAGGACTGCCGCTCCTGCGGCGGAGGCCAGGTGGAGGCCGTGGACGAAGGAGTCGCGGGCCGCGTTCAGCAGGGCCTCCGCTGTGGGGGCCGGCAGGGTCGCCGCCGACTCCACCGCGCCGCCCAGTGACTCATGGGCCGCGGCCGGGGTGCCCGCCGGGCCGGTGAAGCCGCGGTAGGCGCCCGTCACGATCGAGCCCAGCAGGGCGATGCCCAGGGCGGCCCCCAGTTCGTACGCCGTTTCGGAGACCGCGGAGGCGGAGCCCGCCCGCTCCTTGGGCACGCTGGAGAGGATCACGTCGGCGGTCACCGTGAAGGAGAAGCCCGCTCCCACGCCGACGACCAGCAGCGCGGCACCGAGCAGCGGATACCCCGTCGTCCGGCTCAGCATCGTCAACGCGGCCAGCGCCAGCCCCACCGCGGCGAGGCCGCCGGAGACCACGGCCCGCACCGAGAACCGGCGGGCCGCGCGGCCCGCGACCAGACCGGCCGCCACCGCCCCGACCGCGGCGGGCAGTTCGGCAAGCCCCGCCTCGAAGGGCCGCATGCCCTGGACGAGTTGCAGATACTGGGAGAGGAAGAAGACCAGGCCGGACATGCCGAGCACGGTCAGCAGGTCGGCGAGGACCGCGCCACTGAACCCGCGCCGCCGAAACAGCCGCATGTCCAGCAGCGGGACCGGCAGGGTGAACTGGCGGCGTACGAAGCCGTACAGCGCCGCCGCGCCCAGCAGGCCGATGCCGAGGGCGGCCGGGGCGAAGCCGTGCGAGGCGGCCTCCTTGATCGCGTAGACGACGCCGATCATGCCGACCAGCGACAGGACCACGCTGACGAGGTCCCACGGGCCCGGGTGCGGGTTGCGGGACTCGGGCAGGGTCCGGGCGCCGACGAGCACGAGCACCGCCATCACCGGCAGGTTGATCAGGAAGACCGAACCCCACCAGAAGTGCTCCAGCAGGAAACCGCCCGCTATCGGTCCGACGGCCGTACCTGCGGAGGCCGTCGCGCCCCAGATGCCGACGGCGAGGCTGCGCTCGCGCGGGTCGTTGAAGAGGTTGCGGATCAGGGCCAGCGTGGCGGGCATCAGGGTCGCGCCGGCGACCCCGAGCAGCGCCCGCGCCAGGATCATCAGCTCGGGGGTGGTGGCGTAGGCGTTGAGCACGGAGATCGCGCCGAACGCCGTGGCGCCGACCAGCAGGATCCGCTTGCGGCCGATGCGGTCGCCGAGGCTGCCCATGGAGACGAGCAGACCGGCGATGACGAACGAGTACACGTCGCCGATCCACAGCAGCTGGTTGCCGGAGGGCCGCAGGTCCTCGCTGATGAAGGGGGTCGCGAGGCCGAGGACGGTCGCGTCCACGGCCACCAGCAGCACGGCCAGCACGAGGACGGCGAGCGCGAGCCAGCGTCCCCGGCGCTGACCCGTCTCCGTCGCCGGCGCCGACCGCAGGGTGCCGCTCATGATTCCTCTCTCCGTACGGCGCCGCCGAGCAGCAGCTCGACGATCATGTGGGTGAAGTCCTTGGGGGCGACGCGGCCCTCCGTGACCGCCCAGGCGGCGGAGGCCAGCAGGCCGTACAGCGCCTCGGTGAGCCAGGCGGGGGTCAGGTCGATACGGAACTCGCCCGCCGCCTGGCCCCTGCGGAACAGGGCGGCGATGCGCTCGTCGAGCCGGGCCCAGCCCTCGTTCTGCTCGTCGCCCTCGAACAGCTGGTTCTCGGTGTAGAGGAAGGCCAGCAGGCCGGCCGCGGGCTCGATCTCCCGCACCAGCCGCCGTACCGCCTCGCTCGCCGGGCCCTCGTCCGTACGGGCCGCGTCGAGCGCGGCCAGGCACTCCTCGATGCCGAGCGTTTCCAGCGCCCGCACGAGCGCGTCGCGCCCGGCGAAGTGGCGGTGCAGGGTGGCCCGGCTGATCCCGGCGGCCTTGGCGACCTCGTCCATGGTCGCGGTGGATTTGCGGGTCAGCAGGGCGGCTGCGCTGCGCAGCACGTGGTCACGGTCCAGGGCCATGAGACAACCATAGACCATGTGAGACATCTTCGTCTCATCGTGGGCGTGGACGTATCAGCGGGCGGTGCTCGGCGGGGTGGCTCAGTGCCAGGGGAGCCGGCCGCGCCGCTCCCAGTACGCGGCCGGTTCCTCGGCGAGCGTCGCGAGCCGGGCCAGTTGCTCCTCGTCCAGGTCGACGGCCGCGGCGTGCAGATTGGAGGCGAGCTGGCCGGTGGTCGCGGCGCCGGACAGCACGACACCCGCCCACGGGCGGCGCAGGATCATCGCGAGGGCGACCGCGTCGCAGCCCAGGGACGTCTCCTCCGCCACGGCCCGCAGCGCCTTCGGCGCCTGCGCGGCGGACAGCCGCCCATTGGCCATGCCCTCCTTCACGATCACCGTGAGCCCGGCGTCGTGCGCCTCGGCGAGCGCCGGCTCGGCCGAGGTCTCCAGGAGGTTGTACGTCGACTGCACGGTACGGAAGAGGGGTTCGCCGTCGACCGTGACGGCGAGGGCGGCGCGGACGGCGTCCGCCTGGGCCGGGCCGCTGGTGGAGAAGCCGATGGTCAGGCCCCCGGCGGCGGCCTCCGCGAGTTTCGCGTGCAGTTCCTTGTCGGCGAGGGCCGGGCTGTCCGGGGTCACCGAGTGGATCTGATAGAGGTCGAGCCGGTCGCCGAGCAGCCCGTCGGTCTCGGCACGCTGACGCTCGTACGTGCGCAGGCTGTGGTCCTTGACCTCGTGCTGCTCGGCCTCGGTGGACCAGCCGGCGGTGTAGGTGTAGCCCCACTTGCTGCCGACGACCACGTCGGCGGCGTCCGGGCGGGTGCGCAGCCAGTCGGCCAGGAACTCCTCGGAGCGGCCGTAGGAGCGGGCCACGTCGACGTAGCGCACGCCCTGGGCGTAGGCGGCGTCGAGGAGCGCGTGGGTGCGGGTGCGCAGCGTCTCGACGCTGCGGTCTTCTCCCAGGTCTTCTTCTCGGCCCAGGTTGATGTAGCCGGGGCGGCCGACGGCGGCGAGACCGAGTCCGATGTGGCAGGTCGGGGTGGTTGCGGTCGCGAGACGGGCGAAGGGCATCGCGGGCTCCGTTCGGTCGGCTGACTCCGACCCACGTTAACCTGCGGTGCGATTGACCTGCGGTGCGATTGACCTGCGGTGCGTCGGCGGGTGCGGGGCGTTCGTGGTTGCCCGCGCCGTTCCCCGCGCCCCTGACGACCGCCGTACAGCTCGGGGGCTACGGTGCGTCGGCGGGTGCCGGTCGTTCGTGGTTGCTCGCGCCGTTCCCCGCGCCCCTTTCGGGGCGCCCTCGCCTCGGCCCAAGTGCAGGCGCCGTACAGCTCGGGGCCCACGGTACGTCAGCGGGTGCGGGTTGGGCGTGGTTGCTCGCGCCGTTCCCCGCGGCCCTTGCGGGGCGTCTTCACTCCCGCTCGCTCACAGTGCGGCCATCTCTGGGCGTCGACCAGTCGTGTTGGGCTCGTACGTCTGCCTTGAGTTCTGTCAGCTGGGTGGCGACCGCGGTGGGGGCCGTGCCGCCTCGGCCGTTGCGGGACGCCAGGGCGCCGGGGACGTTGAGGACCGTGCGGACCTCGGGAGTGAGGTGGGCGGAGATCTTTGCGAACTGCTCGTCCGTCAGCTCGTCCAGTTCCTTGCCCTCGGCCTCGGCGGCCTTCACGCACTCGCCGGCCACCTCGTGCGCGACCCGGAAGGGCACACCCTGCTTCACCAGCCACTCGGCGATGTCCGTGGCGAGCGAGAAACCGGCCGGCGCCAGCTCCTCCATGCGCTCCCGGTGGACCGTGAGCGTGGCCATCATGCCGGTGAAGGCGGGCAGGAGGACTTCGAGCTGGTCGCAGGAGTCGAAGACCGGCTCCTTGTCCTCCTGGAGGTCGCGGTTGTACGCCAGCGGAAGCGCCTTGAGGGTGGCGAGAAGCCCGGTCAGATTGCCGATCAGCCGGCCGGACTTGCCCCTGGCCAGCTCGGCGATGTCCGGGTTCTTCTTCTGCGGCATGATCGACGAGCCCGTCGAGAACGCGTCGTGCAGCGTCACGAAGGAGAACTCCTTCGTGTTCCAGATGATGACCTCCTCCGCGATCCGGGAGAGGTCCACCCCGATCATCGCGGTGATGAAGGCGAACTCGGCCACGAAGTCGCGGGATGCCGTGCCGTCGATGGAGTTGCCGGCGCTGCCGTGCTCGAAGCCCAGGTCCTCCGCCACGGCCTGCGGGTCCAGACCCAGCGAGGAACCGGCCAGGGCCCCCGAGCCGTACGGCGACACGGCCGTGCGCTCGTCCCACTGGCGCAGCCGCTCGGCGTCCCGGGACAGCGCCTGGACGTGTGCGAGGACATGGTGGGCGAAGAGCACCGGCTGGGCGTGCTGGAGGTGGGTGCGGCCGGGCATCGCCACGTCCGGGTGAGCCTCGGCGAGGCCGATCAGCGCGTCCTGGAGGTCGGCGATCAGGCCGCCGATGGTCCGGGCGTGGTCGCGCAGATACATCCTGAAGAGCGTGGCCACCTGGTCGTTGCGCGAGCGGCCCGCGCGGAGCTTGCCGCCGAGGTCCGGGCCCAGCCGCTCCAGCAGGCCGCGCTCCAGGGCGGTGTGGACGTCCTCGTCGGCGACGGTGCCGACGAAGGAGCCGTCCGCCACGTCCGCCTCCAGCCGGTCGAGGCCGGCGATCATCCGGGTCAGTTCGTCGTCGGTGAGGAGCCCCGCCTTGTGCAGCACGCGCGCGTGGGCGCGCGAACCGGCGATGTCGTAGGGGGCGAGCCGCCAGTCGAAGTGGACGGACGCGGACAGCTTCGCCAGGGCCTCGGCGGGACCGTCCGCGAACCGGCCGCCCCAGAGCCGTACGTCACCGCTGTTGCTGCTCACTTGCGTTGCTCCTAGGAGAGTTACGGATGTGCCGCCGCCTCCCCGCTCGGAGGCGAGCGGGGAGGCGGTTGTCAGGCCAGTGCGGGTGCCGCCGCCCGGCGGTCAGGCCAGGTCGCGCTTGGCGGCGATCTTCGACGACAGGCTGTAGATGTCGATGAAGCCCTTGGCCGCGGCCTGGTCGAACGTGTCGCCCGTGTCGTAGGTGGCGAGGTTGAAGTCGTACAGCGACTGCTCGGAGCGCCGGCCGGTGACCACCGCGCGACCGCCGTGCAGGGTCATCCGGATGTCGCCGGAGACGCTGCGGCTGGCCTCGTCGACAAAGCCGTCCAGGGCGCGCTTGAGCGGGGAGAACCACTGGCCGTCGTAGACCAGTTCGCCCCAGCGCTGCTCGACCTGCCGCTTGTAGCGGGCCAGTTCGCGCTCGACGGTGACGTTCTCCAGCTCCTGGTGGGCGGTGATCAGGGCGATCGCGCCCGGAGCCTCGTACACCTCGCGGGACTTGATGCCCACGAGCCGGTCCTCGACCATGTCGATCCGGCCGATGCCCTGGGCTCCGGCGCGCTCGTTGAGCTGCTGGATGGCCTGGAGGACGGTGACGGGCTTGCCGTCGATGGCGACCGGGACGCCCTCCTTGAAGGTGACGATCACCTCGTCGGCCTCGCGGGGCTCGGCCGGGTTGGAGGTGTACTCGTAGATGTCCTCGATCGGGGCGTTCCAGATGTCCTCCAGGAAGCCCGTCTCGACGGCGCGTCCGAAGACGTTCTGGTCGATGGAGTACGGGGACTTCTTGGTGGTGGCGATCGGAAGCTGCTTCTGCTCGCAGAAGGCGATCGCCTTGTCCCGGGTCATCGCGTAGTCACGGACCGGGGCGATGCACTTGAGGTCGGGGGCGAGGGCGACGATGCCGGCCTCGAAGCGGACCTGGTCGTTGCCCTTGCCGGTGCAGCCGTGGGCGACGGTGGTGGCGCCGTGCTTCCTGGCGGCGGCGACCAGGTGCTTGACGATCGTCGGGCGGGAGAGGGCGGAGACCAGCGGGTAGCGGTCCATGTACAGGGCGTTGGCCTTGATCGCCGGGAGGCAGTACTCCTCGGCGAACTCGTCCTTGGCGTCCGCGACCTCGGCCTCGACGGCGCCGCACGCGAGGGCGCGCTTGCGGATGACGTCCAGGTCCTCGCCGCCCTGGCCGACGTCGACCGCAACGGCGATGACCTCGGCGCCCGTCTCCTCGGCGATCCAGCCGATGGCGACGGAGGTGTCCAGACCGCCTGAGTAGGCGAGTACGACGCGCTCGGTCACGGGTTTCTCCTCACAGTGCACTGGCTGACATGCATGAGTATGCAGCACTCTGCATGATTCGTCAATCTGCGGGGGAATCGGCGGCGCGTTGAACGCTCGAAACCGCTTTCCCGTATGTCTTGGTGACGTCGGCGCCGCGTCCGTGAACCCACCCCTGACCCAAGTGAGGCATCCCCATGTCCAGGGCACTTCCCAAGTACGACAAGCGTCGCGTGACCTTGATCGGCGGCGCCGCCGCCCTGGTGCTGTCCGGCGCGGTGATCGCCGGCTCCGCGCTCGCCGGGGAGAGCTCCGAGGCCGGCGGCACCGACGCCCGTACCCTCGCGGCACCGGGAACGATCAGCTGCCCCGACGTCGCCTCGCGGCTGCCCGCGGTCCCCGCCTCCGCACAGGCCGAGGTCGACCGCAACCTCGCCCTGCTCCAGACCCAGATCCAGGAAGCGAACAAACGCCTCACCGACACCGTCGGCCAGGGCGGACCCAACTTCGTCGACAACGCCATCCTCGGCCCCCTCAAGGACAAGCGGGTGGCGACCGTCAACCGCATCGCGACGGCGATCGGCCGTACGGCGGCGCGGCCGGCCGGGCTTGAGGCGCTCGCGCCGTGCGCGCTCGGCGCGGGCGGCGCGGACACGGGTGCCGGGGAGGCGGGTGCCGGGGAGGCGGGTGCCGGGGAGGCGGGTGCGGGCGACGCGGGTGCCGGGGCGGCGGGAGAGGCCGGTGCGGGCGGGGCCGCAGCCGGTGACACCGGCGCGGACGGCGCCGGTGTGCCGCAGCAGCCGGACGACGGCGCCGCCGCGGGCGCGATCAGCTGCCCCGACGTCGCCTCGCAGCTGCCCGCGGTCCCCGCCTCCGCACAGGCCGAGGTCGACCGCAACCTCGCCCTGCTCCAGACCCAGATCCAGGAAGCGAACAAACGCCTCACCGACACCGTCGGCCAAGGCGGACCCAACTTCGTCGACAACGCCATCCTCGGCCCCCTCAAGGACAAGCGTGCCTCGACCATCGAGCGCATCGCCATCTCCATCGGGCGCACGGCCGAGAAGCCGGCCGGCCTCGACTCCCTGGCCGCCTGCACGCTCACTCAGTGAGGTGACAGGCAGCCGTGTCCGCCCCGTGTCAGCGCCGGCCGGGGCGGCCACGGCGGAAGCCGGATCCGTCCCCACCCGGATCCGGCTTCTCCTTCGACGTGCGGCTCCCCCTGCCTTCTCCTTCGGCGGACGCGTTCTCCTTCGACGGCCATGCGGATCGCTGGGATACTCGGCGGACATGGGAAAGACGTATGAGCGCATCGACGGCAGACTCCGCACGTTCATCGAGGAACAGCCCCTCTTCTTCACCGCCACCGCTCCCCTCTCCGGCGACGGCACCGTCAACCTCTCCCCCAAGGGACTCAAGGGCTCCTTCGCGGTGCTCGACGAACACACCGTCGCCTACCTCGACTTCGCCGGCTCCAACGCCGAGACGATCGCCCATCTGCGGGAGAACGGCCGCATCACGCTGATGTGGTGCGCATTCCAGGGGCCGCCGAACATCGTGCGGGTGCACGGCCGGGGCGAGCCGGTCTTCCGCGACGACCCGCGCTTTCGCGCACTGCTCGGCCACTTCCCCGACATCGACCCGACCCCGCACGGTCTGCGCGCCATCATCGTCGTCCACGCCGAACTCGTCCGGGACACCTGCGGGTACGCGGTTCCCTTCATGGCGTACGAGACGGACCGGGATCTGCACGAGCGGCGCTTCGCGCGGGAGGACGACGCCTCGCTGAGCGACTACTTCACCAAGAAGGACCACGTGGCGACGAGCCTGGACGGCCTGCCGGGACTGCCGTTGCCGCTGCCGCCGTCTACCGTCTGAACATGCGTCCAGGTGTCGTCGTCACCCTCGTGTCCACGTCCCTCCTCCTGCTCGGTACGGCGCCCGCCGCCGCCGAGACGCCCCCGCTGCCGGCCCGGATGGCCGACACGGGTGGCGGCGGCCAGCTGATCACCGCCGAGGCGCCGCGGGCCGGCGCGACGTCGGGCACCGTGACCTGGTGGGACCGGCGGGGCGGGCGGTGGCTGCGGGCCGGTTCGGCGCCGGCCCGGTTCGGGGCGAAGGGGCTCGTCGAGGGCACCGCGCGCGAGCAGGGCACGAACACCACCCCGACCGGGCTGTACGACCTGCCGTTCGCCTTCGGCGTGCGGCCCGCGCCGCCGGGCACGACCATGCGGTACCGGCCGGTGCGCGAGAACTCCTGGTGGTGCCAGGACACCGCGTCCCGGTCCTACAACCGCTGGACCGAGCCCCGGCCGGCGGACTGCCGGGCCGCCGAGTCGGAGCACCTGATCGGGTACCGCACCCAGTACGCGCACGCGCTCGTCATCGGCTTCAACTACCACCGGCCCGTGCGGGGCCGCGGCGCCGGGATCTTCCTGCACGTCAACGGGTCCGGCGCGACGGCCGGTTGCGTGTCGGTCCCGGCCGACGCCATGCGCCGCATCCTGCGCTGGACCGACCCGAAGGCCCGACCACACATCGCCATCGGCACGACAGGCGGCCCGACCGCGATCACCCGTTACTGACCCCGACCTGCCCCGCTCGCCCCGGCCCGCTGCCCTTGGCTCCCGACCAGCCGAGCGCGGGCCGCGCACGGTCAGGCTCCCTCCGGGAAGAGCAGACTCCCATGCCGCACGGTCAGGCTCCCGCCGGGAAGGGCAGGCACCGGGGCCGCATCACCGGGCTCGTGGCGCGGGCCGGCTGATGTCGCGGGACACGGGCTCCGGTCCCGGAGAAGCGGGCTCCCTCCCGGGAGGGACAGACTCCGACCCAGCGACGAACCCCGAACACACGGGACCGGCTACAGACGCACAGCGCCGGGCTCCGGCCCCGGAGCGGCAGCCCCGGCCCCTCAGGGACCAGCTCCCTCCCCCACGGCCCCGCTGCCGCGGACTCCGAGCGCACGGGAACCAACTCCGGCCCCGGAGGGCAAGGCCCTCCCGCACCACCCCACCCTGGGGCCCTGCGGCGGGCTCGGGGCGCCCGGTGGCGGGTCAGCGGCGGGGAGTGGTGGATCTCCGTGCCTCGTGGTCGGGCTCGGGGCGTGGGCGGGTGGGGTCCGCTGCCGCTGGGCCCGGGGGCGGCTGGGGGGCGGGGGGTTGTGCGGGGAGGCGGACCGTGAAGGTCGTGGTGCCTGGGCGGCTTTCCAGGTCCACGGTTCCTCCGTGTGCCTCCGCCACCGCCGCCACGATCGAGAGTCCGAGCCCCGCCCCGCCGCCCGCGGCCTCCGTGCGGCGGCGGTGCTCGGCACGGGTGAAGCGTTCGAAGACGCCGGGCCTGACCTCCTCGGGAACCCCCGGCCCGGTGTCGTGGACGTCCAGCCGGACGGTGTCGCCGTCGGTCTCCAGGGACACCGTCACCTTCGTACCGGCGGGCGTGTGCGACCGCGCGTTGGCCAGCAGGTTGGCCAGCACCTGTTGCAGGCGGTGGGCGTCGCCGGTCACCGTCACCGGCTCCTCGGGCAGTTCCAGCGCCCACCCGTGGCCGGGCCCCGCGGCCCGTGCGTCCGTGACGGCGTCCAGCACGAGCCGGGTGAGGTCGACGGGCCGCCGCTCCAGGGGGCGTCCGGCGTCCAGCCGGGCGAGCAAAAGCATCTCGTCGACCATCTCGCCCATGCGCGCGGACTCGGCGGCGATCCGTTCCAGGGCCCGCGTCACCTCCGGGGGCACAGGACCGGGATGCAGCAGGGCGAGTTCGGCGTGGCCGCGCACCGAGGCGACCGGGGTGCGCAGCTCGTGGCTGGCGTCGGCGGCGAAGCCACGCAGCCGTTCCTCGCTCGCCTGCCGCTTGGTCAGCGCGTTCTCGACGTGCCCGAGCATCCGGTTGAACGCGGTGGCCACCTGCCCCACCTCACCGCGCGGGTCGGCCTGCGGGGCCCGCGCGGGCAGCACGACGTCCCCGCTGGCCAGCGGCAGTTCGCTGACCCGGGTGGCGGTCGCGGCGACCCGGGTCAGCGGGCGCAGCGACCAGCGCACCCACAGGGCCCCGGCGACACCGGCGATCACCAGGGCGGCGCCGAAGACGATCCCGGCGACCAGTTCGAGCCGGTGCACGGCGGCCTCCACCGGCTCCAGCGGCAGCCCGGTGATCAGCACGTCGCCGTCCTGGCCCCGGTAGGCGGCGGCCCGGTAGGAGGCGTGCAGCGAGGCCAGTTCGACGGTGCGGGCCCGGCCGTCGGCCGGCAGGGCGGCGAGCCGCGTCTGGTCCCCGGCGGGCAGGGTGACATCGCGCAGATTGGCGGCGGCGCTGCCGGACGGCACGACGGCGGCGTTGGTGACCCGGTCGTCGACCAGCCGGGCGCCGAATGTGCCGGTCACCTGGCGCCTGGTGTCGCCGTGCTCGTCGCCGTCGTGGTCGCTCGGCACCAGGACCTGGTGTTCCAGGCTGGCCGGTAGCCGACTGCCGACGTCGGCCAGTTGCTGGTCGAGGCGGCGGGTGAGGAAGCCGTTCAGCTCGACGACGGCGGCCACCCCCACGGCGGCGCAGCTGACGGCGAGCAGCACGACCAGTCCCGCGCTGAGCCGGGCCCGCAGTGTGCGCGGCCACGGCAGCCGCCGCAGGCCCCGCGCCACACCCGGCGGTACCGCCCTCATGAGAGCGCCGGCTTGAGCAGATAGCCGGCCCCGCGCACGGTGTGGATCATGGGCGCGCGGCCCGCGTCGACCTTCTTGCGCAGGTAGGAGATGTACAGCTCGACCACATGGGCCTGGCCGCCGAAGTCGTAGGACCACACGCGGTCGAGGATCTGTGCCTTGCTGAGCACCCGGCGCGGGTTGCGCATCAGGAAGCGCAGCAGCTCGAACTCGGTCGGGGACAGCTCGACCAGTTCGCCGGCCCGGGTCACCTCGCGGGCCTCCTCGTCCATGACCAGGTCGCCCACGACCAGCCGCGGCCCCTCCTCCTGCTGCCGGGCCATGCCCGCGCGGCGCAGCAGTCCGCGCAGCCGGGCGACGACCTCCTCCAGGCTGAACGGCTTGGTGACGTAGTCGTCGCCGCCCGCGGTGATCCCGGCGATGCGGTCCTCGACGGCGTCCCGCGCGGTGAGGAAGAGCACACAGACGTCGGGCTTCACCTCGTGCAGCCGACGCAGCACGGCGAAGCCGTCGGTGTCCGGCAGCAGCACGTCGAGGACGACCGCGTCGGGCAGCAGCTCGCGGGCCGCCGCGAGCGCCGCGGCGCCGTCGCCGGCCGCGCGGACCTGCCAGCCCTCGTAGCGCAGGGCGCCGGTGAGCACCTCGGCGAGGTCGGGGTCGTCGTCGACGACGAGGACGCGCAGCGGGGTCCCGTCGGGGCGGGTCAGGGCGGGGCGGCCGGAGCGGGTGGTGTTCATCTCGTCCTCCAGCATCACCCATCCCGGGCGCGGCCGGGCCGCGGGAACGCTCTGAGGTTCCTCTGAGTCCGCTCGGCGCGGCTGCCCTGAGAGCCGGTTCAGAGGTTGCGGCGGCACAGTGGCGGCTCCGGCGGCGGCGCACGGTGCGGATCCGCCGGGAGAGAGGACGTGATCATGGCCGCGGTGCATGAGCGGCGGACGGCACGCGCCGCTCCGCCCGCCTCAGGGTGGTCCCCGGCGCTCTGGCTGCCGGTGCTGCTGTGGGCGGGCGCGGCGGCCGTGCTCGCCCTGTGGTGGACGGACACGGGTACGGTCGTCGGCGCGACGGGCTGGCTGACCGGGGCCGGGCGGATCGCCGGTCTGCTGTGCGGGTACGCCTGCGCGGTGCTGGTGGGGCTGATGGCACGGGTCCCGCTGCTTGAGGTGCGGATCGGCTCGGACCGGGTGGCCCGCTGGCATGCGATGGCGGGCCGGTACACGGTCTGTCTGCTGGTCGCGCACGTCGTGCTGATCCTGGCCGGGTACGCCGCGCAGGACCACGCCTCGCTCGTCCGTGAGACGGTCACCGTGGTCCTCGACTACCCGGAGATGCTGAAGGCGACCGCGGGCGGGGCGCTGCTGTGCGCGGTGGGCGTCGCCTCCGCGCGCGCCGTGCGCCGCCGCACCAGCTACGAGTTCTGGTACTACACGCACCTGCTGACGTACGCCGCCGTCTTTCTCGCCTTCTCGCACCAGCTGGCGCTGGGCGACGACTTCGCCGGCAGGCCCGCGGCCAGCGCCGCCTGGTACGCGCTCTATCTGGGCGTGGCGGCCCTGGTGGTCTGGTACCGGATCGTGGTGCCGGCCCGGCTGAACCTGCGCCACCGGCTGCGCGTGGAGTCGGTGCACAGGGAGGCGCCGGGCGTGTACTCGGTCGTCGTGTGCGGCCGGCGGCTGGACGAGCTGGTCGTGCGGCCCGGGCAGTTCTTCCGCTGGCGGTTCCTCGGCGCGGGCCTGGGCTGGACGTCGACGCCGTACTCGCTGTCGGCGCCGCCGCGCGGGGACCGGTTGCGGATCACGGTCAAGGCGCTCGGCGGTCACAGCGCGGCCGTGGCGCTGCTGCGGCCGGGCACCCGGGTGTGGGCGGAGGGCCCGTACGGCTCCCTGACGGCGGACCGGCGCACCGCGCACAGGACGCTGCTGATCGCGGGCGGCGTCGGCATCACCCCGCTGCGGGCGCTGTTCGAGACGCTGCCCGGCGATGTGACGCTGCTCTACCGGGCGCGCACGGCACAGGACCTGGCGCTGGGCGGCGAGTTGGAGGCCATCGCACGGTGGCGTGGGGCGACGGTGCGCTACGCCCTCAACGGAGCGGACGGCGAGCGCCCGGCGCTGACCGCCGGTGCGCTGCGCGCCGCCTTCCCCGGACTCGCCGGCTACGACGTGTACCTGTGCGGTCCGCAGGGCTTCGCCGAGGACGTGTACACGCAGCTGCGGTCCGCGGGCGTGCCGGACCGCCGTATCCACCACGAGTCGTTCGAGCTGTGAGAACCCCGAGAACCCGAGAACCCCGAGAAATTCGAGCTGTGAGAACCCCGGGAAAGGTGTGAGGCCGTCGTGCACGCGTTGAGGAAGGCCCGTCCGCTGCGCCGCGTCGTACTGGCGAGTGCCGCGACCGTCTGCGGGACGGTCCTGCTGCTGGCCCTGAAGCCGCACGCGACCCCGTCGGTGGCCGCCGGTGCGCCGGCGCCCGCTTCGTCCGCGCCGGCGCCCGCTTCGTCCGCGCCGGCGCCCGCTTCGTCCGCGGGGGCGAGCGCGTCGGCCACCGCTCCGGCCGCCGACAGCAAGACCGTCACGGGTGACACGGCACAGACCCGCTGGGGCCCGGTGCAGGTGCGCGTCACGGTGCGGGGCGGCCGGCTCACCGACGTCACGGCCGTCGTCTCTCCGCAGGACAATCCGCGCGACCAGCAGCTCAGTGCCTACGCCCTGCCCCAGCTGCGCCAAGAGGCGCTGGCCGCGCAGAGCGCGCAGATAGACACCGTGTCGGGCGCCACCTACACCAGCGACGGTTACCGGCAGTCACTCCAGTCCGCACTGGACTCCGCGGGCCTGTGAACACTCGGGAGCCGTGACACGTATCTGTGGGCCAAGGGTCCCGTCCCCCCGGAGGAACCGTGACCACCACCCTCGCAGGCGGACGTGCCGCCCGCCGCCAGACGATGCGCCGCATCCGCCCGCGCCGCTCCCCGGCCGTCCCGCTGCTGCTCGCCGTCGCCGCGGGCGCGGCGGGCGTGCTGTGGCTGTGGTGGCACAACACGCCGTCCATCGCCGACGACAACAGCAGGATCCTCAACGCGGGCCGGATCACGGGTCTGCTCGCCGGCTACCTCATGGCGCTGGTCGTGCTGCAGATGGCGCGGGTCCCCGCGCTGGAGCGGCGGGTCGGTTCGGACCGGGTGGCCCGCTGGCACGCGATGAGCGGCCGCTACACGCTGTGCCTGGTCCTCGCCCATGTCTTCCTCATCATGTGGGGCTACGCGCTGCGGGCGGGCAAGTCGCTCGGCGACATCGTCCAGCAGACCGTCGACTCCATCGACCAACTGCCCGACATGGGCAAGGCGGCCATCGGCACGGGCCTGTTGGTGCTGATCGGGCTGACCTCGGTCGGCGCGGTCCGCCGCCGGCTGCCGTACGACACCTGGTACCACGTCCATCTGATGACGTACGCGGCGGTGTTCCTGACGTTCTGGCACCAGATCACCGCCGGCAACGACTTCGCCCTCGAACCCGCCGCGAAGACCTTCTGGTACGCCCTGTACGGCTCGGTGACCGCGCTGCTCCTGTGGTACCGGGTCCTCACCCCGATCCGGCTCAACCTGCGGCACCGGATGCGGGTCGAGGCGGTGATCGAGGAGGCCCCGGGCATCGTCTCGGTGCTGATCGGCGGACGCAGGCTGCACCGGATGGGCGCGGAGGCCGGGCAGTTCTTCCGCTGGCGGTTCCTGGCGCCTGGCATGCGGTTCAGCTCGCACCCGTACTCGCTGTCGGCGGCGCCCCGGCCGGACATGCTGCGGATCACGGTGAAGGCGATCGGCGACCACAGCGCCCGACTGCGCGAACTGCGGCCGGGCACCCGGGTGTGGGCCGAGGGCCCGTACGGCGCGCTCACCGCGTCCCGGCGCAGCCGCGGCAAGGTGCTGCTGGTCGCGGGCGGCGTCGGCATCACGCCGATGCGGGCGCTGTTCGAGACGCTGCCCGGCGCGGCCGGCGACCTGACCCTGCTCTACCGGGCCAACAGCACGCAGGACCTGGCGCTGTGGGACGAGCTTGCGTCGATCGCCGAGGAACGCGGCGCCCGGCTGATGTACGCGGTGAACAGCCCGGAGGGGGAACGGCCGGACATCTCCGCGGACAACCTCCGGCGGAAGATCCCGGACATCGACCGGCACGACGTCTTCATGTGCGGTCCGCCCGGGTTCGCGCAGTCGGTGTACGAGGCGCTGCGCGGCGCGGGGGTTCCCGCCCGCCGCATCCATCACGAGTCGTTCGAGATGTGAGCGACGGACTCTCAGCGGAACCCGACGGGAAATCAGGAGTGCACACAAGATGCGGAAGAGCCACCCCATACGGCGCGTCGTGCTGGCCACGGCGGCCACCGTGTCCGGTGTCGTCCTGCTGCTGACGCTGAAGCCGGCCTCGGACCCGGCCTCCGCGTCGGCGGCGGGCGCGGCGCCCCAGCAGACGGCGGCGGCGCAGGAGTCGCCGCAGGGCGGAGCGCAGGCCGCCGGATCGGGCACGGTGACCGGTGACGCGGCCCGGACCCAGTACGGGGCCGTGCAGGTACGCCTGACCGTCGCAGGCGGCAGGATCACCCGGGCGGAGGCGGTGCAGGCGCCCAAGGGCGGCACCAGCGACCAGAAGACAGCACTCGCCGTACCCAGACTGAACCAGGCCGCCGTCGCCGCACAGAGCGCCCGCATCGACACCGTCTCCGGCGCCACCTACACCAGCAACGGCTACAAGCAGTCACTCCAGTCGGCGCTGGACAAGATGAAGGCGGCGGGTTCCTCGCCCGCGTCGCCCGCCGCGCCGTCCTCCGGCGCCGCGCGGACCGGTTCCCGCACGCTCACCGGCGGGGCCGCGCAGACCCCGTACGGTCCGGTCCAGGTGCGGATCACGGTCACCGACGGGAAGATCACCGAGGCGGAGGCGGTGCAGGCGCCCAAGGGTGGCACCAGCGACCAGAAGACAGCACTCGCCGTACCCAGACTGAACCAGGCCGCCGTCGCCGCACAGAGCGCCCGCATCGACACCGTCTCCGGCGCCACCTACACCAGCAACGGCTACAAGCAGTCACTCCAGTCGGCGCTGGACCAGGCCGGTGGCTGACGTGGCGGCGGAGCCGGCGGAGACTCCCGCCGCGGTGCGGCACGCGGAGGAGGTCATGGGGACGGTCTTCTCCTTCGACGTCCGCGGCGGGCAACCGGATGCCGTGCGGGCGGCGCTGGACGAGGCGGTCGCCGGGCTGCACCGGGTCGACGAGGTGTTCAGCACGTACCGCGAGGACAGTCAGGTCTCCCGGCTGGCCCGGGGGGAGCTGACCGTGGCGGACTGCGATCTGGAGGTGGCCGAGGTGCTGGAGCTGGGAGCCGAGGCGGAGCGGCTGAGCGAGGGGTGGTTCAGCACGGTCTACCGGGGCCGGCTCGATCCGACCGGGATCGTCAAGGGCTGGGCCGCCGAGCGGGCCGCGCTGCGGATCGCCGCGGCCGGGGTGAGCGGGGTGAGCGTGAACGGCGGCGGCGACGTGCAGATGTTCGGCGTGCCCGAGCCGCACCGGCCGTGGCGGGTCGGGGTGGCGGATCCGCTGCGGCCGGGTGGTCTTGCGGCGGTGGTGTCCGCGGCCGGGGTGGACCGGCTGGCGGTGGCGACGTCCGGGACGGCGGAGCGCGGGGCGCACATCGTGGACCCGCGGACCGGGCGGACGGCGGTCACGGACCTGGTGGCGGTGACGGTGATCGCTCCCCGGCTGACGTGGGCGGACTGCTGGGCCACGGCCGCGTTCGCGATGGGCTCACGGGCCGGCCTCGACTGGCTGGAGTCCCTGCCGGACGTGGAGGCCCTACTGATCACAGCAGGCGACGAGGTCCGCTGCACAGAGGGCTTGGCCTCCCGCCTGGGCTAACGCCTCGCGGCGCCTCAGCTACAGGGGCGCGGGGAACTGCGCGACCAGCCACACACCACCCGCACCAAACCAACCACAGCACCCACCCCAAGGGGCGCGAGGAACTGCGCGACCAGCCACACACCACCCGCACCAAACCAACCACAGCACTCACCCCAAGGGGCGCGGGGAACTGCGCAACCTGCCGAATACGGCCCGCACCCGGGAGCGCGACCCCGGCCCCCACCCCCGGCCCCCGAATACCGTCAGTGACCGTTCTGGGCCAAGCGCAGCAAGTGGTCCGCCAGAGCCTGCCCCCCACTGGGCTCCCGGCTGATCAACAGCACCGTGTCGTCACCCGCGATCGTCCCGAGGATGTCGTGCAGCTCCGCCTGATCGATGGCGGACGCGAGAAACTGCGCGGCCCCCGGAGGGGTCCGCAGCACCACGAGGTTCGCCGAAGCCTCCGCGGAGATCAGCAGCTCCTGGGAGAGGCGCCGCATGCGCTCCTCCTTCGCCGACTCCCCGAGCGGGGCCCGCGGCGTACGGAATCCGCCCTCGCTCGGCACCGCGTAGATCAGGTCACCGTCGGTGTTGCGGATCTTCACCGCGTTCAGCTCGTCCAGGTCCCGGGAGAGCGTCGCCTGGGTGACGCTCAACCCGTCGTCGGACAGGAGCTTCGCCAGCTGGCTCTGCGACCGCACGGGCTGCCGGTTGAGGATGTCCACGATCCGGCGGTGGCGTGCGGTCCGGGTCTGCGGCACGGCGGGCCCGGCGGCCTGCTCGTTGTCCTGCCCGTGGTCCTGCTCCAGACTCATCGTCGTCTCATTCTCCGGATCGTCCGTCCCCGTCGACTGCGTCGAGGATGCCGGGCAGGGCCCTCAGGAACGCCTCCGTCTCGTCGTCGCCGACGTTCAGCGGCGGCATCAGCCGCAGCACGTCGGGAGCGGGCGCGTTCACCAGGAAACCGGCTTCCTGAGCCGCCTGCTGGGCCTGCGGCGCGAGCGGCTCGGTGAGCACGATACCCAGGAGCAGGCCGGCACCCCGGACATGGGCGACCAATGGGTGGCCCAGCGCCTCGATCCCGTCCCGCAGCCGTTCGCTCTGCCGTTTGACGTTCTGCAGCAACCCGTCGTTCGCGATGGTGTCGAGGACCGCGAGCCCCGCGGCGCAGGCCACCGGGTTGCCGCCGAACGTCGTCCCGTGCTGGCCGGGCCCGAGCAGTTCGGCGGCCCGGCCGAAGGCGACCGTGGCGCCCAGCGGCAGCCCGCCGCCGAGGCCCTTGGCGAGGGTGACGATGTCCGGCAGGACACCCTCGTGGGCCTGGTACTCGAACCAGTTGCCGGTGCGGCCGACGCCGGTCTGCACCTCGTCCAGGACCAGCAGCGAACCGGTGGCCGCGGTGATCGCGCGGGCCGCCTTCAGATAGTCGGCGGGCGGCACCACGACGCCGTTCTCGCCCTGGATCGGCTCGATGACGACGAGCGCGGTCTCCTCGGTGACCGCGGCGGCCAGCGCCTGCGCGTCGCCGTAGGGCACGTGGGTGACGTCGCCGGGCAGCGGCCGGAACGGGTCCTGCTTGCCGGGCTGGCCGGTGAGCGCGAGGGCACCCATGGTCCGGCCGTGGAAGCCGCCCTCGGTGGCGACCATGTGGGTCCGCCCGGTGCGCCGGCCGATCTTGAAGGCGCCCTCGTTGGCCTCGGCGCCCGAGTTGCAGAAGTACACCCGGCCGTCGCGGCCGAAGAGCTGGAGGAGCCGTTCGGCGAGTGCGACCGGCGGCTCGGCGATGAACAGGTTGGAGACGTGGCCGAGGGCGGCGATCTGCCGGCTCACGGCCGCCACGACCGCGGGGTGGGCGTGGCCGAGCGCGTTGACCGCGATGCCGCCGACGAAGTCGAGGTACTTGGTGCCGTCGGCGTCCCACAGCGCGGTGCCGGCGCCGCGCACCAGCGGCAGCCGGGGGGTGCCGTAGTTGTTCATGAGCGCGCCCTGCCACCGCGCCGTCAGTTCCTGATTGCCCGTCATGGGGCGTCCCCCTCCTGCTTGTCGGGCACGACCATGGTGCCGATGCCCTCGTCGGTGAAGATCTCCAGCAGGATCGAGTGCTGGACCCGGCCGTCGATGACGCGGGCGGTGCGCACGCCGCCGCGCACGGCGTGCAGGCAGCCCCGCATCTTCGGCACCATGCCGGCGGACAGATCCGGCAGCAGTTTCTCCAGTTGGGAAGCGGTGAGGCGGCTGATCACTTCGTCGGAGTGCGGCCAGTCCTCGTACAGCCCCTCGACGTCCGTGAGGACCATGAGGGTTTCGGCGCCCAGTGCCGCGGCGAGTGCCGCGGCCGCCGTGTCCGCGTTGACGTTGTAGACGTGTCCGTCGTCCTGGCTGCGGGCGATGGAGGAGATGACCGGGATGCGGCCGTCGGCGAGCAGGGCCTCGATCGCGCCCGTGTCGATGGCGGTGATCTCGCCCACCCGTCCGATGTCGACCGGTTCGCCGTCGATCTCGGGCAGGTGTTTGGTGGCGGTCATGGTGTGCGCGTCCTCGCCGGTCAGGCCCACGGCGAGCGGCCCGTGCCGGTTGAGCAGCCCCACCAGTTCGCGCTGCACCTGCCCGACGAGCACCATGCGTACGACGTCCATGGCGTCCTCGGTGGTGACCCTGAGGCCGGCCTTGAACTCGCTGACGATGCCGTGCCGGTCGAGCGCGGCGCTGATCTGCGGGCCGCCGCCGTGCACCACGACCGGTCTGAGGCCGGCGTGCCGCAGGAAGACCACGTCCTGGGCGAAGGCCGCCTTCAGCTCCTCGTCCACCATGGCGTTCCCGCCGAACTTGATGACGACGGTCTTGCCGTGGTGCCGGGTCAGCCAGGGCAGCGCCTCGACGAGGATCCGGGCCTTGGGTAGCGCGGTGTGTTTACGCGTGGTTCCGGTGCTCATGAGCTGTAGGCGCTGTTCTCGTGGACGTAGTCGGCGGTCAGATCGTTGGTCCAGATGGTGGCGGTCTCGGTGCCGGCCGACAGGTCGGCGACGATGTGGACCTCGCGGTAGCGCATGTCGACCAGGTCGCGGTCCTCGCCGACGCCGCCGTTCTTGCACACCCAGACGCCGTTGATGGCGACGCTCAGCCGGTCGGGTTCGAAGGCGGCGCCGGTGGTGCCGATGGCGGACAGGACGCGGCCCCAGTTGGGGTCCTCGCCGTGGATGGCGCACTTGAGGAGGTTGTTGCGGGCGATGGAGCGGCCCACCTCGACGGCGTCGTCCTCGGTGGCGGCGCCGATCACCTCGATCTTGATGTCCTTGCTGGCGCCCTCGGCGTCCTGGATGAGCTGCCGGCCGAGGTCGTCGCAGACCCGCCGTACGGCCTCGGCGAACTCCGGCTGGTCCGGAGTGATGCCGGAGGCGCCGGAGGCGAGCAGCAGCACGGTGTCGTTGGTGGACATGCAGCCGTCGGAGTCGACCCGGTCGAAGGTGACCCGGGTGGCGGCGCGCAGCGCCCGGTCCAGCGTCTCGTCGTCGGCGACGGCGTCCGTGGTGAGGACGACCAGCATGGTGGCGAGGCCGGGGGCGAGCATGCCGGCGCCCTTGGCCATGCCGCCGACGGTCCACCCCTGCCCGGTGACGACGGACGTCTTGTGCACGGTGTCGGTGGTCTTGATGGCGATGGCGGCCTTCTCACCGCCGTGCTCGGAGAGCTGGGCGGCGGCGGCCTCGACGCCCGGCAGGACCTTGTCCATGGGCAGCAGGACACCGATCAGGCCGGTGGAGCAGACGGCCACCTCGACGGCGCCGCGGCCCAGCACCTCGGCCGCCTTCTCGGCGGTGGCGTGCGTGTCCTGGAACCCCTGGGGGCCGGTGCAGGCGTTGGCGCCGCCGGAGTTGAGGACGACGGCGGAGAGCCGGCCGCTCTTGACGACCTGCTCGGACCAGAGCACCGGGGCGGCCTTCACCCGGTTGGAGGTGAAGACGCCCGCGGCGGCCCGGCGGGGCCCGTCGTTGACCACGAGGGCCAGGTCCGGGTTGCCGTTCTGCTTGATCCCGGCGGCGATGCCCGCCGCCGTGAATCCCTTGGCTGCCGTGACGCTCACTGCATCTCCTTGTTCGCTGCCGCGCCCGTGCGGCGCGGCGGTGCGGCCTTCGTCGTCGTGTGCAGCCCGGCGGCTGCACGGTCGTCGCTCACGGTGCGACTCCGATCGTGGAGAGCCCCGTGGTCTCGTCGAGCCCGAGGGCGATGTTCATGCTCTGGACGGCGCCGCCCGCGGTGCCCTTGGTCAGGTTGTCGATGGCGCTGATCGCGATGATGCGTCCGACGGCGGCGTCGTACGCGACCTGCACCTGAACGGCGTTGGAACCGTGGACGGACGCCGTGGCGGGCCACTGTCCGGCGGGCAGCAGGTGGACGAACGGCTCGCCGGCGTAGGTCTTCTCGTAGGCGGCGCGCACCGACTCGGCGGTGACCTGTCCGCGGGCCTTCGCGCTGCACGTGGCGAGGATGCCGCGGGGCATCGGCGCGAGGGTCGGGGTGAAGGAGACGGCGACCCGCTCGCCCGCCGCGGCGCTGAGGTTCTGGATCATCTCGGGGGTGTGCCGGTGGCCGCCGCCGACGCCGTACGGCGACATGGACCCCATGACCTCGCTGCCCAGCAGGTGCGGCTTGGGTGCCTTGCCCGCGCCCGAGGTGCCGGAGGCGGCGACGATCACGGCCTCGGGCTCGGCGAGGCCCGCCGTGTAGGCGGGGAAGAGGGCGAGCGAGACGGCGGTCGGATAGCAACCGGGTACCGCGATGCGCTTGGACCCCTCCAGCGCGGCGCGGGCACCCGGCAGTTCGGGGAGGCCGTAGGGCCAGGTCCCGGCGTGCCCGGAACCGTAGAACCGCTCCCAGTCGGCGGCGTCCTTGAGTCGGAAGTCGGCGCCCATGTCGATGACGAGGACGTCGGGGCCCAGCTGCTCGGCGACGGCGGCGGACTGCCCGTGGGGCAGGGCGAGGAAGACCACGTCGTGCCCGGCGAGGGCCGCGGGGGTGGTCTCGGCCAGCACCCGGTCGGCCAGCGGCGGCAGATGCGGCTGGAGCGCGCCGAGCCGCTGGCCGGCGTTGGAGTTGCCGGTCAGGGCACCGATCTCGACCTCGGGGTGTGCGAGGAGCAGCCGCAGGACCTCTCCGCCCGCGTATCCGCTCGCTCCGGCCACCGCCGCACGTACCGCCATGTCACCCTCCTCCTGGATGGCATGACTATACGTTTCGCTGCACGTTTATGCAATCCTATGCGGTCTCCCCCTCAGCGACCCGGGGCAGCATCACCCAGCGGGAGACCACGAAGGTCACCGGAATCGCCGCCGCGGACGCGAGCAGCGGCGCGAACCGGCTGCCCGCGTGCAGCACGCCGACGATCACGTACACACCCGCCGTGGTGATCACGAAATTGGTGGCGTTGGTCAGCGGGAACAGCAGGAATTTCCGCCAGGTGGGGCGCGTCCGATAGGTGAAACGGGCGTTGAGGAAAAAGGATCCGATCATGCTCAGCAGGAATGCCAGAACATGCGCGAAGAGATAGGGCAAACGCATCAGGAACAGCAGGTAGAGACCGTAATACGTGCCCGTGTTCACGACACCGACGACGGCGAAGGTGGCCATCTGCCGCGGCAGCGGCCGCATCGCCGGGCGGGGCGTCGGACTGGTCGTCGCGGTACGCATCAGGGGATGAGGTCTTTCGTCCGTTCCACGTTGGTCGCCTTCACCAGGAAGTGCGGGCGCCCCTTGACCTCGTAGTAGATCCGGCCGGTGTACTCGCCGATCACCCCGAGCATGATCATCTGCACCCCGGCGAAGGCGGTGACCGCGGTGATGATGGTGACATAGCCGGGTGTGTCCACGCCGTTGACGAGCGCGGCGCCCACGATCCACGCCGTGTACACGCCCGCGCACAGCAGCAGTCCGAGGCCCAGGTACAGGGCGGCGCGCAGTGGCCGGTTGTTGAAGGAGAGCAGCCCGTCGAGGCCGTAGTTGAGCAGGCTGCGCAGGGTCCAGGAGCTGCGGCCGTGTTCGCGCACCGTGTTCGTGTACTCGAAGGTGGTACTGGGAAAGCCGACCCAGGCGAACAGGCCCTTGGAGAAGCGGTTGTACTCGGTGAGGTCGAGGACCGCGTCCACCACCCGCCGCGACAACAGCCGGAAGTCGCCGACGCCGTCCACGAGTTCCACGTCCACGAGCCGGTTGACCGTCCGGTAGTACAGGCGGGCGGTGAGGGTGCGGGCGATCCCCTCGCCCGTCCTGGTGCGCCTGGCTATGACCTGGTCGTGGCCCTGTCCGCGCAGTTCGACCATGCGCTTGATCAGTTCCGGCGGGTGCTGGAGGTCGGCGTCCATGACGATCACGCAGTCCCCCGTGGCGTGCCGCAGCCCGGCGAGCAGGGCGGCCTCCTTGCCGAAGTTGCGGCTGAAGGAGACGTAGCGCACCCGGGCGTCGAGGTCGGCGAGTTCCTTCAGGACGACCAGCGTCCGGTCGCGGCTGCCGTCGTCGACGTACACGAACTGCATGTCGTGCCCGAGCGGCAGCAGTTCATCGGCGACCTTCTGCACCGCTTCGTGGAAGCGTCCGAGGACGTCCTCCTCGTTGTAACAGGGCGCGACGATCGAGATGAGCATGGGTTCTTCCCCCTGGGCGGTCACAGAGCGTGGGTGAGGCGCTCGGTTTGTTCGGTCGTGGTCGTCGGTGCCGCGGCCCGTCGGCGGCGGACGGCGCCGAGGACGCAGAGCAGGATCAGGGTCAGCAGCGCGGCGCCCCCCGCCGCCGCGCCCAGCCGCAGTCCCGGCGGGTGGAACGTGCAGCTCAGACTGGTCGCGGAGCCGTCCAGGGGCACCGCGATCAGCCCGTAGTACTCCCCCGCGGGCTGCTCCTCGGCGCCGCCCGCGGCGCACCGCCAGCCGGCGATCCGCGGTGCCGCGACGACGGCGGTGCCCTTGCTGCCGGCGGGCAGCTCGGCCCGCAGCGTGCCGTCGTCGACACTCACCTCGGTGGCGGCGGTGGCCCGCAGCCCGTCGACGGCGGTGCGCAGCGCGGCGGTGTCCAGGCAGCCGACCGCGCCGCGCTCCGGTACCCGGCCGGGCCGGTCCGGGGTCAGCTCGATGCGCAGCCCTCCGGCGGCCGGAACCGTGCCGAGCGGCTGCATGGCCGCGATCTTGGCGCCCTCGGCGTCGGACCGGAACCGGGCGAGGGGTCCGCCGCCGGCGAGCCGCGCGGTGCCCGAGAAGTGCGGCGCCCACAGGAAGACCCGGTCGCCGGCCGTGCAGCGCGCCGTGATCGTGGGCAGGTCCGTGCCGCGGGCGGGCACGGTGACCAGCAGCCCCGGATGCCGGGCGTCGCCGCGCCGCGGGGGCCCGCCGGCGCCGGTGCGCACCGTCGCGCGGGGCAGGGTGTAGACGCGACTGCCCAGCAGTCGTTCCTGGTTGCGGTACGGCGACGGCCCGAAGGCCGCGACACCGGTGTGCGCCTGGGTGCCGGGCGGGCGCACGGTCACCAGGGGCGGCACCTGCGCGCGGGACACGGTGACCGGGCCGCCGTCCTTCGGCAGCCACGACTGGTGCGGGTCCGGCGGGGAGTGCACCCGCGCGCCGACGGAGAAGACCGCGTCCGTGACGGGGTTGTCCAGGCTCTGCAGGCTCCGGCCCCGCGAGGTCCAGCCGCCGCCGACGGCGGTCAGGGTGCGGCTGAGGACGTCGGAGGTGAGACTGCTGTAGTACTGGACGCCCTGGCCGCCCACCATCAGCGGGTCGTTGGAGACGGTCTGGTCCCGGCCCGGTTCGGTGCGGTAGCGGGGCCAGTCGTCGGCGCTCGCGATCGCGTCGGCCTGCCGCTGCTGCCGCTCGCCCCAGGGCGCGTAGTCGTCCATGTGGGCGAGGCGCAGCCGGCTGGCCACCGCGGAGGTCGCGGCGGCCTCGCCGAACTGCCCGCCGAAGAGCAGCGCGACGGCGCAGCCGGCCAGTACGGCGTGCCGGCGCCCGGCGGCCGGCCGGTCCTGCCCCTGCCGCACGAGCAGGGCGAGCCCGCCGAGCGCGCCCACGACGGCGAGCAGGAACACCGCCCATGTGTAGCCGTGCACCAGCGCGCTGCGGCTCGCGACGGCGGCGATCAGCGCGAGCAGCGCGCTCGCCGCGCCCAGCGCGCGCCAGTCGGGCAGGCCGTGGGACAGGGTGTGCCAGGCGGCCATGACCAGCACCGCGCACAGCACGAACGCCTCCCGGTAGGCGCTGCCCTGCGGGGTGGCGAAGGCGTGCCAGACCAGTTGCGTCGGCGCCCACTGCAGCGACAGGGTCACCGCGATCACCAGCAGCGTCCAGCCCGCGCGCACCCGCCGGGGCACCGCCCGGTGGAACGGCAGGGCGAGCGCGAGCAGCAGCGCGGTGACGCCCACGTACAGGGCCGGGGTGCCGAAGCTGTACGTCGTCGGCAGCAGCCGGGCCAGCAGGTCGTCCGTGGCGACCGGGACGAAGTGTCCCTCGCGGCCGGGGTAGGCGTGTTTCGTGCCGAAGTACACGACGGCCACCAGCGGTGCGGCCAGGCCCATGCCGAGCGCGACGGTGCCGACGGCCCGGCCGGCCGCCGCGAGCGCCTGCCGGCGCGAAAGTCCGGAGAGCAGCAGCCGGAGCAGCAGCACGAGTCCGGCGGCGAGGGTGGCCATGTACGCGGTGTAGAAGTTGGCGATCCAGGCGAGCGCGACGATCAGCACGCCGAGGACCGGCCGCCTGCGCCGCAGGGTCCACTCGCCGACCAGGCACAGCAGGGGCAGGGCGATCAGGCCGTCGATCCACATCGGGTTGTAGATGGCGACGGCCACGCCCCAGCCGCACAGGGCATAGGAGGCGCCCAGCAGACCGGCCGCCCACCAGCGGCCGGGGCGCAGGGCGAGCAGCAGCCAGGCCATGGCGGCGCCGGCGGCCGCCGTCTTCAGCACGGTGACGACGTACACCGCGAGGTCGATCTCGTCCCGTGGAAAGACCGCGACGAGCAGGGCGAACGGGCTGCCGAGGTAGGTGCCGATGTCGGGCAGGAAGCTCGCGCCGTAGCCGGACTGCCAGTTGACGAGGAGCCCGCCGTCGGCGCGGCCGTGCAGCAGGTCCCACAGGTGGGCGTGGAAGGGTACGTACTGGTTGCCGAGGTCGTTGACGCTGCGGGTGCGGGGGCCGAACGGGTAGCAGCGGGCGATCGCGTCGGCCGCGCACAGTGCGGTGACGGTGATGGCCGCGGCGAGCAGGGCTGCGGTTCGCCCGGTGACTCGGCTGTCACCGGGCGGGGTCGGGCGGTGCATTCTCGGGAGGCCCCCAGAGGGAATTCGGAACGCGCGGCGTCCCGGCCGGGGATGTCAATCCCCGCGCTTCACTGATTCGCCGGGTTAGACGGGCCTGAATTCCGGTTGGTTGTGTCACCGGCCGATCTGATGCCAAGAATTCCGAATACCCACGCGTTTGCGGAATCCCCGCCGACCATGGGGAAAACGGCGGCTTTCCAGAACATGCACGAAAGGTGAATTGGACCGGGCGGCTGCGGTCCCCGGGGCACCGCCCCGCCCCCCGACGTCGGCTTGTAGCCGGGTGGGCCGTAGGAGCGGGTCTCGACGCGACGGCGGCGCCCAGGTCGATCGCGGTGCCAGTCCCTCCGGGGGGTGCGCGGTCCCTCAACTGCGGCGCCGTCGTGGTTGAGCGCCAGCCCCTCCCTCCGGGGGGGGCGCGGTCCCTCAACTGCGGCGCCGTCGTGGCTGGGCGCGCAGTTCCCCGCGCCCCTTTCAGGGGCTACTGCCGGTCGGTGGCTGCGGCGACGTCGTGGTTGAGCGCGCCGTTCCCCGCGCCCCTTTCAGGGGCTACTGCCGGTCGGTGGCTGTGGTGGCAGCGTGGCTGGGCTTGCTGTTTCCCGGGCTCTTCGGGGACGTAGGGTCGGGGGCGTGGATGTGCTGCTGCCGTACCTGGTGCTGTTCGGGGGGCTTGTCGTCGTCCTGGGCTTCTTCGCCTGGCTGGCGCGGCTGATCCGGCGCCGCGGTGCGGCCGGCGCGGGGATCGGCGCCGCCCTGGCCGCGTACGAGGAGGCGTTCAGCGCCACGAGCCATGCCGCGCACTACGAGGTCCGGGCCCAGGCGCAGCGCAAGGCACCCACCGGCTCCCCGACCGGCCCGAGGACGGGTGCCCCATGACGGCGGACGACGTGGTGCGGAGCGTGCCGGACGTGTTCGCTTATCTGGGTGGGCGCTGGCGCGTCGAGCGCGCCGTGCGGGACCTGGCGAGCGGTGACGAGGGCCGGTTCACGGGCGGCACCGTCTTCAGCCCGCTGCCCGGCGGCGGGCTGCTGCACGAGGAGTCCGGCACGTTCACCTGGCGTGGGGTGCCGCGGCCCGCCGAACGGACCCTGCGCTTTCTGCCGGGCGCCGTCGCGGGCACGGCGGACGTCCGCTTCGCCGACGGACGGCCCTTCCACGACCTGGACCTGACCTCGGGCCGCCATGTAGCCGACCACCCGTGCGCGGCGGACCTCTACCGGGGCGAGTTCACCGTCCAGGACGCGGACCACTGGCGGACGGTATGGCGGGTGGGCGGCCCCGCGAAGGATCTCCTCCTCGTCACCGACTACGAGCGCGCCAACTGAGCCGGCGCGCCGTCGACACGCAGGTTCCAGCGGCCCGCCCGGCCGGTGACCGTGGCCGCGGACAGCGGGCGGACGTCGATGTTCCAGTACGTCGCGGGTGGCGCCTTCAGCACATAGACGAGGGCCGCGCGGATCACCGACGGCTCGGCGACGGCGACGATGCGGCCGCCGTCGTCGGCGGGCCGGGTGTCCAGCCAGCCGCCCACCCGGGAAATGAAGGCCAGCAGCGACTCACCGCCGTGCGGGGTGGAGCGCGGGTCGGCGAGCCAGGCGTCCACCGACTCCGGCTCCCGGGCCATCGCCTCGCCCAGGGTGAGCCCGCGCCAACGGCCCATGTCGCAGTCACGCAGGGCGAGTTGCACCAACGGCGCATACCCGAGGGCGTCGCCGGTCGCCCGGCTACGGGGAGTCGGCGAGCAGTAGCGCAGGTCGGCCGCCGCCAGCGGCCGCAACTCCCCCGCGACCCGCAACACCTCGTCCCAGCCCGCCTGGTCCAGCGGCCGGTCGTCCTGGAAGCGTTCGGCGAGCAGCGGTGAGCTGCGCGCGGCGGCGACGAACGTCACCCGAAGTGGCATGCGGTGATGGTGTGCCGCCCGAGTACCCAGGTCAAGGGGGACCGCCGGGGAGATGGCTAGGGCCCGGGGGTTTATTCGAAGACGTGCACCATCCACTGCTCCGGCCGGTGCAGCGGGGTGAAGCCGTGCTTCGCGTAGACGCCGTGCGCGTCGTCGGTGGCCAGCAGGAGGCGGCGCAGGCCGAACGGCCGAAGGTGCTCGACCACGGCCCCGACCAGCGCCGTGCCGATGCCCTTGCCGCGCGCCGACGGCTCGACATAGACGTCGGCGAGCCAGGCGAACAGCGCCCGGTCGGTCACCACGCGCGCGTACGCCACCTGCTCCCCCGACACCGTGTCGTACACCCCGAAGTTGAGCGAGGAGGCGACCGCGGTCTCCTGCTTGTCGCGGGGGCGTCCCTTCGCCCAGTAGGCGTCGGTCGACAGCCATGTGTGCACACGCTCGACGTCGATGCGCTCACTGTCGGCGGAGAACTCGTATCCCTCGGGCAGTCCGAATGCGTCGCTCATGCGGCGATGCTGCCAGCCTCTCCCCGCGCACGTCGATCAATTTCCCCCGCGGCGAGACCGCCGGCACCCCTCCCCGTCACACGGGAATGCCCCGCAGGTACGGGCCGGTTCCGGCCACCGCTGCCGAGGCCCGTCTCCTCCCGCGTCTTCCGCCGCGTCACCGTCCACGGGTCCGCCCCGTTCAGAAGATCTCGTCGCAGGCCGTGCGCAGCCGGCGCAGGCCCTCGCTGATGTCCGCGGTCCCGGAGACCGCGGCGAAGCTCAACCGTACGTGCGGCGCGGGGGGTTCGGCGCTGAAGTAGGGGCGGCCGGGGATGAGGGCGACGCCCGCGCGCAGCGCCGCGGCGGTCAGGGCGGCCTCGTCGGTGCCGTCGGGCAGCCGGACCCACAGGTGGTAGCCGCCGGACGGGACGTGCGGCAGGGCGAGTTCGGGCAGCCGCAGCCGCAGGCCCGTCGTCATCGCGGTGCGGCGGGCGGTCAACTCGGCCGAGAGGGCGCGCAGATGGCGCGGCCAGGCGGGCGAGCCGACGAGTTCGAGCGCGGCCTCCTGGAGCGGCCGGGGCACGAAGAACGTGTCGACGACCTGGATGGCGCGCAGCCGTTCCAGCACCGGCCCCCGCGCGGCCAGGGCACCCACCCGGAGACTGGGCGAGGTCGCCTTGGTCAGCGAGCCGACGTGCACGACGACGCCGTCCACGTCGTCCGCGGCCAGTGGTCGCGGCAGCGGCCCCGCGTCCGTGTGCACCAGCCGCCGTACGAAGTCGTCCTCGACCACGAAGGCGCCGGCCTCCCGGGCGATCCGCAGCACCTCGGCCCGCCGGTCGGGCGCGAGGACGGCGCCGGTCGGGTTCTGGAACAGGGGCTGGCAGACGAAGACCCGGGCGCCGCTCGCCCGGAACGCGTCGGCGAGCAGCCGCGGCCGTACCCCGTCCGGGTCCACCGGCACGGGCACCGGGCGCAGCCCGGCCGCGCGGGCGAGCGCCAGCATGCCCGGGTAGGTCGGGGACTCGACGAGCACCGGCGCGCCCGGCGGGGCGAGCGCCCGCAGCGCGGTGGCCAGCGCGGTCTGCCCGCCCGCCGCGACCAGCACCTCGGCCGCCGTGACGCCGCCGCCGATGCCGCGCGCGAACCACTCCCGCAGCTCGGGCAGGCCCTCCAGGGGCGGGCGCCCCCAGGCGCCGGGCCGCCGCCCGGCGCGGGCGAGGGCCGCCGCCATGGCCCGCTCGGGCTGCAGCGAGGGATGCAGATAGCCGCCGTTGAACTCCAGCACACCGGGTGGCGGCGCGGCGAGGCAGACCGTGACCCCGGAGGCGTCGACGGTGCGCGGTACGAGGTCGGCGGCGCCGTCGGCGCTCAGCGCGACCTCCTGCCAGGAGGTGTCGGCGTCGCGGGCGGCCGTGGTGCGGGGCCGCGCCCGGAACGCCCCGGCGCCGGGCCGGGTCACCACCAGCCCCTCGGCGGACAGCTGCGCCAGGGCCCGGGAGACCGTCACCGGACTCACCCGGAACCGTTCGACGAGGGACCTGCTCGACGGGAGCTTTCCACCCGGTGGATAGCGGTCCATCTCCTGCCGCAGCCGTTCCGCCAGTTCACCGACGCTGCTACGCTCATGCATGAGAGTGAAGAGTAGCGCTGCTGGCGCCACCCGGATAGCGGTCACCGGTCCCCGCGACGGCGTCGGCCTCGGCACCCTCCAGGCCGCACTCGGCGTCGTCGCCTTCTCGCTCACCTTCCCGGCCACCGCATGGGGGCTGGAGGGCTTCGGACCCTGGTCGCTGGTGGCCGTCCGCAGCGTGCTGGCCGCGGTGATCGCGGGCTGCTGTCTGTGCGCGGTGGGCGTGTCCCGGGAGCGCGGGCGGATGCGATGGCGGCTTCCGCTGCCCGAGGCCCGGCAGCTGCCGGGCCTCGCCGTGGTCGGCGCCGGGGTGGTGCTCGGCTTCCCGATGCTGACCACGCTCGCCCTCAGGACGTCCACCACCGCGCATGCCGCCGTCGTCGTCGGCCTGCTGCCGCTGACCACCGCGCTGCTGTCGGCCCTGCGCATGGGCACCCGCCCCTCGCGCACCTTCTGGGCGGCGGCCCTGGCGGGCGCGGCGGCGGTGCTCGGCTTCACCGTGCAGCAGAGCGGCGGATCGCTCACGGCCGCCGACGGCTATCTGTTCGCGGCCCTGCTGGTGTGCGCGGCCGGCTACACCGAGGGCGGCCGGCTGGCCCGGGTCATGCCGGGCTGGCAGGTCATCGGCTGGGCCCTGCTGCTGTGTCTGCCGCTGACCGTGCCGGCCGCCGCGCTGGCGCTGTCGTACGAGCCCGTGCGGCTGACCGGGCACGGTGTGGCCGGGCTGCTGTGGGTCGCGGCGGGCTCGCAGTTCCTCGGCCTGGTCGTCTGGTACCGGGGCATGGCCGCCATCGGCATCCCCAAGGCCAGCCAGTTGCAGTTGGCCCAGCCGCTGCTCACACTGGTGTGGTCGGTGCTGCTGCTGGGCGAGCACCTCACGGCGGCTGCCCCGCTGACCGCCGCCGCGGTGCTCGTGTGCATCGCCGTCACCCAACGATCACGTTCGTGAGGAGGCCCGCAGATGCGTGCAACCGTGGGCGACCAGCTTGTCCAGCACGGCAGGGTGGTCGGCCAGCACGACCAGGTCTCGGAGGTCGTCGAAGTGATGGGCACCGAGGGCAACCCGCCCTACCGCGTGCGCTTCCCGGACGGCCACGAGGCCGTGATGGCTCCCGGCCCCGACTGCGAGATCCGTCACCGGAACCAGGAACCCCAGGCCCACTAGTCAGCGCGGGGGATACGCCGGCCGCCGGTAGTGGTCGGCGACGACCCGCGCCATCGCCCCGATCGGATCTCGCGCCAGGTCCCGGGCGGAGAAGAAGACATGCCCGCGCACCTGCGCGTGCCCGGCGGCGAGGGTAAGGTGCCGGGACAGCTCGGCCGGGTCCTGCCACTCGGCGGGCTGCCCGGCGGCACCCGCCTTGTACAGGGCCTCGCCGATGTACAGGCGGGTCCGGGTGCCCTCGGCGACCTCGGACCACCAGCGCACGAGCCTTGCGTAGTCGGCGACGGCGAAGCCGATGTTCCAGTACAGCTGCGGGACGATGTAGTCGATCCAGCCCCCTGTGACCCAGGTGCGGGTGTCCGCGTGCAGGTCGTCGTACGTCTGCACGCCCGCCCGGGTGTCCGAGCCGCGGCTGTCGCTCGACGCGTTGCGCCACACCCCGAACGGGCTGATCCCGAACTGGGTGCCGGGCCGGATCCGCCGGATCCGGGCGGCCGTCTCCCGCACCAGCTTGTCGATGTTGTCGCGGCGCCAGGCCGCCCGGTCGGTGAAGCCGCCGCCGTACGCGGCGTACGCGGCGTCGTCGTCGAAGCTCTCCCCGGCGACCGGGTACGGGTAGAAGTAGTCGTCGAAGTGGACGGCGTCCACGGGGTACCGCGCCACCGCGTCCAGCATCGCGTCCTGCACGAAGGCGCGGACCTGCGGCAGGCCCGGGTCGTAGTACAGCCTGCCGCCGTAGCGCACCACCCAGTCCGGGTGCCTGCGGGCCGGGTGGGAGGCGGCCAGCCGGGCGGGGTCGGCGTGCAGCGCGATCCGGTACGGGTTGAACCAGGCGTGCAGTTGCAGCCCGCGGGCGTGCGCCTCGGTGACGGCCGTGCCCAGCGGGTCCCAGCCCGGGGAGCGGCCCTGGGTGCCGGTGAGATACGCGGACCAGGGCTCGTGGGGCGAGGGCCACAGCGCGTCCGCGGTCGGCCGGACCTGGAGGACGACCGTGTTGAGGCGGTCGCTGACGGCCCGGTCGAGGTGGGCGATCAGCTCGGCGCGCTGGGCGGCGGCGGTCAGGCCCGGACGCGAGGGCCAGTCGTGGTTGTCGACCGTCGCCAGCCACATGCCCCGCATCTCGGTGGAGGCCCGACGCGGTGCCGTCGCGCCGCCCGGCGCCGGCGCACCACCCGACGCCGGCGCACCACCCGGCGCGGGCGCACCACTTGCCGCGGGCGCACCGCCACTTGCCGAGGGCAGGCCACCGGGTGCCGCCGCGGCGCCCGGTGCCGTCACCAGCGTCGACAGCGCCACCGCGAACGCCCGGCGTGAGACCGGCCTCATCTGCGCACCCCCGTCCACCGCGGATCCATGGCGTCGCCCGTCACGGATCGTCCCGGGGCCCAGGATGCCCCGCCCCGCGCGATCGATCATCGATACTTGGGAGTAACGTGCACGATCGGAGCAGGCGCGCGATCCGGAGGCGCCGCGCCGACCGTGGACCAGCGAAGGGGACGATGTGACGGGCAGCTCGGATATCGCACGTGTCGGGGTGGTCGGGTGCGGTCAGATGGGGGCGGGCATCGCCGAGGTCTGCGCCCGCGCCGGTCTGGAGGTCAAGGTCGCGGAGACCACCGGCGAGGCCCTGGAGATCGGCCGCACCCGGCTGTTCAACTCCCTGGCCAAGGCCGCCGAGCGCGGCAAGATCAGTGAGGCGGAGCGGGACGCCGCGCAGGCACGCCTCGGCTTCACCACCGACCTCGGCGAGTTCGCTGACCGCGACCTGGTCATCGAGGCCGTCGTCGAGAACGAGCAGGTGAAGACGGAGATCTTCCAGGTGCTCGACCAGGTGGTGACCCGGCCGGACGCGATCCTCGCCTCCAACACATCCTCCATCCCGCTGGTGAAGCTGGCCGTCGCCACGGGCCGCCCCGATCAGGTCGTCGGCATCCACTTCTTCAACCCGGCCCCGGTACAGCAGCTCGTCGAGCTGGTCCCGGCGCTCACCACCTCCGAGGGCACGCTCAGCCGTGCTCAGCTGTTCGCCGAGAAGGTGCTGGGCAAGCACGCCATCCGCGCCCAGGACCGGTCCGGCTTCGTGGTCAACGCGCTGCTCGTGCCCTATCTGCTGTCCGCGATCCGGATGTTCGAGTCCGGCATCGCGGGCCGCGAGGACATCGACAACGGCATGGAGCTGGGCTGCGCCCACCCGATGGGCCCGCTGAAGCTGTCCGATCTGATCGGCCTTGACACCATCGTCTCCATCGCCGACTCGATGTACCAGGAGTACAAGGAACCTCTGTACGCCGCTCCCCCGCTGCTCCAGCGCATGGTCGAAGCGGGCCGCCTCGGCCGCAAGTCCGGCTCGGGCTTCTACACCTACGGCTGACCCACCCGAACACCGCCGCGCACGGCCGGAACGGTTCGGCAATTGATCATCGAACCCGCGGGCCTTGGACCACGACCCCGTAGCCGCGCTTGGACGGAGCGGCTGATGTGGCGGTCCTGTGGCGCGGCGCCGGTTACCCGGAGCGACGTTGTGTGGGCCCGGCGCCGGGTTCGGGGCCGGGCCCGTGGGTTTCACACGGCGTGTGCGCGCCGGACCCGCATATGCACCTCGCACACGCTCCCCTCGCGCCCACCAGGCGAGTTGACTCCTCATGCGCATGCAAGGGATGCGGAACACCCCCGTTCGACTACGGAAAGGAGTGGACCCGTGACCGCCGATCCGAAGCATCCCGTGGTCCATGGAGAACTCGCAGAGTTACGGCGCCGCCTCGACGTGGCTTACGCCCGTGTCGAGGGAGGTCTGGCGCTGCTCAGTCATCGCACCGAGGAGACCGCCAAGGAGCTGGACGAGCTGAACACCCGTATGTCCTCGTTGGAGCACGCGCGCTGGCCGGTCTCCTCGGTAGCCGCGCTCACCTCCCTGGGAGCCCTCGTAGTGACCGTCTGGCAGGTGCTGGCCCGCTGAGCAGGTCCGGTGAAGTCCGCTGCGGTTCGACCGCGCCCCGAAGGGGCGCGGGGAACTGCGCGACCAGCCACGACGGCGCCGCAGACGACCGACGGCATGTCGCGGCATTTCCAGCGGAGCGCTTAGCCGAGCCTGAGGTGGTGCAGGAGGAGTAACGCCGCCGCCATGTTGGCGGCCGGGACCTCTCCGCGGGCGACCATGTCGGGGACGAGCTTGAGGGGGACCCATTCCCGGCGGTCCGACTCGAAGTCGTCCACGGGGTGTCCGACGTACTCGCCCTCGTCGGCCCAGTAGACGTGGTGCCGGGCGTCGGTGAGGCCGTTGGACGGCTCCACGCTCATGAGATGGTGCAGGGGCCCCGGCCGCCAGCCGGTCTCCTCCTCCAGTTCCCTGGCGGCCGCGCGGGCGATGTCCTCGCCGTCCTCCACGACTCCCGCCGCGAGTTCCCAGCCCCAGCTGTCCGTGATGAACCGGTGGCGCCACAGCAGAAGGACCTCGTTGGCCTCGTTCACCACCGTGGCCACGGCCACGGGCCGCAGCCGGATCAGGAAGTGGTCCAGGTGCCGGCCGTCGGGCAGTTCGACATCTGCCAGATTGACGCTGAACCAGCGGTTTGCATACACAGTTTGTTCGTTCTGTTTCGTCCACTGCACGGTTCTGCCACCTTCCGCCGAGTAAGTGGCAATATCGCAGCAGTGGCTGGGACTGGCCTACAGCGGTACGCGCAGCGCCCCGTCGATGAGTTCGGCGGCCTCGGCGGTTCCGGCGCAGCCGCTGCGGGCCAAGTGCTCGCGCACCGCACGCAGTCGGTCGCGCAGCCGCTGGGACTCCATTCCCCGTGCCTGCTCGGCCATCTGCACCGCCGTGGCCACCGCGGTGTCCGCATTGCCCTGCCGCAGTTCGATGGTGCTGAGCATGGCCAGCCGGTGCACCCGGCCCCGGTCGTGGGCCGGGTTTCCCACGGCGGCCGCGGCATGCTCCCGGGCCGCCGCGAGTTCGCCCAGACTGAGCAGTGCCTCCGCCACCTGCACGTTGACGAGGCCCGGCTGGACATAGCCGGTCTCGTCGGGTTCGTAGCCGCGGCGGATGCGTTCGGCGGCCGTCTCGGCCCGCCGGATGCAGGACAGGGCGCTGGTGGCATCGCCCAGATGTGCGTACGCCTTGGCCTGCATCGCGTACAGGTCCGAGGCCAGCGCGGGGGTGATGTGCTTGCCCGCAGCGCGCAGCGCGGCCTCGGCGAAGGCGACGGCCTGCCGGTACTCCCGTACGAACAGCGCCTGGTTGACCAGGAGCGCGATGACATACGCCCCAAGTCCCCGGTCCCCGCTGGCCTTTGCCAGCCTGAGCGCCTGGTGGAAGTAGCGCTGGGCGAGCCCGTGCGCGTCGGAGTCGTAGGCGCAGATGCCCGCGATCGCCACCAACCCGCCGGTGGCCCGGTGCACTTGGCGGCCGGTGGCGTCGGTGTAGCCGCCGCGCAGCAGCGGCGCCGCCTCGGCGTTCAGGAAGCCGACGACGCGGCTGCGGGTCGCGATGCCGCCGGCCTTGCGGTACATCTGCTCGTAGTGCGCGCGGGCGGCGCGCAGCATCTCGATGTCCGCCGCGGTGACCCGGTGTCCGCCGCCGCGTGAGACGTCCACGTCCTCGGGCGGGTTCTCCCACTCCCATACGGGCATCACCGCGGGCGTGCCGGTGACGGCGGGCGCGCCGAGCACGTGCGGACGCTGCTGTTCGTCGGAGCGCCACAGCGCCGTGGCCCGTTCCACGAAACCGGACAGCGAGGTGCCGTGCGGTCCTGCGGGTTCACCGGGGACGCCGAGGCCGATGTCGTCGAGCGTGACGGGCCGGTGCAGCCGGGCGGCCAGCACCTCGCAGATCAGGTCGGGCACCTGGCCGCGGGGCCGCTGGCCCTTCAACCAGCGTGCGACGGCGGTGTGTTCGTAACGGAGCGCGAGGCCCCGCGCCCGGCCCGCCTGGTTGACATGGGCGGCAAGGCCGGCGTGCGAAATGCCCGCCTCGTCCAAGATCGCGTCGAGCAGAGTGTTGGGCTGCATGAATGCCCCCCGGGTGGCCTGGTGTGGTCAGCGTAGTGCGTACGGGTTCACACGGGGTGTGAACGGAGTGCGCGAATCCGGGCGGTACGCGCACTGTCGCGGAGCGTGTTCACCCGGTTTCACTGACATGCCTCGCAAGAGGCCGGCCGGGCCGCCTGCTCCCCCTCGTACCGTGCGGTGGCCTGGCCGTGCGGCCTAGGGGGGTGCCGCCAAGGACGCGTTGTCCGCGGCGGGTTGTGGCGGGTCGGCGGCGCGGTTCCCCGTGCCCGTGGGGGACGCGCCGCACTTCGCCCTTCCCGTCCCGTTCCGGAGGACCAGTACGGCGATGTCGTCCGCCGGGCTGCCCGCGGTGTGCCGCAGCAGGGACGTGAGGACCGTGCGCACGACCGTCCGCGGGGAGACCGGGTCGTCGCGGGCCGCCTCCGTGAGGATGCTCGGCAGCGGGAAGAAGCGGCCCCGCGCGTCCCTCGCGTCCTCCGCTCCGTCCGTGTACAGGACCAGGGATTCGCCGGGGAGCAGCCGACCGCGGAAGGCGGGGTCCACCTCGCGCGGCAGCGGGAACGGGCCGAGCGGCGGCAGGGGTTCGGCGCGGGTGAGCTGCGTCACGCCGTGGTCGCCGAGCCGGTACGGCCATGGATGGCCGCAGCTGAGCGCCCGCAGTTCGCCGTCCCGGCGGACCTCCAGCAGGAGCACCGTGACGAACTCCTCGGCGACCGGGGTGTCGGGATCCCGGCCGGCCGCGGGGTGCTCGGCGCGGGCCCGCTCGCGCAGGTGCCGGTCCAGGGCCCGGTCAAGCCGGCGCAGCACACAGCCGAGTTCCGGCTCGTCGTGCACGGCCTCACGGAAGCTGCCGAGGACGGCCGCGACGGTGGCCAGGGCGCCCAGACCGTGGCCGCGTACGTCGCCCATCACCACCCGGACGCCGTGTTCGGTGGCGATCGCCTCGTACAGGTCGCCGCCGATGGCCGCGCCACGGTCGGCGGAGAGCTGACCGGCGGCGACGAGGAGGCCGTCGAGGCGGGCGGGCGGAGGACGCAGCAGCACGCTCTGCGCGGCGCCCGCGACCCGGCGGGCCTGCCGCAGCTCACGCAGCAGGGCCCGACGGGCGTGGATCATGAGCCCGGTGCCGACCGCGAAGAACACGGCGCAGGTGACGATCCGCGCGCCGAGGCCGGTCCGCTGGGCGAGCGGGCAGGCCAGCTTGTACAGGATGGCCGCGCCACCCCAGAGGGTGGGCAGTGCCAGGGCGCGGGCGCGGCGCACACCGCGCCGCGTGGGTGCCCGCGCCTTGAGACGGATCATGCCGATGCCCCCATGGAAGCCCTGCCAGAGCAGACGGACCGACCCCGAAAGGCCGGTCCGATTCTGCCGACGACACGCCCCAAAAACCCCAGTTCCCCCCACCCCCCACCCAAACGAGTGAGCCCCCCGCGCCCCAAAGGGGCGCGGGGAACGGCGCGACCAGCCACAACACACCCGCAGACGAAAACGGCGCGTCACCCCCCAAAGGGGCGCGGGGAACTGCGCGAGCAACCACAACGCAAGCCGCAGACAAACGACGCCAGCACCCCCCAAAGGGGCGCGGGGAACTGCGCGAGCAGCCACGACGCAAGCCGCAGACGAACGAGGGCCCGCCCCGCTAGGCCCGCAGCACCGCGCCCGTGCGCTCGCCCGCGAGGGCAACCGCCGCGTCCCGTGCGGCCGACGCCTCGTCCACCGTCAGCGTCCGGTCCGCCGCGCGGAACCGCAGCGCGAACGCCAGCGACTTCCGGCCCGCCCCGAGCTGTTCGGCGTTCTCGTAGACGTCGAACAGCCGGATGGACTCAAGGAGTTCACCCGCTCCCTGGCGCAGCGCGGCCTCGACGTCGGCGCTCGGCACGCTCTTGTCGACGACCAGCGCCACATCCTGGGTGGCCACCGGGAAGGTCGAGATGCGCGGGCTCGTCACGAGTCCGGCGCCCGCCTGCTCCAGCGCGTCCAGGTCCAGCTCCATCGCGCAGCTGCGCGCGGGCAGGCCGAGCGTCTTGAGGACACCGGGGTGCAGCTCACCGGCGTACCCGATGACCCGCTCGGCGCCGTCCACGACGACCGCGAGTTCGGCGCAGCGACCCGGGTGCCAGGGCCCGTACTGTCCCTTGCGGACGATCAGTTCGGTCCCGGTCTCGCGGGCGAGCAGCCGCGCGGCCTCGACGGCGTCCGCCCAGTCGGCCGGGCGGCCCTTGCCCCACCAGCCGGCCTGCTCGCGGGCGCCGGCGAGGACGACGGCGGCGTGCCGCGGCTGCTCGGGCAGCGCCTCGGTGAGCGAGGCGATCTCCTCGTCCGTGGGACGCCGGTCGACGGGCAGCCGTACGGCGGTCGTGCGTTCCTCGCGCGGTGAGGTCTCCCCGGTGCCGGCCACGTCGTCGGCCCGGGGGTGGAAGACCAGCCCGGTCTCGAAGAGCGCCAGGTCGTGCGAGCCACGGCCGTCGTTGCGGCGCAGCGCGCCGAGCAGGCCCGGCAGCAGCGTCGTGCGCAGGGCGGGCTCCTCGTCGGAGAGCGGGTTGACCAGCGTGACCACCCGGCGGTCGGGGTCGTCGGCCGCGAGGTTGAGCTGGTCGAGGACCTGCTCGCCGATGAACGGGTAGTTCAGCGCCTCGACATAGCCGGCGCCGGCCAGCGCGCGGCCGATCCGGCGGTGCAGCCGCTGCCGCTCGGTCAGGCCGAGGCCCGCGGGGGGCTTGGGCAGGGTGGAGGGCAGGTTCTCGTAGCCCTCCAGGCGGATGACCTCTTCCGCCAGGTCGTTCGGGTCGGTGAGGTCGGGCCGCCAGGACGGGACGGTGACGATCAGCTCGTCCTGCCCGTAGACGTCGCAGCCGATCTCCTGGAGCCGGCGCACGACCGTCTCCCGGCCGTAGGCGACGCCCGCGACCCGGTCCGGGTGGTCGGCCGGGATGGTGAGGGTGCGCGGCGCGGACGGCGCGATGACCTCGGTGACACCGGCGTCCGCGGTGCCGCCCGCGAGCAGCACCAGCAGGTCGACGGTGCGCTGGGCGGCGGCGGACGCGGCCTGCGGGTCGACGCCCCGCTCGAAGCGGCGGGACGCCTCGGAGGACAGCTTGTGCCGGCGGGCCGTGCGCGCGATGGAGACGGCGTCGAAGTGCGCGGCCTCGACGACGACTTCGGTGGTGGTGCCGTCGGTGTCGTCGATCTCGGTGTGGGCGCCGCCCATGACGCCGGCGAGGCCGATCGGACCGCGGTCGTCGGTGATGACCAGGTCCTGCGCGTCGAGGGTGCGGGTGGTGCCGTCGAGGGTGGTCAGCTGCTCGCCGGCCGCGGCCCGGCGCACCCCGATGGTGCCCTGGACGCGGGAACGGTCGTAGGCGTGCAGCGGCTGGCCCAGCTCCAGCATCACGTAGTTGGTGACGTCGACGGCCAGCGAGATCGGGCGCATGCCGGCCTTCTGGAGGCGCCGCTTGAGCCAGATCGGGGAGCGGGCCTCCGGGTCGAGGCCGGTCACGGTGCGGGCCGTGAAGCGGTCGCAGCCGAACGGGTCGGCGACCTTGACCGGGTAGCCGAAGGCGTTCGGGGCGGGCACGTCGAGCAGTGCCGGGTCGCGCAGCGGCAGGCCGTAGGCGATCGCCGTCTCGCGGGCGACGCCGCGCAGGGACAGGCAGTAGCCGCGGTCGGGTGTCACCGCGATGTCAAGGACCTCGTCGACCAGCTGGAGCAGTTCGATGGCGTCGGTGCCGACCTCGTGCTCCGGGGGCAGCACGATGATGCCCTTCGAACCTCCCCCAGACTCCGACCCCCAGTCGCCCATGCCCAGCTCGTCGCTGGAGCAGATCATGCCGTGCGAGACCTTGCCGTAGGTCTTGCGGGCGGCGATCGCGAACCCGCCGGGCAGCACGGCGCCGGGAAGGACCACGACGACCTTGTCGCCGACCGCGAAGTTGCGGGCGCCGCAGACGATCTCCTGGGGCTCGCCGGTGCCGTTGGCCTGGCCGACGTCGACCGTGCAGAACCGGATCGGCTTCTTGAAGCCCTCCAGTTCCTCGATGGTCAGCACCTGGCCGACGACGAGCGGCCCCTTGAGGTCGGCGCCCAGCTGCTCGACGGTCTCCACCTCAAGGCCGACCGAGATCAGCTTCTCCTGGACGTCGCGCCCGGTCTCCGTCGCCGGCAGGTCGACGTACTCCCGCAGCCAAGAAAGCGGGACCCGCATCAGATCTCCATCCCGAACGGCCGGGTGAACCGGACGTCACCCTCGACCATGTCTCGCATGTCTTCGACGTTGTGGCGGAACATCAGCATTCGTTCGATGCCGAACCCGAAGGCGAAGCCGCTGTACTTCTCGGGGTCGACGCCGCAGGCGGTGAGCACCCGCGGGTTGACCATGCCGCAGCCGCCCAGCTCGATCCAGCCCTCGCTGGAACAGGTGCGGCAGGGCCGGTCGGGGTTGCCGACGGACTCGCCCTTGCAGACGTAGCAGAGCATGTCCATCTCGGCGGACGGCTCGGTGAACGGGAAGTAGTTCGGCCGCAGCCGGGTCTTCATGTCCGCGCCGAACAGGGAGCGGACCATGTGGTCCAGCGTGCCCTTGAGGTCGGCCATGGTCAGGCCCTCGTCCACGGCCAGCAGCTCGATCTGGTGGAAGACCGGGGTGTGCGTGGCGTCCAGCTCGTCGGTGCGGTACACCCGGCCGGGACAGACGATGTAGACGGGCAGCTCACGGTCGAGCAGGGCGCGGACCTGGACCGGCGAGGTGTGGGTGCGCAGGATCACACCGGACTCGCCGTCATCGCCGTCCGGGCCCTGGACGAAGAACGTGTCCTGCATCTGCCGGGCCGGGTGGTCCGGGGTGAAGTTCAGCGCGTCGAAGTTGAACCACTCGGCCTCGACCTCGGGGCCCTCGGCGATCTCGTAGCCCATGGACACGAAGACGTCGGCGACGCGTTCCATCATGGTGGTCAGCGGGTGCCGGGCGCCGGCCGGTACGCGGTCGTACGGCAGCGTGACGTCGACCGACTCCTCGACCAGGACGCGGGCGTCGCGTTCGGCCTCCAGTTCGCCCTGGCGGGCGGCGAGCGCCTTGTTCACGGCGCCGCGGGCCTGGCCGACGCGCTTGCCTGCGTCGGCCTTGGCGTGTGGGGGCAGGGCGCCGATCTCGCGGTTGGCGAGGGCCAGCGGGGAGGCGGGGCCGGTGTGGGCGACCTTGGCCTCGTGGAGCGCGTCGAGGGAGTCCGCGGCGGCGAAGGCGGCGAGCGCCTCGTCCCGCATGCGCTCGATCTCTTCCGGTTTCAACGCCTCGACCTCGACAGGGTCGTACGACTTATTGGGTGCCGACATCTCTTCCCGTGCTTCCGATTGGCTGGCTGATGGTCCCCGTCACCGGCCCGTGGACGAACCGTCACCGTTACCCGGGACTGCTGTCCCGCTCCTTGGGACACAAAGGTGCCAAAGGCCGAGTCTAACGGGGTCGGGGAAGGCGAATGCGCCCGTGGGTTCTCGGCGCGCGCTCAGAGCAGGTGTGCCGGGGTGCCCACGGGCAGGGTGAATCGGAACTCGGCGCCGCCGCCGGGGGCCCGGCCGACCGTGATGGTGCCGCCGTGGGCCTCGACGATGCCCTTGACGATATAGAGCCCGAGGCCGGTGCCGCCGCGCTTGCTGCCCCGCCAGAAGCGGGTGAAGACGCGGTTCATGGACTCCTCCGGGATGCCGCTGCCCTCGTCGCTCACCGTGACCGACGTGCCGGCGTCCTCTCCTTCGCGGGGGGACGCGGCGGGCGTGACGTCAATGGTGACGGTTCCCTCACCGTGCCGCACGGCGTTTTCGATGAGGTTGCTGAGCACCTGGTCGACCTTGTCGGGGTCGGCCCACAGGGCGGGCAGCGGCTGCTCGATGCGCAGCAGGAACCGGTCGGCGGGCTGTCCGGCGGCGACGTACGCCTGGATGTGGCGCCCCACGGCCGCCCCCATGTCGACGGGCTGGCGGCGCACCTCCAGCCGTCCGGAGTCGATGCGGGAGATGTCGAGCAGTTCGGCGATCAGCCGGGTGACGCGGTTGGCGTCCGCGTCGACGGTCTCCAGCATCAGCCGCTTCTGGTCGTCGGTGAACCGCTCCCACTTGGCGAGCAGGGTGGCGGTGAAGCCCTTCACGGAGGTGAGCGGGGAGCGCAGCTCGTGGGCGACGGTGGCGATCAGCTCGGCGTGGCTGCGTTCCGTGCGCCGCCTCGCCTCGGTGTCGCGCAGCGAGACGACGACACGGCGGATGGGACCGGTGGGCTCGCCGCGCACGTACCGCGCGGAGACCAGGACCTCCCGGCCGCCGGGCAGCAGCAGATTGCGTTCTGGCTGGCGCACCCGGATGGAGAGGCCGCCGTAGGGGTCGGTGAGCTGCCACCAGCGGCGCCCCTCCAGGTCTTCTAACGGCAGGACCTTCTCCAGCCGGCGGCCGAGGGCGTCCTCGGGGCGTACAGCGGTGATCCGGGCCGCCGCCGCGTTGAAGCAGACGACGATGCCGTGTTCGTCGGCGATCACGAGGCCGTCGGGCAGTTCGTCGGGGTCGATGCCGCGTTCGGCGAGAGAACCGTGCCGGGGCGCGGGTGGCCGCCGTACCTCCCGCCCTCCCGGCGCACTGCTCGTGCCGACGCTCATCCCCGCACTCCACCTCTCAGTCGACGTGGGGCACCTCGCTGCTCCAGCGAAGCCGTGAGCTTGGGGGAAAGCCCCAGGCAGGGCCACCCTACTAGCTCTCGGTGACGGAGCGGCACCCTCCGCAGGCGCGCTGTGCACGGGCCGACGCATACAGACATACGGCCGCCGCGGTCGCGAGGTTCAGGCTCTCGGCCCTTCCGTGGATCGGGACGCGCACGACGGCGTCGGCGAGCGCCCGGGTCTCCTCGGGCAGCCCCCATGCCTCGTTGCCGAACACCCAGGCCGTGGGCCCGCCCATGGTGCCCTTGTCGAGTTCGTCGTCGAGGTCGTCGGGGCCGGCCCCGTCGGCGGCGAGGACGCGCACCCCGGCGGCCCTGAGCCCGGCGACGGCCCGTTCCACGGGGACGCCGACGCAGACGGGCAGGTGGAACAGGGAGCCGACGGAGGCCCGCACGGCCTTGGGGTTGTAGACGTCGACGGAGGCGTCGGTGAGCACGACGGCCTCGGCGCCGGCCGCGTCGGCGCAGCGCAGCACGGTGCCGGCGTTGCCGGGGTCGCGCACATGCGCGAGGACGGCGACGAGCCGGGGCCGGGCGGCGAGGATCTGCTCGAAGGGGGTGTCGAGGAAGCGGCAGACACCGACCATTCCCTGCGGGGTGACGGTGGTGGAGATGTCGGCGATGACCTCGTCGGCCGCGAGGTGCACCCGGGCGTCCGCGGCACGGGCCGCGCCCACGATGTCGGCGTACCGCTCGGCGGCCTCGACGGTGACGAACAGTTCTATGAGGGTGGGGGCGGCGCCGGCCCGGTGCCCGGCCGCCTCCCGCACGGCCTGCGGCCCCTCGGCGAGGAACAGCCGTTCCTTGCCCCGGAAGTTCCGCCGCGCCAGCCGCCGAGCAGCCAAGACACGACCGGACCGGGCAGAAATCAACTCGGGACCAGGGGACGGCATCCTCTTCTTCACTTCCAGAAGTGTGTCAACGTACGGCGCCCCGAAGGGGCGCGGGGAACCGCGCGCCAAGCCCCACCCCGGCCACCTCGAAGCCGACGGCACCCCAGTCCCCCAAGGGGCGCGGGGAACTGCGCGCCAAGCCCCCACCGGCCCGCACCCGAACCGAAAGCCGAGGCCCCCCGACAAGAGGCCCCAACAACAGGACCCGCAAGCCACAAAGCCTGCGGGTCCTTAAGTCACCGTACGCGGCTGAGGCCAGCGCAGCGTCAGGCGGCCTTGGGCGCGTTCACGTCCGAAGGCAGCGCCTTCTGCGCGACCTCGACGAGGGCGGCGAACGCGTTCGCGTCGTTGACCGCGAGCTCGGCCAGGATCTTGCGGTCGACCTCGACGTTCGCGGCCTTCAGACCCTGGATGAAGCGGTTGTAGGTGATGCCGTTGGCGCGGGCGGCGGCGTTGATCCGCTGGATCCACAGCTGACGGAAGTCGCCCTTGCGCTTCTTGCGGTCGTTGTAGTTGTAGACCAGCGAGTGGGTGACCTGCTCCTTGGCCTTGCGGTACAGGCGCGACCGCTGACCGCGGTAGCCGGAGGCCTGTTCGAGGATCGCCCGGCGCTTCTTGTGGGCGTTGACTGCCCGCTTGACGCGTGCCACTTGTTAACTCCTTGTAGCGGGGCCGTGGTGGTACTCACACGACCCGGAAACGGCTGGGTCCCGGTCCTGGCGCGGGGCGCTCGGCTGCGAGCGCCCGTGCGTCACTTGCCGAGAAGCTTCTTGATCTTCTTGGCGTCGCCCGGGGCCATCTCGGCGTTGCCAGTGAGGCGACGCGTCACACGGGACGACTTGTGCTCAAGCAGGTGGCGCTTGCCGGAGCGCTCACGGAGCACCTTGCCCGAGCCGGTGATCTTGAAGCGCTTGCTGGCACCGCTGTGCGTCTTGTTCTTCGGCATAGCGCCGTTTCTCCTCGTCGGTGGCGCTCCGGTGCCCGGTCGCGAGAACCGGGCACGGTGGAGCGTCGCTCTTGTTTCGGTTACGTCCTGGGGACGTGCGTCCCCCGGGGTCACACCTCGGCGGAAGCCTCTGCAGGGGCCTCGGCGTCCACGGCGCTGTCGGGGTCCGCGGCGTTCTGCGAGCGGCCCGGGTGGGCCTTCGCGGACGCCTTGCGGGCCTCCTGCGCCTGACGGGCCTCGGCCATCGCCTCGGTCTTCTTCTTGTGCGGACCGAGGACCATGATCATGTTGCGGCCGTCCTGCTTCGGGTTGGACTCGACGAAGCCGAGGTCCTGGACGTCCTCCGCGAGCCGCTGCAGCAGCCGGTAGCCCAGCTCGGGGCGGGACTGCTCGCGACCACGGAACATGATCGTGATCTTGACCTTGTCGCCCTGCTTGAGGAACCGGACGACGTGACCCTTCTTGGTGTCGTAGTCGTGCGGGTCGATCTTCGGCCGGAGCTTCATCTCCTTGATGACCGTGTGCGCCTGGTTCTTGCGCGCCTCACGGGCCTTCATGGCCGACTCGTACTTGAACTTCCCGTAGTCCATGAGCTTGCACACGGGCGGACGGGCGTTCGCCGCGACCTCGACCAGGTCCAGGTCGTACTCCTGCGCAAGCTCCAGTGCCTTCGCGAGCGGCACGATGCCGACCTGCTCGCCACTGGGACCGACAAGTCGCACCTCGGGAACGCGAATCCGGTCGTTGATGCGGGGCTCGGCGCTGATGGATCCTCCTCGGTAGCACCACGCGACGGTCTGGCGGACAGCCGCGTAACGTCTGTTTTCTCCTGAGACCTAACCGCGCCGAAGCAGAAAAAATGCCCCGGACGATCACAGGCGGGGCTCCTCGCACTACCGGAGCACCGCCGCGGTGACCGCGGGGCGCGCTTTCGGGCGACTCCACCGCTCGCGGGGAACGATGGTGGCCGCCTGACCGGAGACCCGCCGCCCCGGAAGGCGGTCAGGTGGGAGATCGGAGCCTCCACTTGTGGGCCGGGCACAGTGGTGTCCAGCCGGTCGTTACTCAAGGCTAGCAGCTCGGGGGCGGCACGGCGAACCGAGGCCGACTGGGGCCTCGTACGGTGCGGCGCCTATCGTGTCCCGCATGAGTGAGACCTCCCCCTCCGGCCCCGCCGGGCAGCCCGACTTCGACACGATGGCGCGCGACATCGCCGAGGTCCCCGCGGTCGAGGTGATCGTGACGGTCGCCGTCAACCTGATGAGCGCCGCCGCCGTGAAGCTCGGGCTGGCCCCCCATGAAGGGGAGGGCGACCCGCACAAGGACCTGGACGAGGCCCGCAAGCTGGTGACGGCCCTCGCCGGTCTGCTGGACGCCGCCGCGACCGAGATCAGCTCCTTCCACGCGGCGCCGCTGCGCGACGGCCTGAAGTCGCTCCAGCTGGCGTTCCGCGAGGCGTCGATCGTCCCGGACGAGCCCGGCCAGGGCCCCGGCGAGAAGTACACCGGACCGGTGTACGGCTGAGCGCTCCGCCGGAAATGCCGAGATGTACCGTCCGTCGGCCGTCTGCGGCACCGTCGTGGCTGGTCGCGCAGTTCCCCGCGCCCCTTCGGCTTCGGGGCGCTGTCGAACCGCAGCGGACTCACCGGACCTGCTCAGCCCCGGCGGCGGCCACCTCGGCGAGCACGGGATGTCACGGGCGCGCGTGACCAGTCCCGCAGGTCATCCGCGTACGTACAGGGGCTCGCCCGGCGGTGTGGTCCCGGTCGGCAGCAGCGCGAGGTCGAGGCCCTGCACCAGGCGGGCCCGCAGTGTCTCGTCGGCGGCGAGCCGGCCCGCGACGGCGCGGGCGGCCTCGGCGGGCCGCGCCGCCGGATCGAGGACGAGGGCGAGCGTGCCGTCGGCCCGGCCGGGACCGAGGTGCGCGCGCAGCACGGCGGGCTCGGCGGCCACCGCGGTCCGCACCGCCTCCCGCACGGCGGGGTCGGCCAGCGGGTCGGTCGTCGTACGCCCCTCGGCCAGCGCGAGCAGTGCGGGTCCTGTCAGTTCGAAGGGCACCGGACCGGACATGTCCAGGACGACCGTATCGGCCTTCTCGTGCGCGGCGGCCTGCAACGCCTGGTGCAGGGGTACGGCGACGGGGCGGGCGGCCGGGTCCCAGCGGGCCAGCGACGCGGTGGAGGTGAAGGCGGGCAGGGCGGTGCGGGCACCGGCCCGCAGGGTCGGCACGGCCATGTCGCTGGTCTTCTCGCGGCGCAGCCCCCGCTCGTCCTCCTCCACCTCGCCGAGGACGGCCACCACCGGGACGAGCAGCCGGGCACCCTTCAGCGCCTCCAGGACCGGGCCCACGGCGGTGCGGTCCTCGGCCCAGGCGGCGAGCGCCGCGGTCAGCCGGGGGTCGGCGGACCCGTCGTCGTCGGAGAAGCCGGGGTCGGGAATGTTCTTCTTCGCCACGGTCCCCGACCCTATCGGGGGGATGCTGCTGGGCCTGTGCGGGGCCCGAAACCCCACGGTCACGGATTTCACCGGACTCTCAGATTTCGCTGACGAGCTTCTTACCCGCTGCTCACGGCCCGCACAGCCCGCGCCCCGAGCATCGCCGGCATGGAGTCCCCCCGAACCCGCCGGCGCCGCCGGTCCCGTCCCCGATGGCGCCGTCCGCGGGCGCGCGCCGCGCTCGCGGTGCTCGCCGTGGTGGGGGTGATGGCCGGCGGGACGGTGTACATGAAGGCGCGGGCGCACTCCGGCAGCGGGGACGTATCCTCGGCGGCGTCGCCGTCGGCCTCCTCCCCGGCCCCGGCGGGCGAGGAGGAATCGGTGCGGCCGGTGACGGAGCCGACGGTGGACCGGAGCGCGCTGCTGCGTACGGCGATGGCGGCGGTGACCGTCCCGTCGGGCGCGCGCGTGTCGGCGGCGGTGCTCGACCTGGACTCGGGCGAGCGCGCCGTCCACGGCGACGCGGCCTTCGACACGGCGAGCATCGTGAAGGTCGACATCCTGGCGGCGCTGCTGCTCCAGGCGCAGGACGCGGGACGGCAGTTGACCGCCGCGGAGCGGTCGTACGCCACGAAGACGATCGAGCACAGCGACAACGACTCGGCGACGGCCCTGTGGCAGGGCATCGGCGGCGCCGCCGGGCTCGACGCGGCGAACGAACGCTTCGGGCTCACGGACACGACCGGCGGCGACGGCCCGCTGTGGGGGCTGACCCAGACCACTGCGGCCGATCAACTCACCCTGCTGCATCAGGTGTTCGGGGACGACTCGGAGCTGAGCGAGGCATCGCGCCGCTATCTCCAGGGGCTGATGGAGTCCGTCGAGACCGACCAGCGGTGGGGCATCTCGGCGGCGGCCGACGGCACGGGGTGCGCCCTGAAGAACGGCTGGCTGCCGCGCAGCACGACCGGCCTGTGGGACGTGAACAGCATCGGGCGGATCACGGTGGACGGCACCGCGTACCTGGTGGCCGTGCTGTCGAAGGGCACCGAGTCCAAGGCGCGCGGCATCGACCTGGTCGAGGCCACAGCCCGGGCCGCCCTGTCGGCGTTCACCACACAACAGACGACAACGACCCCACCCGCGGCCACCCCGGCAACAGCGACGTCGCCTACGACACCTACGGAGTGATCCGGGGCGTGGCCGCCGGCGGACCGGGGCGGCCGGTCGCGGCGTTCGTCCGGCGGGCGGTGCTCGGGGTCAGTGGTCTGTGGGGCGTCTGCCGCGCCATAGGACCACCGCGGCCACCAGGAGGACCCCGCCGGCGCTGCCCGCGAGGGGGCCCGCCCAGTCCGCGGTGTCTCCGGCCCGTTCGGCGGCGTCCGGGCCAGGGCCGAAGTACTTCTCGCCGTAGGCCGCCGAACGCAGCCCCTGCGGCTTGAGCCGGCCGGCCGCGGCGATCGCGGCGGCGGGGTCGATGAAGCCGAAGCCGCGCGAGTCGTCCCGGCCGCCGCTCGGCGCGTCCCGGGCGGTCTCCTCCAGGAGCCGCTTGATCTGGGCCGGGGTCAGGCCCGGGTGGGCCGCCTTGACGAGCGCGACGGCGCCCGAGACGAAGGCGGAGGCGGCGCTGGTCCCCCAGCCCTCGTAGTACCTGCGGTCCGGGTCGGCGATGACGACGTCGACGCCGGGCGCGCTGACCGTGGCGTACCAGCGGCGGGTGGAGAAGCCGGCCCGGGTGCCGTAGCGGTCGACGGCGGTCGCGGCGATCACGCCCGGGTAGGCAGCCGGGTAGGAGATGTGGTCGCCCTTGTCGCCGCCGTTCCCGGCGGAGGCGACGACGGCCACGCCCTTCTTCAGGGCGTACTGCACGGCCTCGTCCTCGGTCGGCTCCGGGTGCGCGGAGTCGGAGTCGTCGCCGAGCGAGAGGTTGATGACGTCGGCGCCGTGGTCGGCGGCCCAGCGGATGCCCTCCGCGAGGGCGTTGCCGCGGGTGGAGCGGGCCTTGGCACGGGCCGAGTCGTCGTCCTCAAGGATCACCCGGACCGGCAGGATCTTCGCCTCGGGCGCGATGCCCATGACGCCGTCGGCGTTGCCCGGTCCGTGGCCGTGCGCCGCGATGATGCCGGCCATGGCCGTGCCGTGCTTGGCCCAGGCGGCGTCGCCGGCCCGGGCGCCGAAGCCGACGAAGTCCTTGGTGGGCAGGACGTTGCCGGCGAGGTCGGGGTGCTCGGCGTCGACTCCGGTGTCCAGGACGGCGACGGTGACGCCCTTGCCCTTGGTGGTGCGCCAGACCTCGTCGGCGTGCAGGGCGGACAGGGCCCACTGCTGGGCCCGTATGCCGTCGGCGTGCGCGACGGTGGACGGCAGGAGGGCGAGTGAGCCGGCGAGCAGGAGGCTCAGTGCCGTGCCGGTCGTGCTCGGGCGGTGGCCGCCCTTCGGTCGCCTCATGAGGGCTTCTCCGTGGCCGGGCTGACGGTCTGGCGCAGGCGCCGTTCGATGCGGTCGGCGAGGCCCTGGGCCTCCTGGCCGAGGCCCGCCTGTGCGGGGGCCGTGGTGGCGCCGGACCGCTGGGCGTCCGCGGCGGGCTGGGGCGCGTCGACGCCGCGGCCGTCGGCCCAGCCGGAGACGGCGTAGGCGACGACGGGGGCGTCGGTGAGCACCGAGATGGTCCACGAGGCGCGCTGCTCGTCGCCGAAGCCCGCCGCGGCGGTGTCCTTCGCGGCGTACGGGCGGGGCAGCAGATCGGTGCGGCGGTCCAGACGCTCGTCCTTGAAACGGGCGGCGAGGGCGGACATGGCGGCGGCGTCGGCCTTGGTGAACAGCAGGCCGACGGTGGTGAGGTGGCTCTGGGTGGCGTCCGTGTACGTGGCCCGCAGCAGCCGTTCGCAGCCGAGCGGGGCGAGGAGCCTGCGCAGCAGCGGGTCGAAGGCGTGCGCGCAGCCGCTGTCCGGGGCGACGGCGATCCGGGTCCAGGTCCGGTCGGCTCCGCCCGGTCCTGCGCCCTTGCCCTCGACGGTGGGCGGGAACAGTTCGTCCACCGGCACGCTGTGCCACAGGTCGCCGGCCGCGGCGAACCCGCTGGTGCCGCCCGCGGCGCCGGCGTCTCCGGTGAGCCAACTCCCGGTCACGGCACCGCCGATGAGGCCGAGACCGAGGACCAGGCAGGCGGCGGCAGCGGCGGTGCGGGGGCGCAGCCGCGCGCCCAGCGGGCGGGGCCGCGCCCGGTCGTCGTACCCCTCGGGCTGCCCGAACGACACGACGGGCCGCTCGCCGCCGGGCGGCCCGTACGCGCTCCACGACAACGCCGGGTCGGGCGCGACCCCGCCTTCCGCCCGCCCCGGCAGCGGCCCCGGCCGCCAGACCCCACCCCGCGCCCCGGCCGCAGAGTCCGACCGAGCGGAGAACGAGGACTGCGCGGCGCCGGGCTCGGCCCGAGTGGTGGGCCGCGGCGGCACGACAGCCGCCGAAGACGAGGACGGCACGGGCGCGGAGCCGGACCGAGTGGTGGACGAGGACTGCGCGGCGCCGGAATCAGGCCGAGTAGTGGGCCGCGGCGGCACGACAGCCGCCGAAGACGAGGGCGGCACAGGAGCGGAGCCGGACCGAGTAGTACGCGAGGACTGCTCGGCGGCGGGGCCGGGGCGAGTAGGGGGTCGCGGGGGTGCGGTGGCAGGTGTGGCGGGCCGCCCGGTGGAGGTCGGTGGCAGGGGGTCAGGGCCGCTGTTGGGGCCGGGCTTGTGCGCGGGCGGCACCGGCGGCCGTGGCCGGGCTGTCCTCTCCGAGGGTGCTTCGCCGGGAGGGCTGGACGGCAGGGGTGGCACCAGGGGCCGCTGCCCGGGCCGCGGCGGAACGCCGGACCGTCGCGCGAAGAAACCGCTCCCACCGGTCGACGACTTGCCGGAGGCCCCGTCGCGCCGCGGACCGGACCCCGCGGTGGGCGGCGCGTCCGGGAAGCGGGCGGAGGCGGGCGGCGGCGGAGGCGAGGACATCGGACCGGCAACCCCGGACGACGTGACCGAGGACCCGGCAGCAGGCAAGGCGGAGCCCGGCACGGAAGCGGCCTCCACGGAACTCACTCCACCCACACCGCTGCCCGCATTACCGCCACCGCCCGCGTTCACATCGGCCCCGCGGCCCGAGTCGGCGCCACCCGCATTACCGCAGCCACCCGTGTTGGCGCCGCCACCCGAGTTCACACGGCCGCCCGCGTCCCCGCCACGACCCGCGAAGGCACCGCCATCCACACTCGCGCCGCCGCCCCTGGTGGCGCCGCCACCCGAGTTCACGGGGTCGCCCACATTCGCGCGACCGCCCTCGTGGGCGCCGCCACCCGCATTCACGCGACCGCTCTCGTGGGCGCCGGCACCCGATCTCACACGGCCGCCCGCGTCCCCGCTTCCACCCGCGAAAGCGCCGCCATCCACATTCCCGCCGCCGCCCCTGGTGGCGCCGCCACCCGAGTTCACGCGGCCCCCCACATTCACGCCGCCACCCGTGCTGGCGCCGCCCGCGCCCACATTCACGCCGCCGCCCGAGCCGGCGCCGCCCGCTTTACCGCCGCCACCCACATTCGCGCCGGCACCCGAGTTCGCGTCGTCGGCCGCAGTCGGGGCCTCGGCCGCAGGCGGGGCGGTGGGTGGTGTGGGGTCGGGGGGTTCGGTGGTGTTGGTGGGGTTTGAGGGGGGTGAGGGGTGGGCGGAGGGGGTGCGGCGCGGGGTGTGGCGCGCTTCCGTGCTCATGCACCCCCCGTTTCCTCGTCCCCGGGCCGTCTCCTCGGTACGCGGGTCGTCCTGTCCCTCACCCGGGCCCGCTGTTCGGTCCGTCCCGGGCACGCATACCCGCACGGACGCGACGGCATCCCGGCGCGGTGCCGCGGCCGACGGCGTCGCATCGTGCGTGCGCGTCACTCTACGGGTTGTCGCACGGCGAACGGGAACCAGTCCGCGACGCCGTGGCATCTGCCCGGAACGTCCCCCTACCCTGCGGTAATCCTGTCTGGCAGGCTGCGTCCATGACTGCGCGCGCCGCCGACCGGGCCCGTTACGACCGGGCCGCCGCCCACCTCGACGCCCCTGTCGCGATCGTGGACCTGGACGCCTTCGACGCCAACGCGGACGACCTCGTGCGCCGGGCCGGCGGGAAGCCGATCCGGGTGGCCAGCAAGTCCGTGCGCTGTCGGGCCCTGCTGGAACGCGTCCTGGCGAGGGACGGTTTCCAGGGCATCATGTCGTTCACGCTGGCCGAGTCGCTGTGGCTCGCGCGCTCCGGGTTCGACGACGTCCTGCTCGCCTATCCGTCCGCCGACCGGTCCGGTTTCGCCGAGCTGACCGCCCAGCCCAAGCTGGCCGCCGCCGTCACCGTCATGATCGACGACCCGGCCCAGCTCGACCTCATCGACGCCTCCCGGGCCGGCGGCGGTGAAGTCGTGCGCGTCTGCCTGGAGTTGGACACATCGCTGCGGCTGCTGGGCGGGCGGCTGCGGGTCGGGGCGCTGCGTTCGCCGCTGCACTCCCCCGACCAGGTCGCCGAGTTGGCGCGCGCGGTGGTGCGGCGCCCCGGTTTCACGCTCGTCGGGATCATGGCGTACGAGGGTCATATCGCCGGCGTGGGCGACTTTGTCGCCGGCCGTCCGCTGCGTTCGCGGGCCGTCCGGCTGATGCAGGCGACCGCGCGGCGCGAACTGGCCGCGCGGCGGGCCGCCGTGGTGCGGGCCGTCCGGGCGGTGGCGCCCGGCCTGGAGTTCGTCAACGGCGGCGGCACGGGCAGCGTGCAGCACACGGCGGCCGAGGCCGCCGTCACCGAGGTCGCGGCCGGTTCCGGGCTGTATGTGCCGCGCCTGTTCGACAACTACACGTCGTTCACCGGCCGTCCGGCCGCGCTGTTCGCGCTGCCGGTGGTGCGCCGGCCCGGCGTCGGTGTGGTGACGGTGCTCGGCGGGGGCTATCCGGCCTCCGGGGTGGCCGGCGCCGACCGGCTGCCGGTGCCGTGGCTGCCGCAGGGGCTGCGCTACGACCCGCAGGAGGGGCCGGGCGAGGTGCAGACGCCGCTGCTCGGTGCGCCCGCCGACGACCTGCTCGTCGGCGACAAGGTGTGGTTCCGGCACGCCAAGGCCGGCGAGTTGTGCGAGCGGTTCGAGGTGCTGCACCTGGTGGAGGGGGACAGGGTGACGGCGGCCGTGCCCACCTATCGGGGCGAGGGCCACACGTTCCTGTGACGGTCAGTCCGACGGGCCGATGCTGCTGCCGACGCCGCCGCCGGTGTCCGCGTCGCCCACCGCCCGGATGCCGCGGGTGATCTCGTCCATGTCGGACAGCGGGGGCCCGTCGGCGCCGGCGTCGAAGACGAAGCGGACGACGACGGGCGCTTCGGTGCCGACGCTGGACGGGAAGGCCAGCGACTGGACCCAGCCGCCCGGCCCCTTGGCCGTGCTGACCCGCCAGCGCACGTAGTACCCGCCGCGGCCGGCGACCGCGATCTGGCCCGAGGCGACGAGCCGATGGGACGTGATGCCGCCGAAGGGCCGCTGCCCGAGGGCGTTCTCGTCGAAGGCGGCGTCCGCTGCGTCGGTGATGTCCCCTTCGGCGAGCGCCCGGGGCGAGGTCCCGCCGGTGGCACTGGCGGTGCGGGTGCTGACCAGGCCGTGAAAGCACATGCCGACGCCGACCGGGCAGTCGTAGGTGCCGTCGGTGGTCATGACGACGTCGTCGTCGGCGACGTACTGCGGGCGCACCCAGCCGTCGGGCAGCGGCAGTGTGATGCCGTTGAGCTGGTCGACGACCGTCGCGGGTTCGTCGCGGGAGGGGGCGGAGGGGTCGGAGGCCGACGGTGTACCGGACGGCGACGGCGAGGCGGGCCGCGGGTCGCCGGTGGTGGGCGTGGCCCCGGTGTTCGCCTCGGTGGAGCCGGCGCCCTCGTGGTCCGTGCGGAGCACGAGGGCGCCGGTGACGATCGCCGCGACCAGCACGGCGCCCGCGGTGACCAGCGCGACCGTCTTTGCCCGCCGGGAGGCACGGTCCGGGGCCGCCGGCGGGACGGGCGCTCCGGGCGTACGGCGGTGTTCGGTCCAGGCGCTGCCGTCCCACCAGCGCTCCGCCTGCGGGGCGCTCGGGTCGGGGTACCAGCCGGGCGGCGGCGTCATGCTCATCCGGGCACTGTAGGCCGCGGGCCCCAGTCGCGTACACGGTGTCCGGCCCGCGGGCGGGCGCGGTCCGCTCAGAGCGGTGTGACGTAGGCGCCGGAGATTCCGCCGTCCACGAGGAAGTCGCTGGCGTTCACGAAGGAGGAGTCGTCGCTCGCGAGGAAGGCGACGGCGGCGGCGATCTCCTCGGCCTCGGCGAACCGGCCGAGCGGGATGTGCACCAGGCGGCGGGCGGCGCGCTCCGGGTCCTTGGCGAACAGCTCTTGCAGCAGGGGGGTGTTGACGGGGCCCGGGCACAGCGCGTTGACCCGGATGCCCTCCCGGGCGAACTGCACACCGAGTTCCCGGGACAGGGCGAGCACCCCGCCCTTGGAGGCGGTGTAGGAGATCTGCGAGGTGGCCGCGCCCATGCGGGCCACGAAGGACGCGGTGTTGATGATGGATCCCCGGCCCTGGCGGCGCATGTAGGGGATGGCGGCCTTGCAGCACAGGTAGACGGAGGTGAGGTTGACCTCCTGGACGCGTTTCCATGCCTCAAGGCCGGTCTCCAGGATGGAGTCGTCGTCGGGCGGCGAGATACCGGCGTTGTTGAAGGCGACGTCGACGCTGCCGTAGGTGTCGTACGCCGTCCTGAACAGCGCCTCGACCTGGTCGGGGTCGGTGACGTCGACCTTCACGAACAGCCCGCCGACCTCGTCGGCTGCGGCCTTGCCGCGGGTCTCGTCGATGTCGCCGCAGACGACGTGCGCGCCCTCGGAGGCCAGTCGGCGGGCGGTGGCGAGGCCGATGCCGCTGCCCGCTCCGGTGACGACGGCGATACGGCCGACCAACCGGCGGCAGATGATCTCAGGGGTCTCGGCGGTCACTGTGCGGGGCCCTCCGTGCTGATGAAGACGTTCTTGGTCTCGGTGAAGGCGGTCAGGGCGTCCGGGCCCAGTTCGCGGCCGAGGCCGGACTGTTTGAAGCCGCCGAACGGGGTCCAGTAGCGGACGCTGGAGTGGGAGTTGACGGACAGGTTGCCGGCCCGGACGGCCCGGGAGACGCGCAGGGCGCGGCCGAGGTCCCGGGTCCACAGGGAGCCGGCCAGTCCGTATGGGGTGTCGTTGGCGAGGCGGATGGCGTCGGCCTCGTCGGTGAAGGGCAGCAGGACGGCGACCGGGCCGAAGATCTCCTCGCGGGCCGCGGCCGTGTCGGGCCGCTCGCCGGTGAGCACGGTGGGCGGGAACCAGTAGCCGGGTCCCTCGGGTGCGGTGCCGCGCAGGGCGGGGGCGCCGGCGGGCACGAAGGACCGTACGCGGTCGCGTTGCCGGGCGGAGATCAGCGGGCCCATCTGGGTCTTCGGGTCGGCCGGGTCGCCCACCACGACGGCCGCGAGCGCGTCCGCCAGCAGGTCGCGGACCTGGTCGTGGACCGGCTCCTGCACCAGGATCCGGGTGCGGGCGCAGCAGTCCTGGCCGCAGTTGTCGAGGAAGGAGAACGGGTCGACGGCGGCCTCGATGTCGGCGTCGGCGAAGACGATGTTGGGGCTCTTGCCGCCGAGTTCGAGGGTGACCGGCTTGACGAGGCGGGCGCACCGCTCCATGACCTCGCGGCCGGTGCGGGTGGAGCCGGTGAACACGATCTTCGCCACGTCGGGGTGGTCGACGAGCGCGCGGCCCGCGATGTGCCCGTGGCCGGGCAGCACCTGGAACAGGTGCTCGGGCAGGCCCGCCGCGAGGGCGAGTTCGGCGAGGCTGAGCGCGGTGAGCGGGGTGGCCTCGGCGGGCTTGAGGAGGACGGCGTTGCCCGCGGCGAGCGCGGGGAAGCAGCCCCAGGCGGCGATGGGCATCGGGAAGTTCCAGGGCGCGATGACCCCGACCACGCCCAGCGGCTCCTGGAAGGTGACGTCCCAGCCGCCGGGTACCGGGATCTGCTTGCCGAGCAGGCGTTCGGCGCCGCCGGCCGCGTACAGCAGCAGATCGCGGGCGTTGCCGGCTTCCCAGCGGGCGGTGTCGAGCAGATGTCCGGCCTCGCGGACCTCCAGCCGGGCCAGTTCCTCGATGTGGGTGTCGACGGTGTCGGCGAAGCGGCGCAGCAGCCGGGCCCGGTCGGCGGGCGCGAGCGCGGCCCAGCGCCGCTGTGCCGTCGTGGCCCGTGCGACGGCGGCGTCGACGTCGGCCGCGGTGGCGGCGGGCACGATGGCGACGATCTCTTCGGTGGCGGGGTTGCGCACCTGGAGTTCGGGTGCGGTGGACAGCGCGTCGTGCGAGCCGTGCGGGGCGTGCGCGTCGGACCGGTCGGACACGGTGGGCCTCACATGCGTTCGAAGGAGCGGCGCAGCTCCCAGTCGGTGACGGCGGCGTCGAAGGCGTCCAGTTCGACGCGGGCCAGGTTGTGGTAGTGGTCGACGACCTCGTCGCCGAAGGCGGCCCGGGCGATCGGGCTGGCCGTCCAGAGCGCGGCGGCCTCCCGCAGGGTCGTCGGGACGTGTTCGAAGCCCGCGGTGTAGGCGTTGCCCGGGCAGGGCGGTGGCAGTTCCAGTTTCCGTTCGATGCCGTAGAGCCCGGCGGCCACCAGGGCGGCGACCGCGAGGTGCGGGTTGACGTCGCCGCCGGGCAGCCGGTTCTCGAAGCGCAGGGAGCGGCCGTGGCCGACGACGCGCAGGGCGCAGGTGCGGTTGTCGTGGCCCCAGGCGACGGCGGTCGGCGCGAACGAGCCGGGTTGGAACCGCTTGTAGGAGTTGATGTTGGGGGCGTACAGCAGGGCGAAGTCGCGCAGGGCCGCCAGCTGTCCGGCGAGGAAGTGCCGCATGACGTCGGTCATTCCGTCGGGCCCTGCCATCGCGCCCGCCCCGTCGGCGTCGGCGAGCGAGAGATGGATGTGGCAGGAGTTTCCCTCGCGCTCGTTGTACTTGGCCATGAAGGTGATCGACATGCCTTCCTGGGCGGCGATCTCCTTGGCGCCGGTCTTGTACACGGCGTGCTGGTCGCAGGTGACCAGGGCCTCGTCGTAGCGGAAGGCGATCTCGTGCTGGCCGGGGTTGCACTCGCCCTTGGCCGACTCGACGGTGAGGCCGGCGCCGGTCATGTCGTTGCGCAGGCGGCGCAGCAGCGGTTCGATGCGGCCGGTGCCGAGGATGGAGTAGTCGACGTTGTACTGGTTGGCCGGGGTCAGCCCGCGGTAGCCCGCGTCCCAGGCCCGTTCGTAGGTGTCCTTGAAGACGATGAACTCCAGCTCGGTGCCGACCTGAGCGGTGTAGCCGAGCCCGGCCAGCCGCTCCAGCTGGCGGCGGAGGATGTGGCGGGGCGCGGCGGCGACCGGGGAGCCGTCCGCCCAGGCGAGGTCGGCGACGACCAGGGCGGTGCCCGGGTGCCAGGGGATGCGGCGCAGGGTGTTCAGGTCGGGGTGCATGGCGAAGTCGCCGTAGCCGCGGTCCCAGGAGGACATGGCGTAGCCGTCGACCGTGTTCATCTCGGTGTCGACGGCGAGCAGGTAGGTGCAGCCCTCGGTGCCGTGGTGCAGGACCTCGTCGAGGAAGAAGCGGGCGGCGAACCGCTTGCCCTGGAGCCGCCCTTGCATGTCGGGGAAGGCCAGCACGACGGTGTCGATCTCGCCGCTCGCGACGAGGGCGTGCAGTTCCTCGACGGCGAGCGGGGGTGTGCGGTCTGCCACGGCAGCGCCTCCTTCGGCGTCTTCGGCCGGCCGGGAGCCATAAGGTATTGCCGAGAACCATTGGTTGGGAAGGGGGCACGACCGGATGGCGCGGGACACGCGGCGGGGGCGGCCGGACGACCGGCTCGCGCCGGTGCTGCGGCCGGTGCGGGCGGGCAACGGCTTCGAGGAGGCACTGGAGCAGATCCTGCAGATCGTGCGGCTCGGCCTGGTGCCGTGCGGCGAGCGGCTGCCCGCCGAACGGGAGCTGGCGCAGCGGCTCGGCATCAGCCGGGTGACGCTGCGTGAGGTGCTGAAGGTGCTCCAGGACCAGGGACTGGTGGAGTCACGGCGCGGGCGCTACGGAGGCACGTTCGTGCTGCCCCGGACGAACGCGGGCGGCGAGGACGAGCTGCGGCGCCGCATCGCCGCGGTCGACGTCGACGACGTGCTCAGGTTCCGAGAGGTGCTGGAGGTGGGCGCGGCGGGACTGTGCGCGACGCACACGCCTGCCGGCGAGTCGGCGCAGCGGCTGCGGGCGGCGCTGGCCGGCACGCACGACGCGCCGCTTCACGAGTACCGGCGGCGGGACACCCTGCTGCACCTCACCCTCGCCGAGCTGTCCGGCTCGCCGACGCTGGCCGCGCAGTACGCGGCCGTCCGGGCGACCGTCAACGACCTGCTGGACTGCATTCCGCTGCTGGTCCGCAACCTGGAGCACTCCCAGCGCCAGCACACGGCCCTGGTCGAGGCGGTCCTGGACGGCGACGCGGACGGGGCCCGGGACATGATGCGAGAACACTGCGCGGGAACGGCGGCACTCTTGCGGGGCTTCTTGACGTGATCCGGCGCCGAATGGCCACCCGGGCACCGGCAGGCGGAGAGCACGCCACACACAGGCGCCCCCACAGGTCCGCCCGGCACGACCCCGGCGGACGCCCGCGGCGCCCCCGCCCGGGGGCGTGCGCCAGGTGCCGATCGCGGGCCCCCGTCCCACAGCCGCCCCTCCCCCACAGGTCCCCGCCGGCACGCAGCCGCTCACCCCCGCACGCCCGCCCGCCGGCGCCAGGCCCGCGGGGCCGAGGAGCAACGCGTCCCCGCAGAGTCCCCCTCCGCAGGCACCCGGCCCACCGGACTCAGGCGTCCGCCGCGGCGGCGTCGGGCCGGGGGCTTGCCCGGGGCTGGGTTCGCGGTAAAGGTGTGCGTGCAAGCCATTGAGGGGAGCAAAGGAGGGTGCCATGGCGGGTCGGCCGTTGATCGGGGTCAGTACGTATCTGGAGTCCGGGGCGCGCTGGGGGGTGTGGGAGCTGGAGGCGGCGCTGCTGCCGGCCGGTTATCCGCGGCTGGTGCAGCGGGCCGGCGCTCTGGCCGCGATGCTGCCGCCGGACGGGCCCGAGCACGCCGCGGCCACCGTGGCACGGCTGGACGCCTTGGTGATCGCGGGCGGCCCCGACGTCGAGCCGGTCCGCTACGGCGCCGTCACCGGCCCGCGGACCGGTCCGCCGTCCCGGGCCCGCGACGCCTGGGAACTCGCCCTGATCGACGCCGCGTTGGCCGCGGACGTGCCGCTGCTCGGGATCTGCCGGGGCATGCAGTTGCTGAACGTCGCGCTCGGCGGCACGCTGGTGCAGCATGTGAAGGGGCATGCCGGGCCGCCGGGGGTCTTCGGCCGGCACCCGGTCCAGCCGGTGCCCGGCACACGGTACGCCGGCATCGTCCCGGAGGTGACCTCCGTACCCACGTTCCACCACCAGGCCGTGGACCGGCTCGGCAGCGGGCTCGTGGCGTCGGCGCATGCGAGGGACGGCACGGTGGAGGCGATCGAGCCCTCGGGGCCCGGCGGGTGGGTGCTGGGGGTGCAGTGGCATCCGGAGATGGGCGAGGATCTGCGGGTGATGCGGGCGTTGGTGGCGGCGGCCGGCTGAGCCCGGCTCAGCCGCGGGTCAGCGCCAGCAGTTCCCGTGCCGGTCCCGTCGGCCGGTGTCCGGTCCGCCAGACGGCGCGCAGGTCACGGCCGAGGGACACGTCCCGTACGGGGATGCGGACCAGGCGGCGCAGGCCCAGTTCCTCCCGTACCGCCAGTTCGCTCAGGACCGCGGGTCCGGCGCCGCCGACCGCGGACGCCTTGACCGCCGTGGTGGAGGACAGTTCGATCAGCGGGCGGGCGAGCCCGCCCAGGGCGGCGTCCAGGACCTGGCGGGTGCCCGAGCCGCGTTCACGCAGGATCAGCGGGGTGGTGGCCAGTTCCTCCGCGGCCAGCGGGCCGCGGCGGCGGGCCCAGGGGTGCGCGGGTGCGGTGACGACGATCAGGTGGTCGTGCGCGATGACCGCGCAGTCCAGTCCCGAGGGGACCGTCAGCCCCTCCACGAAACCGAGGTCCGCCTCGTCCGCGAGCAGCCGCTCGGCCACCGTCGTCGAGTTCCCGGCCAGCAGGGAGACCGCCGTGTCCGGGCGTCCCGCGCGCAGCGCCAGCAGCCAGCCCGGCAGCAGATACTCGGCGATCGTCATGCTGGCCGCCACCCGCAGCCGCGAGTCACGCCGGTCCCGCAGCGCCTGCGCGCCCACGTCGAAGGCTTCGGCCGCCTCCACGATCCGCCGCGCCCAGTCGGTCACCAGCGCCCCGGCGTCGGTGAGCCGGGAGCCGCGCGGCGAGCGGTCCACCAGGGCCACGCCCAGCTGCCGCTCCATGGAGCGGATCCGGCTGCTGGCCGCCGGCTGGGTGACGCCCAGTTCCCGGGCCGCCGCGCCGAGGCTGCCGGTGCGCGCCACCGCCAGCAGCAGTTCCAGCGCGCCGAGATCGGGCACCCGGTGGGCCAGCGACCTCGGCCCGCGCCGCTCCTCCACCTCACTCATAAGACCAGCTTATGCCCTGATAGAGACGGACTCCCTGGTGACCGTCCGCGCCCCGCGTGAGGGTGGACCCATGGTCATCGCAGCCCAGCCCCTGATCCCCCGCCGCGCCCCGCGCGTCCGCCACCTCGGCCCCAACTGGTACGCCGCCGTCATGGGCACGGCGGCCGTCGGCTCGGCCGGCGCCGTGCTCCCCTGGCACACCGGGCCGCTGCGCACCGGCTGCACCGCCGTGTGGGCCCTGGCGCTCGCCCTCCTGGTGGCCCTTCTCGCCGCCCGCGCCCTGCACTGGGCGTACCACGGCGACCAGGCCCGCGACCACCTCCTCGACCCGGCGACGGCGCCCTTCTACGGCTGTCTGTCCATGGCGCTGCTCGCGGTCGGCGGCGGCGCCATGACCGTCGGGCGGGACTGGCTCGGCGCGGCGGGCGCCGTGGCCCTGGACGCCGTGCTGTTCGTCGCCGGCACCGTGGTGGGGCTCGTGGCGGCGGTGGCGGTGCCGTACCTCATGGTGGTGCGGCACCGGATCGAGCCCGCTCAGGTCTCCCCGGTGTGGCTGCTGCCGCTCGTCGCGCCCATGGTGTCGGCCGCGCTCGGCCCGGCGCTCGTGCCGCACCTGCCGCCCGGGCAGGCGCGGCAGACCCTGCTCCTCACCTGTGTCGCGCTGTTCGGGCTCAGCCTGCTCGCGACCCTGCTGATGCTGCCCCTCGTGTTCGCCCGGCTGATCGTCTCGGGCCCGCTGCCGCTCGCGCTGACCCCGACGCTGTTCCTGGTGCTGGGACCGCTCGGCCAGTCCACCACCGCCGTGGGTGCCTTCGCGGACATCGCGCCGGGGGTCGTGGCGGCCCCCTACGACCGCGGTTTCCTGGTGCTCGCCGTCCTGTACGGGGTGCCGGTGATGGGTTTCGCGCTGCTGTGGCTGGCGTTCGCGGCGGCCCAGGTGGCGCGGGCCCGGCGGCGCGGCATGGGGTTCACGATGACCTGGTGGGGGTTCACCTTCCCGGTGGGCACCTGTGTCACCGGCGCGTCGGCGCTGGCCCGGCACACCGGTCTTGCCGCCTACGACTGGCTGACGGCCGGCCTGTACGGGGTGCTGGTCGTCGCCTGGGCGGCCGCCGCCGTGGGCACGGTACGCGGGCTGATCAGCGGTGAGCTGCCCGCAGCGCCCCGGACAGCACCCGCGGCGCCTCGGCCAGCGACGGGCCGTACCACGTCAGATGCCGCCCGCTGACCAGGGCGCAGGGCAGACCCGGGAATGCCTCGGGGCCGTCGTCGGCCGTGAACCGGTACGGCTCGTCGGGCAGCACGACGAGGTCGGGCGCGGCGGCCCGCAGCTCCTTGAGCGGGATCCGCGGATAGCGGTCGGCGTGCCCGGCATGGACGTTGTCCACGCCCAGGCGGGCCAGCACGTCGCCGGCGAAGGTGTCCCGGCCGAGCACCATCCACGGCCGTCGCCAGACCGGCACGACCGCCGTCAGGCGCCTCGCGGGCACCGGCAGCGCGGACCAGACGTCCTCGGCCTCGTCAAGCCAGCGTGGCCGGGCCGTGGCGCCGCACGCGGTCAGCACACGGGCCAGCTCCCCGAAGGACCGCGGCACGTCGCGCACCTCGGTGACCAGCACGGTCAGGCCCGCGGCACGCAGCGCGTCCAGGTCGGGGGCGCGGTTCTCCTCCTCGTTGGCGATCACCAGGTCGGGGGCGAGGGCGACGATCCGGTCCACCCGCGGGTTCTTGGTGCCGCCGACACGGGTGACGGGGAGGCCCGCCGGGCGGACGCACCAGTCGGTGGCACCGACCAGCACGCCGGGCACGGTCGCGGCGACCGCCTCGGTGAGCGAGGGAACGAGAGAGACGACGCGCATCATCCGCTCCACGGGGAAGCGCCCAGGCGCCGCTGACGCGGCCCGCGGGTCGTGTGCCTGGCCACGGTGGGGGCAGCCGGCCTGTTCAGCGGGGTCGGTCGTGGACGGCCTCGATGTGCTCGGCCACGGCGACGACGATCACGCGGGTGTCGGGGACCGTGGCGCGCCAGCGGTGGCGCACCCCGCCCGTCAGATAGAGGGTGTCACCGCGGCCCAGGCGGTAGGCGCGGCCCTCGGCCTCTATCTCCACCGCGCCGTCGGCGACGTACAGCAACTCGTCGTTGCGGTGCTGGAATTCGCGGCCCGCGTCGTGGTCGCCGGTGAACTCGGAGGCGTGCAACTGGTGGTGACCGCGCACCAGCGAGCGCACCCGGGGGGCGAAGTCCGTCTCGGTGACCTCGCCGCGCACGACGTCGACGCTGCACGCCGGGTCGGCGGCGGCGAGAAGTTCGACGGCCGTGGTGCGCAGCGCGTCGGCGACCTTCTCCAGGGAGCCGGTGCTGGGGCGTGCCCGGTCGTTCTCGATCTGGCTCAGGAAGGGCACGGACAGGCCGCTGCGCTCCGCCACGACGGCGAGGGTCAGCTCCAGCGCGCGGCGCCGCCGCCGGACGGCCGCGCCCACTCGGACAGGCTGTTGTTCCTTGTGGTCGCCCATCGCTCCGGCTCCCTCCTCCGCTCGTCGTGCCGCCGCCCTCGGGGCCCGACGCCGGGCCCCGTCGCCCTGTTGGGTTCTCTGCACCCTACGCATGTTCGGCAAACCGTTTCATGCGGCCGTCACATCCACGTCAACGTCGGTAAGCGCGACCCTCACGGTTCGCGCCAGTGGGCGGGCGGTCCGCCGCTCGGTCCGGCCGACCGCGGGACGGTGGGCCCATGGCGACCAGCTCCCGGGGTCGTGGCGCGACCGCTGACCCTCGATCAGCACGGGATCGCGCCCCTTATCTTCAATGCGCCGGCGGCTCGCGGTGTTCCCAGCCCGCGCCCCCGATCCGCGCCGTGCGGCGGAGCCGCTGGTCAGGACGGGTGCGGCGGGTGGCGAAAAGGGTGCGGGCCGGGCCCGGCGGGCGACCGCCCGAACGACCGGACGGCGCACGGTCCGCCGTGCGCGCGGTCGACGGCCCGGCGGGCGGTGTGCGCGGGCTCGGGCGGGACCGTGGCGCTCCGTGGTTGGCCGGATCCTTCTCGTGGGCGGCGGCACCACGGCGGGCCCGGCGCCGGGGGAGAACGGTCCCGACGACCCGGACCCGCCGGCCGAGTACGGCGCTCGCGGACGGCGGCGGGTGAGACAACGGGACAGTACGGGTGAAGCGGAACGGGCGGAGCGGTGGCCACGCCTTTCGACGCGACCACCGCTCCCCTTCGCCGGCGGGCCTCAGGCCACGGGTGCCAGCCTGTCCTCAAGACCCGGCTGGGCGTCCAGCCACTGCCGTGCGGACGCCTTCTCGTGCCCGGCGCCGCCCCTCTGTATCGCGACCTCCAGGGAGGCGAGCTGTTCCTCGGTGAGCTTGAAGTCCTTCAGCCAGCCGGACAGCTCCGGGAAGTCCTGGCTGAACGTCTTCTTGCCGACCATGTGGATCCGTTCGCCCTCGCCCCAGGCGCCCTCGGGGTCCTTCAGTTTCTTCAGGTCGTACTTGCCGTACGCCCAGTGCGGCGACCACAGCGTCACCACCACCGGCTCACGCTTCTTGATCGACCGGTCCAGCTCAGCCAGCATCGACGACGTACTCGACGACACCACCTTGTACTCACCCTCAAGCCCATAAGCCTTCAGGACCTTGCTGTTCAACGTCCCCATCATCCCGGCACTCGCCTCAATACCGATGATCTTCCCGCCGAACTTCTTCCCCTGACCCTTCAGATCGGCCAGCGAATCGATCCCCTTCACATACGAGGGAACCGTCAGCTCCAACGACGTCGGCCCGTACCACGACCCCAGATCCTCCAGCCGCGAACCGTACTTGTCCATGTACGCCTTGTGCGTCGTCGGTAGCCACGAGTCCAGCTGGACGTCCATCTGGCCCTGGGCGAGGGAGCTGTAGAGCGGGCCCGGGTCCAGCTGTTTGAGGGTCGGCTTGTAGCCGCGGTCCTCCAGGATGTTCTGCCAGAGATAGGTGCTGGCGATGGCCTCGTCCCACGGGAAGTAACCCATGTTGACGGTCTTGCCCGCGTCCTTGCCCTGCTTCTTGGCGCCGCCGTCGGGAACGGGGGCGAGCCGGTCGACCAGGCCGGGGTTCTTCTTCAGCCAGGCGCGCACGCCGTCCTGCTCATGGCCCTGGCCGGCGCCCTGGATGTCGTTCTCCAGACCGGTCAGCTGCCGCTCGGTGAGCTTGAAGTCCTTCAGCCACTGCGCGGCGACCGGGTCGTCGGCGCTGAAGCCCTTGCGGGCGACGGTGTGGATCCGTTCGCCCTCGCCCCAGGCGCCCTCGGGGTCCTTCAGTTTCTTCAGGTCGTACTTGCCGTACGCCCAGTGCGGCGACCACAGCGTCACCACCACCGGCTCACGCTTCTTGATCGACCGGTCCAGCTCCGCCAGCATCGACGACGTACTCGACGACAGCACCTTGTACTCACCCTCAAGCCCATAAGCCTTCAGGACCTTGCTGTTCAGCGTCGCCATCTCACCGGCGCTCGCCTCAATACCGATGATCTTCCCGCCGAACTTCTTCCCCTGACCCTTCAGATCGGCCAACGAATCGATCCCCTTCACATACGAGGGAACCGTCAGCTCCAACGACGTCGGCCCGTACCAGGACCCCAGATCCTCCAGCCGCGAACCGTACTTGTCCCAGTACGCCTTGTGCGTCGTCGGCAGCCAGGCGTCGGTCTGGAAGTCGAGGTCGCCGCGGGCCACGCCGGAGTAGAGCGGGCCGGGGTCGAGCTGCTTGACGTCGGTCTCGTAGCCGCGCTGCTCCAGCAGTTCCTTCCACAGGTACGTGGTGGCGGTGCCCTCGTCCCAGGGGATGTAACCGATGGTGATCCGCTTGCCCTTGCCGACGTCGGTGCTCGAACCGGCCTGGGCGTCGCCGGAGCCGACCAGGTTCAGGCCACCCGCGACCAGCGCGAGCACGACGACTCCGACGACCGCGACCGCGCCGGCCGGCCGGTAGTGGGCGAACCGCGCGCGTCCCACGAGGGCCGAGAGCTTGGCCGCGGCGCGCCGGCCCAGCGGGGACACCCGCTCGCCCAGGGCGCCCGTCATCCGGTCCAGATACATGGCGAGGATGACCACCGCCACCCCGCTCTCCGCGGCGAGACCCACCTTGAGCTGGGTGATCGCGGAGTACACCTGCTCACCGAGGCCGCCAGCGCCGGCCATGCCGCCGATGACCACCATCGACAGGGCCAGCATGATGACCTGGTTGACGCCGGCCATGATGGTCGGCAGGGCCAGCGGCAGCTGGACGCGCAGCAGGATGTCCCGCGGGGTGGTGCCGAACGCCTCGGCGGCTTCCACGAGGTCACCGTCGACCTGACGGATGCCGAGTTCGGTCATGCGGACGCCCGGCGGCATCGCGAAGATGATCGTCGCGAGCAGACCCGGGGTCGTGCCCACGCCGAAGAACATCACGCCGGGGATGAGGTAGATGAACGCCGGCATGGTCTGCATGACGTCCAGCACCGGCCGCAGCTGGGCGCTGACGCGCCTGCTGCGCGCGGCCCAGACGCCGAGCGGAATGGCGATCACGACGGTGATGACCGCGGCCACGAGCACCAGGGACAGGGTGTCCATGGCGTCGTCCCACAGCCCCAGCGAGTCGATGAGCGCGAGCCCCACGAAGGCGAGGACGCCGGGCAGCAGGCCGCGCAGCCAGGCGGCGATCACGGCGAGGATGCCGGCCAGCAGCAGCGGTTCACCGCCGCTGAGGACGGTGTCCACAGCGCTGTACATGCCGTCGAGCACGGCGTTGACGATGTCGAAGACCCAGGTCAGATGGGACTGCAGCCAGTCGACCGCGGTCTCCACCCAGTCGCCGAAGTGGATCCTAGGCACGGGCGGCCACCTTCCCGCCGCGCGGACGGCAGGGCGCGGGCTCGCCCTGCTCGTCCCCGAGGAACCCGACGAGGCGGTGCCGCGGCACGACGCCGACGAGGGCGCGGTCGCGGTCGACGACGGCGACCGGGTGGTTCACGCGGGCGCTGATCGCGCACAGCTCCGTGAACGGGGTGTGCGGGGCGGCGGTCTCGCAGTCGCAGTCGGCCTCGTCGCCCCGGACGTCGGTGTCCATGACGGCGGCGGCGGTCAGCACGCGCGCGCGGTCGACGTCCTTGGTGAACGAGGCGACGTAGTCGTCGGCGGGGCGCACGAGGATGTCCTCCGCGGTGCCCACCTGGGCGATCCGGCCGTCGCGCATCACGGCGATCCGGTCGCCCAGGCGCATGGCCTCGTTGAGGTCGTGGGTGATGAAGACGATCGTCTTCTTCAGGCTCTTCTGCAGTTCCAGCAGCTGGTCCTGCATATCACGGCGGATCAGCGGGTCGAGCGCGCTGAACGACTCGTCCATGAGCAGCAGATCGGCGTCCGTGGCGAGGGCGCGGGCCAGGCCCACACGCTGCTGCATGCCGCCGGACAGCTCGTCGGGCCAGGACTTCTCCCAGCCGGCCAGGCCGCACAGGGCGAGCGCCTCGTCGGCGCGACGATCGCGCTCGGCGCGGGGCACGCCCTGCACGTACAGGCCGTAGGCGGCGTTGTCGCGGACGCTGCGGTGCGGGAACAGCGCGAAGTGCTGGAAGACCATGCTGATCTTGCGTGAGCGCAGCTCACGCAGTGCGCTGTCGGGCAGCGCGGTCAGATCTTGGCCGTCGAACCTCACGCGGCCCGCGGTGGGCTCCGACAGGCCGTTGAGCATGCGCAGCAGGGTGGACTTGCCGGATCCGGACAGCCCCATCACGACGAAGATCTCGCCGGGTTCCACCTGGAAGGAGGCGTCGATGACGGCGGCGGTGGTGCCGTCGGCACGCAGTTCCTCCCGGTCGGCGCCCTGCCGAAGTCGCTCCACTGCATCGTCGGGTCGTCTTCCGAACACCTTGTAGAGATGTTCGGCCTCTAGCCTGGGTGACACGCGTACCTCTCGTCTCGGGGGCAGGGGACAGAGGCCGCGCCTGCCCCGATCCGAGGAGGGCAAACGCCAGAGTGGTCCACCTCACACCATGTGTGGGCGGGGCCGTCGCCGCTGGTCGCGGGCGGGTGTCAGTGCCGTACGGCATGATGCGGGGCGTGACCGGACGACTCATGCTTCTCGACACCGCCTCGCTGTACTTCCGTGCGTACTTCGGCGTCCCCGACTCGGTGAAGGCACCGGACGGCACACCGGTGAACGCCGTGCGCGGGCTGCTCGACTTCATCGACCGGCTGGTGCGGGACCACCGGCCCGACCGGCTGGTGGCCTGCATGGACGCCGACTGGCGGCCCGCGTGGCGGGTCGAGCTGATCCCCAGCTACAAGGCGCACCGGGTCGCCGAGGAGCATGCGCCGGGCCCGGACACGGAGGAGGTGCCGGACACGCTGTCCCCGCAGGTGCCGGTCATCGAGGAGGTGCTGGACGCGCTCGGCATCGCCCGGGTGGGCGTCGCTCGGTACGAGGCGGACGATGTGATCGGCACGTTCACCGCGCGCGCCGAGGGCCCGGTCGACATCGTCACCGGCGACCGTGACCTGTACCAACTGGTGGACGACGCGCGCGGGGTGCGGGTGCTGTACCCGCTGAAGGGAGTGGGCACGCTCCAGCTCACCGACGAGGCCGTGCTGCGCGGCAAGTACGGCGTCGACGGCCGGGGGTACGCGGATCTGGCGCTGCTGCGGGGCGACCCCAGCGACGGGCTGCCCGGGGTGCCCGGCATCGGTGAGAAGACGGCGGCGAAGCTGCTCGCCGCGTTCGGTGACCTGGCCGGGATCATGGCGGCGGTCGACGACCCGAAGGCCGGGCTGACCCCGTCGCAGCGCAAGCGTCTGGACGAGGCCAGGGCGTATGTCGCGGTCGCGCCGAAGGTCGTCCGGGTCGCCGCCGACGTGCCGCTGCCGGACGTCGACACGGCGCTGCCGCGCGCCCCGCGTGACCCGGCGGGCCTGGAGGCGCTGACGGCGCGCTGGGGGCTGGGCGGGTCGCTGCAACGGCTCCTCGCCACGCTCGCGGGGTGAGCGACGTCGCCACGCTCGCCGGTGAACGGCGTTCCGGCCTGTTCCGGTCCGTGTTCCTGCCGGCCGCAAGGACGTGGTGCTAACTTAGGTAAACCTAAGGAAGTGACATGGAGGCAGCCATGGCAGAACGTCCGGCACGGAGGCCGCGGAAGCCCCACTCCGCGCAGGTCATCCGCACCGAGCGGCTGAGCCCGCACATGCAGCGGGTCGTGCTCGGCGGCGCGGGACTGGCCGATTTCGCGGCGGACACCTGCACCGACCACTATGTGAAACTGCTGTTCCCGGTCGCGGGCGCGACCTACCCGGAGCCCTTCGACCTGGAGCGGATCCGGGCGGAGTTCCCCCGTGAGCAGTGGCCGGTGACCCGGACGTACACGGTGCGTGACTGGGATGCCCAGCACCGGGAGATGACCCTGGACTTCGTGGTGCACGGCGACGAGGGTCTGGCCGGTCCCTGGGCGCTGCGCGTGCGGCCCGGCGAGACCGTGTGGTTCATGGGTCCCGGCGGCGCCTACGCGCCCGACGCGAGCGCGGACTGGCATCTGCTGGCCGGCGACGAGAGCGCGCTGCCCGCGATCGCCCGCGCCCTGGAGACGCTGCCTGCCGGTGCCCGCGCCCATGCCTTCGTGGAGGTGTCCGGGCCGCAGGAGGAGCAGAAGATCGACTCCGACGTGGCGGTGACCTGGCTGCACCGCGGGGACCGGCCGGTCGGCGACGCCCTGGTCGAGGCCGTACGGGCGCTGGAGTTCCCGGCGGGCCGGGTGCACGCGTTCGTGCACGGCGAGGCGGGCTTCGTGAAGGAGCTGCGCCGGCTGCTGCGGGTCGAGTACGCGATCCCCCGCGAGGACCTGTCGATCTCCGGCTACTGGCGGCTGGGGCATGACGAGGACGGCTGGCAGGCGTCCAAGCGGGAGTGGAACGCCCGCGTCGAGGCGGAGCAGGAGGGCACCGCCGCCGCATGACCAGGGCGGCGTTCCGTACGCTGGGGTGAGATGAGACGAAGGACCCGCATCCCGCCCGCCCCGCTGCCCGCGCGCGACGGTGTGGATCCCGTGCGGGTGCGGCTGCCCGCCGAGGGACCTTGGGAGACGGTGCGCGCGCATCTCGTGGCGCGGCTGTCCGGGGCGCCGCCCGGCCTGGTCGACGGGATGCTGGCGGCGGGCCGGATCGTCGGGGCCGACGGGCTGGCGGTCACACCGGACGATCCGTACGTGCCCGGCATGTATGTGTGGTTCCACCGGGAGCTGCCCACCGAGGTGCCCGTGCCGTTCGAAGTGGAGGTCGTCCACCGGGACGCGCACCTGGTCGTCGCCGACAAGCCGCACTTCCTCGCCACGACCCCGCGCGGCGGCCACGTCGTGCAGACGGCGCTGACGCGGCTGCGCCGGGACCTGGGAATCCCCACGCTGTCCCCGGCGCACCGGCTGGACCGGCTGACGGCGGGGCTGGTGCTGTTCACGGTACGGCCCGAGGAGCGCGGCGCCTACCAGTCACTGTTCCGCGACCGGCTGGTACGCAAGGAGTACGAGGCCGTCGCCCCGTACGATCCCGCGCTCACCCTGCCCCGGACGGTGCGCAGCCGGATCCTGAAGGAGCGGGGGGTGCCGGCCGCCCGGCAGGTCGAGGGCGAGCCGAACGCGGTGACCCGGGTCGAGCTGGCCGAGGTCCGGGAGCGCGAGGCGCTGGCCCGCTACCGGCTGACCCCGCACACCGGGCAGACGCATCAGCTGCGGGTGCACATGAACGCCCTGGGCGTGCCGATCCTCGGCGATCCGCTGTATCCGGTGGAGACCGACCCCGGCCCGGCCGGCGACTTCAGTCGACCCCTGCAACTGCTGGCCCGCCGCCTGGAGTTCACCGATCCAATCACCGGAACGGAGCACACCTTCCACAGCAAGCGAACACTCACAGCCTGGCCCGCAGGCTGACCCGCCCGAAAGGGGCGCGAGGAACCGCGCGAACAACCCCACACAACCCGCACCCACACCCCCACAGCCCCCCCCCCAAAGGGGCGCGGGGAACTGCGCGACCGGCCAAAAGAGACCCGCACCCGCCACCCGCCACCCGTCACCCCACCGACGAGTAGGCCACCACACCCCGCAGCAACTGCTCCACCGCCTTACGCGCACTCTTGGCCACGGTCGAGCCCTCCGCAGGAGCCGCCGCCGAGATCTGCCCGAGCACATCGATCACCTGCTTGCACCACCGCACGAAGTCCCCGGCCGGCATCTCCGCCTCGCGCAGCACCTCGTCCAGCCCCGAACCGGAAGCCCACATGTACGCGGCCCAGGCGAAACCGAGATCGGGCTCGCGCTGCCCCACCCCCTCGGTCTGGGTGATCCGGAACTCCTCCTCCAGGCCGTCGAGCCGCCCCCAGATGCGGACCATCTCACCGAGCGCGGCCTTCGCCCGGCCCGACGGCACCCGAGGCGCCAGCGCATCGTCACCGACCCGCGCCTCGTACACCAACGCCGAGACGCAGGCGGCGAGTTCGGCGGGCCCCAGCCCCTCCCAGACCCGCTCGCGCAGACACTCGCTGGCCAGCAGGTCGAGTTCGCCGTACAGCCGGGCGAGCCGCTTGCCGTGTTCGGTGACCTCGTCGCCCCGCAGATAGTCGAGTTCGGTCAGCAGCGCCACGATCCGGTCGAAGGTCCGCGCGATCGTGTTCGTACGCCCCTCGATACGGCGCTCCAGCTGCGAGGTGTCACGCAGCAGCCGGTGGTAGCGCTCCGCCCAACGGGCGTGGTCCTCACGGTCGTTGCAGCCATGGCAGGGGTGCGCGCGCAGCGCGGCCCGCAGCCGGGCGATCTCCCGGTCGTCGGCGGCCTGCGCACGCTTCTTGCGGTGCCGCTCCGGCGGAATGTGCCCGGCCTTGCTGCGCAGCGCGGACGCCAGGTCCCGACGGGACTGCGGTGAGCGCGGGTTGAACGTCTTCGGGATGCGCATCCGCTCCAGCGCCTCGACCGGCACCGGGAAGTCGATCGACGCCAGCCGCTTGACCTGCCGCTCGGCGGTGAGGACGAGGGGGCGCGGCCCGTCGTGGTACTCGAAGCCGCGGTGGCCGTTGGAACGCCCGGCGGGCAGGCCGGGATCCAGCACCAGGGCCAGGCCCGCGTACTTGCCGGTGGGCACATGGATGACGTCGCCGGGCCGGAGCTTCTCCAGGGCCACGGCGGCCTCGGCACGCCGCTGGGCCGCCCCTTGCCGGGCCAGTTCGTTCTCCCGGTCCTTCAGTTCGCGGCGCAGGCGCGCGTACTCCTCGAAGTCGCCGAGGTGGCAGGTCATGGACTGCTTGTAGCCCGAAAGACCCTCCTCGTTGCGCTGCACCTGCCGGGAGATCCCGACGACCGACCGGTCCGCCTGGAACTGCGCGAAGGAGGTCTCCAGCAGTTCGCGGGAGCGGTGCCTGCCGAACTGCTCGACCAGGTTGACCGCCATGTTGTACGACGGCTTGAAGCTGGAGCGCAGCGGATAGGTGCGGGTGCCCGCGAGGCCCGCGAGGTGTTCGGGGCTCATGCCGCGCTGCCACAGCACCACCGCGTGGCCCTCGATGTCGATGCCGCGCCGGCCGGCCCGCCCGGTGAGCTGCGTGTACTCGCCGGGGGTGATGTCGGCGTGCTGCTCACCGTTCCATTTGACGAGCTTTTCCAGCACCACCGAGCGGGCCGGCATGTTGATGCCGAGCGCCAGGGTCTCGGTGGCGAAGACGGCCTTCACCAGGCCGCGCACGAACAGTTCCTCGACGACCTCCTTGAAGGTGGGGAGCATGCCCGCGTGATGGGCGGCGATGCCCCGTTCCAGGCCCTCAAGCCACTCGTAGTAGCCGAGGACGTGCAGGTCTTCGCGGGGGATGGAGGCGGTGCGCTCCTCCACGAGGTCGCGCACCCGCTGCCGGGCCTCCTCGTCGTTGAGCCGCAGTCCCGCGTACAGGCACTGCTGGACGGCGGACTCGCAGGCGGCCCGACTGAAGATGAAGGTGATGGCGGGCAGCAGGCCCTCGGAGTCGAGTCGTTCGATGACCTCGGGGCGGCCCGGCGTCCACACCCGGGAACGCTGCCGCCGCTCGCGTTCGCGGTCCGCCTCGCGCATCGCACGGCCGCGTCTGCGGTCCTGGTAGGAGGGTCTGCTGGCCTCCATGCGGGCGAGCCGGGCGAGGTCGGGGTTGACCGCCTTCTTGTGGCCCTCGCCCTCCTCGAACAGGTCGTACATCCGGCGTCCGGCGAGCACGTGCTGGAACAGCGGGACCGGCCGGTGCTCGGAGACGATCACCTCCGTGTCACCGCGTACGGTGTCCAGCCAGTCGCCGAACTCCTCGGCGTTGGAGACGGTCGCCGACAGCGAGACCAGGGTGACCGACTCGGGGAGGTGGATGATGACCTCCTCCCACACCGCGCCGCGGAAACGGTCCGAGAGGTAGTGCACCTCGTCCATGACGACATGGCCGAGGCCGAGCAGGGTCCGGGAACCCGCGTACAGCATGTTGCGCAGCACCTCGGTGGTCATCACCACCACCGGGGCGTCGGAGTTGACGCTGTTGTCGCCGGTGAGCAGGCCCACCTTGTCGGGTCCGTAGCGGCGGCACAGGTCGGCGTACTTCTGGTTCGACAGCGCCTTGATGGGTGTCGTGTAGAAGCACTTCTTGCCCTGGCGCAGCGCGAGGTGGACGGCGAACTCGCCCACGATGGTCTTCCCGGAGCCGGTGGGGGCGGCCACCAGCACGCCCTTCCCCGCCTCAAGGGCCTGGCAGGCCTCGATCTGGAAAGGGTCGAGGCCGAAGTCGTACATCTCGCGGAAGGACGCGAGCGCGGTGGCCTGCTCGGCTGCCCGCCTGCGGGCTGCCGCATACCGCTCGGCCGGTGAGAGGTCCTCTGTCATCGTGCTTTCGAGCGTACCGGGCCGCACTGACAACAGGACGATCATTATCCGGAACGCGGGACATACGCCGGGCGCACCGGTGCGCCGCACACGCGGCCTGCCCGCGCCGGCGGGCGCGGGCACGCGTGCGGCGCGAACGCTCAGGTCACGTCGTCGTAGCCGTTGACCCGGTCCGTGCTGGACTGCTCGGGCAGCGCCCGGCTGGCGGAGACCGTCTCGACCTCGCCGATGTCCTCGGGCGTCAGATCCAGCTCGGATGCCTCGTCGTCGGCGGGGCCCTCGGCCTCGCGCCGCCGCCTGCGCCGGTCGTTGAGCAGGGAGAAGGCGACCGCGATGAAGTACAGCACCCAGATCGGCCCGGCCAGCGACAGCATCGAGATGGGGTCGGTGCTGGGCGTGGCCACGGCCGCGAAGACCGTGATGCCCATGATCATGGCCCGCCACCAGCCGAGCATGCGCTTGCCGCTGAGCGCCCCGGTCAGATTGAGCATGATCAGCAGCAGGGGCAGCTCGAAGGAGAGACCGAAGACGACCACCATGCGCGTGACGAGTTGCAGCAGGTCGTCCAGCGGCAGCAGGTTGTCCACGCCGTGCGGCGTGAACTGCATCAGCACCTGGGCCGTCGTGGGCAGCACCCGGTACGCGAAGTACGCGCCGCCGAGGAACAGCGGGGCGCCGGTGCCGACGAACGCGTAGGCGTACTTCTTCTCGTGCTGGTGCAGACCCGGCGCGACGAACCCCCACAGCTGGTAGAGCCAGATCGGCGAGGCCAGCACGACGCCCGCCGTCAGGGAGACCTGGAGGGCCAGCGTGAACGGGGCGAGGAGGCCGTTGATGGTGATCCGCGCGCACTGCTGGGTGTCGTCGCTCGACCGGGCCAGTTCCTCGAAGGTCTTCCCGCAGCCGACCGAGTCGAGGATCGGCTTGGTGAGGAAGTTGATGATGTCGTTGTAGAAGAAGGCGGCGACGACCGTGACGACGACGATGGCCAGAATCGCCTTCGCGAGCCGGTTGCGCAGCTCACGAAGATGATCCGCAAGGGGCATCCGCCCCTCCGGATCCTTCTCCTTCTTGCGGGCAGGCTTGGGCAACCCACGTCCTCATCTCGTGCGGCGGGCCGGGAGCTTCCGGCCCTGCGTCAGCGCTTGGTGGTGTCCGACGGCTCGGTGACCGGCCGCGAACTGGTCACATCGCCGGGGGCAGCCTGGATGGTGCGCTGGGCCGAGGACTGCTCGTCGGAGCTGGGGGCCTGCGCGGAGGCGGCGGTGTTGTTGCCGCCGTCCTCCTTCATCGCCTTGGCCTCGCTCTTGAGGATGCGGGCGGACTTCCCGAGCGAGCGGGCCATGTCCGGAAGCTTCTTCGCGCCGAACAGCAGGACGATGACGACGAGGATGAGAATGATCTCGGGGGCTCCGAGCCTTCCGAACATAAGTCTTTACCTTCTCACCGAGGCGGCTGGGTGGGGTGCTGTCCGACCCTTCGGACATGTGCCCGAAGGACCGTGCTGGCAGCGATCGTAACGCTCAGGGGTGAACGCGAGGCAATCCCTGTGCGTACTCCCGGTCCGCGGTACGGGCCTCGTTCTGCGCACCGCGACCAGCAGCGTACCCGCCCAAACGGGCGGCGTGACAGGGCGAAGTGACACATAGCGCGTCCGGTGCACACGGTCACGGCCGTACACGCCGGCGCTCACAGCGCGTCGGCGGCGCGGGACGCGCTCACCGCGGCCCGCTCCAGATCCTCGGCCGCGCGGCCGATCCGCTGCGCGGAGTCCTCGACCTGCCGGCCCAGCCGCCGCGCCTCCACGAAGACCCGCACGGCGAGCACACCGAGGACGGCCAGCCCCACAAAACCCACGGCCACCGCGAACATCGCCCAGAACATGGCGTCGAGCCTAGAGGGTGGAGTGCAGCCGCAGCGTCTTGACCCCGCCGTCGGTCAGCAGCTCGACGATACGTTCACCCGCGGGCTTGCGGACCAGCACACCGCAGTCGGGACAGGTGAAGGAGTAGAACGTCGTACGGCTGGTGGCGCCGACGGCGAGCCGCAGGGCGCCGGCGGACAGCTCGAAACGGCCCCGGCACTGAGGGCAGCCCGCCCTGAACACCACCGGAACCACCCTTCGCATCCCCGCGAAGGCGGCCGCGACCGTCATCTCCCCCGCATCCGACACCGCAGACTCGCTCACAGCCCTCGCTCCTCACTTCGTGGTAGGTCGCCCCGCGGCGACACCGCAGGCGATACGGGCGCCGCGCCCGGCCCGCCCGGCGCGGCGGCCCCGCGGCACCGGGCGGTCGCCCGCGGCTCACCGCGCCCTGTCGTACAGCCCGTCGCGCTCCGCGGGCGCCGCCTCACACGGCGCGCCCTGCGCCGCCTGAACCCCGTCGTACCCGGCGAGCGCCGCGCGGGCGGCCCGCCGGGCGCTGTCGGCCAGCTCGGGCGGCGAGACGATCCGGCCGTCACGGCCGAGCCGCAGCGCCAGCCGTCTGAGCGAGGCCGGATCCGGGGTGCGCACCGTGATACGCAGCCCGCCGTCGGGAAGCTCATCGGCACGGTCGTGCGGGTAGTACTCGGCGACCCAGCGGCCGCCGGGGCCGACCTCGACCACCACCTCCGGGTCCTCGGCGGCCGGCTGCACCAGCCCCTCCGACAGATCCCGCAGCTCGATCTCCGGCGGCGCCGACGGCTCGTCGAGGATCTTGATCTCGGCGACCCGGTCCAGGCGGAACGTGCGGCGCGCCTCCGAGCGGCGGCACCACGCCTCCACATAGGTGTGCCCGACGCTCACCAGACGGATGGGGTCGATCTCCCGCTCGGTGACCTCGTCACGGGCGGGCGAGTAGTAGCGGATCCACAGGCGGCGCCGCTCGGAGATGGCCCGGTCGACGTCCGCGAACACACCGCCCTCCGACTCGAAGGTCACCGACAGCCGCGAACTGGCACCCGCCGCGTCACCCGCCGCCCCCTCCACCTTGGCGGTGGCCCGCAGCAGCGCCTGCCGGTCGCTCTCCCGCAGCCCCGGCAGGGTGGCCACCGCGCGCGCGGCCACCAGCAGCGCCGTCGCCTCGTCCGCGGCCAGCCTCAGCGGCTCCGCCGCGTCCGCGCCGAGCGCGGCCGGATTGTGCCACCAGATGCGCTCGCCGTCCGTGTCGATGTCCAGCAGATCACCGCCGCGGAAGCTGGTGCCGCACATGGGCAGCACATCGAGGTCCGAGACCAGCTCGTCCTCGGTGACGCCGAAGGCACGCGCCACATCGGCGACCCGGGCGCCGGGACGCTCCCGCAGATACGTCACCAGGGAGAGCATCCGCCGGGTCTGGTCGATGGCGTTCACGGGCCTGACCGGTTTGCCTGCCACTGTTCCGCTCCGCTCCCCCTCAGCCCTTGGCCACGGCACGCAGCCGGTCCACCACGTCGGCCCGCAGCTCGGCCGGCTCCAGGACCACCACATCGGGCCCGAACTCCACCAGCCAGGCGTCCAGACCGTGCCCGTACGGAATCTCCAACTCGTCCCAGCCGTCCCCGAGTTCCCGGACCGCGGTGGCCTTCGCCCGAAGGGGGTAGCCGGCACCGGAACGCAACCGGATCAGCGCCGAACGGTCGGCGATCTCACCCGCCCAGCTCGCGACGGTCTCCCGCACGGTGACGACATCGGGCACCGCGGCGGTGAAGACGCTGCCACGGGAACGGACCCGGCCGGTGATCCGGGACAGCCGGAACACCCGCTCCGCACACCGGTCACGGTCCCAGCCCGCCAGATACCAGTGGCCGCGCCAGCACTCCAGCGCCCACGGCTCCACATGCCGGGTCTCCGGACGGGCCGCGCTCGCCTTGCGGTAGTCGAACACCACCGGGCGGCGATCACGGCAGGCCAGCATCAACGGCTCGAAAGCGGCCTCGTGCACCGGGATGCGCGGCTCCAGCGCGCCATGCGCCTCGTACGGATCGACGTCCTCGGGCAGGCCCGCCGCGCGCAGCTTCTGCAGGGCACCGCTGGCCGCGCCGGCCAGCCGGGCCTGCTGCCACACCTTGGCGGCAAGACCCAGCGCGGCGGCCTCCTCCGCGTCCAGCGTGATGGGCGGCAGCCGATTGCTGTCCCGGCGGGCGAGATAGCCGACCTCGCCGTCGATGTTCTCGACGGTCTCGATGACCAGGCCGAGTTCCCTCAGGTCGTCCTTGTCACGCTCGAACATCCGGCTGAAGGATTCGTCACCGCCGGCCGCGCCCTTGCCCGGCCCGAAAGCCTCGACATACGCCTCGATGGACTCCCGCAGCTCACGCTTGCTGAGCGGCCGCCGCGTCCCGAGCAGACACAGCGCCAGATTCATCAGCCGCTCGGCCTTGGCAATGGCCATCGACGCCCTTCGCCTCCCTGTGGTGCTTACGATCGTCGACCGTACCGCTCCACGGTGGCGCGGCAAAAGCCGAGGGCCCGTGCCCGGGCGGGCACGGGCCCCGGATGAACGGATCCGATCAGACCCCGACCAGGTCGCAGACGAAGATCAGCGTCTCGCCGGGGGCGATCCGGCCGCCGCCCGCACCACGGTCGCCGTACGCCAGGTGCGCCGGAATGGTCAGCTGACGACGGCCGCCGACCTTCATGCCCTGCACACCCCGGTCCCAGCCGGCGATGACCTGACCGGCACCCAGCTGGAACTTCAGCGGCGTGCCCCGGTTCCAGGACGCGTCGAACTCCTCGCCCGTGGAGAAGGCCACGCCCACATAGTGGACGGAGACGGTGTCGCCGGCCTTGGCCTCCGGACCGTCGCCCGCCCAGATGTCCTTGATCTCAAGGTCCGCCGGGGGCTCGCCACCCGGGAAGTCGACCTCGGGCTTCTCGATGCTCACGTCTGTAGCTCCTGCTTGTGTACGACACAGAACGCCAACAGTCTTTCATCCCCGGCCCCGGCACGCCCGCGACGGGCAGGCGCGTCCCCACGCACACGGCCTCACATCGCCGCCAGGATGTCGACGGAGAACACCAGCGTGGAGCCCTTCTTGATGACGTCACCGCTCGGCGGCGTGTCACCGTACGCCAGGTCCGGCGGCACCACCACGAGGACCCGGCTGCCGACCTTCTTACCGGTCAGGCCCTGCGACAGCCCCTTGACGACCTGCTGCATCTGCTGCAAGGAGAACTGGCTCAGCCGGCCCGAACCATAGGTCTGCTCGAAGGTCTTGCCGCCGTCCCAGACCACGCCCCGGAACTGGCACAGGATCGTCTGGTCCGCCTTCAGCGCGGCCCCGTCGCCCTCCAGGACATACGCGGACACCAGCTTGCCCGGCGCCGCCGACTTCGGGATGTCCACGGACGGCGCGTTGCCGTCCGTGTTCGTGCCGACCTTCGGCAGCGCGGCATCGTTCTGCGGGACCTCCTTGCCCCGCGCCGAACTCTTGGAGTTGAACGCGTCCACCAGGTCGACGACGAACACCAGGGTGTCCGTGCCCTTGATCCCGGCCTGCGCATTGCCCGACGCGCCGTAACCCCAGGTCGGCGGCACCGCCATCAGCACCCGGCTGCCGGTCTTCCTGCCGGTCAGGGCATACCGCCAGCCGTCGATGACACCGCCCTCGGCCAGCTGCAGCACCAGCGCGCTCTTGCGGTCGTAGGAGTTGTCGAAGACCTTCGCCGAGTTCCAGATCTGCCCCAGATAGTGCGCCTGGACGAAGTCGTTCTCCGCGACCGTCCTGCCGCCGCCCGCGATCACCGTCTTCACCGCGAGATCCTTCGACGGCTCCCCCGACCCCTTGGCCACGGTCGGCTTCTCGCCGAACTTCTCCCCCGCGGTGATCGCCGGCAACGGCCCCTCCACGATCTTCGGCGGCGGCACCGACGAAGCCGAGCCGGACGGCGACGCGCTCGCCTTGCTGGAGTCCGACTTGCCGTCGCCGCACCCGGCGAGCGTGACCAGTCCTGCGGGAACGGCGGCGAGGAGGAGTGAGCGTCGGCGCACGGTGGGGGCCTCGTAATCGATCGATCTTGCGGATGGCGTGCCCGCGCAACTCTACGGCGTGCGAAGGGCGCCGTACGGGAAACGTACGGCGCCCGTGTGGCGTTCTCCCCGCATCCCCCTTTCGAGCGAACTCGAACAGAGGAACACGGCAACGCCCCGCTCACATGCCGGCGATGAGCTTCTCCACCCGGTCGTCCACCGAACGGAACGGGTCCTTGCACAACACCGTCCGCTGCGCCTGGTCGTTGAGCTTGAGATGCACCCAGTCCACCGTGAAATCACGGCGCTGCTCCTGGGCCCGCCGGATGAAGTCGCCGCGCAGCCGCGCCCGAGTCGTCTGCGGCGGAACCGACTTGCCCTCGAAGATCTTCAAGTCGTTGCAGATCCGGGCGGCTTGGCCCTTCTTCTCCAGCAGGTAGTACAGGCCACGACGCCGGTGGATGTCGTGGTACGCGAGGTCTATCTGCGCGACCCGCGGATGCGACATGGTCATGTTGTGCTTGGCCCGGTACCGCTCGATGAGCTTGTACTTCATCACCCAGTCGATCTCGGTGGCGATCCGGTCCAGATCCTCCGATTCGATCGCGTCGAGCGTACGGCCCCACAGCTCCAGCACCTGCTCCACCGTGCCGGTGCGGGTACCACGACGCTCACAGAAGTCCACGGCCTTCTCGTAGTACTCGCGCTGCACCTCAAGCGCCGACGCCTCCCGGCCGCTGGCCAGACGCACCTTGCGCCGGCCCGTGATGTCATGACTGACCTCACGGATCGCCCGGATCGGGTTCTCCAGGGTCAGATCACGCATCACCGTGCCCGCCTCGATCATCCGCAGCACCAGATCGGTGGCCCCGACCTTGAGCAGCATCGTCGTCTCGGACATGTTCGAGTCGCCCACGATGACATGCAGCCGGCGGTAACGCTCCGCGTCCGCGTGCGGCTCGTCCCGCGTGTTGATGATGGGCCGGGAACGCGTCGTCGCCGACGACACGCCCTCCCAGATGTGCTCCGCCCGCTGGCTCACGCAGTACACCGCGCCGCGCGGCGTCTGCAGCACCTTGCCCGCACCGCACAGCAGCTGCCGGGTGACCAGGAACGGAATGAGGATGTCGGCGAGCCGGGAGAACTCCCCGTGCCGCGCCACCAGATAGTTCTCGTGGCAACCGTAGGAGTTGCCCGCCGAGTCCGTGTTGTTCTTGAAGAGGTAGACGTCGCCCGCGATTCCCTCCTCGTGCAGGCGTCGCTCCGCGTCCACCAGAAGCCCTTCGAGAATGCGCTCGCCGGCCTTGTCGTGGGTGACCAGTTCGGTCACGTTGTCACACTCGGGTGTCGCGTATTCCGGATGTGACCCCACGTCGAGATAGAGGCGGGCACCGTTGCGCAGAAAGACATTGCTGCTACGGCCCCATGACACGACACGGCGGAAGAGGTACCGCGCCACCTCGTCAGGAGACAGGCGGCGCTGTCCCCTGAACGTGCACGTGACGCCGTACTCGTTCTCCAGCCCGAAAATGCGGCGGTCCATGACTGAACATTACGCCCGATCCCCTGAACTGAAACGAGGTTCGACGGCACGATTTGGATCATTTTCCGCTGACCCCGCAACCACCGCCCGCCGGGCGGGAACTGCGAGGACCCGCCCCGTGGCCAGCAACACCAGCAAGGACACGGCCCCCGCGGCACCCGGAACGGCGAACCCCCACAGCGCGCCACCCGCCTCGACCACCGGACCCGCCAGGCCCGTTCCCACCGAAGCACCCACCGTGAACGTCGTCACAAGCCAGGAGAACGCCTCCGTGACCGTACCGCTCGGCGCGTGCCGGTCGACGATGACGAACGCACAGGCGATCGACGGCGCCAGGAACACCCCGGCGACCACGGTGAGCAACACCATCGCCACCGCACCAGGCATCAGCATCAGCGGCAGATAACACAGCGCCAGAAGCGCCACCAGCACCCGCAGTCGCCGCTCCGGAACGCCACCCCACCGCCGCGCCCCGTACACGGTGCCGCCGGCCAGCGCACCGAGCCCGAGGGCCGCCATCAGCCAGCCGTACACCGCGTCACCACCGTGGTCGTCGGCATAAGGCACCGAGGCCACCGTGATCGAGCCGAGCGCGACACCCACGAACAGGAACGCGCCGAGCAGCGCCAGCAGCCCAGGCGAGCGCAGCGGGCCCAGCCAGTGCGCGTCCCGCGGCGCCGAACGCCACGCGCGCGAAGGCGGCGACAGCACCACCGACAGCGCCCCGAGCACGCCCACGGCGTTCAGCACCAGCAGGGCCGCCCGCTCCGACCACACCGACACGCACAACGTGACCAGCAGCGGACCGACGGTGAACATGACCTCCTGGGCGACCGCGTCCATGGCGTACGCGGTGTGCACCTGCTCCTCCCGGCGCAGCACCGACGGCCACAGCGCCCGCAGGCCGCCCTCCAGGGGAGGCGCGAACAGGCCCGCGGCCGCCACGGCGGCATAGGCGAGGGGCAGCGGGTCCGTGCCGCCAAGGGCGAAGACCGCCATCGACAGCGCCGCCAGCACCGCCGCGGGCAACTGGACCCGGGGCTGCCCGTGCAGGTCGACCAGCCGCCCCAGGACCGGCTGCCCGACGGCGTTGGCCACGCCGTAGACCGCGGCCAGCGCCCCCGCGAGGCTGTAGCTGCCGCCCTCGGCGCGCACGAACAGCACCAGCGCGATCGCGGCCGTCGCGTTCGGCAGCCGGCCCACCAGCGTGCCCGCAAGCAGCCGCGCCGCATGCCTCGCCCTGAGGATCTCCAGGTATCCCGCGGCCATCTCCAGCCCTCCACCGGCTCGCCCGACGTCGGTCGCCACCCTCAAGTGTTACGTATAACGACCGGGGTCATACGTACCATGTGCGCTGTTCGCACGTCCAGACGAAGGAGCGCACCCCGGTGCCACCCAGCAACACGCGCCCGACGAGCCGCGACGTCGCCCAAGCCGCCGGCGTCTCCCAGGCAGCCGTCTCCCTCGTCCTCGGCGACAAATGGCACGGCCGGGTCTCCGCCGCCACCGCCCAGCGCGTCCGAGACGCCGCACACCACCTCGGCTACCGCCCCAACCTCGCCGCCCGCAACCTCCGCCTCGGCCGCACCCGCACGGTCCTCCTCGTCGTCCCCGCCCTCACCACCGAGTTCTTCGCCGGCGTCTACACCGGAGCCGCCCGCATCGCCGCCCGACACGGCTTCGGCGTGGTCCTCTACCCCTCCCCGGAAGGCGTCGGCCCGGCCCGCGACCCCTTCGCCTCGGCACAGGCCGCACTCGACGGAGTCATCGCCTCGTCCATGGCCGCCGACGCACTCACCGCCATCCACGGCGACCAACTCCCCCTCATCATGCTCGACAGCGACCCCGCCGGCAGCCTCGGCGCCGCCACCGTCAACCTGGACATCGCCGACGGCGTCCGCCAGATCACCGAACACCTCCTCGGACTCGGCCACCGCAGCTTCCTGCACCTCGCCGCCGACGTACCCTCCTGGACCTTCCAGGTACGCGCACACGAACTGGCCACCCGCCTCGCCGCCGTCCCCGGCGCCACCGTACGGACCGTCCGCACACCCCTGACCATCGAGGACGCCACAACCGCCACCCACACCGCCCTCACCACCCCCGGACCCCACCCCACCGCCCTCGTCTGCGACGACGACAAACTCGCGGCCGGCGCCTACAAGGCACTACGCCGCCGAGGACTCCACGTACCCTCCGACATCTCGGTCACCGGCCTCGACGACCTCGCCCTGGCCACCGCCATCGACCCCGAACTCACCACCGTACGACTCGACGCCGAACAGTTCGGCGAACGCGGCATGCAAGCCCTCCTGGACGTCCTGGAAGGCCGCGAACCGGACCGCACCGACATCCCCGTACACCTCGTGGTACGGGGCTCCACAGCGCCGCCCAGGCCCCGCTGACGGCCACCACGCGGGCACCCCGACGGCACCACGCGACCGTCCCGCCGACACCACGCGCCGCGCCCCGGACGGCGAGGCCGACCGGGGCGCGCAAGGCATGACACAGCAGACGCGGACTACTCGTCCCCAGAACCCTCACCTTCGGCGCCCTCACCCTCGGCGCTCTCCGCCTCCGTGGCCGCGCCGTCCCCCGCCAGCAGCCGCGACAGCTGCCGGCCCACGATGCGCTTGAACTTACGCTGCTGCGGTCGCGTCCGATCCAGCACGGCGACCTCCAGACGCTCCGCCGGGATCTCCCGCTCACTGCCGTTCGTGTCCCGCGACAGAGCCTGCACCGCCAGCTTCAGCGCCTCCGCAAGACTCATCCCGTCACGATGCCGCTGATCCAGGAAGCCACTGATCTGCTCGGCATTGCCGCCCACCGCGACCGAACCGTGCTCATCCACGATCGACCCGTCATGCGGCAGCCGATAGATCTGGTCACCCTCCGGGGTCTCCCCGACCTCGGCCACCACCAGCTCCACCTCGTACGGCTTCTCCGCCGCACTGGAGAAGATCGTGCCCAGCGTCTGGGCATACACATTGGCCAGACCCCGGGCCGTCACATCATCCCGGTCATAGGTGTAGCCACGCAGATCCGCATAGCGCACACCGCCGATACGAAGGTTCTCGTACTCGTTGTACTTACCGGCCGCGGCGAAACCGATCCGGTCGTAGATCTCGCTGAACTTGTGCAGCGCACGGGACGGGTTCTCACCGACGAACACGATGCCGTCGGCGTACTGCAGCACGACCAGGCTGCGGCCACGGGCGATGCCCTTGCGGGCGTACTCCGCCCGGTCGGCCATGGCCTGCTGAGGTGAGACATAGAACGGCGTCGACACCGGTTATCCGTCCCTTTCTGTCGAAGTCACTGGACCACCTAGCAAAGAAACAACCGGCTACAGCAGCGCGGCCCGCGGGCCGTCCGGCTGCTCCAACCGCCGCTCCAGGATCGAACGGGCGATCTCGGAGGACTCCTCCTCGGTGAGCCGGCGGAAGCCGTCCTCGGTGATCACGGTGACGATCGGATAGATCCGGCGCGCGACATCGGGACCACCGGTCGCCGAGTCGTCGTCGGCCGCGTCATACAGGGCCTGCACCACGAGGGTCGTGGCCTGCTCCTCGGTCAGGTCGTCACGGAACAGCTTCTTCATCGCACCCCGCGCGAACACCGAGCCGGAACCCGTCGCGGCGAAGTTGTGCTCCTCGGAGCGGCCCCCGGTGACGTCATAGGAGAAGATCCGGCCCTTGTCACGATCCACGTCATAACCGGCGAACAGCGGCACCACGGCCAGCCCCTGCATCGCCATGCCCAGATTGGACCGGATCATCGTCGACAGCCGGTTCGCCTTGCCCTCCAGCGACAACTGGGCGCCCTCGACCTTCTCGAAGTGCTCCAGTTCCAGCTGGAAGAGCTTGACCATCTCGACCGCCAGACCCGCGGTACCGGCGATCCCCACGGCCGAGTACTCGTCGGCGGGGAAGACCTTCTCGATGTCACGCTGCGCGATCACATTGCCCATCGTGGCCCGGCGATCACCGGCCAGCACCACGCCTCCCGGGAAGGTCACGGCCACGATCGTCGTCCCGTGCGGCGCCTCGATCACCCCCTGTGTGGGCGGCAGCTGCCGCCTGCCCGGCAGCAGGTCCGGCTGGTGATCGGCGAGAAAGTCCATGAAGGAAGAGGACCCAGGCGTCAGGAAGGCAGCCGGTAGACGCCCGGTGCTACGAGTGTTGGCTTCCACGAGGTTCCTTCCAGGTAGGCGGCAGCCCGTCGAACGGCGTCGGGATCATCCCCCAACTTTCCGATGGCCGAATTGCAGTTGAAGCACAGTACGCCACGGACCTTACCCGTCTTGTGGCAGTGATCCACATGCACGGCAGGGGCGGCAAGGCACACACAGCAGACGCCTTGCTGCTCGGCGATCAGCGCGTCCACCTCCGCCGGCGTGAGTCCGTACTCGCGCTTGAAGTAGCCGACCCGGTTCCGCTCCGCCCGGCACACGCGGCAATAGCTGGCCCAGCCGTCCGACGAGGACTTGTTGCGCTCCCATGCGGAGTGCGGCTTCACCTCTTCGCACTGGGGACATCGCTTGTGTCCCGGCGGGACCCGAACCTTGGCCCGGACCTTCTTTCCCTTGGCCTCCTGACGCTGCCGGTAGTACTCGGCAGAGCACTCCCGGCAGTACGCCTGGAGGCCACCGGGCATGGCCTTGTTGCTCGCGAACGCCGCACGCGGCAGGTCCTGCTTGCACCGCGAACAGCGCTTCGACTCCGGCTCTTCGTCCACTTCGAGCGCCCCCCGATTTCACCTTCGAATCAAAGGTGAAATCACTCTCCACCCTTCTGAACGAAGGACCTCACGAAGTCTTCGGCGTTCTCTTCCAGGACGTCGTCGATCTCGTCCAGTACCGAGTCCACGTCGTCGCTCAGTTTTTCGTGTCGTTCCTTGAGGTCTTCCGAGCCCTGCGCGTCCTGCGCCTGCTCCTCGACCTCCTCGGTAGAGCGCGTGGCCTTCTGCTGGCCGCCGCCGGTGTCCTTGGTCGCCATAACCCTCACCCCGCTCAGTTCGCCCGACATGGTCGGCAGGTCGGCATTCCTGCCGATCGGTGATGATCAGACCCTACAAGCCGGGTCCGACATCGGCCCCGCAGTTTCTCCAACGTACGGGGGCCACCTCGATGATTCCCGGGCGCCGGGATTTCCACCCCGGGCGCCCGGTGGCGGGCCGCCGGCCCGTTCAGCCGCCGTCAGCCGCCGGACAGGACCCTGACCAGGTCTTCCGCCGTGCGGCAGCGGTCCAGCAGTTCCTTGACGTGATTTCGCGTTCCGCGAAGCGGTTCCAGGGTTGGAACGCGCTGGAGGGAGTCCCGGCCGGGCAGGTCGAAGATCACCGAGTCCCAGGAGGCGGCCGCCACGTCGTCCGCGTACTGCTCCAGGCACCGGCCCCGGAAGTAGGCGCGGGTGTCCTCGGGCGGCTTTGTGCGCGCCCGTTCGACCTCGGTCTCCCGCAGGAGCCGTTTCATGCGTCCGCGGCTCACCAGGCGGTTGTAGAGGCCCTTCTCGGCGCGTACGTCCGCGTACTGGAGGTCCACGAGGTGCAGCCGGGCGGCGTCCCAGTCCAGGTTGTCGCGGCGGCGGTAGCCCTCCATGAGTTCGCGCTTGGCGACCCAGTCGAGTTCGCCGGCGAGGCTCATGGGGTCGTTCTCCAGCCGGTTCAGGGTGTCTTCCCAGCGGATCAGCACGTCTTTGGTCTGTTCGTCGGCGTCCGCGCCGTGGCGTTCTTCGACGTACTTGCGGGCCAGTTCGTAGTACTCCATCTGGAGCTGGACCGCGGTGAGTGTGCGGCCGCTGCGGAGGGTGACCAGGCGCTTGAGGGTGGGGTCGTGGGAGACCTGGTGGAGGGTGCGTACGGGCTGGTCGACGGCGAGGTCGACGGCGATGAAGCCGTCTTCGATCATGGACAGGACCAGGGCTGTCGTGCCCAGTTTCAGGTAGGTGGAGATCTCGGAGAGGTTGGCGTCGCCGATGATCACGTGGAGCCGCCGGTATTTCTCGGCGTCCGCGTGCGGCTCGTCGCGGGTGTTGATGATGGGGCGTTTGAGGGTGGTCTCCAGGCCGACCTCGACCTCGAAGTAGTCGGCGCGCTGGCTGAGCTGGAAGCCGTGTTCGTGGCCGTCCTGGCCGATGCCGACGCGGCCGGCTCCGGCGAAGACCTGCCGGGAGACGAAGAAGGGCGTGAGGTGGCGCACGATGTCGGAGAAGGGGGTCTCCCGCCTCATCAGGTAGTTCTCGTGCGTGCCGTAGGAGGCGCCCTTGTTGTCGGTGTTGTTCTTGTACAGGTGGATGGGCTGGGCGCCGGGGAGCTGGGCGGCTCGCTCGGCGGCCTCGGCCATGATCCGTTCGCCGGCCTTGTCCCAGAGGACGGCGTCGCGCGGGTTGGTGACCTCGGGGGCGCTGTATTCGGGGTGTGCGTGGTCGACGTAGAGGCGTGCGCCGTTGGTGAGGATGACGTTGGCGAGGCCGATGTCCTCGTCGGTGAGCTGGCTGGCGTCGGCGGCTTCGCGGGCGAGGTCGAACCCTCGTGCGTCGCGCAGCGGGTTCTCTTCCTCGAAGTCCCAGCGGGCTCGGCGGGCCCGGTGCATCGCTGCCGCGTAGGCGTTCACGATCTGGGATGAGGTGAGCATGGCATTGGCATTGGGGTGGCCGGGGACGGAGATGCCGTACTCCGTCTCGATGCCCATTACTCGCCGTACGGTCATGCGGCCCTCCTTGCCCGGCGGCGTCCTCGGTCGTGGGCGCCGCTCAAGTACCGCTGGCGCTCCGGTGCGTGTGCGGTGCCCGTCCCCGCACTGCGCGACTCGGCGGTACCGAAGAGCCTAGAACGCCTTTGCGCTGGTGGGGAGATCATTTGCGTCATTGCCTGTCCGGCGTGGCCTGGAAAACAGTCGGCTGCGGGTACCCGGTGGGGGCACCCGCAGCCGCCCTGTGTTTACAGGTACTGTCCGGTGTTCGCCACCGTGTCGATGGAGCGTCCGGTGTCCGCGCCCTGCTTTCCGGTGATGAGGGTGCGGATGTAGACGATCCTTTCACCCTTCTTGCCGGAGATCCGGGCCCAGTCGTCCGGGTTCGTGGTGTTGGGCAGGTCTTCATTCTCCTTGAACTCGTCCACGCATGCCTGGAGGAGATGGGAGACCCTGAGGCCCTTCTGGTTGTGTTCGAGGAATTCCTTGATCGCCATTTTCTTGGCGCGTCCGACGATGTTCTCGATCATCGCTCCGGAGTTGAAGTCCTTGAAGTAGAGGACTTCCTTGTCGCCGTTGGCGTAGGTGACCTCCAGGAAGCGGTTCTCCTCGGATTCGGCGTACATGTGCTCGACCGCGGTCTGGATCATGCTCTGGACCGTGGTGGCCTTGTCGCCCTCGTGTTCTCCGAGGTCGTCCGCGTGCAGCGGCAGGCGCTCGGTGAGGTACTTCCCGAAGATGTCCTTGGCCGCTTCGGCGTCCGGACGCTCGATCTTGATCTTCACGTCGAGCCGGCCGGGGCGCAGGATGGCGGGGTCGATCATGTCCTCGCGGTTGGAGGCTCCGATGACCACGACGTTCTGCAGGCCCTCGACGCCGTCGATCTCGGCGAGCAGCTGGGGGACGATGGTGTTTTCCACGTCGGAGCTGACGCCGGAGCCGCGGGTGCGGAAGAGTGATTCCATCTCGTCGAAGAAGACGATCACGGGGGTGCCCTCGCTGGCCTTCTCCCGTGCGCGCTGGAAGACGAGGCGGATCTGCCGCTCGGTCTCGCCGACGTACTTGTTGAGCAGCTCGGGGCCCTTGATGTTCAGGAAGAAGCTCTTGCCTGCGGCCTGGCCGGTGACCTCGGCGACCTTTTTGGCCAGCGAGTTGGCGACGGCCTTGGCGATGAGCGTCTTGCCGCATCCGGGGGGTCCGTAGAGCAGGACGCCCTTGGGTGGGCGCAGCTCGTGCTCCTTGAAGAGGTCGGGGTAGAGGTAGGGCAGCTCGACCGCGTCGCGGATGGCCTCGATCTGGTTGCCGAGGCCGCCGATCTGCTCGTACCCGATGTCGGGTACCTCTTCGAGGACGAGTTCTTCGACCTCGCTCTTGGGGACCACTTCGTAGACGTAGCCGGAGCGGGGTTCGAGCAGCAGGGCGTCGCCGGGGCGGATGGTGACGTCCAGCAGCGGCTCGGCGAGCCGTACCACCCGTTCCTCGTCGGTGTGCCCGAGCACCAGGGCGCGCTCGCCGTCCTCCAGGACTTCCTTGAGGGTGACGATGTCCCCGACGCGCTCGAACTCCATGGCTTCGACCACGTTGAGCGCTTCGTTGAGCATGACTTCCTGGCCGCGTCGCAGGACGTCGAGGTCGACGCTGGGGCTGACGTTCACCCGGAGCTTGCGGCCGCCGGTGAAGATGTCGGCGGTGCCGTCCTCGTTCGCCTGCAGGAAGACTCCGAAGCCGGCCGGTGGCTGGGCGAGCCGGTCGACTTCTTCTTTGAGGGCCACGATCTGGTCGCGGGCCTCGCGGAGTGTGTTGGCGAGTCGCTCGTTCTGTGCGGACACGCCGGCCAGGTTGGTCTGCAGCTCGACGATCCGCTCTTCGAGAATCCTCGTGTGCCGCGGAGAGTCGGCGAGCTTGCGTCGCAGGACGGCGATCTCCTGCTCAAGGTAGGCGATCTGCCCGGCAGGGTCCTCGGACCCTCGTCCCGGGCGGATGCCGCGGTTCATGTCGTCGTCGTGGGCTGCCACGGTCCTCACCTCCTCCAAGGGGAGCTGGACGCTTCCAGACCCTACCTGGGTGGGTGTCGATTGAAACCCCTAGATCACAAAGACTGTCAAGGTGTGTCCGATCTTCACCCTTGCGCTCTCCCTCACGCCAGGGGAATACCCACCGAACATGATTGGGAAGCCGTCGCGGGTAGGGTCGTGGGTTCAACACCCGTCAGAGCTGGCCGGATTCCCGTCGGCTCGGTCCGTGAACGGCAGGAGGGATGACCGTGCGGCAGGAGGTGCCAGGCGGTGGTGGGTCGCTGGAGGTCTGGATCGACCAGGATCTGTGTACGGGGGACGGTATCTGCGCCCAGTACGCGCCCGAGGTGTTCGAGCTGGACATCGACGGGCTGGCCTATGTGAAGGGGGCGGATGACGTGCTGTTGCAGGCCAAGGGGGCAGTGGCGGCGGTGCCGTTGCCGCTTGTCGCGGATGTGGTGGACTCGGCGCGGGAGTGTCCGGGCGAGTGCATCCATGTGCGTCGGATTTCGGACAGGGTCGAGGTGTACGGGCCCGACGCGGAGTGATGTCCGGGTCACCCCGCGTGACCGGTGTCTGATTTCTCACATTCCCGCCGGGACGGGGTGTTTCATACGCTGTGGGCGGCCGCCGGTGTGGAGCGGATGAACGCGCTGCCGTTCCACTGCCACTTGGCGGGCGTCTTCACGTCGGGGCAGCAACTCGGTACGTCGGCCGTGGAGTAGCCGAGGAGGGTCGCGGTGACCGCGCCGGAGCGCACGGCGAAGTCGGTGACGGTGAGCCGGTCCTTGGGGTCGACGAGGGTGGCGACGACGCGGGCCCGGTCGGTCCGTGCGTCCAGGGTGAGGACGTACACCCCGTCGGGCGGGGTGCCCATGGGGGCGTCGCAGTGCACCACGGCGACGGTTTCGGGGCGGTGGTCGCCGTCGAGGTCTCCTGTGGCCTTCTGTTTGACGACGGCCTTCACGGAGCCGCAGTCGACGGGGAAGGCGACGCCTGTGGTGCCGGGCGCGGTGGCCGCGGGGGCGGGCTTCGTCTCCCGGTCCGCGGCGGGCTGGGCGGCCTTGGCCGAGCCGGGCTGGAGCATCGAGGAGAGGGCGACGACGCCGGCGACAGCGGTTGCGGTGGCCATCCAGTGGACGGGGCGGGTGTGGGTGTGTGCGAGTTCCGGGACCGCGGATTGCACGAGGAGTGTCTCCTGTGAGGGCTGTGCCGGTGGGGGTGGCCAGCATGGTGCCACACGTCACACTGCGGGGGAACGGCGGGGTCCGGGTTTGCCCCGGGTGCTCGGTCCGCGGGTGGCGGCGGCGCGTGGATGGTGCCGTGTGCCGGTCTGTGCTGCCTCAACGCGCGGGCGCCGTCGCCGAGTTCCCCAGGGGTCCGGGAACTCGGCGACGGCGCCGTCGCGTTGGTCGGTTGTACGGGGGTCAGCGGCCGGTGGTGCCGCCGTCGGGGTTGGGGCCCGCGTAGTCCTCGCCGTAGGCGCCCTTGGCGGGGCGGCGGCGGCGCATGGGCGGCTCGACGCCGTCGGCGAGGCGCCGGGCGGTGAGCAGGAAGCCGGTGTGGCCGATCATCCGGTGGTCGGGGCGGACGGCCAGTCCCTCGATGTGCCAGTTGCGGATCATCGTCTCCCAGGAGGTCGGCTCGTTGAAGCAGCCGATCTCGCGGATGGACTCGACGGTCCGGGCGAGCTGTGTCGTGGTCGCCACGTAGCAGCACAGGATGCCGCCGGGTACGAGCGCCTTGGAGACGGCCTCCAGGCATTCCCAGGGGGCGAGCATGTCGAGGATGACACGGTCGATGTCGGTGTCGGACAGGTTGTCCTGGAGGTCGCCGACGGTGAGCTGCCAGGCGGGGTGCGGTCCGCCGAAGTAGCGCTCCACGTTCTGCCGGGCGATGCCGGCGAAGTCCTCGCGGCGCTCGTAGGAGTGCAGCATGCCCTGGTCGCCGATGGCCCGCAGCAGGAAGCTGCTGAGCGATCCGGAGCCTACGCCGGCCTCCACGACGCGGGCGCCGGGGAAGATGTCGGCGAAGGCGAGGATCTGTCCCGCGTCCTTCGGGTAGACGACGGCCGCCCCGCGGGGCATGGACAGGACGTAGTCGGGGAGCAGGGGGCGCAGCGCGAGATAGGCGACGTTTCCGGTGGTGCGGACAACGCTGCCCTCGGGAGCGCCGATCAGTTCGTCGTGCGGGAAGGAACCCTTGTGGGTGTGGAAGTTCTTCCCGGCTTCGAGCGTGAACGTGTAGTGGCGGCCCTTGGGGTCGGTCAGCTGTACCTGGTCCCCGACCTTGAAGGGCCCGCGCCTGCGGGCGGCACCGGTCGGTTCGGACATGTGACCAGCCTACCGGTTCCCTGCCGGGGGCTTGGCCGACGGAGGGGGTGGGGGCTGCTGTGTGTGCGGACAGTGCGGGTGCCTTGTGGCTGGGCGCGCGGTTCCTCGCGCCCCTGGGACGTGTTCCGCGCGGCCGTGCCATTACCTTGACCTGGGACGGACACGGGTCGGGGGCGGTGGTGCTTCGTGCGCCGGTGCGGGTGCGTTGTGGCTTGTCGCGCCGTTCCCCGCGCCCCTGAGGGGCGCTCATGTGCGGCGCGTTGTCAGGCCGGGCGGGCCATTGCCTTGACGAAGGCTCGTTCTACGTCTGCTGCGGACAGGACGCCGTAGATCTCGCCCGTGTTCTCCACCACCAGGTACTCGGTCGCCGGGGTGGCCCGCAGGACGTCGAGGAGGTCTTCTCCCGCGAGTTCCGCGGAGACGCGCATGCCGTCGGTGAGTTCCTGGGCGAGACCGCTGACCGCCACCCAGGGGCGGCGGTGCTCGGGTACGCCGACGATGGCGGCCTCGCGGACCAGGGAGAGCGGGTGGCCGTCGGCGTCGACGACGACAAGGGCGCGGGCCCCTGCGGCGTTGGCGCGGCGCAGCGCCTCGGACAGCGGGGTGTCGGTCTCCACCGGGACCGCGCGCCGGGTCAGGGTGCGGGCCCGCAGCTCCGGCAGGTGCTCGCGCAGCCGGGCCATGCGCAGGCTGTTGCCGGCGCCCGTCCAGATGATCGCGGCGAGGATGGCGGCGAGCAGGGCGTCGGTGACGGTGTCCATGCCGCTGATGTCCTGGGCGTCGGAGCCGAGGGCACCGGACTGGTTGAGCAGCGGGAGGCCGATCAGGACGGAGATGGCGAGGGCGCGGCCGACCCAGGCGGCGGCGACGGTGCCGCTCATGGGCCTGCCGGTGATCTTCCAGACGACGGCGCGGAGCATCCGGCCGCCGTCGAGGGGAAGGCCGGGCAGGAGGTTGAACGCGGCGACGATGAGGTTGGAGATCATCAGGCCGGCCAGCAGGACGCCGGGTACGGTGCCGGGCTCGACGGGCTGCATGGCCAGGTAGAACAGGCCGGCGAGGACGAGCGAGAGCAGCGGTCCGACGAAGGCGAGGACGAACTCGCGTCCGGGGGTCTCGGCCTCCTTCTCGATCTCGGAGACGCCGCCGAAGAACTGGAGCTGGATGCGCCGGACCGGGAGTTTGAAGCGGACGGCGGCGACGGTGTGGGCGAGTTCGTGGACGAGGACGGAGGCGTAGAAGGCGACCGCGAAGAACAGGGACACCAGGTAGCGGGCGGCGCCCAGTTCCGGCAGCACCCGGTCGAGCTGGCCGCCGAACACCCAGGTGATCAGCGCGGCTACGAGGAACCAGCTGGGCGCCACGTACACGGGCACGCCGAAGGGCCGTCCCATGAGCAGCCCGCCGCCGGGGCCCTTGGGGCGCTCGGGCGGCTGTCCGAGCCCCTTGCCGGTGCCGGAGTCGGCGTGAGCACGCGGCTCACCGTTGTCGTCCGGCCGCCCGGGGGCGGAGGTGGGCTCGGATCGTGTGGGTGGGGCCGCGGGGGCGGGGCGCTCGGTGGGGGTGTCGCCGGTGGCGGGCGGTTCGGCCGGTGCGGGCGCGGGCCGGGTGCCGTCCTGGTTTTCGGGCGGGGCCGGGGAGGGATGCGCGGCCGAGTCGTACGACGGGTCGTGCCCGGTCGTGGCGGCGGCGTCATGTCCGGGTTCGGATACGCGTTCGGAGTGGGGCTCGGCCGCGGTGTCCGCGTCGGACGCGGGCTCGGTCCGTCCGGTGGGTTCGGTGGCTGCGGCGCTGTCGTCGGTGCCGTTGCCGTTGCCGTCGCTGGTGTCGGTGTCCGGGGCCGTAGGACCTGCGGGGCGCTCGGCCGGCTCGTCGTTGCCGGACCGCGGCTGCCCGCTCCCGCCGCTCACGTCCACGGTGTCCCCTCGTTCGAAGCGTCCTCCGCGCCTGCCGGGCGGAAGGGTCTGTGGTCGATGGTATGCGGCCGTCGTCGTGCGTTCCGCCCCGGCACCCCCCGAGTTCGCCCCGCGGACGACGGACGGACGGCGCCGCTGGGTCACTGTCAGTGGCGGCACGTATGGTCTGTGCTCATGGACAGCAGCATCGAGAGTGCCACGGGGGCCGCTCACGGCGACAGCGGGGAGGCGGATCCACCGGTCGCGGGGGCGGCGGCACAGGGGGCAGAGGCGCAGGGGGCGGCGGTGCACAGGGCAGCGGCACAGGGAGCGGCAGACGGCGCATCGGGCCGTCCGGCCGAGACGGGTACGACCGGGACAGCCGGCACGGGTACGGCCGGGACTGCCGGCACGGGTACGGCCGGGACAGGTACAGCTGAGGTGCGTGCGGCCGAGACGGGTACAGCCGAGACGGGTACAGCCGAGGCGGGTGCGGCCGAGGCGGGTGCGGCCGAGGCGGGTGCGGCCGAGGCAGGTGCGGCTGAGGCGGGTGCGGCCGAGGCGGGTGTCGCCGGTGCGAGCGAGGGGCGTGCTGCCGGGGGCGTCGGGGGCGGGGCCGTGCCGCCCGTCTCGCTGTCGCCCTCGCGGGCCGGTGACTTCATGCAGTGTCCGCTGCTGTACCGGTTCCGGGTGATCGACCGGCTCCCGGAGAAGCCCAGTGAGGCGGCGACCCGGGGCACCCTGGTGCACGCGGTGCTGGAGCGGCTTTTCGACGCGCCCGCGGCCGAGCGGACCGCGCCCCGCGCCAAGTCGCTGATCCCCGGCCAGTGGGACCGGCTGCGGGAGACGCGGCCCGAGGTCGTGGAGTTGTTCGCGGACGACCCGCGCGGCGAACGGCTCGCGCGGTGGCTCGGCGAGGCGGAGCAGCTGGTCGAGCGCTGGTTCACGCTGGAGGATCCGAGCCGGCTGGAACCGGCCGAGCGGGAGATGTTCGTCGAGGCCGAGCTGGAGTCGGGGCTGCGGCTGCGCGGGATCATCGACCGGGTCGACGTGGCTCCCACCGGCGAGGTGCGGATCGTCGACTACAAGACGGGTAAGGCGCCGAGACCGGAGTACGCGGAGGGCGCGCTGTTCCAGATGAAGTTCTACGCGCTAGTCGTGTGGCGGCTCAAGCGGGTGGTGCCGCGCCGGCTCCAGCTCGTCTACCTGGGCAGCGGCGATGTGCTGACGTACGACCCGGTGCTCGCCGATCTCGAACGGGTCGAGCGCAAGCTGCTGGCGCTGTGGGAGGCGATCCGGCAGGCCACCGAGACGGGTGACTGGCGTCCGCGGCCGACCCGGCTGTGCGGCTGGTGCGACCACCAGGCGCACTGCCCGGAGTTCGGTGGCACTCCCCCGCCCTATCCGCTTCCGGTGAGGGGGGCCGAGTCCCGGGACGTCCCGCAGGGCAGAATGGGGCCGGGCTAGCTAAGGAGACTTATGGCCATCCGCGTCCTACTGGTGGACGACCAGCCGCTGCTGCGTACCGGATTCCGGATGATCCTGGAGGCGGAGCAGGACATCGCGGTCGTGGGCGAGGCCGGCGACGGCCTCCAGGCCCTCGACCAGGTGCGTGCCCTGCAGCCGGATGTGGTGTTGATGGACATCCGCATGCCGCGGATGGACGGGGTGGAGGCGACCCGGCAGATTTCCGGTCCGGGGCGTGACGGCCCGGCGAAGGTGCTGGTGCTGACCACGTTCGATCTGGACGAGTACGTGGTGGAGGCGCTGCGGGCCGGAGCGAGCGGCTTCCTGTTGAAGGACGCGCCCGCCCATGAACTCGTCCAGGCGATCCGGGTGGTGGCCGACGGTGAGGCGATGCTGGCGCCGAGCATCACGCGTCGGCTGCTGGACAAGTACGCGACGCATCTGCCGTCCGGTGAGGAACCGGTGCCGGACACGCTGCACACGCTCACCGAGCGTGAGGTGGAGGTGTTGAAGCTGGTGGCGCGGGGCCTGTCGAACGCCGAGATCGCGGCGGACCTGTTCGTCAGCGAGACCACGGTGAAGACGCACGTCGGGCATGTGCTGACGAAGCTGGGCCTGCGGGACCGGGTGCAGGCGGCGGTGTACGCGTACGAGAGCGGGTTGGTGCGCCCCGGCGCGCAGTGACGCTCCGGGCGTGGCGTACGGCGTACCGGCACGCCCCCGGGGATGTCCGCAGGGGAAGTCCGCAGGGGGTGTGCGTCGGCCGTACGAGAGCTACGAGAGCCCCGGGGCGCCCCTTCCGTGGAAGGGGCGCCCCGGGGCTCTCGCGGGTGCGGGGCCCGGGGCGGCCGGGCCCCGGACCGGCGGGGTGTGGGTCAGCCGCTCACGCCGCGGCCGAGCTCCCACAGCTGGAGCGAGGAGGACGAGTTGATGGCGTACGCGGCGCCCGTGATGTCGTCCCGCGCGGCGACGTACTGCTTGCCCTGCCACAGCGGCAGGACGGGGACGTCGTCGGCGACGATGTCCTGGATGCGGGTGAGGGTCTTGGCGGCGCCGAGCCGGTCGGCCTCGCGACGGGACTCCGGGATCAGGGTGTTGATGATCTCGGGGTTGGCGTAGGGCGAGGCGAGGAAGTTGTCCTTGTCGAGGAACGGCGCCAGGTAGCTGTCCGGGTCGGGGAAGTCGGGGAACCAACCCATGCCGTAGACGTCGTACTTGCCCTTGCGTTCGTCGGTCTGGTAGATGGACCAGGGCCAGCCCTTGACGCTGACGTCGAACAGGCCGCTGTCGTTGAGCTGCTTCTGCAGGACCTCGAACTCCTGCTTGGTGGCCGCGCCGTAGTGGTCGGTCGTGTAGTGCAGGGTCAGCTTCACGGGGGCGGTGACGCCGGCCTTGTCGAGCAGGTCCCTGGCCTGGTTGACGTCGGGCTCGCCGTACTTGTTGAAGAACGAGTTGGAGTGCCCGGTGATGCCGGCCGGGACCAGCGAGTACAGCGGCTCGGCCTGGGAGCCGTACACCTTGGAGACGAGTTCGGCGCGGTTGATGACCTTGGCCATCGCCTGGCGGACGGCCTTGTCCTTCACGGTGGGCGCGTCGGTGTTGAAGCCGAGGTAGCGGATCTCCAGGCCGGCCATCTCGACGAGGCTGACGTGCTCGTCGGTGCCGGCGTCGAGCTTGCGGATCTGTGCCGGCGTCATGGCGCGGGTCATGACGTCGATGTCGCCCTTTTCGAGGGCGGTGCCCATCGCGTCCGCGTCGCCGAAGGAGCGCATCTCGACCTTGTTGTTGTTCACCTTCAGACTCCCCTTGTAGTGGGGGTTCTTGGTGAAGGTGGCCGAGACGATCTCGTTGTCCTTGACGTCGGCCTTCATCGAGTAGGGGCCGGAGCCGTCCACGCCGAAGCCGTCGCGCAGCTTGTCCTTGGCGTAGTCCTTGGGATTGACGATGCCCGCGACCGGGGTGGACAGCTTGTACGGGAAGGTGGCGTCCGCGGTGGTGAGGTGGAAGATCACCTCACGGTCGCCCTGGGTCTCGATGGTGTCGATGGTGGAGAGCAGGGCGAACACACCGCTGTCCGCCTTGATGCGCAGCGCCCGTTCCATCGAGTACTTGACGTCCTCGGCGGTGACGTCGTCGCCGTTGGCGAACTTCAGCCCGTCACGCAGCTTGCAGGCGTAGCGCTCGTTGCCGCTGTCGGTGAAGCCGCAGCTCTCGGCGGCCTCGGGCACCGGTTCACCGTCGCCCTTGGGCTGCGTCATCAGGGTCTGGACGGTCTGGCGCAGCACGTTCCACGAGCCGACGTCGTATGCGTAGGCGGGGTCGAGGGGGGCCGGGGCGTCCTTGGTGGCGGTGAACCGGTCGGTGGTGCCGACGACGATCGCGCCGCCGCCATCACTCCCGCTGTCGGAACCACCGCATGCGGCGAGCACCGGCGCGAGCAGGCCCGCCATGGCCGGCAGCACCAAAGTCTTGCGGTTCATGCTCGAAATTCTCCAGGGCTGTTCGAGTCCGTGTACGCGGCATGCAGGGGTGTTGCGGCCGATCACGGGGGTAAGGGCGATGTTCTCGCGACGAGATTAGTCCGCGCCCGCACGACGCTTCACGACCACGGGAGTTGAGCGCCCATCACGCAGTGAAACCGGGCGTGGACGCACCGAAAACCCGACAGCAGCAGGATTAGTGCAGCGTTCCATCAATCGGGACACATGGTCGTGCGGAGGGTGCCTGGGCGGGGAGGGCTGGCACAGGTCCCGGCGGATGTCGACCCTCAGGAAAGTGGCAAACCTCACAACCTCAACTCGGCCGCGCATCAGCGTGATTCAGCCAGTCGGCCGACTTGGCATGGGCCGTGCGTACGGCGGCGGACTGCGGCCCAATGGGCTTGGCACGCGGGGTGGACGGCTAGTGCATATCCGTCATGAGGCCGCGCAGAAAGGCGAGGTCGACCTCTTCGAGGGAGCCGACGACGGTGCGGCGGGCGGCCGGCGTGATGGGGGCGACGGACGGTACGGCGACCACCCGGCAGCCGGCGGCCTCGGCCGACGCGACGCCGGTCGCGGTGTCCTCGACGACCGCGCATCTGGCCGGGTCCACGCCGAGGCCGGCCGCGGCGAGCAGATACGGGTCGGGGTGCGGCTTGGTGCGGGAGACCTCGTCGCCCGCGATGGACAGGCCGAAGTGGTGGGGGCCGAGGGAGACCATGACGCGGTCGATGATCCGGCGGTGGGAGGCGGAGACCAGGGCCGTGGGGATCTCCTGCTCGTACAGTTCGGCGAGCAGCCGGATGGCGCCGGGCATCAGCGGCAGGGTGCGGCCGATGCGGTCCTCGAACCCCTCGTTGAGCAGGCTGGACAGTTCGGCGAGGGTGATGTCGGCGCCGGTGGCCTCGATCAGGAAGCCGGCGCTGCGGGTCATCGGGCCGCCGACGACGACATGGCGCCAGGACTGGTCGAGGGTGTGGCCGAGGGCGGCGAAGACCTCGACCTCGACCTCCCACCAGAAGCCTTCGGTGTCCACCAGAGTGCCATCCATGTCCAGGAGGACGGCCTGCAGGGCCGAGCCTTCCGCCGAACGGGTTCCGAGCGCGGGGACCGTAGCGGTCATCCTGGCGCACCTCCTTGAGGGACGATCAGGCCGGTTCCCATGCGGGGAACCGGCCTGCGGTGGACCGACCAGTGTACGTCCCCACCACCCAAACCGCGCACCACGACCCACCCCCACCCGCTACCCCAGGTAACCCCTCACCCCCCAACACACCACCCGTGACCAGCCAAAACCCACCCACGACGCCGGCCGGCACCTGCGGACGGGACGCACGAGCACGGGCAGTTCGGCCGGGCATGGCGGGCGGTCGGGGTCGGACATGGTGCGCGGGCGCGGGCATGGTGGGCGGGCGGGCGCGGGCACGGTACGCAGATGCGGGGACGGCAACAGCGGGCGCGGTGGGCGAGGCGCGGGCGCGGCAGGCGGGCGGGGGCTGGCACGGTAGCCCAGGGGCGCGGGCATGGCGGGCGGGCATGGACGCAGCGGGCAGGCGCGGGCGCGGTGAGCGGGCACGGAGGGCAGGCGGGGGTGCGCGGGCCAGCGCGGGCACAGGCGTTGCTGACAGGGGGCGGCGGGCGCAGGTGCGGGCACGGCGGTGGGTCTGGGCGCCGTGGGTGGAGAGAGGCCCGGGGGCGCCCTGCGGGCCCAGCGGTCCGCTCCCGTGGCTGGACACCCGGTCGTGACGTGCGCGAACGAGATCACGCGCCCGCCGACGAGACGCACACCGGCACCAACCGCACGCAAGGGGCACCCCTGAGGGCCCGCCTGCGCCGCAATCAGGCAGATACCCGAGGCCCGGAGCCCAGCCGGACGCGCGCGGACGCCGCCGAGCGGCCCGGGGGCCGGATATGCGCGGACGCAGGGCAGAGCGGGCGGACGTGAGCGCAGCGGCCGGGCACGGCACAGCGGGCGCGGTGGGCGAGACTCGGGCCCGGCAGGCGGGCGGGGCGCGCATGATGCGCGGGCGCAGGCACGGTGGGCGGTCACAGCGGGCGGTGGCAGGCACGCGGTACGCGGGTGTGAACACGGTGGGCGAGGGCGGGCACAGCGGGCCCCGATTGCGAGCGTGGTGGCCGGGAGCCGGGGTTGCCGGGTCGACGGTCGGCCCGGCGAACGCCGGCGCGGGCCCGGCGTGGCGCCACGGCCGGGCGTGGGCACGGCGGCCCGGCGTAGCGCGGTGGCTGGGCAGAGCACCGGGCGTGTCCAGCAGGCCCGGCGGGGCGCGCCATGGACGGATGCCCGGCCGCAACACAGGGACGAGGACAAGACCCCGCGCCCGCCGACCAGACACGCAGTCGGCGCCGACCGGACGCACACGGGCGGCAACCGGTCGCCGCATGGGGCACGCGGGCACCCCGTGGCCCGGCGCCGGGCCGGGCGCCGGGCGGATGCCGTCGAGGTCCCGGGACAGGGCCGACACATGGTGCCCCCGAGAGTCCCCTGGCCAGGCCGGATACCTGACGCCCTCGCAAGGGCCCCGGCGCAGGCACCCCCCTGGACCCCCCACGTGGGAAGCCACCCCGCCCCGAAGACGCCTCAGGGGGAAGAAGCCGACCTCTGGAGGAAGCCGGCCCAGGCAGGAACCAACCCACCCGCGAAGCCACCCACGCGCAAAGCCCCCCGCCCGGGAAGGCGCCCCACGCCGGAAGGCGGGCCGCGTTGAAACCCGCCCTGCCCGAGAAACCAGCCCACGCAGAACCAGCCCACCCGCGAAGCCACCCGCCCGGGAAGGCGCGCCCACGTGCGAAGCCACCCGCACGGGAGGGCGCCCCGCGTGGGAGGCCCCATGCGGGAGGGTGCCCCACGTTGGAGGGCCGCCCTGCCCGGCAAGCCAACCCACGCCCGACGTCGGCTCGCGTTACCGGTGTTGGGGGTCAGCGGGCGTTGAAGTACTTGGCTTCTGGGTGGTGGATGACGATGGCGTCCGTGGACTGTTCGGGGTGGAGCTGGAACTCCTCCGAGAGGTGGACGCCGATGCGTTCCGGGCGCAGGAGTTCGGCGATCTTCGTCCGGTCCTCCAGGTCGGGGCAGGCGCCGTAGCCGAGGGAGAACCGGGCGCCCCGGTACTTCAGGGCGAACATGTCCTCCATCTCCGCCGGGTCCTCCCCGGCGAAGCCCAGCTCGGAGCGGACCCTGGCGTGCCAGTACTCGGCCAGCGCCTCCGCCAACTGCACGGACAGGCCGTGCAGTTCGAGGTATTCCCGGTAGGAGTCGGACGCGAAGAGCCGCGCCGTCTCCTCGCCGACCCGCGAGCCGACCGTGACGACCTGGAGGCCGACCACATCGGTCTCGCCCGACTCCTCCGGACGGAAGAAGTCGGCCAGGCACAGCCGGCGGCCACGCCGCTGGCGCGGGAAGGTGAACCGTGTGCGTTCGTTGCCCCGGTCGTCCAGGATGATCAGGTCGTCGTCCTTGGACACACAGGGGAAGTAGCCGTAGACGACGGCGGCTTCGAGCAGGTTCTCGGTCTGCAACCGGTCGAGGAGGCCGCGCAGCCGGGGGCGGCCCTCGCTCTCCACCAGTTCCTCGTACGAGGGTCCGTCGCCGGTGCGGGCCTGCTTCAGCCCCCACTGCCCCTTGAACAGCGCGCCCTCGTCCAGCCAGCTCGCGTACTCCTTGAGCTGGATGCCCTTGATGACGCGGGTGTCCCAGAACGGCGGCGTGGGCACGGGGTTGTCGGTGGCGACGTCCGAGCGGACGTGACCCTCCTCCGGCCGTACGTCGGTCTGGACGGCGGCCACCGGCCGCACCCGGCGCTGCCTCAGCTCCGGCAGCTTCGCCCCGGGCAGGCCCCGCTTCACGCCGACGAGCGCGTCCATCAGGCGCAGGCCCTCGAAGGCGTCGCGGGCGTAGCGGACCTCGCCCTCGTACAGCTCGTGCAGGTCCTGCTCGACGTAGGCCCGGGTCAGGGCTGCGCCGCCGAGGATCACGGGGTAGGTCGCGGCGAGGCCCCGCTGGTTCAGCTCCTCCAGATTCTCCTTCATGATCACCGTGGACTTGACCAGCAGGCCGGACATGCCGATGACGTCCGCCCGGTGTTCCTCGGCCGCCTCCAGGATGGCCGAGACCGGCTGTTTGATGCCGAGGTTGACGACGTTGTAGCCGTTGTTGGACAGGATGATGTCGACGAGGTTCTTGCCGATGTCGTGCACGTCGCCACGCACGGTGGCGAGCACGATCGTGCCCTTGCCCACGTCTTCCTGCCCGTCGGCCACCTTCTCCATGTGGGGTTCGAGGTGCGCGACGGCCGCCTTCATCACCTCGGCGGACTGCAGGACGAACGGCAGCTGCATCTGACCGGAGCCGAACAGCTCGCCGACCACCTTCATGCCGTCGAGGAGGGTTTCGTTGACGATGTCGAGGGCCTTGCGGGTCCGCAGGGCCTCGTCGAGATCGGCCTCCAGGCCGTTGCGTTCGCCGTCGATGATGCGCCGCTTCAGGCGCTCCTCCAGCGGCAGGGCGGCCAGTTCCTCGGCCTTGCCCGCCCTCAGTGACTTCGCGGTGGCGCCCTCGAACAGCGCCATCAGTTTCTGCAGCGGGTCGTAGCCCTCCGCGCGGCGGTCGTAGATGAGGTCGAGGGCCGTGCGTACCTGTTCCTCGTCGAAGCGGGCGATCGGCAGGATCTTGGAGGCGTGCACGATGGCCGAGTCCAGGCCGGCCTTCACGCACTCGTCCAGGAAGACCGAGTTGAGCAGGATGCGGGCGGCCGGGTTGAGACCGAAGGAGATGTTCGACAGGCCGAGCGTGGTCTGCACGGCGGGGTGGCGACGCTTGAGTTCGCGGATCGCCTCGATGGTGGCGATGCCGTCCCTCCGGGACTCCTCCTGGCCGGTGCAGATGGTGAAGGTCAGGGTGTCGATGAGGATGTCGTCCTCGCGGATGCCCCAGTTCCCGGTCAGGTCGTCGATCAGCCGTTCGGCGATCTCGACCTTCTTCTCCGGGGTGCGGGCCTGGCCCTCCTCGTCGATGGTCAGCGCGATCAGCGCAGCGCCGTGTTCCCGGGCGAGCCGGGTGACCTTCGCGAACCGGGACTCCGGGCCGTCGCCGTCCTCGTAGTTGACGGAGTTGATGACCGCACGGCCGCCCAGTTTCTCCAGACCGGCCCGGATGACGTCCACCTCGGTGGAGTCGAGCACGATCGGCAGGGTGGACGCGGTGGCGAAGCGGCCGGCGAGTTCGTCCATGTCGGCGACGCCGTCGCGGCCGACGTAGTCCACGCACAGGTCGAGCATGTGCGCGCCCTCGCGGATCTGTTCGCGTGCCATCTCGACGCAGTCGTCCCAGCGGCCTTCCAGCATGGCCTCGCGGAACTTCTTCGAGCCGTTGGCGTTGGTCCGCTCCCCGATCGCCAGGTAGGAGGTGTCCTGGCGGAACGGCACCGACTGGTACAGGGAGGCCGCGCCGGGCTCGGGCCGCGGGCTGCGCTCGGGCGGGGTCAGGCCCTGGACGCGCTCGACGACCTGGCGCAGATGCTCGGGGGTGGTGCCGCAGCAGCCGCCGACCAGCGAGAGGCCGTATTCGCGGACGAAGGTCTCCTGGGCGTCGGCCAGTTCCGGCGCGGTCAGCGGGTACTCGGCGCCGTCCTTGCCGAGGACCGGCAGGCCCGCGTTCGGCATGCAGGACAGCGGGATGCGGGCGGTGCGGGCGAGGTAGCGCAGGTGTTCGCTCATCTCGGCCGGGCCGGTGGCGCAGTTCAGGCCGATCATGTCGATGCCGAGTGGTTCCAGCGCGGTCAGGGCCGCGCCGATCTCGGAGCCGAGCAGCATGGTGCCGGTGGTCTCGACGGTGACGGACACGATGACCGGCAGGTCCAGGCCGAGGGCGGCAAGGCCGCGGCGGGCGCCGAGGACGGCGGCCTTGGTCTGCAACAGGTCCTGGCTGGTCTCCACCAGCAGCGCGTCGGCACCGCCCGTGACCAGGCCCTCGGCGTTGCGCTGGTAGGCGTCGCGCAGGGTGGTGTAGGCGGCGTGGCCGAGCGTGGGCAGTTTGGTGCCGGGGCCGATGGAGCCGAGGACCCAGCGCTGCCGGCCGTCGCCCGCGGTGAATTCGTCGGCGACCTCGCGGGCCACGCGGGCACCGGCCTCGGACAGCTCGTACACGCGGTCGGCGATGTCGTACTCGGCCATGGCCGCGTGGTTGGCCCCGAAGGTGTTGGTCTCGACGCAGTCCACGCCCACGGCGAAGTATGCCTCGTGGACCGAGCGGACGATGTCGGGGCGGGTCAGGTTGAGGATTTCGTTGCAGCCCTCAAGGTTCTCGAAGTCGTCGAGTGTGGGCTCCTGGGCCTGGAGCATGGTGCCCATCGCTCCGTCGGCGACCACCACACGGGTGGCGAGCGCTTCGCGGAGTGCGGACACACGGGTCCGGCTGTCGGCTGAAGGGGTCGGTGGCGACAAGGCCATGTAGGGGCTCCCTGGAGTGCGACGGCTGTCGGCTATGCGGTCGTCCGGTCGGGCCCGGAGCAGGCGCACGGCGCCAGCGTAACCGGGAGTGGGCTTGGATGGGCAGGGCGTCCACGGGACGGACGGATGGGGCGGACGGGTCACGCGGGCGCCGGGAAACCCCGACAGACCCCGACAGACGCCGACAGACGCCGACAGACGCCGGGAGACGCCGGGAGACGCCGGGAGACGCCGGGAGACGCCGGGAGACGTCGGGAGACGTCGGGAGACGTCGGGAGACGTCGGGAGACGTCGGGAGACGTCGGGAGACGTCGGGAGGGGCTGTCACGCAGGGCGATCGACCCGTTGGCGAGAGGTCGGCATGGACCGGTAGTGTTCGACATTGCCGAACGACGGCGGGGGTTGCCGCCGGGGTCGCACAGCCGAAGGGACGGAGGGCGGTACGGCGATGACACGGAACATCCAGTCGCTCGAACGGGCGGCCGCGATGCTGCGGCTGCTCGCGGGCGGCGAGCGACGGCTCGGCCTGTCGGACATCGCCTCCTCGCTGGGCCTCGCGAAGGGCACCGCCCACGGAATCCTGCGCACCCTCCAGCAGGAGGGGTTCGTGGAGCAGGACGAGCCCTCGGGGCGCTACCAGCTCGGCGCCGAGCTGCTGCGCCTGGGCACCACCTACCTCGATGTGCACGAGTTGCGGGCGCGGGCCCTGGTCTGGACGGACGACCTGGCCCGCTCCAGCGGCGAGAGCGCCTACCTGGGCGTCCTGCACCAGCACGGCGTGCTGATCGTGCACCACGTGTTCCGGCCGGACGACAGCCGGCAGGTCCTGGAGATCGGGGCCATGCAGCCGCTGCACTCCACGGCCATGGGCAAGGTGCTGTCGGCCTACGACCCCGTGGCGCACAGCGAGGCGCTGGAGGCCGACCGCAAGGCGTTCACCGATCGCACCGTGTGCGACCCGGAGGGCTTTGAGCAGGTCCTGGACCTCACCCGGGCGCGGGGGTACGCGGCGGACGTGGAGGAGACCTGGCAGGGCGTGGCCTCGGTGGCCGCGCCCATCCACGACCGGCGGCGGATGCCGGTGGGCGCGGTCGGTGTCACCGGCGCGGTGGAGCGGCTGTGCCGGGACGGTGAGCTGCGGCCCGAGCTGATCGCGGCCGTGCGGGACTGCGCCCGCGCGGTGTCGCGCGACTTGGGCGCCGGGCGGTTCTGAACCCCGCTCCCTGCTTCCTTCGGCCGATCACTCCGGCTGATCACTCCGGCCGATCGCCTCCACGGAACGCTTCGACGGATCGCCTCGACGGAACGCCTCGACCGATCACTTCGACCGATCGCTCCGACCGGGCCGGTTCGCCCGTCGGCGTGCCGGCCTTCGCCGTGTTCCGGAACCGGTAGCCCGCGGCCATCCCCGGAACCGGCCACCCGCGGCCATGCCCGGAACCGGTAGCCCACGGCCATCCCCGGAACCGGTGACCCGCGGCGCCGCCCGGGAGCGGTCACTCGTGGCGATTGGCGGGACCGCCGACCGTAGCGATGTCCGGGACCGGTCACCCGCAGCGATCAACGGCGATCAATAACGATCGGAGTTTCGCAACCAAACACTTGACTCATGCGTAACACCGGAGCAAGACTCCCGTCCAACGGTCGGCATTGTCGAACACTTACCGGCAATACGCGCTAGAGTGTGACAACGCCAAGGGCCGGCATCGCTCTCACCCCGAGGGCACCAGAACCCCCGGAGGGACCCGGGGTTCGGCTTCCCTGGACGAAGGACAAAGGAGTCGCGGGTGTCCAGCTCCGACATCTTCATCGGCGAGACCATCGGTACCGCCATACTCATCCTGCTCGGCGGTGGCGTCTGCGCCGCCGTGACGCTGAAGGCTTCCAAGGCCCGTAACGCCGGCTGGCTCGCCATCGCCTTCGGGTGGGGTTTCGCGGTGCTCACGGCGGTCTACACCTCGGCGCCCCTGTCCGGCGCCCACCTCAACCCGGCCGTGACGCTCGCGCTCGCGATCAAGGACGACGACTTCGGCAACCTGCCCGTCTACTGGGGCGGCCAGCTGCTCGGCGCCATGATCGGCGCCGCACTGGTCTGGGTCGCCTACTACGGCCAGTTCCACGCGCACCTCACCGACCGGGAGATCGTCGGCGGTCCGGGCGCCCAGGCCACCACGCCCGCGCGGGCCAAGGCCGTCGAGGCCGAGGAGCCCGCCGCCGGTCCGGTCCTCGGCGTCTTCTCCACCGGTCCGGAGATCCGGCACGCGGTCCAGAACCTCGCCACGGAGATCATCGGCACGCTGGTGCTGGTCCTCGCCATCCTCACCCAGGGCCTGAACGACAAGGGCAACGGCCTCGGCACCCTGGGCGCCCTGATCACCGCGCTGGTGGTCGTCTCCATCGGTCTGTCCCTCGGCGGCCCGACCGGGTACGCGATCAACCCGGCCCGTGACCTCGGCCCGCGCATCGTGCACGCCCTGCTGCCCCTGCCCAACAAGGGCGGCTCCGACTGGAGCTACGCCTGGATCCCGGTGGTCGGTCCGCTGATCGGCGGCGCCGTCGCTGCGGGCATCTACAACGTCGCATTTGCTTAGAAGCACTCCCGCTTCCCCCGAGCCGCACAGCAGGCGCCGCCCCGCAAGCCCTCACCCACGGAACCTCCAGGAGCACACAGTGACCGACGCCCACACCGCAGGGCCCTTCATCGCCGCGATCGACCAGGGCACGACCTCCAGCCGCTGCATCGTCTTCGACCGGGACGGCCGCATCGTCTCCGTCGACCAGAAGGAGCACGAGCAGATCTTCCCGAAGCCGGGCTGGGTCGAGCACGACGCGAACGAGATCTGGACCAACGTCCAGGAGGTCGTCGCCAAGGCCGTGGAGAAGGCCGGCATCACCCGCGACGACATCAAGGCCATCGGCATCACCAACCAGCGCGAGACCACCGTGCTGTGGGACAAGAACACCGGCCGGCCCGTCCACAACGCCATCGTCTGGCAGGACACCCGCACCGACGCCCTGTGCAAGGAACTCGGGCGCAACGTCGGCCAGGACCGCTTCCGCCGCGAGACCGGTCTGCCGCTGGCCTCCTACTTCGCCGGCCCCAAGGCCCGCTGGCTGCTCGACCACGTCGACGGGCTGCGCGAACGCGCCGAGGCCGGCGACATCCTCTTCGGCACCATGGACTCCTGGGTCATCTGGAACCTGACCGGCGGCGTCGACGGCGGCCGGCACGTCACGGACGTCACCAACGCCTCCCGCACCCTGCTGATGAACCTGCACACGATGCAGTGGGACGACAAGATCTGCGAGTCCATCGGCGTCCCGCAGCAGATCCTCCCCGAGATCCGTTCGTCCGCCGAGGTCTACGGCGAGGTCACCGGCGGCAAGCTCGGTGACCTGCTCGGCGGCATCCCGGTGGCCTCCGCGCTCGGCGACCAGCAGGCGGCCCTGTTCGGGCAGACCTGTTTCGCCGAGGGCGAGACCAAGTCGACGTACGGCACCGGCACCTTCATGGTGATGAACACCGGTGACAAGATCATCAACTCGTACGCGGGGCTGCTGACCACCGTCGGCTACAAGATCGGCGACCAGCCGACGGTCTACGCCCTTGAGGGCTCGATCGCCGTCACCGGCGCGCTGGTGCAGTGGATGCGCGACCAGATGGGCCTGATCTCCACCGCCGCCGAGATCGAGACGCTCGCGCTGTCGGTCGAGGACAACGGCGGCGCCTACTTCGTGCCGGCGTTCTCCGGTCTGTTCGCCCCGCACTGGCGCTCCGACGCCCGCGGTGTGATCGCCGGCCTGACCCGGTACGTCACCAAGGCGCACCTGGCGCGCGCCGTCCTGGAGGCCACCGCCTGGCAGACGCGGGAGATCGCGGACGCCATGACCAAGGACTCCGGCGTCGAACTGTCCACCCTGAAGGTCGACGGCGGCATGACCGCCAACAACCTGCTCATGCAGAACCTCGCCGACGTCCTGGACGCCCCGGTGGTGCGCCCCATGGTCGCCGAGACGACCTGTCTGGGCGCCGCCTACGCCGCCGGTCTCGCCGTCGGCTTCTGGAACAACACCGACGACCTGCGTGCCAACTGGCGCCGGGCCGCCGAGTGGACGCCCCGCATGGACGCGGAGACCCGCGACCGTGAATACAAGAACTGGCTCAAGGCCGTCGAGCGGACCATGGGCTGGATCGAGCACGAGGAGTAAGCACCCGACATGACCAGTCAGCCCACCCTGCAGTCCGTGCCCGCTCTGGGGACGCGCCCGGCCTACGGCGCCAACCCGAGCCGCGCCGAGACCCGGGAACAGCTCGCCAGGGCGTCGTACGACCTTCTTGTGATCGGCGGCGGCATCCTCGGCATCTCCACCGCCTGGCACGCCGCGCAGTCCGGTCTCAGGGTGGCTCTGGTCGACGCCGGCGACTTCGCCGGTGCCACCTCGTCCGCCTCCTCCAAGCTGCTCCACGGCGGCCTGCGCTATCTGCAGACCGGCGCGGTCAAGCTGGTCGCGGAGAACCACTTCGAACGGCGCGCGGTCTCCCGCCAGGTGGCCCCCCATCTGGCGAACCCGCTCACCTTCTACCTCCCGGTGTACAAGGGCGGGCCGCACGGCGCGGCGAAGCTCGGGGCGGGTGTCTTCGCGTACTCGGCGCTGTCCGCGTTCGGGGACGGCGTGGGCCATCTGCTCTCCCCCGCGAAGGCCGCGCAGGACGTGCCCGAGCTGCGCACCGAGAACCTGAAGGCCGTGGCCGTGTACGGCGACGACCAGATGAACGACGCCCGCATGGCGCTGATGACGGTCCGCGCGGCCGTCGAGGCGGGCGCCGTCGTCCTCAACCACGCCGAGGTGACCGGGCTGCGCTTCACCCGGGGCCGGGTCACCGGCGCCGAGCTGACGGACCGGCTGTCCGGCGACGAGTTCGGCGTGAACGCCCGGCTGGTGCTGAATGCGACCGGCCCCTGGGTGGACCGGCTGCGCGCGCTGGAGGACCCGAACGCGGCGCCGTCGATCCGGCTGTCGAAGGGCGCGCACCTGGTGCTCAGGCGCACCGCCCCCTGGAAGGCGGCGCTCGCCACCCCGATCGACAAGTACCGCATCACCTTCGCCCTCCCTTGGGAGGACATGCTGCTGCTCGGCACGACCGACGAGGCGTACGAGGGCGACCCCGCGGATGTCGCGGTCACCGACAAGGACATCGCCCAGATACTCGACGAGGCCGCGTTCTCCGTGCGCGACCAGCAGCTCGACCGCGACCTGATCACCTACGCGTTCGCCGGTCTGCGGGTGCTGCCGGGCGGCCCCGGCGACACCGCGAAGGCCAAGCGGGAGACCGTGGTGACCGAGGGCAGGGGCGGCATGCTGTCCGTCGCCGGCGGCAAGTGGACGACCTTCCGGCACATCGGCCGTACGGTCATGAAGAAGCTGGAGTCGCTGCCCGGCCATCCGCTGGGCGACGACTTCGAACCGGTCTCCGCGCTGCCGAGGAAGCTGCCGCTGCCCGGCGTGGCCAATCCCCGTGCGGTGGCCCACCGGCTCCTCGTGGACCGTCCGGCTCCCGGCCCGCGGATGGCCGCCGACACGGCGCGGCACCTGGCCACCCACTACGGTTCGCTGGCCTTCGACATCGCCCGGCTGACCAACGAGGACCCGCGGCTGGCCGAGCGGGTCCACCCGGACGCGCCGGAGATCTGGGCGCAGGTGGTGTGGGCACGGGACCACGAGTGGGCCGAGACACCGGAGGACGTGCTGCGGCGCCGGACGACGCTGACGATCCGCGGGCTCGCCACGGACGCGGTGCGCGACGAGGTCGCCGGGGTACTGGCCGAGAAGCGGGCGTAGACAGGTCTTCCGGCCGTGCCGAGGGCGGTCCCGCTGCGGTGGGGTCGCCCGGAGGCGATGCCCCCATAATGTGGCCTGAGACATCGGATGTCTGAGCGCAGGGAGGCCCGTCATGGCAGTCACCGATGAGGCGATCGAGAAGATCAAGGACATGATCGTCTCCGGCGCGCTGCGCCCCGGCGACCGGCTGCCCAAGGAGAGCGAGCTGGCGGCGGAACTGGGGCTGTCCCGCAACTCGCTGCGGGAGGCGGTGCGCGCGCTGTCGCTGATCCGGATCCTGGACGTGCGTCAGGGCGACGGTACGTATGTCACCAGCCTCGATCCGCAGGTGCTGCTGGAGGCGATGAGTTTCGTCGTGGACTTCCACCGCGACGACACGGTCCTGGAGTTCCTTGCGGTGCGCCGGATCCTGGAGCCGGCCGCGACGGCGATGGCGGCCCCGCGGATCAGCGAGCGGCAACTGGACGCGCTGACGGACCAGTTGGACGCGCTGGGCGCGGCGCCCTCGGTGGAGGAACTGGTCGCCTGCGACCTGGAGTTCCACCGCGGCATCGTGCGGGGCTCCGGGAACTCGGTGCTGTGCTCCCTGCTCGACGGGCTGTCCGGGCCGACGACCCGGGCCCGGATCTGGCGCGGGCTCACCCAGGAGGACGCGGTGGCCCGCACGCTGCGTGAGCACCGGGCGATCCTGGCCGCGCTGCGGGACCGGGACGCGGAGGCGGCACGGTCGTGGGCGACGGTGCATATCGCTAGCGTGGAGCACTGGCTACGGTCCACTCTGTGAGTTCGGCCGGGGGCGCCGTGGGGGTTGGGGGTGGGGTGTTGGTGCGGGTTTGTGGGGGCCGGTCGCGCAGTTCCCCGCGCCCCTTGGGCTTCTCCAGTGGGGCGGAGTGATGAGTCGGGGTGGGCTGGTGGGGGCGTTTGGTGTCGGCGGTGGGCGTGGGTGTTCCTTGGTGGTGAACGGGGCAGTGATGCGTTCACTCGGGTGTGCAAGGGGGCTGCGGGGGGTCCCGCTGGACGCCGTAAGGTTGGGACGTACGCGAGGGCACGTCGGAAGGAGGCGCTGGGTGATCGAGCTGGAGGGAGTTCCCGAGCTGATCGACCCAGTCATGGTGGCCGCGTTCGAGGGCTGGAACGATGCCGGCGACGCCGCCTCCACCGCGGTCGCTCATCTTGAGCGGGAGTGGAAGGGCGAGGTGTTCGCGGCGCTGGACGCCGAGGACTACTACGACTTCCAGGTGAACCGCCCCACGGTGTTCATGGACGGCGGCGTACGCAAGATCACCTGGCCGACGACCAGACTGTCGGTGGTCCGGGTCGGCGGCGACAAGCCGCGGGACCTGGTGCTGATCCGCGGCATCGAACCGTCCATGCGGTGGCGCTCGTTCTGCAACGAGCTGCTGGGCTTCGCGCACGAGCTGGGCGTGGAGCTGGTGGTCATCCTGGGGGCGCTGCTCGGCGACACCCCGCACACGCGTCCGGTCCCGGTCAGCGGGGTCACGTCCGACCCGGACCTGGCCGACCGCATGGACCTGGAGGAGACCAAGTACGAGGGCCCCACGGGCATCGTCGGTGTGCTGCAGGAGGCGTGCACGCACGCGGGCGTGCCGGCCGTCAGCCTGTGGGCCGCGGTGCCGCACTATGTGTCGCAGCCGCCCAACCCGAAGGCGACGCTGGCCCTGCTCAACCGCCTGGAGGACCTGCTCGACCTGCGCATTCCGCTGGGCGAGCTGGCGGAGGACGCGCGCGCCTGGCAGGTGGGCGTGGACCAGCTGGCGGCCGAGGACAGTGAGGTCGCCGAGTACGTGCAGACGCTGGAGGAGGCGCGGGACACCGCCGAGCTGCCGGAGGCGTCGGGCGAGGCGATCGCCCGGGAGTTCGAGCGGTATCTGCGGCGCCGTGACGTCAGCCCGCCGGGCGGGCACGCCACGGCGGACGGCGGGGACGGCCCCTCCCCGTCGTCGTACCGGCGGGACAATCCGCCCGGCAGGACCCGGCCGCCGAAGCCGCCGAAGCCCGGCGGTTCCGGTACGCCGGACAGCGACGACGAGGACACCTCGGAGGACTGAGCGGGGCGGTGCGCACGGCGTACCGCCCCCGTCGTGTCACGCGTCGACGGCGGTCACGAAGTACGCCGAGTTCGAGGCCGACGCCGGGTCAGGGCTGGTGCGGAGGAGCCGTGTCCGGGTGCCACGGGGTGACCTTCCGCGAGGGGACCGGCAGTTGCCCGATCCAGGGGTCAGCTGACACGCCCCACCCCATCACAGCAACCGCACGGCTCCCCGTACGAGCCCACGACCGTCATGCCATCGCCCCCGCCCCGAGCACGCCCCCGGGCTCCCCCCGCCCGCGGCCGACGGGCTGACGGGCCGCGGGCGAAGGGCTTGTCGGGGGCGGGGTCACAGGGCGACGCCCAGTAGGGCGTCCACCGTGCGTGAGACGATGCCCGGGGCGCCCGGGTCCGTGCCGCCGTGTTCCTGCTGCTCGGCGGCCCACCGGTCGACGGCGGCCAGCGCGGCCGGGGCGTCGAGGTCGTGCGCCAGCGCCTCGCGGATCTCCTCGACCAGCGCCTCGGCGGGCGGCCCGTCGGGCCGGGAGACCGCGGCGCGCCAGCGGCCGAGCCGGGCCACCGCGTCCGCCAGCACCCCGTCGGTCCACTCCCAGTCGGACCGGTAGTGGTGGGCGAGGAGGGCGAGCCGGATGGCGGCGGGGTCGACGCCGTCGCGGCGCAGCCGGGAGACGAAGACGAGGTTGCCCTTGGACTTCGACATCTTCTCGCCGTCCAGGGCGACCATGCCGGCGTGGACGTACGCCTTGGCCATGGGGAACTCGCCGGTCAGCACCTGGGCGTGCGAGGCGCCCATCTCGTGGTGCGGGAAGGCGAGGTCCGAGCCGCCGCCCTGGACGTCGAAGCCCATGCCCAGGTGGTCCAGGGCGATGGCGACGCACTCGATGTGCCAGCCGGGGCGGCCGGGGCCCAGTGAGCCGCCGTCCCAGCGGGGTTCGCCGGCGCGTGCGGCCATCCACAGCATCGGGTCGACGGGGTTCTTCTTGCCCGGGCGGTCCGGGTCGCCGCCGCGCTCGGCGGACAGCAGCCGCATGGCGGCGGCGTCGAGGCGCGAGACGCTGCCGAAGTGCGGGTCGGACTCCACGGAGAAGTAGATGTCGCCTTCGAGTTCGTAGGCCGCGCCCAGGTCCCGCAGCCGCTCGATGAGCGGCACGATGCCCGGTATGGCCTCGACGGCGCCGATGTAGTGCTCCGGGGGCAGCATCCGCAGCGCGGTCATGTCCTCGCGGAACAGGGCGGTCTCCTGCTCGGCGAGGGCGACCCAGTCGACGCCGTCGCGCTGGGCGCGTTCCAGCAGCGGGTCGTCGACGTCGGTGACGTTCTGGACGTAGTGCACCTGGCGCTTCGTGTCGAGCCACACGCGCTGGACGAGGTCGAACGCGTTGTAGGTCGCCGCGTGACCCATGTGGGTCGCGTCGTACGGCGTGATGCCGCAGACGTAGATACGGGCGACGGGACCGGGGACGAGAGTGACCAGGCCGCCGGTCGCGGTGTCGTGGATCCTCAGGTCGCGGCCCTGACCGGGCAGGGCGGGGACGTCGGAAGCGGGCCAGGCATGCATGTACATGAGACTAACCGGCGGCGAGTTCGGCCCACGAACCGGACCAGGCCGGATGGCCGGAAAGGCGATCTTGCGGGCGGGCCGCCGATGTGCTGCGCCGCCCGCCGGACGCTCCGCGGGAGGGGCCGTACCGCGCCGTCGGCCGACCGCGGTGGCGCGCAGCCGCCCGCGCGGTTGCCCGCGCCGCCCCTTCGGGGCCCCGGCGCAGCACGGCGGACTCCGCTCGGTCCGCTCAGACGGGCGGCCAGGGAATGGCGGGCCATTCCCCGCTCGGCTCCGGATGGGTCCCGGACGTCAGCAGCGCCTCGACACGCGCGCGAGTGGCCGCCAGCTCCGCCGCCGTGATCAGCCCGGCCAGCCGGCCGGCCAGTGCGCCGCCGTCGCCCAGGGCGTCGCGCAGGCCCTTGAGGACGTCGACCGCCTCCGGGGTGAGCGGTTCGCCCGCCCAGCCCCACAGCAGCGTGCGCAGCTTGTTCTCGGCGTTGAAGGTGACCCCGTGGTCGATGCCGTACAGCCGTCCGTCGGCGGTCGGCAGCAGATGGCCGCCTTTGCGGTCGGCGTTGTTGATCACCGCGTCGAGGACGGCGAGCCGGCGCAGCCGCTCGTCGTCGGCGTGCACCAGCAGCGCCGTGCGCCCCTCGCCGACCTCGGCGAGGCCGATCGCCTTCCAGCCCGGTTCGGGTTCCTCGCCGTCGACCAGGGCGAGCAGTTCGGCGTCGGGGGCCGCCTCGACCCACAGCTGGCACATGCCCTCGCCGTAGGGCCCCTCCCGCAGCACCGTGGGCGGCACCAGGCCCCAGCCGGTGGCCTCGGAGACCTCGTACGCGGCCACCTCACGCTCGGCGAGGGTGCCGTCGGGGAAGTCCCACAGGGGGCGCTCCCCGGCGACCGGCTTGTAGACGCAGGACGCCTCCTGCCCGTCGTGGACGACCGTGCAGAACAGTGCGGCGTTGGACGCGTCGCGGATGCGGCCGCGTACCTTCAGCTCGCCCCTGGCCAGCAGCTCGGCGGGGGCGGTGGCGGGCGTCACGCTCCGCGGCGGTATCCGTTCTGGCGCGGACATACGTGTCCTTCCGGATCGAGCGGCAGGCTGCACAGCGGGCACGGCGGCCTTCCGGCGTTGACGACGTCGAGGGCGCGCTTGGCGAAGGCCCTGGCCTGGGCGCCGGTGAGCCGGACCCGCAGCATCGGGGGCCCGTTCTCCTCGTCCTGGAGCAGCCGTTCCTCGGCCTCGGCGAGGTCCTCGTCGGAGTCGGCTTCCAATTCCACCAGCGCCTGCGCCTCGACGATCATGCGCTGTTCGTCGCCGTCCCAGGCCAGGGCCATGGTGCCGACGCGGAACTCCTCGTCGATGGGGGTGTCGAGCGGGGCGGAGTCCGTGATCTCGTTCGGGGCGACCGCGGGCACCGGCGCGCTGCCGCCGCTACGGCGTACCACCTCGTCGAGCAGTTCGTCCATGCGCTCCGCGAGTGCGGCCACCTGGGTCTTCTCCAGGGCCACGCTGGTCACCCGGGGGCCGGCGGAGGCCTGGAGGAAGAACGTACGGCGTCCGGGCAGCCCGACCGTGCCGGCCACGAAGCGGTCCGGGGGGTCGTAGAGGAACACCTGACGGGACACGTCCTGTCTCCATTGGAATCGAGAATGCGTGAAGGTCCATGCGTGAACGCGATGATGTCAACCGCTTCACCCTACTGCGGCCGACGATCACGGTGCGCCCGCACCGCCTCCGACCGGAGCGTCTTCACCGGGCGGTTCCTCGCGGGGCACAAGGGAGGCGAAATCCCCGGTGTCACCGAGGCGAACGAGGAACGGCCGCAGCCGCGTGTACCGGATCGCGGTGACGGAGCAGGGTTCGACGGAGATCCGCTGGAACAGGTCGAGGTGCAGGCCGAGGGCGTCGGCGACGAGGGACTTGATGACGTCGCCGTGCGAGCACATCAGGTACACGGCGTCCGGGCCGTGGTCGCGTTCCACGCGCGCGTTCCATTCGCGCACGGCCTCCGCGGCGCGGGCCTGCATGGCCCGCATGGACTCGCCTCCGGGGAACGCGGCGGCCGACGGGTGCGCCTGTACGACCTGCATCAGCGGCTCGTCGTTCAGCTCGGCGAGTTTGCGTCCGGTCCAGTCTCCGTAGTGGCACTCCCCGATCCGGTCGTCGGTGTGGGCGGTCAGCGCCGGCCGGGAGTCCAGGAGTGGCCGGATCGTCTCCTGGCAGCGTTGCAGGGGGCTGGTGACCGCTTCGGCGAGGGGCAGCGCGGCGAGCCGTCCGGGCAGTGCGGCGGCCTGCGCGGCGCCGCGCTCGTCCAGGGCGACGCCGGGCGTCCAGCCGGCCAGCTCGCCCGCGGTGTTGGCGGTGGAACGTCCGTGCCTTACGAGGATCAGCGTGGGCATGCGGCCCAGGGTAAGCGCCCGTCCGAGGTGCCCGGGGGCGCCGGTGCCGTCGGGTGCGGGCGTGACGGTCCGCTCCTCCCGCGTTCCTCGCCCCGGTCACGGAGGAGTACGGACCGCGTTCGCCGGCCTGCAGCGGTCCGGCCGACACACTGAATCCCCGTCAGCGACCCGGCCCGGCGACCTCGATGACCGCCTCGCGCGCGTGGAGGTGCCGCAGGGCGTTCGGTGTCAGGCGAACTCGGGGGCGGTCGGGGCCGGGCCGCCCAGGGCGTTGCGGCGCTCGGGCATCCGCAGGGACACCATGCGCCGCCAGCCCGCCGCCCGCTCGTACCCGTACACGGCGTGGATGCCGGCCGCGAGCAGCGCGGACTTGGCCTTCGGCCAGCCGAGGATGCGGCCCATGTGGGCCATGACGGCGAGACTGACGTCCCGGTAGATCCGGATCTCGGCCAGGGCGCACTCGCGCAGGGCGCGCCGGATGGCGGGGCCGTGTCCGGCCTGCGCGAGGCGCAGCAGTTCCTCGTGGCAGTAGGCGAGGTGGTTGTCCTCGTCGTTGGAGATCATCTTCACGGCGCGGCCGAGATCGGGGTGGTCGCCGAAGTGCTTGCGCAGCATCGTCATCTGCTCGCAGGCCCGCTGCTCGGTGACCCGGCTGTGGGCGAGGTAGACGATGAGGTCCTGGACCGTCAGCGGCTCCTCGGCGTTGAGCTTGTCGTGGGCGAGTCCGATGCCGTGGCGTTCCAGGAGCATGGTGTAGTCCGTCTCCGGCGGGACCGGGGCGGGCCGCAGACCGCGCTTGTTCATCAGTGCGTTGAAGATGCGTCCGTGCTTGTCCTCGTCGGCGCCGTGGCGGGTGATCTTGGGGGCGAGCGCGCGTTCGCCCGGTGGCACGCGTGCGGCGATCCGCGCGTTCTCCCAGCCGCCCTGCGATTCCCCGCTGGCCGCGATGGAGCAGAAGAGCCGGAAGGACTCGTCGTTGTCGAGGATCTCCTGGAACAGACTCTTGGCCGAAAGCATCGTGGGCACCTTCCTGCGGGATGCGTGCGTTCCGCGGGGCTCCGCCGGTTTCCATGGGATTCCGCAAAGAACGAGTCAAATGCCGCACAGAAGGCGCCGCAACAGGTATGTCGGACAACTCCGCCGAACGGATGAGCAGTCGGGGCGTGGCGGGGGCGTAACCGCGCGGGCGCGGGCGCGTTGGTCCCCGTGACGGCCGTGGCGGGGAAGACCCCCGAGCCCCCACCACGGCCGTGAGAACACCCTCCGTGGACGCCGCGGGCCTTGCCTCAGGCGAGGCCCGCGCGGTCCAGGGCCTCGGTGCCGGCCCGCAGGGAGGCGATCCGCTCGTCGAGCGTGAAGCCCGCGGGGGCGAGGGTGAGGGTGGTCACCCCGGCCGCGGCATAGGACTTCATGCGGTCGGCGATGCGGTCGACGGAGCCGAGCAGAGTGGTCCGGTCGATCAGGTCCTGTGGTACGGCGGCCGCGGCGCCCTGCTTGTCGCCCGAGAGGTACTTGTCCTGGATCTCGGCGGCTTCCTTCTCGTATCCCATGCGCTGGGCGAGCTGGTTGTAGAAGTTCTGCTTGCGGCTGCCCATGCCGCCGACGTACAGGGCGGTGTAGGGGCGGAAGGTGTCGGCGAGCCGGGACACGTCCTTGTCGTCGCCGACGGCGAGCGGCAGGGTCGGGCAGACGTCGAACCCGTCGAGGCCCTTGCCCGCCTTCTCGCGCCCGGCGCGCAGGTACTTGACGGCCGTCTCCTCCAGGTGGTCGGCCGAGGGGAAGATGAGCAGCGCCCCGTCGGCGATCTCCCCGGTCTGTTCCAGGTTCCTGGGCCCGATGGCGGCGATGTAGAGCGGAATGTGCTCGCGCTGCGGGTGCACGGTCAGCTTGATCGGCTTGCCGGGGCCGCCGGGCAGCGGCAGCGTCCAGTGCTCGCCCTCGTACGAAAGGCGTTCGCGGGTCATGGCCCGGCGGACGATCTCGACGTACTCGCGGGTGCGGGAGAGGGGCTTGTCGAACGTGACCCCGTACCAGCCCTCGGAGACCTGTGGGCCCGAGACGCCGAGGCCGAGCCGGAAGCGGCCGCCGGACAGCGAGTCGAGGGTCGCGGCGGTCATCGCGGTCATCGCGGGCTGCCGGGCCGGGATCTGGAAGATGGCCGAGCCGACGTCGATCCGTTCCGTGTGCGCGGCGACCCAGGTCAGTACGGTGGCCGCGTCCGATCCGTACGCCTCGGCCGCCCAGCACACGGCGTACCCCAGCCGCTCGGCCTCCTTGGCCACGGCCAGATTGTCCGCGTCCATTCCGGCGCCCCAGTACCCGAGGTTGATCCCGAGCTGCATGACCGATTCCCCTTACCCGCGAGTAACGTCCCTGACAGCCAGACCCTAGCGCGCCCCGCCCCCACACGGCAGCCGCGGCCCGGGAAACGGCGAGCACGTCGCACGGGAGCGGCGGGCGCCCGCGCGGGGTCGGCGGCCACGTCGCG